>NZ_JBICVP010000001.1:0-1044887 GCF_043199075.1 Streptomyces sp. NPDC048639
AACACCACGAGAGCGGAACCACCGGAGGAATAATCCGGCAGTTCACAGCGTCCTCGCTGTGTGTTTTCTTCAAAGGAACCACGCCCCGGACCAAAATGGCCCGAAGACGGGGTATCAACATATCTGGCGTTGACTTTTGGCACGCTGTTGAGTTCTCAAGGAACGGACGCTTCCTTCAAAACCATCCCTGGTTTCTCCGGGCGCTTCCCTTCGGTGTTCACCACACTAGCGGGTTTCCCTGGCGATTCATAATCGCCCCCTTCGGCACGAATTTCGGCATGCCGAAATTGTCCCCGGTGAGGGAGAAGCTCGTAGTGATGGCTGTGCCGCTTGCGGGTCTGGCGTTCGGCTGGGGCCGTTCGCGGCTCTTCCCGTGTCAAGCGGCTCGGGCTACGTTAGGCGTTTCCGGACTGGGAGTCAAGTCGCCTTCTGGCTACGGCGACGAGGCGTATGAGCGCGGTACGGGCTGACAGTCGGGTCGCCGTCGATCCAGAAACGCCAAGGGTGGACGGCCCCTTCACCTCCGACTCCCGTACGCGGTCCGCTGCGGACGCGGTCCCGGTCCACCGGTTCTCCCTCAAGCACCGACAGCGCAGAGCCCGGACCGGTGCAGATGTCCACGCCGTTGAGGGCACGGTCCACATCGAGAGCGGTGGCCAGACGGGCGGGGCCCTGGGCGAGTTGGCTGTCCTTGCGCGCCGTGGGCCTCCGTGTCCGCGCCAACTCCGCTCCCTCTGTGATCTCACCGGCGCGGAGGAGCACGGCGCTCGCGCGGTCCACCGGTCCGCAGACCAGGTTCATCGCGAACCACATGCCGTAGATGAAGTAGACGTAGGCGTGGCCGGGCGGGCCGAACATCGTGGCGTTGCGCGCAGTGCGGCCGCGGTACGCGTGCGAGCCGGGGTCCGTCGAGCCGTCGTACGCCTCGACTTCCGTCAGCCGCACCTCGATCGTGCCCTCGGGCGTCGTGCGGACGAGGGTGCGGCCGAGGAGGTCCGGGGCGACCTCGAGTACGGGCCGGTCGAAGAAGTCGCGCGGGAGCGGCGTACGGTGCGGCATGCGCTCCGAGCGTAGTGCACCTGGTACGTACGGCGGCTGGCCATACGGCGGCCGGCTTGCCACCGTTGGCCGAGCGGAACCGCCCGGTGCTGTGGGGCGTATCTAGAGGTCAAGAGTTGTCGCGGCGAGACTTGGTTTCGCCCGGGGAGGAAGAACATGGGCTTCAAGAAGCTGCTCGCGAGCATGGGCGCCGGCGGGGCATCCGTCGAAACCGTGCTGACCGAGGCGAACGTCGTGCCGGGCGGAGTCGTGCAGGGTGAAGTGCGGATCCAGGGCGGGTCCGTGGCGCAGCAGATCGAGGGACTCGCCGTCGGCCTTCAGTCGCGGGTCGAGCGCGAGGACGTGCAGGTCAACGGACAGGACGTCAAGCAGAACGTCGAGTTCCACCGGAAGCAACTCGGCGGTGCCTTCGAGGTGCAGCCCGGTGCCGTGCACGCGGTGCCGTTCGGGCTGGAGATCCCCTGGGAGACCCCGATCACGATGTTCATGGGGCGGCACCTGACGGGGATGGAGATGGGGGTGACCACGGAGCTGCAGATCGCGCGCGCCGTGGACTCGGGCGACCTCGACCCGATCAACGTCCATCCTCTGCCGGCGCAGCAGGCCATCCTGGACGCCTTCGGCGCGCTGGGCTTCGGTTTCAGGAGCGCGGACCTGGAGCGCGGGCACATCCGCGGCACGCGCCAGCGGCTGCCGTTCTACCAGGAGATCGAGTTCTTCGCCCCGCAGCAGTACCGGGGCCTGAACCAGGTCGAGCTGACGTTCATCGCGGACGGCCACGAGATGGACGTCGTCCTGGAGATGGACAAGAAGCCGGGTCTGTTCACCGAAGGCACCGACTCCTACCGCTCGTTCGCCGTCAACCTCCAGAACTTCCAGGAGACCGACTGGGCTGCGTATCTCAACCAGTGGCTCGCCGAGGTCGGCGGTCGCCGCAACTGGTTCTAGGCTCGGAGAGGCAGAGATCCACTGGATCCATCCCGAGCCATCCGATCAGGAGGTTTCGACGTGTCCGAGCTCAAGCGGCCGCCGCTCCCGCACGACTTCCACCCGGAGGTGCCCTCGTTCACCGTGGTGAGCGATGACGTGGCGCCGGGGGCGACGCTGGCCGATGCCCAGGTGTTCGCGAAGGACAACACCTCGCCCCACCTCCGGTGGGAGGGGTTCCCCGCGGAGACCGAGAGCTTCGCGGTGACGTGCTTCGACCCGGACGCGCCGACCGGCAGCGGCTTCTGGCACTGGGTGCTCTTCGACATCCCCGCCGATGTCACGGAGCTGCCCGCGGGTGCCGGAAGCGGCACGTTCGGCGGGGTGCCCGAGGGGGCCGTGCACGTGCGGAACGACTTCGGGGAGCGGAACTTCGGCGGGGCCGCCCCGCCTCCCGGGGAGAGGCACCGCTATGTGTTCACGGTGTACGCCGTGGACTCGGAGAAGCTGGGTCCGGACGCGGACGCGACGCCGGCGGCCGTGGGCTTCAACCTGCGGTTCCACACCCTGGGGCGCGCCCATGTGATCGGCGAGTTCGGCACGGACTGACGTGGCGGACTGAGAGTGCCGATGCCGTGGGGGGCGGGGGCGACTGCCTGTCGCACCGGCCCCTCCGCTCGTACGGCGCAGTGACCCGCCCGCCCTGCCACATCGTGTGTGGCGGAGCGGGCGGGTTTTCACGTCTTCACCCCCGAGCCCCCTCCCGTACAGGAAATTGCGTTGTTCCGACCGGTGCGCGCGGCCAGAGTTGAGCCGAGCCCGCCACGCGGCGGGGGACCCGGGAGGTGGGCTACGGATGCGCGAGACGCTGGTACTGAACGCGAGCTTCGAGCCGCTGTCGACGGTGTCGCTGCGGCGCGCGGTGGTGCTCGTTCTGCAGGACAAGGCCGTCGTGGAGCAGGCTCACTCCGGCCTGCGGGTACGCGCCGCGGCAGTGGAGCTTCCGGTGCCGCAGGTGATCAGGCTCTGCCGGTACGTACGGGTGCCGTTCCGAAGACGGGCGCCCTGGTCGCGGCGGGGTGTGCTGGTGCGTGACCGGCACCGCTGCGCGTACTGCGGGCGGCGGGCGACGACGGTGGACCACGTGCTGCCGCGTTCGCACGGTGGTACGGACACGTGGCTGAATACCGTCGCGGCCTGCGCCGAGGACAACCACCGCAAGGCCGACCGTACGCCGGAGCAGGCGGGGATGCGGCTGCTCAGCAAGCCGTTCGAGCCGACGCCGGCGGATGCTCTGGTGCTGGCGCTGGGGATGTCGGGACGTGAGGCGCTGCCCGAGTGGCTGCCGGCGCCGGGTGCGCGCGTGCCCGCGTGAGCGGAGGGTCCGTCTGCTGCTTGCTCAGGTGAGGAGCAGGCGGACCATCGCGACGACACCGACCACGACGACGATGGCGCGGAGCGCGGCGGGCGGAAGGCGGCGGCCGACGGTGGCGCCGAGGGGGCCGCCGAGTGCGGACCCGGCGGCGATGAGCAGGACGGCGGTCCAGTCGAAGTCGGCGACGAAGAGGAAGAAGAGGGCGGCGACGGCGTTGACGAGGGCGGCGAGAACGTTCTTGACGGCGTTGAGCCGTTGCAGATTCTCGTCGAGCAGCAGACCCATCATGGAGAGATAGAGAATTCCCTGAGCCGCGCCGAAGTAGCCGCCGTAGGCGCTGGCGAGGAGGAGGCCGAGCAGCAGGACCGGGCTGCGGTCTCCCCGGCGGGGGCGTGCGCCGGGCTGGTCCGCGGCGCCGTCACCGGGAGGGCCGTCACCGGGAGTGTCATCACCGGCGGTAACTTCACCGGGAGTGCTTTCCCTCGATGCACCGTCGCTGTGGGCACCGGCAGGGGCAGCAGTATCGGTGGCGTCGGCCGTGGCCCTGCGCGCCAGGTGGCGCTGAACGGCGCGCGCCAGCCACGGCTGGACGGCGACCAGCACCACCGCCAGGCCCACGAGCACCGGCACGATCGTGTCGAAGGCGTCCGACGGCAGGACGATCAGCAGGGCGGCGCCGATGAGTCCGCCGATGAGGGCGACGACGCCGAGGCGCAGGACGCGGCTCCGCTGGCCCCGCAGTTCACGGCGGTAGCCGATGGCGCCGCCGATCGAGCCGGGGACGATACCGAGGCTGTTGGAGACGTTCGCGGTGACGGGCGGCAGGCCCACGGCGAGCAGCACCGGGAAAGTGATCAGTGTGCCGGAGCCGACGATGGTGTTGATCGTGCCGGCTGCGATGCCTGCCGCGAATACGGCCAGAGCCTCCCAGATGCCCACGCTGTGCCTTCCGGTGATCGGTGTCTCCCGCACCGATCATGCCGGACGGCGGGCGGCGATCAGCAGCGGGGCTGCGCTCGTCCGGAGCCGTCGCCCGGATTCGTCGTCCCGGACCTGTCGACCAGCTCCTCGCCCGGGTCGTCGTCCGGATCCGCCGGAGGAGCGCCCGTCACCGCGTAGCTCCGCGGCTCAGTCCAGCGGGGGCTGCTCCCGGCGCGGGGCGGGCGTCTTGGGTGCGGAGGTCGCAGGCGCGGCCGGGGCCTGGCCGCCGCCTCCGGCCATCGGACCGAAGTTGCCGACGGCGCCGCTGAGCCCCTTGAGCGCGTCGCCGATCTCGCTGGGCACGATCCAGAGCTTGTTGGCATCGCCTTCGGCGATCTTCGGGAGCATCTGGAGGTACTGGTACGAGAGCAGCTTCTCGTCCGCGTCTCCGGCGTGGATGGACTCGAAGACCGTACGGATCGCCTGGGCCTCGCCCTCCGCACGCAGGGCCGCGGCCTTGGCCTCACCCTCGGCGCGCAGGATCGCGGACTGCTTCTCGCCCTCCGCGGTGAGGATCTGGGACTGGCGGATGCCCTCCGCGGTGAGGATCGCCGCGCGCTTGTCGCGGTCGGCGCGCATCTGCTTCTCCATCGAGTCCTGGATGGAGGTGGGCGGTTCGATGGCCTTCAGCTCGACGCGGTTGACGCGGATGCCCCACTTGCCGGTGGCCTCGTCCAGCACTCCGCGGAGCGCGGCGTTGATCTCCTCGCGGGACGTGAGGGTCCGCTCGAGGTCCATGCCACCGATGATGTTGCGGAGCGTGGTGACGGTGAGCTGCTCGATCGCCTGGATGTAGCTGGCGACTTCGTACGTCGCGGCCCGGGCGTCGGTCACCTGGTAGTAGATGACGGTGTCGATGTTGACGACCAGGTTGTCCTGGGTGATGACGGGCTGCGGCGGGAACGGGACGACCTGTTCACGGAGGTCGATCCGGTTGCGGATCGAGTCGATGAACGGGACGACGATGTTGAGGCCCGCGTTGAGGGTGCGGGTGTATCGGCCGAAGCGCTCCACGATGGCGGCGCTGGCCTGGGGGATGACCTGCACCGTCTTCATGAGTGCGATGAAGACGAGCACCACCAGGATGATCAGGACGATGATGATCGGTTCCATGGATGCTCCCCGTTACCCCTTCGGTTGCTTGATGATCGAGTCTCGCAGAGAGCGGCCCCGCGGGGTGCGGATTCCAGCCATCTGACGGGTGGTTGAGCAGGCGTCACCTCACCACGGCCGCTCACATCACCACGGCGGTCGCACCGTCGATGTCGACCACGTCGACCTGCTGGCCCACTTCGCAGACCTGATCGGAGTCGAGCGTACGGGCCGACCAGACCTCGCCCGCGAGCTTGATCCGGCCGCCGCCGCTGTCGACCCGTTCGAGGACGACGGCCTGACGCCCCTTCAACGCATCGATGCCGCTGGCCATCTGGGGCCGCTGCCGTCGGTGCCGGGCGGCGATCGGCCGGACGACGGCGATGAGAGCGACGGAGACGGCGGCGAACACGAGCACTTGAGGCACCGTGCCGGCGCCCAGCGCGGCCGTGACGGCGGCCGCCACGGCGCCGACCGCGAACATCCCGAACTCGGGCATCGCGGTGAGAACGAGAGGTATGCCAAGCCCGACGGCGGCGATCAGCCACCACACCCATGGATCCACGTCTTCATCGTAGGCGTGGTGACCTCATTGCCGACAGGGGCCGATCGGACAGAGTGATCGGCGAACGCCCAGCGACAAGGCGGGTGTTCAGGAACTGCGCGTTCCGGATCGTTGGTTCAGGAACCGTATGGACGCTTCGGGAAAGGGCTTCGGAGAGGGGACTTCGGCAACGACCGGCGCCCCCGGAGCGGTCAGCCCTTCAGCGGCAGGCCCTGGGCGGTCCACCGCTCACCGTTGCAATCGACGACCAACGGCAACCCGAAACACAGCGACAGATTGCGGGAGTTGAGCGTGGTCTCCACCGGGCCGGCGGCCAGCACCTTGCCCTGACGGATCATCAGCACGTGGGTGAACCCGGGGGCGATCTCCTCGACGTGATGCGTCACCATGATCATGGACGGGGCCATCGGGTCGCGGGCGAGCCGTCCCAGTCGCCGTACGAGGTCCTCGCGGCCGCCCAGGTCGAGCCCGGCCGCCGGCTCGTCGAGCAGGAGCAGCTCGGGGTCGGTCATCATCGCGCGGGCGATCAGGGTGCGCTTGCGCTCGCCCTCGGAGAGGGTGCCGAACTTGCGGTCCAGATAATCGTTCATGCCGAGCCGGTCGAGGAAGGCACGGGCGCGCTCCTCGTCCACGGACTCGTAGTTCTCGTGCCAGTGCGCGGTCATGCCGTACGCGGCGGTGAGGACGGTCTCCAGAACGGTCTGGCGGTTCGGCAGCTTGTCGACCATGTTGACGCCGGCCATGCCGATGCGGGGGCGCAGTTCGAAGACGTCGACGCTGCCGAGCTTCTCGCCGAGGATCTGCGCGGTGCCGCTGCTCGGGAAGAGGTAGCTGGAGGCGATGTTGAGCAGCGTCGTCTTGCCGGCGCCGTTGGGGCCGAGGATCACCCAGCGCTCGCCTTCGGCGACCGACCAGGAGACCTGGTCCACCAGAGCCCGGCCCTCGCGGACCACGGATACGTCCACCAGCTCCAGTACATCGCTCATGAGCGCGTTGTCTCCCATGCAGTCTCGGCTGTCGTGTGCGCCTGTGGACGCAGCCCCCAGGGAAAACCTACGCCACCGGTCGGCGGGGTCGGTCTCTAGGCTGGTCCCATGCTCACGGAACCGCGTTCAGGGCGGCTGGCCGCCTGGGGAAATGCCCTTATCGCCGGACTTGTCTCGCCCGACGAAGCCGTGCACCGCATTGTGGCGGACGACGCACTGCACCGGATCGAGGGGCTGCCCGGCGAGGCGGATCCCGTCGGCCTGAGCCTCGCGCTCGGACGGCTCCGCGCGTTCGGCGTGACCGGACTGCTCGTGGCACTGCCCACACCGGGGCATCCGCTCGGTCTGTGCGGGCCGCCGGACTTCAACGCCCGGGCGTTGGAAGCGGAAGAGGCCGTGATCGCCTCGGGCGGACAGCCGCTGGGGTTCGTTCCCGAGGTCCACGCGGCGGGTCCCGACGGGGACCAGCACATCGAGGTGGTGTGGCGCTGCCTGCCCGTACGGGATGCGCCGCCGGCGGACGTGCCGTCGCTCGGTGAGGCGGAGCGCGAACTGGCCGAGGCACTGCGGGACGCGACCGACCTGCTGTCGCGGATGGATGTGGCGGGCTCGGGTCCCGTGGCGGACGCGGCGCTCGAGGCGTACCGGGCGCGGGCCGATCGCGGCCGGGAGGTCCTGGCGCCGGGCTATCCACCGCGCGCGGTACGCGTGCTGGCACTGGCGCAGCGGGTGGGTGCGCTGGTCGCCATCGCGAGCGGGCCGGACGCCGGGAGCGGGGACGGGCGCGAGCACGGGGCGGCGATGAGCGCGTCGCAGATCGCGGCGCGGGCGGAGGCGCTGCGGCCGGTGGAACGCACGGCGCGCAGGGCGCAGGTGGCGGCGTACAACGCGTACGTGGAGGAGCGGGAACGACGCTGAGAGCGCGGCATCGGTGCGGACAGGCAGCCTGCCCGGACGTACGGAATCGGCCGCCAAGGCGTCCGCGCGTGGGCGGTGTCGCTGAACCCCTGCCCGGCGCGGGCAGCGGAAGGGCCCCGGGGGCGATGCCCACGGGGCCCTGATGCCGGATTCTGCGTCAGCGGTCGCTGTTGATGCAGGTGTTCCGGAACGCCGGGTTCGCCAGGTCACCGAGGGCACCGATCGTGTTGCCGCAGAGGTTGATCGGAATGTCGATCGGGGCCTGGATGACGTTGCCGGAGATGAAGCCGGGCGAGCCCGCGGCCACAGCGGAGGCGCCATCGGCAACGGCTGCGCCGGCCGAGGCACCGACGACGGCGCCGGCGGAAGCGATGAGGATCGCGGCCCTCTTGGCAGTGTTCATGAAGAAGACGTTCCTTCTGCTGGGTTCCGTGACCCCAGGCTTCGGGGCCACGTGGTGCGCAACGCCCCCGCTTGCCCCGATGACACGGCCCAGGGGCGCGATGCCCCCGTTCGGCCCAGCGCCCACCGGCCCCCTTGGCCCGGAACCGCTGGTCACGGACGTACGGCGGACCGTGCCCCGCGGTGACACATGCCCTTGGCAAGGGACAGGCCCCCGGGGAGGTGTCCTCCGGGGGCCCGTCCGTACTGACCGGCGACGAGCGATCAGTTGGCGACCGTGTTGCCGAAGGCCGGGTTCATGGCGCCGATGACGCTCACGGTGTTGCCCGCGACGTTGACCGGCACGTGGACCGGCGCCTGGACCTGGTTGCCCGACACGATGCCCGGCGAGAACGCGGCCTCGCTCTGGGCGTGCGAACCGGCGGCAGAGGCGACACCGGCACCGGCGGCGACGAGCCCACCGGCGATCATCGTGACGGCAGCGGCCTTCTTGAGGTTCATCACTTTCTTAACCCTCCCTGGCTTTCACCGCGGACGGATCGCCGCGGCACCATGGAGAACGGGTCACCGCCCATGCGGTTGCGCCATGCGGGCGACATACACCCGACAGTATGAATCTCGGTTTGGCGGGCGGCCTGCGGTGAACGCACCGCCCGGCCCGTGGCGCCCGGCCCCCGCCTCAGCCGGTCACACCGTGCCGTACGGCCCAGAGCGCCGCCTGCGTCCGGTCCGCCAGGTCCAGCTTCATCAGGATGTTCGAGACGTGGGTCTTCACCGTCTTCTCGGACAGCACCAGCGCGCGTGCGATCTCCCGGTTGGAGCGGCCGTCGGCGATCAGGGCGAGCACTTCGCGCTCCCGGTCCGTGAGCGAGCCGCCCCGCCCCTGGCCGGACCCCGCCGACTCTTCCTGGGAGAGCAGCGCCCCGGCGACCTCGGACTGCAGCAGGACGTGCCCGGCGTGGACGGACCGGATGGCGCCGGCCAGGGCGTCCGGGTCGACGTCCTTGTAGACGTAGCCGCTGGCTCCCGCGCGGAGCGCGGGGACGACCGTGCGCTGCTCGGTGAAGCTGGTGACGACGAGCACACGGGCGGGGTTGTCGAGGGCCCGGAGCTTGCGGAGGGCCTCGATGCCGTCGGTGCCGGGCATCTTCACGTCCATGAGGACAACGTCGGGGCGCAGTTCCTCGGCGCGCGCGACCCCTTCCGCGCCGTCCGCCGCCTCCCCCACCACCTCGATGTCGTCCTGCACTTCGAGGAACGTCCGCAGCCCGCGCCGTACGACCTGGTGGTCGTCGACGAGCAGGACGCGGATGCCGCGCCGGCGCTCAGCCACCGGGCACCTCCATCTCGATCAGGGTGCCCTTTCCGGGCGCCGACTCCACGGTCAGGGCGCCGCCCACGCCGCTCGCCCGGTCACGCATCGACACCAGCCCCAGGTGGCGGCCGGCCCGCCGCACCGCCGACGGGTCGAAGCCCTGGCCGTCGTCCTCGATTCGGAGCACCGCGCCCTGGCCGCAGCGGACGAGCGAGACCCCGACACGGGCGGCCCCCGAGTGCCGCAGCGCGTTGTGCAGAGCTTCCTGAGCCACCCGCAGAACGGCCTCCTCCTGCGCGGCGGGCAGGGCCCGCACGTTCTGTGAGGAGAAGGTGACCTCGGCGGTGTGGGCGCGGTCGAGGACCTGGATCTGGGTACGGAGGGTGGCCACGAGCCCGTCCTCGTCCAGCGCCGCGGGGCGCAGTTCCACGACCGCGGCCCGCAGCTCGTCCGCCGCCTCGGCGGCCAGACCGGCGACCTGCTGCATCTCGCCCTTGGCCCGCGCGGGGTCGCGGTCGACGAGGGCTGCCGCGGCCTGGGCGGTCAGGCGCAGTGAGAAGAGCTTCTGGGAGACGGCGTCGTGCAGCTCGTGGGCGAGCCGGGCGCGCTCCCCCGTGATGGTGAGCTCGCGGCTGCGTTCGTAGAGGCGTGCGTTGGTCAGGGCGATGGCGGCGTGCTGGGCGAGGATGCCGAGCAGGGCCTGGTCCTCCTCGGTGAAGCCGCAGCCGTCACGGGGCCCGGCCCCGCCCGCCTCCGCGTCGCCCGCCGGATGCCGCTTGTTCGCGAGGAACAGGGCGGCCAGGACCTCGTCGCCGTCGGCGACGGGCAGCCCGATGAAATCCGACAGTTCGGGGTGGGTGCGCGGCCAGCCCTCGAAGCGCGGATCCTGCCGGACGTCGGCGAGCCGCTGGGGGGTGGCGTCCTGGAGCATCGCGGCGAGGATGCCGTGCTGCCGGGGCAGGGGGCCGATGGCCTTCCACTGCTCGTCGCTGACGCCGTCCACCACGAACTGGGCGAAGCCCCCGTGATCGTCGGGCACCCCGAGGGCCGCGTACTCGGCGTCCAGCAGCTCGCGCGCGGAGCCCACGATCGTCTGGAGCACGTCGCGGACTTCGAGGTGGCGGCTCATCGCCAGCAGCGCGGCGCTCACCGCGGCGAGACCCGATTCGGGTACGGAGCCGGTGGTCATGGGCTCACCGTACCGGCGGGGGCCGGGCGTCGTATCGGACCGGAGAAGGCACCGGCTTCGGCCTCCGGGCCTAGGCCGAAGTGTCCCGGCGGCACCCGACCGCGGGACGAGGCGGGGGCCCGGCCGCCCTTCCTACGGTGAGGACACCTTGACGGGAGAGACGGCGAAGGGGGACGAGTCCGATGCCGGTGGCGATCATCACAGGGGCTTCGAAGGGACTGGGCCGGGCACTTGCCGCGGCACTGGCCGGGCGGGGCTGGGACCTGGTGCTGGACGCGCGCTCGGAGGGGCCGCTCGCGTCCGCAGCCGAGGAGATCGGCCGCGCGGGCGTACGGGTCGTGGCGCTGCCGGGGGACGTCACGGCCCCCGGGCACCGGGCCGCGCTGGTGTCGGCCGCCCGGGATCTGGGCGGCCTGGACCTGGTGGTGAACAACGCGAGCGCGCTGGGCGCCGAGCCCCTGGTCGCCCTGGCCGACCTGCCGACCGAGGGCCTGCGTACGGCGCTGGAGACCAATGTGGTGGCGCCGCTCGGTCTCCTGCACGAGGCGCTGCCGCTGCTGCGCGCGGCGGCCCCGGGTGCCGTGATCAACGTGAGCTCGGACGCGGCGGTCGAGGCGTACGGCACCTGGGGCGGATACGGCGCGTCCAAGGCCGCGCTGGACCGGCTCTCGGCCGTGCTGGCCGAGGAGGAGCCGAGCTGCGGGTCTGGGCCGTGGACCCGGGCGACATGCGCACGGATCTCTACGCGGCCGCCGTCCCGGACGACGACTTCTCGGGGCGGCCGCTGCCCGATGCGGTGGTCCCCGCCTTTCTCTCGCTGCTGGACCGGGCCGCGCCGAGCGGCCGGTACGCGGCCCCGGAGCTCATGGCGGCGCGGCGGTGAGCGCGGTGGGGGCGCTGCGGATCCCCGACGAGCTGTCGGCGCGGGTGCCCGCGGAGCGGCGCGGGAGCGGCCGGGGGCGGGACTCGGTGCGGCTGCTGGTGAGCCGGGGCGCGGAGGTGTCGCACCACACGTTCGGGGAGCTGCCGCGGCTCCTCCGGGCCGGGGACGTCCTGGTCGTGAACACCTCGCGCACGCTTCCCGCGGCGGTCGACGGGCGGCTCGGGGACGGGCGCGGCGAGAAGGTCGTCGTGCACTTCTCGACGCGCGGGGACGACGGCCGCCGGTCGGTGGAGCTGCGGAGTCCGGACGGGCGGGGCAGCACGCGGCCGCGGCCGGTGGACCGTTCCGGCGCGCTCGTACGGCTGCCGGGCGGGGCGTCGCTGGTGCTGGAGGAGCCGCTGGACGGGCCTGGCGGGCGGCTGTGGTGGGGACGGGTGACCGGGGCGGAGGTGCCCGGGCTGCTGCACCGGTACGGCCGGCCGATCCGCTATCCGTACACGGACCGGGATCAGGGGCTGCCCGCGTACCAGACGGTGTTCGGGGTGGAGGCGCCGGACGGGGACGGGTCGGCGGAGATGCCGAGCGCGGCCCGGCCCTTCACCGCGCCGCTGGTGGCCGAGCTGGTCAGCCGGGGTGTGCACATCGCGCCGATCACGCTGCATACGGGGGTCGCGTCGCTGGAGGCGCACGAGCCGCCGTATCCGGAGCGCTTCACCGTCCCGGAGGCGACGGCGCGGCTGGTGAACGCGGTACGGGCTGTGCGGGGCCGCGGGCGGGACGGGCACGGGCAGGACGGGCGCGGGCGCCGCGGCCAGGGCCGCAGGGGGCGCGGGCGTGACGGCGGCGGGCGGACGGCGGGACGGGTCCTGGCCGTCGGGACGACGGTGGTGCGGGCGCTGGAGACGGCGGCCCTGCCGTCGGGGCTGGTGCGAGCCGCCTCGGGCTGGACGGATCTGGTCGTCACGCCGGAGCGGGGCGTGCGGGTGGTGGACGGTCTGCTGACCGGCCTGCACGAGCCTGAGGCCTCGCACCTCCTGATGCTGGAGGCGGTGACCGGCCGGGAGGCGCTGGATCGCGCCTATGAGGCCGCGCTGGCCCACCGCTATCTCTGGCACGAGTTCGGCGATGTACATCTGATGCTTCCCGTGCCGTCCGGCTGACCTGCGAATTCGCTGTACCGATATCCCCGAACCCCGATCGGAGACCCGATTCGGGGTTCCTTTATGCCCGATTTGACCCCTCCTGTTCATTTTCCCAGGTCAGAGCATTACCGCCCGATGCACACTCTGCGCATCCGCGAATTCGGAAAGTGAGACGGACCCTCTTCCATTGTGAGCCGCCCCATGTAACGCACATCACTTACGACCCCTCCTAGTGGGATCGAAATCCCCTCTTCAGCCGCTCGGCAAAGCCTTTCAACGTATTCCTGACTTCGCCGTATCCACGATCCGGCGTAGTACATCACACCTTTGCAAGTGGCTTTTGGCGCCGCTAAGAATTCTTCACGTCGCACGGCGTCGCAGAACGAACGCGGCGCTTTTGCCGGACCGGCGAGCGTATCTGCCCCCACCGCTCGGGGGGATTCGCCCGCCTACCAAAGATCCGGCCTCTGCGGCACCGAGCGATTTGGAAGAGGTCCACTTCATGCCCGTCCCCACGTTCTCCGGTTATCGCCGTCTGACCAAGACCCACAAGCTCTCGGCAGCGGGAGTCGCCGCTGCAGGCGCAGCCGCGGCCCTGGCCTTCTCGGTCGTTCCCGGGTCGGCCGAGGCCGAGCAGCCGGAGTCCTCCCAGGCGCTCTCCGCCAAGCCGGTCGCGGAGCTTCAGGCGGACAGCGTTGGCAAGATCCAGAAGGACACCGCCACGCAGAAGTCCGCCGAGGCCGCGAAGAAGGCCAAGGCCGAGGCTGAGAAGAAGAAGCTCGCCGACCTTGCGGCGAAGCAGAAGAAGGCTGCCGCGGACATGGCCAAGAAGAAGGCCGCGTTCGCCGAGAAGGCCAAGAAGGAGCGCGCTGCGAAGGACACTGCGAACCGTTCGCAGGCCCGCGCTGCCGCCCCGGCGAAGAGCTACCCGAACAACCTCGACGGTTGGATCCGGGAGTCCCTCGACATCATGAAGAAGAACAACATCCCGGGCTCCTACGAGGGCATTCACCGCAACATCATCCGTGAGTCCGGCGGTAACCCGAACGCGATCAACAACTGGGACGTCAACGCCCAGAACGGCGTTCCGTCCATCGGTCTGCTGCAGGTGATCAAGCCGACCTTCGACCAGTACCACGTCGAGGGCACCAAGAACTCGCAGTACGACCCGGTGGCCAACATCGTCGCGGCCTGCAACTACGCCGCCGACCGGTACGGCTCCATGGACAACGTGGACTCCGCGTACTAAGAACCGCGGTCCACGCGACACAGCAGGAGTCGCCATACGCGCCAGGGCGGCGGCACCCGAGAGGGTGCCGCCGCCCTGGCGGCTTTCCGGGCCGTTCCGGCCCGCGGCGGGGGAAGCCCCGCTACTTGCGCATCACCTCGGGCTCGTGCCGCCGCAGCAGCTTCTGCACGGCAACGCCGCACAGGACGCCGATGGCGAGCAGGATGCCCATGTCGAGGAGGTAGGTGCCCGCCGTGTGCTCCCACAGGGGGTCGGGGTTGCCCTTCTCCCAGGGCAGCAGCAGGTTCAGCTCGGCCGTCGCCCCCATCGCCGAGACCGCCCACCTCGAGGGCATCAGCCAGGCGAGCTGCTCCACGCCCGGGGAGTCGTAGAGCTGGAAGAGCACGCCGGTGAAGACCACCTGGACGATGGCGAACATCACCAGCAGCGGCATCGTCTTCTCGGATGTCTTGACGAGCGCGGAAATGATCAGGCCGAACATCATCGAGGTGAAGCCGAGCGCGGTGATCGCGGCGGCCATCTCGACGGCCGGCAGGTCCTCGAAGAGCACGCCCTCGGCCGGCAGGTCCCGCGAGGCGAAGCCGATCGCGCTGATGATCGCGCCCTGGAGGGCGGTGATCAGGCCGAGCACGAGCACCTTGGACGCCAGATACGCGGAGCGTGACAGACCGGTCGCACGCTCGCGCTCGTAGATCACCCGTTCCTTGATCAGCTCTCGCACGGAGTTGGCCGCGCCGGCGAAGCAGGCGCCGACGGCGAGGATCAGCATGATCGTGGACGCGTCGCGGTTGGTGAAGGCCTTGACCGCCGGTCCCCGCGCCAGACCGAAGTCGGTCGGGATCAGGGTGCTGACCACACCGAGAACGGCGGGGAGCAGCAGCATCAGGGCCATGAAGCCGCGGTCCGAGGCGATCACCGACAGATAGCGGCGGACCAGGGTGAAGAACTGGGCGCCCCAACTCTGCGGCTTCGGCGGCCGGATCTGCTGCGGGGGCGGCATCTGCACCTGCTGCGGGGCGACGGCGTCGAAGTCCGCGGCGTACAGCTGGTAGTGCTGGGAGCCGCGCCAGCGGCCGGCCCAGTCGTAGTCGCGGTAGTTCTCGAAGGCCGAGAAGACATCCGCCCAGGTCTGGTAGCCGAAGAAGTTGAGCGCTTCCTCCGGCGGGCCGAAGTACGCCACCGCGCCGCCCGGCGCCATCACCAGCAGCTTGTCGCAGAGGGCCAGCTCGGCCACGGAGTGTGTGACCACCAGGACCGTACGGCCGTCGTCGGCCAGACCGCGCAGGAGCTGCATCACATCGCGGTCCATGCCCGGGTCGAGGCCGGAGGTCGGCTCGTCCAGGAAGATCAGCGACGGCTTGGTCAGCAGCTCCAGCGCCACCGAGACACGCTTGCGCTGGCCGCCGGAGAGCGAGGTGATCCGCTTCTCCTTGTGGATGTCGAGCTTGAGCTCGCGCAGGACCTCGTCGATCCGGGCGTTGCGCTCGGCCGTGGTGGTGTCCGCGGGGAAGCGGAGCTTGGCCGCGTACTTGAGGGCGGTCCTTACGGTCAGTTCCTTGTGCAGGATGTCGTCCTGCGGGACCAGACCGATGCGCTGGCGCAGCTCGGCGAACTGCTTGTAGAGGTTCCGGTTGTCGTAGAGGACATCGCCCTGGTCGGCCGGGCGGTAGCCGGTGAGCGCCTTCAGCAGCGTGGACTTGCCGGAGCCGGACGGCCCGATGACCGCGATCACGGACTTCTCCGGGACGCCGAAGGAGACGTCCTTCAGGATCTGCTTGCCGCCGTCGACCGTGACGGTCAAGTGGCGGGCGGAGAAGGAGACCTCACCGGTGTCGACGAACTCCTCGAGCCGGTCGCCGACGAGGCGGAACGTCGAGTGGCCGACGCCGACCGTGTCGTTGGGGCCGATGAGGGCCGAGCCGGACTTGGCGAGCGGCTGGCCGTTGACGTACGTGCCGTTGTGACTGCCGAGGTCGCGGAGTTCGAAGCGGCCGTCGGGCGTGGAGTGGAACTCGGCGTGATGGCGCGAGACCTGGAGGTCGGAGACCACCAACTCGTTGTCCAGCGCACGGCCGATGCGCATGACATGGCCGACGGCGAGCTGGTGGAAGCCGGTGGGGCCGCGGTCGCCGGAGCCGGTCCTGGGACCGCCGGGAGCCGCACCCGTTGACGGCTGGTGTGGAGCTCCGCCCACGTGGCCGCCCACGTGCTGGGCGTGCGGGGCCTGGTGCGCGCCGTGGGGGGCCTGCTCAAGGCCGGCCTGCGGTTGCGCGGCCTGCTGCTGGTGCGGGATGTGCGCTGCCGGGGCGGCCTGATGCGGCTGGTGCGGGGCCTGCGCGGGCGGCGGCTGCGGGGCGGCCTGCTGCCCGGCCCAGCCCGCGGCCTGCTGCGCCTGGTGGGCCACCGGGTGCGCGGCCGCCTGCTGGTGCGCCTGCTGGGCCTGTTGCGGGGCGGCCGTCCCGGACGGCGCACCCTGGCCGCCGTCGGCGGAGCCGGAGACGGTCAGCCGGGGACCGTCGGTCGCGTTGCCGAGATGGACCACCGACCCCGGTCCGATCTCCACCTGCTGGACCTTCTGCCCGCGCATGTACGTGCCGTTGGTGCTCCCGTGGTCGTGGAGCACCCAACTGCCGCCGCCCCAATGGACGGTGGCGTGCCGCCACGACACTCTGGCGTCGTCGACCACCAGGTCGCCCTGCGGATCACGGCCCAGCGAGTACGACCGTGACGCATCGAGCGTCCAGGTGCGTCCGTTCAATTCCAGTACGAGTTCCGGCACTCCATGCCCCACTACTTGTCCCCCGAGTGACTCCGTCAACGGAGTCTAGGGATGGCGAACATCGTGAGGAACTATTTCAGGCTCAGCCGCACAACCGAAAGTCGACCCGTGGCGCGTTCGCGCCCTTGTATCGCCGACTCGGCCGAAACACCCCGGAGCACGGTAACCGGCCACGGATCACCATGAATCATGAGCTATCGACCAACTCGGCTTCCCGCACGGTGAGGTCGATGTGGACGTGGAGGCGGGACCGAGCACGGCAGAGGACCCGCGCGACCGTCGATATCGCGCCAGCCCACCGGCCCCTGACGCCGGACGCACGCCGCCCAGGGCGGCGGGGCCGCGGAACGACGGGGCTACGGGGCTACGGGGCTACGGGGCTACGGGCTACGGGCTACGGGCTACGGGCTACGGGCTACGGGCTACGGGATCACCGTCGGCGGCGGAGGCACCGCCGGCGCCCCGTACGGACGAGGAACCCGGCACGAGGTCCGCGACCGGCCCATCCCTCCCCGGGTCCCGGATCGCCCCCGCCGCGACCGTCCGGCCTGCCCTCCCCGCCCCCGCCGGGGCCGTCCGTACAGCGGGACAGGTGGGGCGTGCCCGAGCACGGGCGGATACGGTGGTAGCACCATGAGCGCATCGCAGAACACGCCTGCCGCGACCGTACCGGGCGACGACACCCCCACCCTCCTCGTCAAGATCTTCGGGAAGGACCGTCCGGGCATCACGGCCGGGCTCTTCGACACCCTCGCCGCGTTCGCGGTCGACGTCGTAGACATCGAGCAGGTGGTCACCCGAGGGCGGATAGTGCTGTGCGCCCTGGTCACGGCCCCGGACTCGGGGAGCGTCACCGAAGGTGAGCTGCGCTCCACGATCCACGGCTGGGCCGAGTCGATGAAGCTCCAGGCGGAGATCATCTCGGGACGCGGCGACAACCGGCCGCGCGGAACGGGCCGTTCGCACGTCACCGTGCTGGGGCGCCCGCTCACCGCCGAGTCCACGGCCGCCATCGCTGCCCGTATCACCGGAGCCGGGGGCAACATCGACCGGATCTTCCGGCTGGCGAAGTATCCGGTGACGGCGGTGGAGTTCGACGTGTCGGGCGCCGAGACCGAGCCGCTGCGCACCGCACTGGCCTTGGAGGCAGCCGCCCGTGGCGTCGATGTCGCGGTCGTCTCCTCCGGGCTGCAGCGCCGGGCCCAGCGCCTGGTCGTCATGGATGTGGACTCCACCCTCATCCAGGACGAGGTGATCGAGCTCTTCGCTGAACACGCGGGCGCCGGGGCCGAGGTCGCCGCGGTGACGGCTGCCGCGATGCGCGGCGAGCTGGACTTCGAGCAGTCGCTGCACGCGCGGGTGAAGCTGCTCGCGGGGCTGGACACATCCGTGGTCGACAAGGTGCGCGCCGAGGTCCGGCTCACCCCCGGTGCCCGTACGCTCATCCGTACCCTCAAGCGTCTCGGCTATCAAGTCGGCGTCGTCTCGGGCGGGTTCACCCAGGTCACCGACGATCTCAAGGAACGGCTGGGGCTGGACTTCGCGTCGGCCAACACCCTTGAGGTGGTCGACGGGAAGCTCACCGGCCGGGTGATCGGCGAGGTCGTGGACCGGGCGGGCAAGGCCCGTCTGCTGCGCCGGTTCGCCGCCGAGGCGGGGGTGCCTCTGGCGCAGACCGTGGCTATCGGCGACGGCGCCAATGACCTGGACATGCTGAACGCGGCGGGACTCGGTGTGGCCTTCAACGCCAAGCCGGTCGTCCGCGAGGCCGCCCACACCGCCGTGAACGTGCCGTTCCTCGACACCGTGCTCTATCTGCTCGGCATCACGCGCGAAGAGGTCGAGGCCGCGGAGACCGCCGCCGACTGAACGGCGGCGGGCCGCTCACCGCGACCGCACGGGCAAGCCAACCGTCTCAGCGAGCCCCCGGCCGTCCACAGCACCAGCGAGTCGTCGCAGATTCACGCACCGCACCCACCACCGCACGAGTGGGGCCCCGACGCGAAGATCGCGCCGGGGCCCTGCCGTGATCAAGTGGCCGTGTCCCGCGGTCCCGCGGGGAACGCTCTAGTCGTGCGGCGCCCAGTAGTCGAGCAGCTTCCCCACCCCGTGTTCCACGGACTTCCACGAGCCGTTGAAGCCGACGACGGCCACCGACGCCGTCGGGAACCCGCTCCGATTCATCCGCACCAGGGTGTCTCCCTCGGCCTCGCCCGCGAGGGCGTCGGCCAGCGCATGCATGCCCGGATTGTGCCCGACGAGGAGCAGATCCCGCACGTCGTCGGGCGTCTCGTTGAGCAGCGCGATGAGCTCGCCGAGCGAGGCATCGTAGAGCCGCTCCTCGTAGACGGTCTTCGGCCGCTCGGGCAGCTCGTGCACCACGAGCTTCCAGGTCTCACGGGTGCGGATCGCGGTGGAGCAGAGGGTGAGGCCGGGGCTGATGCCGGTCCCCGCGAGCCAGCGCCCGGCAACGGGTGCTTCCTTGCGGCCGCGCTCGGCGAGCGGACGTTCGTGGTCGGACACCTCCGGCCAGTCGGCCTTGGCGTGCCGGAGGAGGACGAGCCTGCGGGTCTCCGGGGATCCTGGGGTGCTTTCCGGGGAAGTTGCAGCGACGCTCATGCGTCCCAGCTTCGCATGAAACCAGCGGTGGGGCGCGGGGTGTTGAGAGGCTCCCCCAGGAAAGGTGACGTGCGCGCGCCGACCGGGCCGTACGGAACGGATGCGCAGGAGACGGCACAGACGGACCGGTGTCCAGGGGCGGGCGCACGGGGCGGTGCGGAACACCCGGGGCCACCCGGCCGTCCGCGCGGAGCCGATGGTCTCCACGGGGACGGCGGTCCCGGCGGAGCCGGTGGACACTCGGCAGAGCCGGTGGCCTCAGCGGAGCTGGTGGAGCAGGACCTCCTGGATCCGCTCCAGTGTGTGGACGAGCACGGGCTGCTGTCCGGTCGCGGCGTGCGCCTCCGCCGGGCCCGCGATCAGGAGCAGCAGCGCCGCGAAGGCGACGGCGGGGAGAGCGATGGCCCACCACGGAAGCCGGATCTCGTAGGCGTCCCGGGACGGTGGGGCGGTCCAGCGCTGGGTGCGGGCCCGCATGGGACCACCTCCGTGGAATCCGGTGGTGGCGCGGCCGCCTGCCACGACCGCGCCGGCCGCTTCATCGCGGCTACGGAGAACCTACGGAAGGAAGATCGCCCGGCCCATCCGGTGATCCACCCACTTCACCCTGACCCTGGCCCCCTAGGGGATGGGGGTGCCGGCCCCACCCCTGCTGCGCGGGCGTCGTGGGCGAGCGGGCGCGGCCCGGACGTTCAGGGCGCGGCGATGGACGCGATCACGCCGATGACGACCGTGATGAGGAGCATCAGACCGAGGATGGCGAGCAGCTTCCTCTGGCTGTTCTGCGGGTTCGGTTCGAGGACGGGCATGCGCAACAGTCTCGCACCCGGCCCGGGAGGCAGGGACGCAGGGGGTACGCCCGTGACGTCCCCCGGCCGGGCCCCGCCCGCTCGCGGTCCCGCCCGTCCGTACGCGCCGCCATCCGCACGGCGCCCCTGCGCGTCACCGCGCCCCCAGGACCCCTACCGCACCTGTGGGGTCAGGCTCGGACCCTTGCCGCCTGTTCGTCCTCGACGGTCCGGTTCCGCCCGGCCAGGAAGCCCAGCACGATCTGCGGCACCATCAGCGCGGTCATCAGCGCGAGCGGCAGCCCCCATCCGCCGCTGTGCTGGTAGAGCACGCCGACCAGCAGCGGCCCGGGGATCGAGATGAGGTAGCCGGTGCTCTGCACGAAGGCGGACAGTCCGACCACTCCGGAGCCGGTCCGTGAGCGCATCCCGATGAGCGTGAGGACCAGTGGGAAGGCGCAGTTGGAGATCCCCAGCAGCAGCGCCCAGGCCCAGGCTCCGGCGGCCGGGGCGAGGTGGAGGCCCGCGTAGCCGGAGAGGCCGCACAGCCCCAGGGCCACGGCGATCATGCCCTGGTGCCGCATACGGGCGGCGATCTGCGGCAGTACGAACGAGAGCGGGACGCCGAGGCCCATGGTCACGGCGAGCAGCACCCCGGCCGTGGAGGCCGGGACTCCGGCGTCCCGGAAGATCTGCGGCAGCCAGCCCATGGTGATGTACGCGGCAGTGGCCTGGAGGCCGAAGAAGCAGGCGAGCGACCAGGCGATGCGGCTGCGGACGGGGTTGAAGGCCGGCTCCCGCCGCATTGCCGATGCGCTCGCCGCCCTCGCCCTCGCCGCGGACGGCTGCTCGCCCCCGAGGCCGACCCGGCCGCCCCGGTCTCCCCGGTCTCCCCGGTCTCCCCGGTCGCCCCAGCCTTCTCGCTGGTTGCGGAGCCGCAGCCAGGGCAGGGCGGCGAGCACCGCGGGCAGGGCCCACAGCATCAACCCGGTGCGCCAACTGCCGCCCAGGGCCTCGGTCATGGGCACGGTGACGGCGGCGGCTAGCGCGGTGCCGAGGGCCACCGCCATCGAGTAGAGACCGGTCATCGAGCCGACCCGGTCGGGGAACCACCGCTTGACGATCACCGGCATCAGGACGTTGCTGACCGCGATGCCCGCCAGCGCCAGGGCGCTGGCGGCGAGGAAGCCGGTGGTGCCCCCGGCCCAGGGCCGTATCAGCAGCCCGGTCGCTATCGCGGCCATCCCGGCGCAGACGACGGTGCCGGAGCCCCAGCGTCGTGCGGCCCTCGGCGCGATCACGCCGAACGCGGCGAAGCAGAGCGGCGGCACGGACGTCAGCAGTCCGGCGACGCTTCCGCTCATCCCGAGCCCGTCGCGGACCTCTTCGAGCATCGCGCCGAGGCTGGTGATGGCCGGGCGCAGGTTGAGGGCGGCCAGGACCAGTCCGACGACGACGAGGCGGGTGATCCAGCCGGTGGCGGCCTTGGTGGTGATACCGGCCTCCTCGGTCGTGCTCCCGGCCGTGTCCGCTGTCCTGCCGACCGCCGTGCTGCCCGACGGGCCCCTGTCACCGATCGCGGTCCCCCGGTCCGTCCTGCGGGCCGGGGCGGGGGTCCTCGCGGGGGTTTCGTCGCCTGCCATGCCCGCCATCATAGAATCATGGGATGATTGGCTGTCCAATCGTCCGACGCCCCGTCTCACGTTCCGGAGAGTCATGCCGCTGACCACCACCCGCCGCTCCGCGCTCTCCGATCAGGTGATCACGGCTCTGCGGAACCAGATCACGTCCGGCGAGTGGCCGGTCGGCTCCCGCATCCCGACCGAGTCCGAGCTGGTCGAGCAGCTCGGCGTGGCCCGCAACACCGTCCGGGAGGCCGTACGCGCCCTCGCGCACAACGGGCTGCTCGACATCCGGCAGGGCTCGGGCACGTACGTGATCGCCACCAGCGAGCTGGCCGGCGTCATGCACCGGCGCTTCGCCGGGGCCGACCCGCGCCACATCGCCGAGCTGCGCAGCACCCTGGAGGCCTCCGCCGCGCGGCTCGCCGCACAGCGCCGCACCGAGCGCGATCTGCAGCAGCTCGACGCCCTGCTGCGGCGGCGCGAGGAGGCGTGGGAGTCGGGGGACGCGGAGGCGTTCGTCGCGGTCGACAGCACGTTCCACCTGGCGGTCGTGGCGGCCTCGCACAACGACGTGATGTCCGAGCTCTACGCCGACCTGGGCGATGTCGTACGCGAGTGGCTGCGCAGCGATGTGGGGCGCGAGCTGCGTCCCGAGCGCCATGTGGATCACGCCCGGCTGGTCGAGGCGATCCGGGCCGGTGACGCGGAGACCGCGGGCGCCGAGGCGGCGAGCTACGCGTTCATGTGCCAGAGCGGTGGTGAGTGACCCAGGCCCTGCGGATCTCCATCCAGCAGCGGCCCGTCATCTCGACGGTCTCCGCGGGTCCGGCCTCGGCGGGCTCGGTGTCCACGTCCGGGTCCCACCAGCGCTCGCATTCGATGTGCAACTGGACGGAGTCGCTCACGGCATACGGATTGTGGCAGCTCACCGTGGCGCGGGAGCCGTGGACGTAGGTCCGGCACGCGGCGCCGAAGGGTTCCCGCTCCGTGCCGGTGCGGGCCACGGCCGCGGGAGGGGCGAGCCCGGCGATCAGCGCCAGGACCATGACGGCGAGACGGCGGAGCGTGCGCAACCCGGGACCTCCTCGGCCGTACCGCGGCGGGACCCGCCGCTGAGCACCACAAGGGGTGAGCACCACAAGGGGGTCGTACTCCGTTCAGCGTGGCCGCCCCGGGGCCGCTCCGCCCCCGGGCTGGCCCGAACGGGCGACGCCCCGGCCTCCGCGGAGGAGGCCGGGGCGTCGGTGCGCTGCGGGGAGCCCGGGATCAGGCGCCCATCATGTGCACGCCGCCGTCGACGTGGACGATCTCGCCGGTGGTCTTGGGGAACCAGTCGGAGAGCAGCGCCACGACACCGCGCGCGGCCGGCTCCGGGTCCGCGAGGTCCCAGCCGATCGGGGCGCGGGTGTTCCACACGTCCGCCAGCTCGTCGAAGCCCGGGATGGACTTGGCGGCCATCGACTTGATGGGCCCGGCCGAGACCAGGTTGCAACGGATGCCCTTGGCGCCGAGGTCACGGGCCAGGTAGCGGGAGGTGGCCTCCAGGGCGGCCTTGGAGACGCCCATCCAGTCGTACTTCGGCCACGCCATCTGCGCGTCGAAGTCCATGCCGACGACCGAACCGCCGCGCTTCTCCAGCAGCGGGAGCACCGCCATCGTCAGGGACTTCAGCGAGTACGCCGAGACCTCGACGGCCGTGGCGACCGACTCCCAGCCGGTGTTGAGGAAGTTGCCGCCGAGGGCGTCCTGCGGCGCGAAGCCGATGGAGTGCACGACCCCGTCGAGCGAGGCGTCCGGGCCGAAGTGCTCGGCGACCTTGCTCGCCAGGCTCTCCAGGTGCTCCTTGTCCTGCACGTCGAGCTCGATCACCGGGACGGGCTTGGGCAGCCGCTTGGCGATCCGCTCGACCAGGCTGAGCCGCCCGAAGCCGGTGAGCACCACGTCGGCGCCCTCCTCCTGGGCGAGCTTGGCGACGTGGAAGGCGATCGAGGAGTCGGTGAGGACCCCGGTGATGAGGAGGCGCTTTCCGGCGAGGATTCCGCTCATGTCGTTCAGTGACCCATGCCCAATCCGCCGTCAACGGGGATGACGGCTCCAGTGATGTACGAGGCGTCGTCCGAGGCGAGGAAGCGCACGGTGGCGGCGATCTCCTCGGGCTGCGCATACCGGCCGAGCGGCACCTGGCCCATGATGTTCTGCCGCTGCTCGTCGTCGAGCGCCCTGGTCATGTCGGTGTCGACGAAGCCGGGCGCGACGACGTTGAAAGTGATGTTGCGGGACCCGAGTTCGCGGGCGAGCGAGCGAGCGAACCCGATCAGGCCGGCCTTGGAGGCGGCGTAGTTCGCCTGGCCCGCCGAGCCGAGCAGCCCGACCACGGAGGAGATCAGCACGACGCGGCCCTTCTTGGCGCGCAGCATGCCGCGGTTGGCCCGCTTCACGACGCGGAAGGTGCCGGTGAGGTTGGTGTCGAGGACGGCGCCGAAGTCCTCCTCGGTCATGCGCATCAGCAGCTGGTCGCGGGTGACGCCCGCGTTGGCCACGAGCACCTCGACCGGACCGTGCCGCTCCTCGATCTCCTTGTAGGCCTGCTCGACCTGCTCGGAATCGGTGATGTCGCAGCGGACGGCGAGGAAGCCCTCCGGCGGCTCACCCGAGCGGTACGTTATGGCGACCTTGTCGCCGGCATCGGCGAATGCGCGGGCGATGGCGAGGCCGATGCCCCGGTTTCCTCCGGTGACGAGAACCGAGCGGCTCAACGGATCACCCTTTCAGTAGTGGTCGGCTACCACGAAAACTATCGTTCCGGGGCCCGCGACGGAGAATCCGGGCCCGACAGGGGCATCCGGCGCACACTGTCGGGTCCCTACAGAAAACACTGGGCAGCCACCCCGGCGACACGACATGATCAGTGCGACGACTACGGGAGGATGCCGTGCCCCATTCCATCGACGAGTCCTTCACGGCGCTGCCGCTGCGCGCGCTCGCCGACGCGGCGCTCGCACGCGCCCGTTCACTGGGCGCCGATCACGCCGACTTCCGGTTCGAGCGGGTCCGCAGCGCCGCGTGGAGGCTGCGGGACGCCAGACCCGCGGGCTCCTCGGACACCACGGACCTGGGGTATGCGGTGCGTGTGGTGCACGGGGGTTCCTGGGGGTTCGCCTCCGGCGTGGACATGACGCCGGACGCGGCGGCGCGGGTCGCGGGACAGGCCGTGGCGATGGCGAGACTGTCGGCACAGGTGATCGCGGCGGCCGGATCGGACGAGCGCGTGGAGCTGGCGGACGAGCCGGTGCACGACGACCGTACGTGGGTCTCCAGTTACGAGATCAGCCCCTTCGATGTGCCCGATGCCGACAAGACCGGGCTGCTGGCCGAGTGGAGCGGGCGGCTGCTCGCCGCCACGGGCGTCGACCATGTGGACGCTGCGCTGCTGACCGTCCAGGAGAACAAGTTCTACGCGGACACCGCCGGCACCTCCACCACCCAGCAGCGCATCCGGCTGCACCCGCATCTCACCGCTGTCGCCGTCGACCCGAAGAGCGGCGAGTTCGACTCGATGCGCACCATCGCCCCACCCGTCGGGCGCGGATGGGAGTACATGACGGGCACCGGCTGGGACTGGGACGCCGAACTCGCGGAGATCCCGGGCCATCTGGCCGAGAAGCTGCGCGCGCCCGGCGTCGAGGCGGGAGCGTACGACCTGGTCGTCGACCCGTCGAACCTGTGGCTGACGATCCACGAGTCGATCGGCCACGCCACCGAGCTGGACCGGGCCCTGGGATACGAAGCGGCCTACGCGGG
The DNA here is from genome assembly GCF_043199075.1 of Streptomyces sp. NPDC048639. NCBI lineage: Bacteria > Bacillati > Actinomycetota > Actinomycetes > Kitasatosporales > Streptomycetaceae > Streptomyces > Streptomyces sp. NPDC048639. The sequence goes on from NZ_JBICVP010000001.1 coordinate 25,696, forward strand.
CACCTCGTTCGCCACCTTCGACCAGCTCGGCACGCTCGAGTACGGCTCCGGGATCATGAATGTGACCGGGGACCGGACCACCGAGCACGGGCTCGCGACCATCGGCTACGACGACGAGGGCGTGGCAGGGCAGTCCTGGGACCTGGTCAAGGACGGCATCCTCACCGGCTACCAACTCGACCGCAGGATCGCGCGGTTGACGGGCTTCGAGCGGTCCAACGGCTGCGCCTACGCCGACTCCCCGGGCCATGTGCCCGTCCAGCGGATGGCGAATGTCTCGCTGCAACCCGCGCCCGGCGGCCCCTCCACCGAGGAGCTCATCTCCGGTGTCGAGCGGGGCATCTACGTCGTCGGGGACCGGTCGTGGTCCATCGACATGCAGCGCTACAACTTCCAGTTCACCGGTCAGCGCTTCTTCCGGATCGAGAACGGCCGGCTCGCCGGGCAACTGCGCGACGTCGCCTACCAGGCCACCACGACCGACTTCTGGGGATCCATGACGGCCGTGGGGGGCCCGCAGACCTACGTCCTCGGCGGCGCGTTCAACTGCGGCAAGGCGCAGCCCGGCCAGGTCGCCGCCGTCAGCCACGGCTGCCCGTCCGCGCTCTTCCGCGGCGTCAACATCCTCAACACCACGCAGGAGGCCGGCCGATGAGCCGTACGACCCCACCGCACGAGGTCGTCGAGCGCGCCCTCGCACTGTCCCGGTCCGACGGCTGCGTGGTGATCGCGGACGAGGAGTCCTCGGCGAATCTGCGCTGGGCGGGCAACGCGCTGACGACGAACGGCGTGACGCGCGGCCGTACGCTCACGGTCGTCGCCACGGTGGACGGCGGGCAGGGCACCGCGTCCGGTGTCGTCTCGCGCAGCGCCGTCACCGCAGAGGAGTTGGAGCCGCTGGTGCGTGCCGCCGAGGCCGCGGCGCGGGACGCGGGCCCGGCCGAGGACGCGCAGCCGCTCGTCGAGGGCGTCCCCGCGTCCGCCGCCTTCACCGAGGCCCCGGCGGAGACCTCGTCCGAGGTGTTCGCGGCCTTCGCGCCGGCGCTCGGGGAGGCGTTCGCGCGGGCTCGCGCGGGTGGCCGCGAGCTGTACGGCTTCGCGCACCACGAGATGGTCTCCAGCTACCTCGGCACCTCCGGCGGGCTGCGGCTGCGCCACGACCAGCCCACCGGCACCCTGGAACTCAACGCCAAGTCCCCGGACCGTACGCGCTCGGCGTGGGCGGGCCGGGCCACCCACGACTTCCGGGACGTCGACCCGGCCGCGATGGACACCGATCTCGCGCGGCGGCTGGCCTGGGCGGAGCGGAGCGTGGACCTGCCCGCCGGTCGCTACGAAACGCTGCTGCCGCCCACGGCCGTGGCCGACCTGCTCGTCTACCAGCTGTGGTCGTCCTCCGCGCGGGACGCGGCCGAGGGCCGCACGGTCTTCAGCAAGCCCGGCGGCGGCACCCGCGTCGGCGAGAAGCTCTCCGAGCTGCCGCTGACGCTGCGCAGCGACCCGCACGAGCCGGGCCTGGAGGCGGCGCCCTTCGTGCTGGCGCACGCCTCGGGCGACGACACCTCCGTCTTCGACAACGGCCTGCCGCTGGCCCCGACCGACTGGCTGCGCGACGGCGAGCTGACCCGGCTGCTCACCAGCAGGCACACCGCCGGGCTGACGGGCCTCCCTGTCGCCCCCGACATCGACAACCTGATCCTCGACGCGGGTGGCACACGCTCGCTGGAGGAGATGGTCGCGAACACCGAGCGCGGGCTGCTGCTGACCTGCCTCTGGTACATCCGCGAGGTCGACCCGGCGACGCTGCTGCTCACCGGCCTGACCCGGGACGGTGTCTATCTCGTCGAGAACGGCGAGGTGACCGGCGCGGTCAACAACTTCCGCTTCAACGAGTCCCCGGTGAGCCTGCTGTCGCGGGCCTCGGAGGCGGGCGTCACGGAGCGGACGCTGCCGCGCGAGTGGGGCGACTGGTTCACGCGGGCCGCGATGCCCGCCCTGCGCGTCCCCGACTTCCATATGAGTTCCGTCAGCCAGGGCGTGTGAACGCACCCCATAGAATCGGCCCAGTCCACCCTTCCGACCGACCTCATCCACAGGAACGCCATGACACGCCTCGGCGACTCCGTCGCTCGCACCCGCGATCTGCTGGTGCAGGACCTCTCCTCCGACAAGACCGTCGAGCATTTGCTCACGGAGACGAAGGCGAGGCGCTATCTGGACCTGTCGGACCTGCCGGCCAAGGAACAGGCGGAGCTGATCGCCTCGCGTACGGTCGAGGTGCTGCCGGCGGTCGCCAAGATGGCCGAGCGGATCGAGGAGCGCCGGGCCGAGGGCCGCGGTCTCCACATCAAGCTCGGTATCGACCCGACCGCGACCGATGTGCACCTCGGCCATGCGGTGCCGCTGATCATCCTCAGCCGCTTCCAGCGGCTGGGCCACGATGTCACCCTGATCATCGGTGACTTCACGGCCAGGATCGGCGACCCCTCCGGCCGTACGGCCGAGCGCCCGCCGCTGACCGACGAGGACATCGCGGCGAACCTCGCCGGCTACCGCGAGCAGGTGCGGCCGTTCTTCGACTTCGAGAAGGTCAGCTTCCGGCAGAACAGCGAGTGGCTCGCGCCGTACACCTTCCCCGAGTTGCTCGGACTGCTCACCCAGGTGCCGGTCTCGACGCTCCTCCAGCGCGACGACTTCCGTACGCGTCTGGCCTCGGGCGCCGGGCTGACGATGACCGAGATGCTGTACCCCATCGCCCAGGGCCTGGACTCGGTGGCGCTGAACTGCGACGTGGAACTGGGCGGCGCGGACCAGCTGCTGAATCTGCAGATGGGCCGCAGGCTCATGGAGCTGAAGGGACAGCAGCCACAGCTCGTCGTCACGATGCCGCTCATCGAGGGCACGGACGGTACCGGCGCCAAGATGTCGAAGTCGAAGGGCAATTACGTCGGTCTGACGGCAACCGCGGACGATGTCTTCGGCAAGATCATGTCGGTGCCCGACCGGCTGATGGAGCCGTATCTGAAGGCCTGGACCGAGTGGACGGACGAGGAGATCGCGCTCGCGCTGTCCCGGATCGAGGGGAAGTCGCTGCACCCGATGGACCTCAAGAAGGTCCTGGCGGGCGAGGTCGTATCGGCGCTGTACGGCGTAGAGGCGGCGATGGCGGCCCGCGCCGGCTTCGTCGCGCAGTTCTCGAAGAAGAGCTTCACCGAGGTCGAGTCGCTGCCGTCGGTCGACGCGGCGGAGCACGGCACCGAGACCGTGGCGGCCGTCCTGACCAAGGTGCTGGAGTTCACGCAGAGCGCCTCGGCCGCCCGCCGCCTCGCCAAGCAGAACGGTCTGCGGCTGGTCGTGGAGGCCGACGGCGGGCAGCAGACGTTCGTGCTCGACGAGGCCGCGGCCACCCGTCCGCTGGCCGAGGCCGTGGAGGGGGTCCTGGCCGATGCCGGCCTGTCCGCGCCCTCGGGCACGGTCTACCTCAAGGCCGGACGGAAGATCGCGGAACTGCGGGGGCTGCCAAGGGCGTAGGGGCCCGCGGGGCTCATGTGGCGGCGGCTGCCGGATGCGTCGCACGGTGCGCGCCGGCGGCCTGTGCCGGGCACGGGGACACTGCCGCGGCCGTGCCGCCCGGCCCGGAACAGGCCCTACGGGACCGGCTCGCCGCGGGGTGACCCGGTCTCGTGGACCGAGGGGCCGCGGCGTACCGTGGAAGATGTCCGGGACCGGGGCGGTACCGGCGGATGCGCAGGTGGTGAAGCGGGATGCGGAAGCACAGCGACCCCGGGGTCTTCCGGATCACCGGGGCCCGCGCGGGGCTGGCCGACGACGTCAGGAGCCGGCAGCGCCGGTATGTCATCTCGATGGTCGTGCGCACGCTCTCCTTCCTCCTGGCCGTGGTCCTGTGGAATGTCGAACGGCATGTGGCGATCGTGGCCCTTGTGCTCGGCTTCGTCCTCCCGTATGTCGCCGTGGTCATCGCCAACGCGGGCCGGGAGAACGCTCCTTCGCTGCCGGAATCCTTCATCACGACGCCGGTCCGGCCGATGCTGGGAAACGGTGCGCAGAGCGGATCGCCCGGGCATGTGTCGGAGCCCAACGGGGCTGAGGAGAACGAGCGGTCGCGGGACGAGAGCTGAATTCGAGCGAGTGTGACCGCAGTGTGCATAGCTCAAGAAAAGCTCAGATCAATCATGTGGATCGGCTGCCCCGGTCAGGGTCCCCCGTGACATACTGCGTACGCGCTCCGCATCCCCCGTCGGAGCGACGGACCGACGCCGGGCGGCTCCCCCCGTGGCTGCCCGGCGTCGCCATGTTCACCGGGGGTCGGGGACGCCGCTCCGCCTGGCGGAGGCAGACTGAAGAACTGTGAACGACGAATCGCCGATCTGCTCGGCCAAGGGATGCCGTACCGCTGCGGTGTGGGTACTGGCCTGGAACAACCCGAAGATTCACACACCGGAGCGCCGGAAGACCTGGCTTGCCTGCGAGGAGCACCGCGAGCACCTCTCGGCCTTCCTCGGCGTACGCAACTTCCTCAAGGACGTCGTACCGCTTGAGGAATGGGAGCGGAATTCAGCCGCCGATGGCTGACATGGGGCGGTCGGGCTGAAGGAAGGACGGGTCGTCAAGCCCGGATCCCGCCTTCTTCCCCCACATCGCGAGCTTCCACTGCTTCGCGATCTCCGCGTCGGGCGCATCGGAGCGCAACAGCTCGCGCAGATCCGTCTCCTCGCGGGCGAACAGGCATGTACGGACCTGACCGTCGGCCGTGAGCCGGGTGCGGTCGCAGGCCCGGCAGAACGGGCGGGTGACCGAGGCGATGACACCGACGCGAGCGGGACCGCCGTCGACCAGCCACCGCTCGGCGGGGGCGGATCCGCGGGCGTCCTCGCCCTCGGGGCTGAGGTTGAAGCGGGTGCGCAGACTGGCCAGGATGTCCCCGGCGGTGATCATGCCGTCGCGCTTCCAGCCGTGCTGGGCGTCGAGGGGCATCTGCTCGATGAACCGCAGCTCGTAGTCGTGCTCCACGGCCCAGGCGAGCAGTTCGGGGGCCTCGTCGTCGTTGAGCCCCGGCATCAGGACGGAGTTGACCTTGACCGGGGTGAGGCCGGCGGCACGGGCGGCGTCCAGCCCGTCCAGCACGTCCTGGTGGCGCTTGCGGCGCGTGAGGGTCTGGAAGACCTCGGGACGCAGGGTGTCGAGCGAGACGTTGACCCGGTCCAGCCCCGCGTCCTTCAGGGCCCCTGCGGTGCGCCGCAGGCCGATGCCGTTGGTGGTCAGTGACATCCGGGGGCGCGGTTCGAGAGCGGCGCATTCCTCGACGATGCCGACGAGGCCGGGGCGCAGCAGCGGCTCGCCGCCGGTGAAGCGGACCTCGGTGATGCCGAGGTCGGTGACCGCGATACGGATGAGGCGGACGATCTCGTCGTCGCTGAGGAGGTCGGACTTGCCGAGCCACTGCAGGCCCTCTTCGGGCATGCAGTAGGTGCATCGGAGGTTGCATCGGTCGGTGAGCGAAACGCGCAGGTCGGTAGCCACGCGACCGTATGTATCCATCAGCACTTGGGCCCCTCCCCCAACTCCTGAACTTCTCCGGCGATCTCTTCCGAGCGTACGTGACGCCTGTGACATCGGCACGGGCCGATGCCACCAGGAACGGTACGGCCGCGTCGTAGATCCCTACGACGCGGCCGCAACCGTCGGTGACCTGCTCCTCAGCGCATCACACGGCGCCGGACCCGGTCAGGGAACGGACCTCCAGCTCCGCGTACTTGCCGGTGTCCGGCTCCTCCTTGGAGAGCAGGGACCCGACCCAGCCGAGCAGGAAGCCCAGCGGGATGGAGATCAGCCCGGGGTTCTCCAGGGGGAACCAGTGGAAGTCCACACCGGGGAACATGGAGGTCGCCTTGCCGGAGACGACCGGCGAGAACAGCACCAGCACGACGGACGAGGTCAGACCGCCGTAGACGGACCACAGCGCGCCCTGGGTGGTGAACCGCCGCCAGAACAGGCTGTAGAGGATCGTCGGGAGGTTGGCGGAGGCGGCGACCGCGAAGGCCAGCGCCACCAGGCCCGCGACATTGAGCCCGCGGGCGAAGACACCGAGCACGATCGCCACCGCGCCGATCCCGATCGCCGCGTAGCGGGCAGCCCTGACCTCTTCCTTGTCGGACGCCTTGCCCTTGCGGATGACGTTCACATACAGGTCATGGGCGAAGGAGGACGAGGAGGCGAGGGTGAGTCCCGCGACGACGGCGAGGATCGTCGCGAACGCCACCGCCGAGATCACCGCGAGCAGGATCGCGCCGCCCGTCGAATCCGCGCCGCCGCCGATCTCCTGGGCCACCAGCAGGGCCGCGGTATTGCCCGCCGGGTTCGATTCGATGATCGTCTTCTGGTCGATGAGCGCCGCGGCTCCGAAGCCCAGGGCCAGCGTCATCAGGTAGAAGGAGCCGATGATCCCGATGGCCCAGATGACCGACTTCCGGGCGGCCTGGGCCGTGGGCACGGTGTAGAAGCGGATCAGGATGTGCGGCAGGCCGGCGGTGCCCAGCACCAGGGCGATGCCCAGGGAGATGAAGTCGATCTTCGACGTCGCCGTGGCGCCGTACTTGAGGCCGGGCTCCAGGAACGCGGCCCCCTTCCCGCTGTGCTCGGCCGCCTCCCCCAGCAGCGTCGAGATGTTGAAGTTGAACTTGAGCATCACCAGGAACGTGATGAGCAGCGTGCCCGCGATGAGCAGGACCGCCTTCACCATCTGCACCCAGGTCGTCCCCTTCATGCCGCCGATCGTCACGTAGAGGATCATCACGATCCCGACGAGGACGACGATGAGGATCTTGCCCGCTTCACTGGTGATGCCGAGCAGCAGGGAGACCAGCGCACCGGCGCCCGCCATCTGGGCCAGCAGGTAGAAGATCGAGACGACGATGGTGGAGGTGCCCGCGGCCGTACGGATCGGGCGCTGGCGCATGCGGTACGCCAGCACGTCGCCCATGGTGAACCGGCCCGAGTTGCGGAGCGGTTCGGCGACGAGCAGCAGGGCGACCAGCCAGGCGACGAGGAAGCCGATGGAATACAGGAATCCGTCGTAGCCGGAGATGGCGATGGCGCCGGCGATACCGAGGAACGACGCCGCCGACATGTAGTCGCCGGAGATCGCAAGGCCGTTCTGGAAGCCGGTGAACTGCCGGCCGCCGGCGTAGAAGTCCTCGGCGCCCTTGGTCTGACGCCCGGCCCAGACCGTGATGACGAGGGTCGCGACGACGAACAGCGAGAAGAGGGTGATGATCAGCGGCCGGTGCTCACTGGTGCCGGCGGCCAGCTGGATGGTCGGGCTCATGACGCGTCACCCTCCATGCGGGACTTGATGGCCTCGGCCCGCGGATCGAGCTTGGCGGCGGCGTGACGCGCATACCACCACGCAATGGCGAATGTGGTGACGAACTGGGCGATGCCGAGGACGAAGGCGACGTTGATGTTGCCGACCACCTTGGTGCCCATGAACCCGCCCGCATAGCTGGAAAGCAGGACGAAGAGCAGATACCAGGTGATGAAGGCGACCGTGAGGGGGAAGGCGAAGGAGCGGTACGCGTGGCGCAATTCGGCGAACTCGGGGCTCGCCTGCACTCCTCGGTACTGCTCCGTACCCTGCGCACCCTCCCTTGTGGGGCTCGGGTCGGTTGACACGGGTCTCTCCTGTGGGAACGGGGACAAATGAGCGGTGATGGCGCGTGCGGCGGGATGAGCTAGATCACTTCCGGATTCGGCATGGTAGGCCCGGGTGGCGGGTTCCGACAGGGGGAGTGGTTGAATTCGACAGGATCGGTCAAGGACAGCCGACACCCACCGCTTCGCGGTTCGTTGACCCGGGTGTGAGCGAGCCGTCGAACCCCCCGCCTCCGGTGCCCGCGCGCCGCCCCTTCGGACTGGTGCGACTGCCCGGCCCGGTCACGGTCGCTCGGACCGAACGGGCAGAACCTCGCATGTCCGCGGGCGAATTCGGGCAGTGGTACGGACCGCGGGTCACGCTGCCGCCGCTGAGCATCGAGGCGCTGCGGATGCATCCGTCCCGCCACTGAGTCAGATCACCCCAAAGGGGTCAACACCAGGTACTTCTGGGCTTTTCTGCCATACAGTCCATACAGGCCATGACTGAGGGGATTCTCGGCCTTTCGCCGGAATCCATTGATCAGATCACCGTATCGACGCTAGCTTCCGTCGTCATGTACCCGTCCATGCGCACACCCGTGCGTGGGCGGTCTCACGGATGATGTGGAGAACCCATGGCTCCTCTCGGGTCCAGACGCAGTCGCGCACTCGCACTGCCTGTCGGGCTGGCGCTCGTCGCCTCCCTCGGCTTCCTTCCCGGCCCCGCCACGGCCGCCGCTCCGCAGACCGCGGACTCACCGGCCGCCCAGGAATCCGGACCCCAGCTCTCGTACGTGGTGAACACCGGCACCGACGCCGCCACGCTCGGCAAGGTGAAGAAGGCCGTCACGAAGGCCGGTGGCACCGTGGTCGCCGTGCACGACCGGATCGGGGTGATCGTCGCCCACGCGTCGAACCCCGAGTTCGCCGCGACCATACGCGCCGTGAAGGGCGTCCAGTCGGCCGGTGCCACCCGTACCGCTCCGCTCAAGGCCGCCGCCACGACGGACGTCGGCAAGCCGGAGAAGGTGAGCGAACCGCGTTCGGCCACCGCGCTGAAGTCCGCCAAGGCCTCCGGCAAGGAACCGCTCGAATCCCTGCAGTGGGACATCCCCGCGATCCGGGCCGACAAGGCCGCGAAGGTGAACCCGGGCAGCAAGAAGGTGACCGTCGCGGTCATCGACACCGGCGTGGACGACACCCACCCGGACCTCGCCCCGAACTTCTCCGCGAAGCAGTCCGCCAACTGCGTCGGCGGCGTCGCCGACACCAGCAAGGGCGCCTGGCGCCCGTACACCGCCGACGACTACCACGGCACGCATGTGGCCGGTGAGATCGCCGCGGCGCGCAACAACGTGGGCGTCGCCGGAGTCGCGCCGGGCGTCAAGGTCTCCGCCATCAAGGTGAGCGAGCCGGAGACCAGTCTGTTCTACGGTGAGGCCGTCGTCTGCGCCTTCATGTTCGCGGCCGACAAGGGCATCGAGGTCACGAACAACAGCTACTACATCGACCCCTGGATGTTCGCCTGCAAGGACGACGCCGACCAGGGCGCCATAGTCGAAGCGGTCAGCAGGGCCGCGAAGTTCGCCGAGGGCAAGGGCGCGCTGCACATCGCGTCCGCGGGCAACTCCGCCTTCGACCTGGGCGCGAAGTCGATCAACGACACCTCGAGCCCGAATGACACCACGCCGGTCGAGCGCACCATCGACCCGACGAAGTGCCTGGACATACCGACCCAGTTGCCGGGTGTCGTGACGGTGTCCGCGACCGGACCCAAGGCCCTGAAGTCGTACTACTCCAACTACGGCCTGAACCAGATCGACGTGGCCGGTCCGGGCGGGGACAAGTACCAGGTGCCCGACGCCCCGGCCAAGGACGGGCGGATTCTCTCCACGATGCCCGGCGGCGACTACGCGTACCTCCAGGGCACCTCGATGGCCGGGCCGCACGTCGCCGGCGTCGCCGCGCTCATCAAGAGCAAGCGGCCGGACGCGAGCCCGCAGGAGATCCAGTGGCTCCTCAAGGCGCAGGCGGACAACCCCGCATGCCCGACGGAGCCCTACGACCCCGACGGCGACGGCAAGGTCAACGCCGAGTGCACGGGCACGCAGCACATCAACAGCTTCTACGGCTTCGGCATCGTCGACGCGCTCGACGCGGTCAAGAAGTGACCGCCGCGCCGGCACACAGTCACCTCCTCTTGCCTGAAAGCACCTCACTTTCCATGGATTTCCTGACCTTTCACGACGCACGAAGATGCTCGTGACTGCTTCGACCGAAGTGGAGAACCCATGACCGAGCGCTCAGCCGGACGCTCACGACGCGCCGTCGTGATACCGGCCAGCATGGTCCTGACCGCCGCGCTCGCCTTCCTCCCCGGCTCGGCCTCCGCCGCGCCGGCGGAGGTCGCGGGCACCACCGCTGCCGCCGCAACGACGGCGAAGACGGCGAGCGGCGAGAAGCTCAGCTATGTCGTCAACGTCCGCCCCGGGCAGGCCTCGTCCTCCGCCATGAAGAAGGCGATATCCAAGGCCGGCGGAGCGATCGTGAAGGCCTACGACCAGATCGGCGTCATCGTCGTCCACTCGGGCGACGCGTACTTCGCCGAGAAGATCCGCAAGGTCCGCGGGGTCGACTCGGCCGGCGCGACCCGTACGGCTCCGCTGCCCGCGCAGGGCACGACCGACACCGGTGCCCCCACGCTGCTGACCGCCGAGCAGGCCAAGGCGGCCGCCCGGCAGGCGGACGGCGACGAGGACCCGCTGCAGCCGCTGCAGTGGGACCTTCCCGCCATCAAGGCGGACAAGGCGCACGAGAAATCGCTCGGCAGCGACCGTGTCACCGTCGCCGTCATCGACACGGGCGTGGACGACACCCATCCCGACATCGCGCCCAACTTCGACCGCAAGGCATCCGTCAACTGCGTGACGGGCAAGGCGAACACGGCCGACGGCGCCTGGCGGCCGAGCGCCCAGGAGAGCCCGCACGGCACGCATGTCGCGGGTGAGATCGCCGCCGCGAAGAACGGTGTCGGTGTCACCGGTGTCGCCCCGGGCGTGAAGGTCTCCGGCATCAAGGTGTCCACCGAGGCCGGGTTCTTCTACACCGAGGCGGTCGTCTGCGGCTTCATCTGGGCCGCGGAGCACGGTGTCGAGGTGACCAACAACAGCTATTACACCGACCCGTGGTACTTCAACTGCTCCGACGACCCCGACCAGAAGGCACTGGTCGAGGCCATCACGCGGGCCACGCGGTACGCGGAGCGCAAGGGCGCGGTGAACGTCGCCGCGGCGGGCAACGAGAACTACGACCTGGCCGCCGACTCCATCACCGACCCGGTGAGCCCCAACGACACCACCCCGGTCGAGCGCGAGATCGACCCGAGCGAGTGCTTCGACATCCCGACCCAGCTTCCGGGCGTCGTGACGGTGTCCGCCACCGGCGCCAAGGGTCTGAAGTCCTCGTTCTCCAACCACGGTCTGGGCGTGGTCGACATCGCCGCCCCCGGCGGCGACAGCACCGCGTACCAGCCCCCGGCCCCGCCGGCCACCAGCGGCCTGATCCTCGGGCCCCTGCCCGGAGGCGGCTACGGCTACATGGCCGGCACGTCCATGGCCTCCCCGCACGTCGCGGGTGTGGCCGCGCTCATCAAGAGCACTCACCCGAAGGCGTCCCCGAAGGTGGTCAAGGCCCTGCTGAAGAAGCAGGCCGACGACATGGCATGCCAGGACCCGTACGACATCGACGGCGACGGGCAGGCGGACGCGGTGTGCGAGGGCGGCACACGCTACAACGGCTTCTACGGAGCCGGGATGGCGGACGCCCTGGACGCGGTGAAGAAGTAGCGGCAGTGGTGGGCGGCACCCCGGGCCTCCGGGGTGCCGCCCTTCGCGTTGACCGGAGCTCGCTCAGCGAGAAAGGACCTGCGGGGGAAGGCACTTGACGATTCGTCACGGTTCCCGCCCGGCGAATCCCCCGTTCCGCAGTGCCGTTTACGGTACGGCCGCCCCGCTCGCCGGGGCCTGCGCGGGCTCGACGGCGGCGTGCGCCGTCGGGACCGGAGCCGGGTCGGGAGGCTGCGGGCTCTGCACCGCGGCGGAAGCCGGATCCGGGGCCGGGGCCGGGACGGAAGCGGAAGCGGAGGCGGAAGCGGGATCCCAGCCCGGTCCCCGCAGCAGACGCCCCGCGCGCTCGCTCCACGTACGCGCCGCGCGGACGTCACGTGCGATGGCGGCGTACTCGTGCGTGGCCACCATCAGCGGGTTGAACGTGGTGATGTTCTTGGTGAGGCCGTAGACAGGGCGCTCGGTCTCGGGCGTGAAGGAGCCGAAGAGCCGGTCCCAGACGATGAGGATCCCGCCGAAGTTGCGGTCCAGATAACCGCCTTGGGAGGCGTGGTGGACGCGGTGGTGGGACGGGGTGTTGAAGACGAACTCGATGGACCGGGGCAGTTTGCCGATGCGCTCGGTGTGGATCCAGAACTGGTACACGAGGCTGACCGAGGAGAGGAAAGCCAGTGCCGCCGGGTGGACGCCGAGGGCGACGAGCGGCACGTAGAACGGCCACACCGTCCAGGAGGTCCAGGGCTGGCGCAGCGCGGTGGAGAGGTTGAACTTCCGGCTGGAGTGATGCACCACGTGGCAGGCCCACAGGATGCGGATGACGTGATGCCCGCGGTGCGACCAGTAGTAGAAGAAGTCCTGGGCGAGCAGTATGAGCAGGATCGTCCACCAGAGCACCGGAACGCGCAGTGGGGTGAGTTCGTAGATCGCGGCATAGATCGCCACGATCGGGATCTTCCACAGCGCGTCCCAGAACAGGCTGCCGAGCCCCATCCCCATGCTGGTCGCCGCGTCCTTGGCCTCGTAGCCGGCGGCGTCCTCGTCGGGATGCAGGCGGTAGCTCACCACCTCCAGGACGGTGAGCAGTATGAAGGCGGGAATGGACCACAGCACGACATCGGGCAAGTGCGGCATGGCCGCACCATAGAGCGGAGCGAGTCACTCCGCCAGAGGTCGTTACCGATCGGTATCGGACAGCGGCGGCGGGAGTTCGGGCACGGCGCCGCCATCCGGTCATGATCCGGACGCCTCCGCCCGGGAGCGGATCACGATCCGGCTGCAGCCGGACGGCGGCGCGGGGCGCGGCGTACGGGACAAGATCCGGGCCGCCGGGAATTTGCCTGACGCTCCGTCATGTCGCCGCTCCGGCCCGGTGGTCGGTGTTGTCGGAGGCGGCCCGTATTCTCGTGGACCATGCTCGACAACCGCATCGCCGCCGTACCGTCCATCGCGCAGCAGTCCGCGCCCCCGGTGCGGGACGCGACGCGGGATCCGGCGTCCGCGGAGGGGTGGCCGGAGACATATCCGCCCGGCTATGCGGTCGTCGACGTCGAGACGACTGGGCTCGCGCGCAACGACCGCATCGTCTCGGCGGCGGTCTACCGGCTCGACGCCCGGGGCAATGTGGAGGACCACTGGTATTCGCCGGTCAATCCGCTGCGCGACCCGGGCCCGGTGTGGATCCATGGCCTGACCAGTGAGGTGCTGGAGGGGGCCCCGCTCTTCCCGGAAATCGCGGACGCCTTCGCCGAGCGCCTCGACGGCCGCGTACTCGTCGCGCACAACGCCGTCTTCGACTGGTCGATGATCGCCCGCGAATACGCCCGCGCCGACCGTGCGGTCCCCGTGCGGCAGCGGCTGTGCACCATCGCACTCTCCAAGGAACTCGCCCTTCCGCTCCCCAACCACCGGCTGGAGACGCTTGCCGCGCACTACGGCGTCGAACAGCGGCAGGCGCACCACGCGCTCGACGACGCCCGGGTGCTCGCCGAGACGTTCCGGCCCAGCCTGCACCTGGCGGCGGAGGCCGGGGTGCGGCTGCCCCTCCTGGCCTGCCAGCCGCTCACGGAATGGTCGGACGCACCGCCCGTGATGGGCCATCAGCGCTCGTACCGCCCGGGCGCATGGCGCCAGAGCCGCAAGCGTCCGGCCTGCCCGTACCCCAACCCCGGCCGGTACGAGCCGGGTGAGCGGCTCGTCCAGGGCATGCGGGTGGCCTTCTCCGGCGACACCTCGGTGGACCGAGAGCTGCTGGAGGACCGGGCGTTCGACGCCGGGCTGCACATCGCCAACAGCATCTCCCGGGTCACCAGCCTGCTGGTGACCAACGACCCCGATTCGAGCACGACCAAGACCCGCAAGGCCCACACCTTCGGCACCCCGGTGATCGACGAAGCGGCCTTCATGCAACTGCTCCAGGACGTGGCCGCGGCACCCTCGTCCGAGTGAACGGCGCACGACGCGCCCGGTGTCCGCTCCCCCTCCGTCATCCGGCACCCGCACCCTGTGGCCCATGGCCAAATGTGAGGTTTGCGGAAACACGTACGGTATGACGTTCGAGGTGCACGCCCAGGGTTCGGTGCACGTCTTCGACTGCTTCTCCTGTGCCATCGCCAAGATGGCCCCGGTCTGCGAGCACTGCAGGACCAGCATCATCGGCCAGGGCGTGGAGGCCGACGGCCACTTCTACTGCGGTGCGCACTGCGCCCGCGAAGAAGGGAAGGTGGGCCTGGTCGACCACGTATGACCCACCCCCGCCCGCCGAGCACCCCGCGACCGAGTTGTACGGTCGTGGGGTGTACCGCTTCCTGTTGTCCCGGCAGTGGGTGATTCTCACCCTCGTTGCGCTCACGCTCATCCCCACGATGATCGAGCTGGGCTTCTGGCAGCTTCACCGCCACGAGCACCGCGTCGCCCGGAACGAGCAGATTGCGCGGACCCTGGACTCTCCCGCCGTCCCGGTGGGCACCCTCTCCGCACCGGACCGGGAGGTGGACCCCGCCGACTCCTGGCGCACGGTCACCGCCACCGGCACGTACGACACCGGGCACGAGGTCGTGGTCCGGCAGCGCACCGCCGCCGACGAGAAGAGCATCGGCTACTACGTCCTCACCCCGCTGATCACGAAGGACGGCCGGGCGGTGCTGGTCAACCGCGGCTGGATCCCGGCCGGCGGAGATCTCACCCGGTTCCCGAAGGTCCCGGCGGCGCCGTCCGGGAAGGTCGAGGTCACGGGTCGCCTGATGCCGGACGAGACGACCGCGAACAGCGGCATCAAGGACAAGCAGGGCCTGCCGCAGCGCCAGATCATGCTGATCGACAGCCGTGAACTCGCCGGATCCGTCGGCAAGCCCGTGCTCGGCGGCTACGTCCAGCTCACCGGGACGTCGCCGAAGGTCTCCGCGAAGCAGCCGGAGCCCGTACCCGCCCCGGACCACAGCGGCATCGGGCCGCACATGGCGTACGCGGTCCAGTGGTGGCTGTTCGCGGCGGGAGTTCCGGTCGGCTGGGTCGTCCTGGTCCGCCGCGAGCGCAAGGACCGCCTCGCGGCGGCACAGAAGCCGGAGCAGGAGAAGGAGCAGGTCGCCGTCCCGGCCTGAGGCCGGAGGTCAGGGCAGAGGTCCGGGAGCCACGAGGGCCGGAGGGCACGGCCGCAGGGGATCCGCCGAGGGCACGGCCGCAGGGGATCGACTGCCGTTCGCCGTCGCCCCGTCCCACGGTTGTCCACAGGCCTCGCGTCATCGCCGGGCGATGGGACACCATGTGAGGCATGGATCTTGAACTGAAGGACCGGGTGTACGTCGTCACCGGCGCCTCGCGCGGGCTGGGGCTGGCCGCGGCGCGCGAACTGGTCGGCGGCGGCGCGAAGGTGGTGCTCAGCAGCCGCGACGAGCAGGCCGTCACGGACGCGGCGGCGGAGTTCGGGCCCGACGCGACCGCGGTCGCCGCGGACAACGCAGATCCGGACGCGGCCGAGCGCCTCATCGCCACGGCGCGCGCCCGCTTCGGCCGCTTCGACGGCGTCCTGATCAGCGTGGGCGGCCCGCCTCCCGGGACGGGCGCGGACACCTCGGACGAGCAGTGGCGCGCGGCCTTCGAGTCGGTCTTCCTCGGCGCCGTACGGCTCGCGCGGACCGCCGCGGCCGAGCTCTCCGAGGGAGGCGTGATCGCCTTCGTCCTCTCCGGCTCCGTCCATGAACCGATCCCCATGCTGACCATCTCCAACGGCCTGCGGCCCGGCCTCGCGGGGTTCGCCAAGTCCCTGTCGGTGGAGCTGGGGCCGCGCGGGATCCGTGTGGTCGGGCTGTTGCCGGGGCGCGTCGACACCGACCGGATCCGGGAGCTCGACGCGCTCTCCGGCGACCCGGAGGCGGCCCGGGTCCGCTCCTCGGCTGCCATCCCGCTGAGGCGCTACGGCAGGCCGGAGGAGTTCGGCAAGGCCGCGGCGTTCCTCCTCTCCCCCGCCGCTTCCTATGTCACGGGGGTGATGCTCCCGGTCGACGGCGGCGCCCGGCACGGCTTCTGACCGCTTCGGCCACGGCGGTGCGCGAGGAGGTCGCCCGGGCCCGAGGGAGGGACACGTGTTCTCGACCCGGGCTCGGCCGAGACGGATCGGCAGCCCCGTGTTCCCGCGCCGGCGGAGCTCCCCGTCACGCGCCGCTCTCAGAGGACGCGTTCCGAGGGGTGGCGGACCGCGCGGAAGTGGAACTCCGCCGGGAGGCGGTCGAGTCCCGCGGACCCGCGCGCGTGGGCCAGGGCCTCCCCGGTCAGACGGTTGAGGGCGTCGGCGGGGGCGGCGTGCGGTTCCAGGAGAAGGACCACGTGTGTCTCGGGCGACGTCCGGCGGCGGCCCGTCAGCACGACGTTGGCGCGGGAGACACCGTCCAGCGACTCCGCCTCCGCGTTGAGCACGTTCTCCAGGGCCCGCCCCCGGAGCAGCGCACCGGCGCCGTCCCCGCTGTCCACGAGGACCTCGCGGAGACGACGACGGCGAAGCTGGGCGAGGAACCACCACAGCATCAGCACGAGCAGCACGGTCAGCACCGCGAAGACGACCGGCCACCACCAGCCGTCGTTGCGGTACTGGATGCGGTCCGCATCGGTCAGCACGACGTCGTCCGGCCCCGAAAAGGGCCACCAGTCCGGCAGTTCGAAGCCCCAGTGCTTCGGCAGGTCCAGCCCGGTGACGAGAACCGACCCGCCCAGCACGAAGAGCGCAAGCCCGAGCAGCCCCAGCAGAACACGGTTGACGATCCTCAGCATCGGTACGTCACCTCTTCGCCGGGCGTCGCACGTGAACGGACAGGGCGAGCGGCCGGACCAGGCCGAGTTCGTCGAGACCCACGGCCAGGGCGGCGCCCAAATCGGTGCGCACCTCGTCGAGGTCGCGGAAGTGGGCCGTCGCGCGGACCTTCACCCGGCGGCGGCCGGCACCCACCCGTACCGACTGGACGCCCGACACCTCCATCGCCCGGTCGCGGAGGACGAGAGCGGCCGCGGCCCGCTGGAGTCCGGCGCGTACGTCGTCGGCCCCGGCGACGTTCGAGGGCTTCCGCATGGTGAGCAGGGCGCGCAGGCCGGGAGTGGCCACGAGCAGCAGCAGCCACAGCCCGATCACCGTCGCGGCCGCCGCTCCGCCGATCATCCAGCCGTCGTCCAGGGGCTGTTGGGCAAGCCCGTCGGCGAGCCGACGGCGCCACTCCATCGCGGTCCGCCCGGCCCGTACCGCGGCGACGTCGTAGAGGGCGAGCCCGAGAGCCGCAGTGGCGATCGCCGCGACGATGCCCGCCGGGACCCGGCGCTCCGACCAGAACCTGCGGGGCTTGCCGTTGCCGCTCGCGCCCTCGTAGTCCGCGGCGGACGAGGACTGCTCCAGATCGGCTCCACCGCCGGAGGCGGAACCGGAACCGGAACCGCGGCCCGGGCCGGAGTCGCCGCCGGAGCCGGGATCGCGCTCGACCGTCGGCATGCGCTGCGTGCTGCCGGAGGTGCCGGGCGCGCCCTTCGCGTCCGGTTCGTGGTCGCTCATCTGACCCTCCCCTGCTCCGCGGCCCGCGACTGCTCGGAGTGCAGTCGTTCCACGGACACGGAGACCTCGGGCACGTCCATGCCCGCCAGGGCGCGTACCCGCTCGGTGACGTCGCGACGCACGGCTCCGCATTGTGCGCCGATGTCGCAGGGATAGCCCAGCTCCAGGGCGATCCGGATCCGCGCCTCACCGAAGGGGGGCAGCGCCCCGCCCTGGCCGGGCCGCCTGCGGAGGGAGACCGTCGCATGCGGCGGACGCCCGGCAGGAACCCACTGCACCGCGGGAGCGTCCCGGAGCGCCTCCCTGGCCGCCCGCGCGGCGATCTTCGCGACGACCCGGTCCGCGATGCTGGTGTCCCCTCGCTCCCCGGCGGCCACGGGCTCGCGTACCGGCTCCGCCTCCGCGACGGACTCCTCCGGCACCGGCGCTCACCGCCGCCGGTCGTCGCGGGAACGGAAGAAGTCGCCGAGCTCCAAGTCGCCCTCCAGGAGCCGGCCGACCACGAGTCCGACGACGCCCAGCGCCCCCACCAGCAGGAACGCACCGAACCCGCCGAAGTATCCGGCGAATCCCAGCGCCATTCCGGCGATCATGCCGATCAGGGCCATGCTCATCGTGCGCGCTCCTTCGGTTGGTGCCTGCGCCGCCCGGTCCGGTCCGTCCCCCCGCGGCTGCGCCTACTGGATGCGCGGCCCCTCTTCCTCGTCCTCCTCGTCGGGCAGCTTCACATCGCTGACCGCGATGTTGACCTCCACGACCTCCAGACCCGTCATCCGTTCCACCGCGGAGATCACGTTCTCCCGTACGGCCCGCGAGACGTCGGCGATCGCCACGCCGTAGTCGACGACGAGTTCCATGTCGAGCGCCGTCTGCACCTCGCCGACCTCGGCGCGAACCCCGCGAGTGACGGGGGGCTTTCCGCCCGGCACCCGGTCGCGCACCGCACCGAAGGTGCGGGAGCCGCCGAGTGCGTGGACGCCGAAGACATCGCGCGCCGCGAGGGCGGCGATCTTCTCCACGACCCCGTCGGCGATGGTGGTACGGCCGCGTGTGGCCGGGTCCCCTCCACCGCGTGCCGAGCCGAGCGTCTTCCCGGTGGGCTCGAGGGAGGACTGGGATTCAAAGGACTGGGATTCAGGGGTCTCGGTCCGTTTCCGCTGGGCGGTCTCGGGCATGTCCGGTCATCCCTTCCGAGGTGAGAAGCGCAATTTCGCTCCTTTGCTCAGATTAAGTGTGAATCGCCCGTGCCGCTCCGGGGGTGCGGCAGGCGTGGGACGGCACGCTGTACCCCGTGACAGGCGGGCGTGGAACCACGATCACGCCGGCGAGACGGACCGCGAAGGACGACGCAACGATGCGTACGAGCCGAGGAAGGTGAGGCCCGGTGGTGGTCACGGATGCGTGGACCGACGCCGTACGGCAACAGCTCGCGCTGGGCCGGATCCTGCCACTCGGCGGGCCCGGCGACGGCGCGTGGATCACGGAGCGGGCGGCGAGCGGCGTACTGCGCCGGGCGGCGAGCAGGCTGCACGGGGTGCGGACAGGCAGGATCCGGCTCTCGCTCGCCGACCCCGGCGCGGCGGGCGAGCCGGCGGTCCCGCCGCCGGCGAGCGCCCTGCCCCCGGGACTCCTGCGCGTGGAGGCGGAGTTCGCGGCCGGGACGCGTCAGCCGCTCCCTGAAACGGCGGAGCGGCTGCGCGAACTGCTGCTGGCGTCCGCGGAGGACGACCTCGGGCTGGAAGCGACGGTCGTCGACCTCCGGGTCACCGACGTGCTGGACGGCGAGCCGGGCACCGAGGAGCCCCCGGGACCGGACCGCGGGGAGCAGGACGAGGGGTGCGCGGACGGCCAGGACGGGGACGACCGGGGCAGGGATGCCGCGGGGGCCCGTCCTCGGAAGGAACCGGACGGCACGAGCCGGGAAGGTGGACGTACGGAGCCCGGCACCGTACGCCACGTGGCCGATGCCGTCGTCGCCGTCCCCGGCGTGACCCGGCTCGCCCCCGCGCTCGGCGGGCTCGCCCGCGCCGTACGGCTCCAAGATGAGGAGGAGCCCCAACGGCGCCATGTCGAGGTGCAGTTGGCGACCGCGCTCAGCCATCGCACGCTGGACGTCGCCCGTGCCGTGCGCTCGGCCGTGACCGCCGCGGCGGCCGCCGACACGGCCATCCCGGTGACGGTGGCCGTGCTCGTGACGGCGGTGGACCAGCCGTGATCCGGGCAGGGCTGCTCCCCGCCCGGATCACGGTCGGTGCCGTCTCGGCGCCGGCCCGGTCATCGAGAGGAACGTGAGACGCCGCAGGCACCGAGGCGCCCCGGCAACGCCGGCCTCGCCGGAGGCACTCGTTCAGTCGCCGACGCCCGCGAGGTCGCGGAGGCGACGGGCCTGCGCGCCCCGCTCCGCCACCCGCTGCTCCTCGTACGAGCGCCCGGCCGTACCGCGCAGCAGCGCCTTCGTCTCGACCACGGCGTTGCGCGGTGCGGCGAGCAGAGCGGCGGTCAGATCCGCCACCGCGGCGTCGAGTTCGGCAGTGGGTACGACGAGGTTGGCGAGGCCGGTGCGCTCGGCTTCGGCAGCCTGGACGAAGCGCCCGGTGACGCAGATCTCCAGCGCACGGGCATAGCCCACGAGGCCGACGAGCGGATGAGTACCGGCGAGGTCCGGGACCAGTCCGAGGCTGGTCTCGCGCATGGCGAACTGCACATCGTCGGCGCAGACGCGGAGGTCGCAGCCGAGCGCGAGCTGGAAGCCCGCGCCGATCGCGTGTCCCTGCACGGCGGCGACGGAGATGACGTCGTTCCGCCGCCACCAGGTGAACGCCTCCTGGTACTCGGCGATGGTCGCGTCCAGGTCCGCGTCGGAGCCGCGCGCGAGATCGATGAACGACGGCTCGCCGTCGAAACCCTCAGGGGTGAACGCCTGCCGGTCGAGCCCCGCCGAGAACGACTTGCCCTCTCCGCGCAGCACCACCACGCGGACGCTGCCCGGCAGGATGCGCCCGGCCTCGGTCAACGCGCGCCACAGGGCGGGCGATTGGGCGTTGCGCTTGTCGGGGTTGGCGAGGGTCACCGTGGCGACGGATTCCGCTTCGTCGAGGGTGAGCCGTACGCCGTCCTTGTCCAGCAGGGTCATGGGTGCCTCCGGATGGGCAGCAGTCGAACGGTCGACGATCGAGTCGACCCTACTGCACAGTAACCACCCGGGCGATCGGCCGACCGACCGGGTGGCACTGCCCAATTCCTGCCGGGGGTGCCTCGTCAGGAGGCGGGAGCCTTCTTGCCCCGAGTGGCTCCGCCACGACCACGGAGGGTCACCCCGGACTCGCTCAGCATCCGGTGAACGAACCCATACGAGCGGCCGGTCTCCTCGGCCAGCGCCCGGATGCTCGCACCGGAGTCGTACTTTTTCTTCAGGTCTGCCGCGAGCTTTTCGCGCGCGGAGCCGGTCACCCGGCTGCCCTTCTTCAGAGTCTCGGCCACCCGTGCCTCCTCATGGGAAGTGCGCTCTGGACTCTCATGATCACCCCTAGGGGGCTTCCTGGCCACCCATTCGGCAAGGTCTCTGCGACGAGCTTCGCGCCGTCGCAGCGCACAGCCACAATCGGACTTCGCGATTCCGTGCCGCGCGGGGATCGTCACTGTGTGCAGTCGCGCGAGAACGTCCAGGTCAGCGCAGCACCCCTCGACCGGGACTCGACCGGCGGAGGTCTGGACCACGGAGAGGGGGACCGACCGAGGCGGCACGCCGGAGGATGACCTTGACTCACTCAGATGATGGATCACGCCTAGGCCGAATGATCCATACGGAGTGGATCAGGTGACGAGGCCGAAGTGGATCAGGCGAGCGCGACGAGATCCGCGTAGTCGTCGCCCCACAGGTCCTCGACACCGTCCGGCAGCAGGATGATCCGCTCCGGATGGAGCGCGTCCACCGCACCCTCGTCGTGCGTCACGAGCACCACCGCACCGGTGAAGGTGCGCAGCGCGCCGAGGATCTCTTCGCGGCTGGCCGGGTCGAGGTTGTTGGTGGGCTCGTCGAGGAGCAGCACGTTCGCAGAGGACACCACGAGGGTGGCGAGCGCGAGACGGGTCTTCTCGCCGCCGGAGAGCACCGCCGCGGGCTTGTCCACGTCGTCGCCGGAGAAGAGGAACGAGCCCAGCGTCTTGCGGATCTCGACCAGGTCCATGTCCGGGGCGGCCGACCGCATGTTCTCCAGGACCGTGCGGTCCGGGTCCAGGGTCTCGTGCTCCTGCGCGTAGTAGCCGAGCTTGAGGCCGTGGCCGGGCGTGACCATGCCGGTGTCGGGCCGCTCGACCCCGGCGAGCAGGCGCAGCAGCGTCGTCTTCCCCGCGCCGTTGAGGCCGAGGATGACCACCCGGGAGCCCTTGTCGATCGCCAGGTCGACGTCGGTGAAGATCTCCAGCGAGCCGTACGACTTCGACAGGCCCTCGGCGGTGAGCGGGGTCTTGCCGCAGGGCGCGGGGTCGGGGAAACGCAGCTTGGCGACCTTGTCGCGCCGGCGGTCCTCCTCCAGGCCGGAGAGCAGCTTCTCGGCGCGGCGGGCCATGTTCTGGGCGGCCACGGTCTTGGTGGCCTTGGCCCGCATCTTGTCGGCCTGGGAGTTGAGGGCCGCGGCCTTCTTCTCGGCGTTGGCGCGCTCGCGCTTGCGGCGCTTCTCGTCGTCCTCGCGCTGCTGGAGGTACTTCTTCCAGCCCATGTTGTAGATGTCGATGTGCGAGCGGTTGGCGTCCAGGTAGAAGACCTTGTTCACGACTGTCTCGACGAGCTGGATGTCGTGGGAGATGACCACGAAGCCGCCGCGGTAGGTCTTCAGGAAGTCCCGGAGCCAGAAGATCGAGTCGGCGTCGAGGTGGTTCGTCGGCTCGTCGAGGAGCAGGGTGTCGGCGTCGGAGAAGAGGATCCGGGCCAGCTCGACGCGGCGCCGCTGTCCGCCGGAGAGCGTGTGCAGGGGCTGGCCGAGCACGCGGTCCGGGAGGTTGAGGCTGGCGGCGATCGTCGCGGCCTCGGCCTCGGCCGCGTAACCACCCTTGGTCAGGAACTCGGTCTCCAGGCGCTCGTACTTCTTCATGGCGCGCTCGCGGGTGGCGCCCTGGCCGGTGGACATCCGCTCCTCGTTCTCGCGCATGCGGCGCAGCACGGTGTCCAGGCCGCGCGCCGAGAGGATGCGGTCGCGGGCATCACCTCGAGGTCGCCGGTGCGCGGGTCCTGCGGGAGGTAGCCGACCTCGCCCGTACGCGTGACGGTGCCGGAGGCGGGGATGCCCTCGCCGGCGAGGACCTTGGTCAGGGTGGTCTTGCCGGCGCCGTTGCGCCCCACGAGACCGATCCGGTCGCCCTTGGCGATACGGAAGGAGGCGGACTCGATGAGGATGCGGGCGCCGGCGCGCAACTCGAGGCCGGTGGCGGTGATCACGGAAAAACTCCAGGACAGCAGAAGAGGGCGTCGGGCAGGCGGGTGCGGCGGCCGCGCGCAGAGCGCACCGGTGACACCGGGCGGGCGATGAGCGACCGGCGACGCCGTCTAATGCACAAGGAGAATTGCCATGAAGAGGAGTCTAGCGGTGCTGTGCAACTGCTTTTTCCGGGCGGAGCGCCCCCGCGCCGCCGCTGAGGAGGCCCGTCGCCGCGGCGCGTGACAGGCCGAAGTGATGCGTTTCACTCATACTCGGGCTCATCGACGGCAGTCGCCCGCGCCCCGGCGGGCCCACGGCCGCAGCGGCAGCCGCGATGGCACCCGATGGCACCCGATGGCACTCAGGGAACGAGGAGTGAACGTCATGGCGGACACCAGCGGTCCGGTTCGGCCGACGATCTGCCCGACGCTGCTGTACGACGACGCCCATGCCGCCGTCACACTCCTCACCGAGGCCTTCGGCTTCCGCGCCGACGCTGTCTACACCGGCGAGGACGACATGGTCGCCCACGCGGAACTCAGTTACGGCAACGGCGTGGTCATGCTCGGCTCGAAGGGCCGTGAGGGCGTCTTCGCCCAGACGATGCGGAACGCGGGACCCTCGGGGATCTACGTCGTCGTCGAGGACGTCGACGCCCACCACAGCAGGGCCGCGGCCCATGGTGTCGAGATCCTGATGGCGCCGACCGACCAGGACTACGGGTCGCGGGACTACATGGCGCGGGACGCCGAGGGCAATGTCTGGAGCTTCGGCACGTACGTACCCAGCGGCAAAGCCGACTGACGGCCGGCCCGGCGGCCCGGTGGGAGCTGTTCGGGCTGTGGGGCGGCCATGGCATCCCGACGGTGGTTCTGCCGGACATCCGCGGCTACGGCACTTCGGTGTGCACCGATCCCGCCCGCCACACCTGGCAGCAGTACACGGACGATGTGTTCGCGCTGCTCGACGGAGTGGGCACGGGGCGGGCCGCGGTCGGCGGTACGGGGCTCGGTTCGACGATCGCGCTCCGGGCGGCGATCGACCGGCCGGACCGCATCAGGGGCGTGTTCCCGATCGGGGTCGAGGAC
Source organism: Streptomyces sp. NPDC048639 (assembly GCF_043199075.1). Lineage (NCBI taxonomy): Bacteria > Bacillati > Actinomycetota > Actinomycetes > Kitasatosporales > Streptomycetaceae > Streptomyces > Streptomyces sp. NPDC048639. The sequence continues at coordinate 49,721 of NZ_JBICVP010000001.1, forward strand.
ATCGAGGACGACGCTGCCAAGGCCGAGGAGATCGCGTTCCTCGACGCCTTCGCCCGACGCGCCCGGTCCCGGGGGCTGGAGGCCGCGTGGGCGCCGATCCTGCCCGAACTCCCGCCCGTGGTCGGGTCGATGGTCCGCGACGCCATTCCGCGCAGCCAACCGCCCAGCATCGTGGCGGCGGCCGCCGTCGGCCACGACCGGTCCTTCAGGCATGTGAACGAGCTGGCGGCCGTCCGCGCACCCGCGCTCGTCATCCCCGGCACCGACTGGCGGCATCCGCGGGCACTCGCCGAGCAGGCCGCGGCCGTGATGCCGGACGCCACCCTCGCCTCGGTCGCCGTCTCCGGCGATCTGCGCACGGCCGAGGATCTCGCCAGGACGGTCGCCCCGCCGATCCTCGAGTTCCTGCTGAGGATTCACACGGACGCGGAGTGAACTGCCCGGCCGCGCCCGGCTGTTGGGCAGCCGCCGCGCCGGACTGCGGTCCGGGTCCGGTCGCTACGCCTCTCCGGTGTGCACCTGGAAGGCAGCCCTCCGCACGGCCTTGGCGAGCGCCGGGTCGGGGTGCGCGGCGGCGAGGGCGACGAGCACCTGCACCGTACGGGGATGGCCCACGGCCCGTACCTCCGCCAGCAGCGCGGGGACCGTGCCCTGCACGGCCGAGTCCAGATGGCGTACGAGCAGCGGCGCTTCGCCGTGGTCGGCGACAGCGGCGGCGGTGTCGATCCACAGCCAGGTGGCCTCTTCGCGGGTGAGCACCGCGAGCGGGTCGTCCGGGTCGACGCCCTCCTGCTCCGCCAGCCACATCAACGCGTAGGGGCGCAGGCCCGGTTCGTCGACGACGGACCGCACGGCGGGCTCGGCGGGAGCGCCGACCACGCGCAGCGCCTCGAAGGCGAGCCCGCGCAGCAGGGCGTCGTCGCCGCGGGCGGCGTCGAGGAGCTCGGAGACGGCGCTGCCGCTCGGGCGGGCGGCGAGCCAGGCCCGGTACTCGTCCCGCGCGGGGCCGGGGGTGAGGCGGGCGCAGCCGCGCAGCATGTCCTCCGCGGACCGCTCGATGTTCCCGGCGGGGCTCTGCGCCGCGACGCAGATCTGCTCCAGCTTGACCCATACGGCCCAGTTGCCGAGCGGGGTGAGCCTGGCCTGGCCGTCGCCCACGGTCAGCGCACCGACGCTCACCAAGGCGTCCAGTGCCCAGTCCAGCAGCACACCGGACGGCGGGCCCTCGGCGGCGGGCGCCCCGGCGTCGGCCTTCACCGCGTCGGGCTTCGCGGATTCGGCCTTGGCGGATTCGGCCTGCGCGGATTCGGCCTTGGCGAATGCGGCTTGCGCGGATTCGGCCTTGGGGGATGCGGCTTGCGCGGATTCGGCCTGCGCGGCGTCGGGCCCCCGGGACATTCCGGCAGCGTCGGCCGGCTCACCCGGCTCCGCCTCCGCCTCCGCGGCCCGCGGCTCGGGAATGCCGCCGCCGTAAGGCACTTCGCAGCGCTCGGTGCGCAGTTCGGCGATGCGCTGCTCCAGCAGATCCTGGAGGGCCGAGACGAGGAAGGCTCCCTCGGAGAGCTGCAGCAGGGACAGCAGCTGCGGCACAGCCTCGACGACCTCCGCAACCGGCCCGGGCGCGAACGCGGAGGGCGCGGGGTGGGCGATCGACCAGGCGTCGAACAGCGCGACCCAGCCGCGCAGCACCGCGCCGTCGTCCCGGTCCCACGCCTGCAGCCGCCAGCCGGGGCGGGCGGTGTCACCGTGCAGTTCGACGAGGCCGGCAAGGCGTGCCCGGTCCCAGTCGGCCTGCACCTGATGCGACGTCAATTCCAGTGCCGCCGCGGCCCTTTCGGCCGCCTCCGCGCTGAGCGTGCCGCTGTCTCCGGGCGGCAGGCAGGCCCCACGGACGCCTTCGGTGTCCGCCCAGCGGGCGATCCGTACGGCGTCGGCGAGCTCCGTCCGCGCCTGCCGAGCGAGTTCGGCCCTCGGCGGAGTGCCCTCGGGCGGCCGCGGCGCGCTTCGGGTGCGCCGGTTCGACACGGCCCGGCGGGCGGCGGTCATCGGTCGGCGGGGGACAAGGCGGAGCCGGGAGTCGCGCGGGGTACGGGACGTCACGGGAGCAGTCTTCCCGCTGGCGGCCGGAAAGCCCAATCGGAATCCGCTCGGGCGGCTGCCGCACCTCTCGCGCAGCAGCCGCGGGGCTGCTCCGACCTGCGCATACGTACCGCCCGCAGGCACGTCGTCGCGCAGGGCACTGCCCGCGGACGACCGTCACCGGGCAGGCGTCACGTCCTTGGCGACGGACGGCACGAGCGAGGCGCGGGTCTCCGTCGAGCGGGACCGGATGCTCCGGCGAGCGTGACTCCCCCCTCGGTCGAGCGGGACTACATCAGGGGCGTCAGGAAGCGCCGGAGCGACTCCTCGTAGTCCTCCCGGTCGGCGTTCCACGAGGACGCGTGCGGGGCGTGCTCGACGGTGTGGAGCGTGACGAGGTCGGGCCGGGCATCCGCGAGTGCCTGCGACGGGCCCCAGGGGGCGATGCCGTCGTCCGGACCGTGCAGGATCAGCGTCGGCACGGTCATCCGGTCGGGGTCGGAGGATCCGGTGAGCGGCCCGCCGTCCAGTCCCGTACGCCCTTGTGCGGCGCGCACGGCCAGCGGGAGCAGCAGCCCCGGCGTGCCGTCGGCGGAGGCGAGCGCGCGTACGGTCGCCCGCCAGTCGAGGACCGGGGAGTCGAGCACCAGGCCCTTGATCCGGTTGCGCAGGGCGGACCGCGCCGCGGCGTGCAGGGCCATCGTGGCGCCCGTGGACCAGCCGTACAGCACGACGGTCTCGGCGCCGTACCGCACCGCGTAGCGGATCGCCGCGTCCAGGTCGCGCCACTCCGTGTCGCCGAGGTGGCTGATGCCGTCCGGGGAACGGGGCGCGCCGAGGTCGCCGCGGTAGGCGAGGTCGAGGACGGGGACGCCCTGCCCGTGCAGGAAGGGCAGGACGGTCATGGGGTGTTCGCGGGTGGTGCCGAGGCCGTGCACGGTGATGACCCAGGTGTCGCGGGCGCCGGGCACGAACCAGGCGGGCAGCGGGCCGAGTTCACCGGGCACATCGACATCGGCGTGGTCCAGGCCGAGCGCGTCGCGCGGGTTGCCGATGTGCACCTGGGGGGTGAGCCAGAGGCGCGCGCCCGGCTTCAGGGAGCCGTGGGTGACCCGCTCCAGGCGGCGTACGACGCAGTCGGGCGGGTGCGGGGCGGACTCCAGGACGGGCCCGACGACGGCGTGCGTTTCCCCTCCGGTCAGCCCGTACGTCCCCGGCCGCAGTGACGCCAGACTGCGGGTGAGGGTGACCCGGTCGCCGTCCACGGCGTGCACGGTGAGGGGCTGGTCGGCGGGCAACGGCCGGGTACGCGCCGGTTTGAGGGCAGCGTCACAGGCGTACCGTCCCGCCGCCACGGCGGCGGCTCCGGCACCGAGCACGGTGGTGGCGGCCGCGGCCGCCGCTGAACGCAGGCGCATCCGTCCCAGTGTGGTCGGCCGGGGGTCGGGCGGCCAGTGGGATGGCACCGTCCGGGAGTGGCGGTGCGGGCACGGCCTCGGGGAGGGGAGCCGACCGGCGGCACGGTCGCGGCGGAACGAGCCGGCGGCCGTGGCACCCGGTCGGCCCTTCGGACGGTCGTCACCGCCCGGCCCCCGTTGGCCGTCGCCGCTCGACCCCGGTCGTCGCCGCCGCTCAGCCGCCGCCGCAGGGCTGGCCGTATCCCCGGAGCTTCTCCCCCGCCTCCGCCAGCCGTTCCGGCGACAGCAGGCTGGGCTCGCGCCCCGGCACGCCGTTCGCTGCGAGCCAGACCCGGCACATCCACTCCAGATGCGCGGTGCGGTCGTACGCCTCGTCCAGGCTCGCGCCGTACGCCACGGTGCCGTGGTTCTGCAACAGACAGGCGCTGCGGTCACGGAGAGCGTGCAGCATGTTCTCGGCCAATTCCTCGCTGCCGTAGAGCGCATAGGGGGCGACGCGCACCGCTCCGCCGAGGGTCGCCGTCAGATAGTGGATGGGCGGCAGCTCGGGGACGAGCGTGGAGACGGCCGTGGCGTGGACGGCGTGGGTGTGGACGACGGCCTCCGCCGCCGTGGTGCGGTAGACGGCGAGGTGCATGGGCAGTTCGCTGGTGGGCTTCAGCTCGCCGAGGATCTGGTGCCCGGAGAGGTCGACGGCTACCGCGTCGTGGGCGGCCAGCCGTTCGTACGGGACCCCGGTCGGGGTGACGAGCACGATGTCCCCGACGCGTACCGAGACGTTCCCCGACGTGCCGACCACCAGGCCGTCGGCGACGGTGCGACGGGCCGTGGCGACCAGGTCGGCCCAGGCCTCGTTGAGCGGTGTCGGCCGTTCCAGCGATTCCATGCATTCACCTCGATGTCAGTGAGCTGTTTCACAGTGTTGGGCGGGACGGCCGTCACCTGGGAGGCTGATTCTCCGCACATTCGGCCGAGAACCGACCACCGCTGCACAGCAGCACTCCAACGCCGCGTTCAGTTCATCTTCCGTTCACTCGCCATCCCTACGGTCGCCGTGCCACTGACCATCGAGCTGATTGCCTGGGTGAATGGAACACATCACGCTTCTCATCGGGATCGTGATCATCACGGCCTTGGTGTTCGACTTTACGAACGGCTTCCACGACACAGCCAACGCCATGGCCACGACCATCTCCACCGGGGCTATGCGGCCCAAGACTGCGGTGGCGATGTCGGCGGCCCTCAACCTCGTCGGCGCGTTCCTCTCGGTCGAGGTCGCGGCCACGATCTCCAAAGGCATCATCGACGAATCCGGCATTCGACCCGAAGTCATCTTCGCGGGTCTGGTGGGTGCCATCGTCTGGAATCTGCTGACCTGGCTCGCCGGACTCCCGTCCAGTTCCTCGCACGCTCTGTTCGGCGGCATCATCGGCGCGACCGTGGCCTCGGTCGGCTTCGACGCCGTCCACGGCGACGAGGTCGTCATGAAGGTCCTCATCCCGGCCGTCGCCGCTCCGATCGTGGCCGGTGTCGCCACGCTGCTGGCGACCCGCCTGACCTACCGGGCCGCCCGCAAGGCCGACCCCGACGCCACCGCCAAGGGCTACCGCGCCGGCCAGATCGCCTCGGCCGCGCTCGTCTCCCTGGCCCACGGCACGAACGACGCGCAGAAGACCATGGGTGTGATGACCCTGGCGCTGATCACCGGTGGGGTGATCGCCCCGGACGCCGACCCGCCGATGTGGGTCATCGTCTCGGCCGGACTCGCCATCGCGCTCGGCACGTACCTGGGCGGCTGGCGGATCATCCGCACCATGGGCAAGGGCCTGACGGACATTCAGCCGCCGCAGGGCTTCGCCGCCCAGACCGGCGCCGCGGTCACCATCCTCGCCTCCTCCCACCTCGGCTTCGCCCTCTCCACCACCCAGGTCTGCTCCGGTGCGGTCATGGGTTCCGGCCTCGGCCGCAAGGGCGGCGTGGTGCGCTGGTCCACGGCCGGCCGGATGTTCGTCGCCTGGGGCCTGACGCTCCCGGCCGCGGGCCTGGTCGGCGCGGCGGCGGCGCTGCTCGCCGAGCGCGGCCCCATCGGGATCACCGCCGTGGCCGTCCTGGCGCTGCTCGCCTGCGGGGCGATCTGGGTCGCCTCCCGGCGCCGGCCGGTCGACCACACCAATGTCAACGACGCCGAGATCCCGGAGGAGCCGGTCGGCGTCATCACCGCCGCCATGCGGTCCGTCGCCCCGCCCCCGCTGGGCGGTTCCGGCTCGGGTTCCGGCTCGGGCACGGCGGACCAGTCGGAGAAGTCCGGGACGGGCGAGGGCGGCAAGGTCGCCGAGCCCCGGTCGTCCAGCGGCTCCAAGGTTTCGGTCTGAGCGCCGGCCCGGTCCGGCACGCGAGTCGACAGCAGTAAGAAGGAAGCATCCGCATGGAAATCGACTGGGCAGCACTCGGCCAGGTCTTCGGCGTCAGCCTGCTGGTCACCGTCGGCATCGTGGGCGTGTTCACGCTCGGCATCGTCGGCAGTTCCCGGAGGACGGAGACGCAGCCGGACGGCACGGTCGCGGCGACCGGTTCTCCGAGCCCGCAGGCGCGCATCGGCGCGTACCTCTGCTACGCGCTGTGCGCGGCCGCGGTCGCCTACGGCCTGTATCTGATCGTCGCCTGACGGCACATCCGCCCTGGGAGGCGGTACACCGGTCACCCCTCGCGGCCCGGGAACGGCACAGCCGTTCCCGGGCCGCGCTCGTACGGCGGTCCTTGTGTGCTGCGCTGTGTTCGTACGACCTGCCCCTGCGGCAGTCATCTCGCAGGTCACGAGCAAGTTGACGGCTGTTCGCGGGCCGTGGTGGACTGCCGGGGCCAAACGGCGGCAGGAGAGGAAGCCGGTGCGAATCCGGCGCGGTCCCGCCACTGTCACCGGGGAGCGCTCCCCCACCCCAGAAGTCACGGCCCGCAGCGGCGGGTTGGAAGGCCCGGGGGAAGCGCCGATCCGGGAGCCAGGAGACTCTCACCGCCGGTCACGTCGAGCCAGGGCGCGGACCCTGAGTGAGGACATGTCGCCATGCCCGGCCGCCGTCGTACGCCCAGAGCCCCCGTGCCGCCTTTCCGCCGCGCCCGTTCCCTCCGAGGCATGACGGCGTCCTGATCCGATGCGTGCCGAACACGCCTCCTTCGTGTACGGCGCCGCACTGGGCTTCGCCGCCGACCTGGTCGCGGGCGACCCCCGGCGCGCCCATCCCGTAGCCGCCTTCGGGCGTGCCGCGTCCGCCGCCGAGCGCCGCCTGTGGCACGACCACCGCGGATACGGCGCCCTGTACGCGGTGGTGTGCGCGGGCGGTGCCGCGGCCGCCGCGGCCGGGCTCTCGCATGCCGTGCGCCGCTCCCCCGCCGCGGCCGTCGCCCTGACCGCCGCGGCGACCTGGTCGGTGCTGGGCGGCACTTCGCTCCGCCGTGAAGCGAGGGCCGTCGGCGGCGCCCTGGCGGCGGGCGACGTGGACCTGGCGCGCGAGCGCCTGCCGCATCTGTGCGGCCGTGACCCGCAGGGCCTGGACGAGCGGCAGATCGCGCGGGCCGTCGTGGAGTCGGTCGCCGAGAACACCTCGGACGCGGTCGTGGGCGCCCTGGTGTGGGGTGCCGCGGTGGGCGTGCCCGGCCTCGTGGGCTTCCGTGCGGTCAACACCCTTGATGCGATGGTCGGTCACAGGTCGCCCCGCCATGTCCGGTTCGGCTGGGCGGCGGCCCGCCTCGACGACGTCGTGGGCTTCCCCGGCTCGCGGCTCACCGCGGCGCTCGCGGTCCTGGCGGGGCCGGACCCGCGCGGCGCCTGGCGCGTGCTGCGCCGGGACGCCCGCAGTCACCCGAGCCCCAACGCGGGCCCGGTGGAAGCGGCGTTCGCCGGAGCCCTGGGCGTACGGCTCGGCGGAACCCTGGCGTACGGCGGGCGCGTGGAGCACCGGCCCGTGCTGGGCGAGGGCAACCGCCCCGTGGAGGTGGCGGACATCGAGCGGGCCGTACGGCTCTCCCGGCGCGTGAACGCCCTCGCGCTCGTGGCGTGCGCGGGCGCGCGCCTGGTGTGGGGAGCGCTGTGCGCGCGGCAGGACCGGTCGGGGCGTACGGCGGGTCCTGCACGTACGACGTTGCAGCGCGGCCGGCGGACGGGCCGGCCCGGGCTGACGGCAGGCGCCGGACGGCTGGGCGCAGGGATCCGGGGAAACACCGGGAAGGGGTCGGCATGACGCGGGCACGGGGCGGGGGCCTGCTGGTCGCCGGGACGACATCGGACGCGGGCAAGAGCGTCGTCACGGCGGGCATCTGCCGGTGGCTGGCACGCAAGGGGGTCTCCGTCGCCCCCTTCAAGGCGCAGAACATGTCGCTGAACTCCTTTGTGACACGCCAGGGGGCGGAGATCGGGCGCGCCCAGGCGATGCAGGCCGCGGCCGCCCGCGTCGAGCCGACGGCCCTCATGAACCCCGTCCTGCTCAAGCCCGGCAGCGACCGCAGCAGCCAAGTCGTCCTGCTCGGCAGGCCGGTGGGCGAGATGAGCGCCAGCCGCTACCACGGGGGGCGCCAGGAGGAACTGCTCGGGACGGTCGTGGCGTGCCTGGAGGAACTGAGGGGCACGTATGACGCGGTGATCTGCGAGGGGGCCGGGAGCCCGGCCGAGATCAATCTGCGCCGCACCGACATCGTCAACATGGGCCTGGCGCGGGCGGCTCATCTGCCGGTGGTCGTGGTCGGCGACATCGACCGGGGCGGCGTCTTCGCGTCGTTCTTCGGTACGACGGCGCTGCTCGGCCCTGAGGACCAGCGCCTCGTCGCCGGCTATCTGGTCAACAAGTTCCGCGGCGACGTACGGCTGCTGGAGCCCGGCCTCGAGATGCTGCACGGGCTCACCGGGCGGCGCAGCCTCGGCGTGCTGCCCTACGCCCACGGCCTCGGTATCGACGAGGAGGACGGCCTGCGGGTGTCTCTGCGCGGCACGGTCCGCGAATCCGTGGTCGCACCGCCGCACGGCGAGGACATCCTGCGCGTGGCGGTCGCCGCCGTGCCGCTGATGTCCAATTTCACGGACGTCGATGCCCTGGCCGCCGAACCGGGCGTGGTGGTGCGGTTCGTGGACCGCGCGGAGGAGCTTGCCGACGCCGACCTCGTCGTGCTCCCGGGCACCCGCGGCACGGTGCGCGCCCTGGCGTGGCTGCGGGAGCGCGGCATCGCCGCCGCCGTGGCCCGGCGGGCCGCGGAGGGCCGGCCGGTGCTGGGCATCTGCGGCGGCTTCCAGATGCTCGGCGAGCGCATCGAGGACGAGGTCGAGTCGCGGGCAGGGACGGTCGACGGGCTCGGCCTGCTGCCCGTACGCGTGCGCTTCGCCGCCGAGAAGACCCTCGCGCGGCCGGTGGGCGAGGCGCTGGGCGAGCCGGTCGAGGGCTACGAGATCCACCACGGCGTCGCCGAAGTCCTCGGCGGCGACGGGCCGTTCTTCACCGACGGGCGGGGGCGTGCGCTGGACGGCTGCCGTGCCGGGTCGGTCCGGGGCACGCATTGGCACGGGTCGCTGGAGAGCGACGGGTTCCGCCGCGCGTTTCTGCGGTGGGTGGCGGAGGCTTCGGGGCGGCGCTTCGTACCGGCTCCGGACACCTCGTTCGGGATGCTGCGGGAGGAGCAGCTCGACCGACTGGGCGATCTGATCGAGGAACACGCGGACACCGGTGCGCTGCTGCGGCTGATCGAGGACGGTGTGCCGCCGGGGCTGCCGTTCGTTCCGCCGGGGGCGCCATGAGGTGGCGGGGCGAGGCGGCCCACTGCATGGGCGGCACGAGGGGCGGCTGGACCCGCACCACCACGGGCGCGCGACACGCCGCCGCCCGCCGGGCCCCGGCGGACAACTGCCGCTCCCCGGGCGGCACGAGGGTGCTTCGGGGTGTGGCGAACGAACAAGGAGGCCGGTGCACCGTGAGCGAGACCGAGGCGGGAAGCACGGCACGTACGGTGCCCGCGCGCCGGCCGGCGTCACCGGCCCCGGTGACGCCGGCGCGGCTCCGCGCGATCCAACTGCAGCCCGAGGGCGATCTGGAGGGCCATCAAGCATGACCACTCGTACCACCGTCACCGATCCCGCAGTCGCGGATCGCTCCGCCGTGCCCCACTATCCGTTCACGGCGATCGTGGGGATGGCCGACCTGCGGCTCGGTCTGCTGCTGAACGCGGTCTCCCCGGCCGTCGGCGGCGTCCTGGTCCGCGGCGAGAAGGGCACGGCGAAGAGCACCGCGGTGCGGGCTCTGGCCGCCCTCATGCCGCCGGTCGGGGTCGTGCCGGGCTGCCGGTTCTCCTGCGACCCCGCGGCACCCGACGGGGCGTGCCCGGACGGGCCGCACGATGCGGGCCCCGCCGTACAGCGGGCGGCCCGCATGGTCGAACTGCCGGTCGGCGCCTCCGAGGACCGGCTGGTGGGCGCCCTGGACATCGAACGGGCCCTGTCGGAAGGCAGGAAGGCCTTCGAACCGGGCCTTCTGGCGGACGCCCACCGCGGTGTGCTGTACGTGGACGAGGTCAATCTGCTCCACGACCACTTGGTGGACCTGCTGCTGGACGCGGCGGCGATGGGCGCCTCGTACGTGGAGCGGGAAGGTGTCTCCGTGCGGCACGCCTCCCGCTTCCTGCTGGTCGGCACCATGAACCCGGAAGAGGGCGAGCTGCGCCCGCAGTTGCTCGACCGGTTCGGACTGACGGTGGAGGTCGCGGCCTCGCGCGAGCCGGACCAGCGGGTGGAGGTCGTGCGCCGCCGGCTGGCGTACGACGAGGACCCCGCCGCCTTCGCGGCCCGCTGGGCGGAGGAGGAGCGGGAGCTGCGGGAGCGGATCGCGGCGGCCCGCGCGCTGCTGCCCTCGGTCCGGCTCGGGGACGGCGCACTGCGGCGGATCGCGGCGGTGTGCGCCGCGTTCGAGGTGGACGGGATGCGCGCGGACATCGTGACCGCGCGGACGGCGACGGCACTCGCGGCGTGGGCGGGGCGCACGGATGTGCTCGCGGAGGACGTACGGCAGGCGGCGCTGCTGGCGCTGCCGCACCGGAGGCGGCGCAACCCGTTCGATGCCCCGGGGCTGGACGAGGACCAACTGGACGAGACGCTGGAGCAGTTCGGCGACCCGGACGACCCCGATCCGGACCCGGACCCGGACCCCGGGCCCGGTGGGGACGGGGGCGGTACGCCGCCTCCGGACGCACCGTCCCCTGAGGGACCCCCGCCCGCCGGTGAGAGCCAGGCGTCCGAGCCGCCGGTCCCCGAGCCGCGCGCCGAGGACGGATCCGGCCGGGAGGGGGCGGAGGAGCAGCCGAGCCCGCACGCCTCGGCCGCACCGGACGCGTCGGACGACGGCGACAGCGGCCCGGGGCAGGGGCGCGAACAGGCGGCCGTCGGTGCGGCGGACCCGTTCCGTACGCGCACGTTGAGCGTCCCCGGCCTGGGTGACGGCGCCGCCGGCCGGCGCTCCCGGGCGCGCACGGACCACGGGCGTACGACGGGGGCCAAGCACCCCCGCGGCCCGCTGACCAAGCTGCACCTGGCGGCGACGGTCCGGGCGGCCGCCCCGCACCAGCACGCGCGGGGCCGCTCGGGCCCCGGACTCCTGGTGCGGCGGGACGACTTGCGGCAGACGGTACGGGAGGGGCGCGAGGGCAATCTCGTGCTCTTCGTCGTGGACGCCTCGGGGTCGATGGCGGCCCGGCAGCGGATGAGCGCGGTCAAGGGGGCCGTGCTGTCGCTGCTGCTCGACGCCTACCAACGGCGGGACAAGGTCGGCCTGGTGACCTTCCGCGGCACGGATGCGGAGGTCGCGCTGCCGCCCACCTCGTCGGTGGAGGCGGGCGCGGCGCGGCTGGAGAAGCTGCCGACCGGCGGCCGTACGCCGCTGGCCGCCGGCCTGTTGAAGGCCCGCGAGGTGCTGCGGATCGAGCGGATGCGGGACGCGGCGCGCCGGCCGCTGCTGGTCGTGGTGACGGACGGGCGGGCGACGGGGGGCAAGGATCCGGTCGCGCTGGCGACGCGCTCCGCCCGGATGCTGGCGGCCGAGGGGACGGCGTCGGTGGTCGTGGACTGCGAGACCGGGCCGGTGCGGCTGGGGCTGGCGGGGGCGCTGGCCCGCGATCTGGGGGGCGTGGCCGTGACGTTGGACGAACTGCGCGCGGACAGCGTCGCGTCCCTGGTCCGGGATGTGCGCGATGTGCCGAGTGCGGGGACACCGAGGACGAGGAGGGCCGCCTGATGCCGCAGGGAAAGCCGAGTGTCGTGCCGGAGGACGGGCTGACGACCCGGCAGCGCCGGAACCGGCCGCTGCTCATGGTGCACACGGGGGTCGGGAAGGGGAAGTCGACGGCCGCCTTCGGGATGGCGCTGCGGGCGTGGAACCAGAACTGGCCGGTCGGTGTATTCCAGTTCGTGAAGTCCGCGAAGTGGCGGGTCGGCGAGGAGCGCGCGCTGCGGGTCCTGGGCGACTCGGGCGAAGGGGGGACCGTCTCATGGCACAAGATGGGCGAGGGCTGGTCGTGGGTCCAGCGCGACATCGAGTCGAGCGAGGAGGCCGCGCGGGAAGGCTGGGAGCAGGTCAAGCGCGACCTGATGGCGGAGACATACCGGTTCTACGTCCTCGACGAGTTCGCGTATCCGATGCACTGGGGCTGGGTGGACACCGACGAGGTGGTGTCGGTGCTGCGGGACCGCCCGGGCACGCAGCATGTCGTCATCACCGGGCGTAACGCTCTGGAGAAGCTGCTCGACGCAGCCGATCTGGTCACCGACATGTCCAAGGTCAAGCACCCGATGGACGCCGGCCAGAAGGGCCAGAAGGGCATCGAGTGGTGAGACCCTCCGGCCCCGCCGCACCGGGTACCGCGGCGATCGACGCGTCAGCCGCGCCGGCGACCGGGTCATCGACCGGCGCCCCGGTCAGGGCACCGATCGCCGTTCCGCGCCTGGTCGTTGCCGCGCCCGCCTCCGGGAGTGGCAAGACCACGGTGGCCTCGGGGCTGATGGCGGCGTTCGCGCGGCGCGGGATTGCCGTGTCCCCGCACAAGGTGGGCCCGGACTACATCGACCCGGGCTACCACGCGCTGGCGACGGGCCGGCCGGGCCGCAACTTGGACGCGTATCTGTGCGGCCCGGAGCTGATCGCCCCGCTGTTCCTGCACGGGGCGGCCGGAGCCGATCTCGCGATCGTCGAGGGTGTGATGGGGCTGTACGACGGTGCGGCCGGGCAGGGGGAGCTGGCGTCGACGGCGCATGTCGCGAAGCTCCTCCGGGCACCGGTGGTGCTGGTGGTCGACGCCTCGTCGCAGTCGCGTTCGGTGGCGGCGCTGGTGCACGGCTTCGCGTCGTGGGACCCGGAGGTGCGGATCGGCGGGGTGATCCTCAACAAGGTCGCTTCGGACCGCCACGAGGCCCTGCTCCGCGAGGCGTTGGACGCCTCCGGTGTCCCGGTCATGGGCGTCCTGCGGCGAGCGGACGGCGTCAGCACGCCGTCCCGTCACCTGGGGCTCATCCCTGCGGCGGAGCGGCACCGCGAGGCGACGGAATCGGTCGCGGCGTGGGCCGAGCGGATACGCGCGGGCTGCGATCTGGAGTCCCTGATGACGCTGGCCCGCAGCGCTCCGGCGCTGCGGGAGGAGCCCTGGGACCCGGTGAGGGCCCTGGGGGAAGCGGGGAGCCGCGTGACGCCGCCCGTCCCGGGGAGCGGAGAGGTGTCGCCGGCCGGAACGGGGCGCGCGGGGGCGACGCTCCCCGACGCGATGGAAGCGAACGGCGCGATGGTGACGAAGGGTGCCAGGGAGCCGGGGGGTGCCAGGCAGCCGAGAGGCGTGATGGAGCCGAGGCGCGTGATGAGGCCGAGGGGCGCAACGGGCTCCGCGGGCCGCCCCGTTGTCGCGGTGGCCGGGGGGCCTGCCTTCACCTTCTGCTACGCCGAGCTCACCGAACTGCTCACCGTGGCAGGTGCGGACGTGGCCGTCTTCGACCCCCTGCGGGACGAGGAACTCCCGCCCGAAACCGCCGGACTGGTCATCGGCGGTGGCTTTCCCGAGGTCTACGCCCCGGAGCTGTCGGCGAACGAGCCGCTCCGCAAGGCGGTGGCGGAACTCGCCGCCTCCGGCGCCCCGGTGGCGGCCGAGTGCGCGGGGCTGCTCTATCTGTCCAGGTCCCTGGACGACAGTCCGATGTGCGGCGTCCTGGATGCGGAGGCCCGTATGTCCGAGCGGCTGACGCTGGGCTATCGCGAGGCGGTCGCGGTCTCGGACAGCGTGCTGGCCACAGCCGGTACGCGGATGCGGGGGCACGAGTTCCACCGCACCGTGATCGAGCCGGGCGCCGGCGAGACGCCCGCCTGGGGCGTGCGCCAACCGGCGCCGCGCGTCGAGGGGTTCGTCCGGGGCGGCGTGCACGCTTCGTACGTCCATGTGCACTGGGCAGCCGTACCGGGCATCGCGGGCAGGTTCGTGAACAGGTGCGGACCGTGAGGTCGAAGGTGTCTTCGGGGGTGAGCCGAAGGTGAGGAGCCGGCCGAACCGCGCGACGCCGTACGGCCTGCCGGTCGCTCTGTGCGCGGACACCCCGTGGCCGCACCCGGCCCCGCTCCAGGAGGGGCGGTGCCAGCCAGGGCAGGACGCGGCGTCCTTGGGGCCCGCACTCCCCGCACCCGCACCCGCACCCGCACCCGCACCGACCACGCCACACGAACCGCCCGCACCCGCACCGCCCGCACCTCCCGCACCTCCCGCACCACCCGCGCCACCCGCACCCGCGTCGCCCACACCCGCAGCAAACAGTGCGGAGTCGGCCGTTCTCCGGATCACCGACCGGGCTGTTCCGCTCGACGAGGGGTCTGCGGCGGCGCGGCCGCCGTTCCTGACTGTCGGCGTCGGGGCGAGCCGCGGGGTGGGGAAGGACGAAGTGCTGGAACTGATCCGGGACACCCTGGCCGAGGCGGGGCTGTCGGCTCTGTCGGTCACCGTGCTGGCCACGGTCGACGCCAAGGCCGACGAGCCGGGGCTCGTCGACGCCGCCCGGGAGCTCGGGGTGAGGCTGCGCACCTATGCGGCCGACGTTCTGGCGGGTGCCGACGTGCCCAACCCGTCCGAGGCGCCACTGCCCGCCGTCGGCACGCCGAGCGTCGCCGAGGCCGCTGCGCTGCTCGCCGCCGGACAGGGCGCCGAACTCCTCGTGCCCAAGCGGAAGTCCGCGCCGGAGGGCCGCCCGGCCAAGGCGACCGCGGCGGTGGCCCGCCGCTGTCGGGACGGCGGCGCGCCTGCGACCGGACGAGGACCGGTGGCAGGCGACGCGCACGCCTCCCCGTTCCGCGAAGCGACGGGCCGCAGAGCGGCTCCTGACGGCACCCCGTGGCCGACATGAAGGCCCCGCACAGCGCTGCCGGGATCCGGGACCACCGAGGGTTCCCCCACCACATCCCGCGGCTCAGTCCACGACGAACTCCGCGGCGAACTCCGCGGCGCAAAGACCCCTCATGCGCACGGCGTACACAAGCAGGGCACCGCCAGCGGTCCGGACGGCCGGCCGGGCTTCCTCCGCTGCGGACCGACCGCTCGTGGCCGGGCCCGACGTCGGCGGAAGCATCGGCCCGCCGGTCCGTTCCGCCGGGTCGGTGCGGAACGATACGGCCCTGGGTGCGCGCGGTCCCCCGGTCGTCAGTAACGTCTCGGGCCACGGTGGTTCCGCGGTCGCCGCAACCGCCGTGAACGCACCGTTGTACACCGAACCGTCCGGATCGGTCGGCTCCCTCCGCACCACCGAGGAGTACTCGTGACCACCCCGCCCGCGCTGCTCATCGCCGCCAACGGAACGCGTGACGAAGCGGGAGCCGAGGCCTTTCGCGACTTCGTGCGCGAGCTGGGCCGGCGCAACCCCGGCCTGCCCGTGGCGGGCGGATGCACCGAGCAGTCCTCGCCGCCGCTGGCGGAAGCCGTGTCCGAACTCGCCGAGCAGGGCGCGCGCCATATGACGGTCGTGCCGTTGACCCTGGTCACCGCCGGGCGCGCTGGCGGTGATATCCCGGCCGCCCTGGCCCGCGAGCAGGAGCGGCACCCCGGCATCTCGTACCAGTACGGCCGACCGCTGGGGGCGCACCCCAAGGTGCTGGCCATGCTGGAGCGGCGGTTGGAGGACACCCTGGGCGAGGGGGCCCGCAGGCCCTCCGACCGGGCCGGGACGACAGTCCTGCTGGTGGGCGGCGGCTCGACCGACCCGGAAGCCAATGCGGAGGTGCACAGGGCCGCACGGCTGTTCTGGGAGGGCCGCGGGTTCGCGGGCGTGGAGACCGCCTTCGTGTCCCTGGCGGCGCCCGATGTGCCATCGGGGCTGGACCGGTGCGTACGGCTCGGCGCACGCCGCATCGTCGTCCTGCCGTACTTCCTGTTCACCGGCGTTCTGCCGGACCGGGTGCGGATGCAGACGGAGGGCTGGGCGGCGGCCCACCCCGAGGTGGATGTGATCTCGGCCGATGTCATCGGGGCCACCGAGGAGTTGGTGAACCTGGTCATGGAGCGCTATCGGGAGGCCGTCGAGGAGTCCGCCGAAGGCGACCGGCGGCACGGTTACGCCGGCGGCGGTGACCACCAGCACGGCGGACATGCGCACGCCCACTGAACCCGGCGCGGCAGACGGTCCGTTGGCACCCGATCCGCGGTCCGCGCCTGATGCGCGGCCCGCACCCGATCCGCAGGCCGCATCCCATCCGCAAGCCGCAAGCCTTCGCGACAGGGGATGCGGGTGGGTCCGGTCCACAAGAGATTCGGAGGCCGTACCGAAGCCACTCGCATCGCAGGTGCCGCCGGGCACACCCGATCCGCACACAGCGCGGGAGCCGCACATCATGCACGATCCGCAGACAGCGCATCAGCAGCAGCACACAACGCCCGAGTGTCATGGCTCAGGGGGAGACCGGCCGGGCGCTCACGACCTGCGGCACCACGGCGACGCGGAAGTCCGGGGTGCCGGCGCCGGGCTGACCGATCTCGCGGTCAACGTCCGCGCCGGCACCCCGCCGGCCTGGCTCAAGGCCCGGATCGCCTCGTCTCTCGACGGGCTCGCCGTCTATCCGGACCAGCGGTCGGCGCGCCAGGCCGTGGCTGCACGGCATGAACTGCCGGTGAACCGTGTGTTGTTGACGGCCGGGGCGGCGGAGGCGTTCGTGCTCGTCGCCCGTGCCTTCCGTGCACAGCGCCCCGTCGTCGTGCATCCGCAGTTCACGGAGCCGGAGGCGGCTCTGCGGGATGCGGGTCATGCGGTGGAGCGGGTCGTCCTGGACGAGGGGGGCGGCTTCCGGCTCCGACCGGACGCGGTCCCGGAGGACGCCGACCTCGTCGTGGTCGGCAACCCCACCAACCCCACGTCCGTACTGCACCCGGCGGACGATCTCGCCCGGCTGGCCCGCCCGGGGCGGATCCTTGTCGTGGACGAGGCGTTCATGGACGCGGTGCCGGGCGAACGGGAGTCGCTGGCCTCGCGGACGGATCTGCCCGGGCTGGTCGTGCTGCGCAGCCTGACCAAGACATGGGGACTGGCGGGGCTGCGCATCGGCTACGCCCTCGCCGAACCCGGTCTGGTCGCCGCGCTGGAACAGACCCAGCCCCTGTGGCCGGTGTCCGCTCCGGCGCTGACGGCGGCGGAGGCGTGCAGCGCGCCCCCGGCGCTCGCCGAGGCCGCGCACGCCGCACACCATCTGGCCTCGGACCGGGCCCATCTGATCGCCCGGCTGGCCGAGTTCGAGGGTGTGCACGTGTGCGAGCCCGCCGCGGGACCGTTCGTGCTGCTGCGTCTTGCCGGGGCGACCGCCGTACGGGAGCGGTTGCGCGAGCTGGGGTACGCGGTGCGCCGCGGCGACACGTTCCCCGGTCTGGGCCCGGACTGGCTGCGGTTGGCCGTGCGCGACCGCGGCACGACCGACCGTTTCGTCGAGGCCCTGGCCAAGGTCCTGACCGAACACTGACCCGGGCCCGCACTGCGCCCTCGACGAACCCTGACCGCGGCACCCGCCGAACCATGAAGCACACCGGGTCGGCGCTGGCGCCGACCCCGGCGGCACACAGAACCCGGCCCGGCGCCCAGCCCGCAGCCCGGCCCGCACGCCGTCCCGGCCCGACCCGACCCGACCCGGGCCGGGCCGGGCCGGGAGGGGCCCGGGTCGGCGGTCCCGGGCGTCAACGAGTCGGCGTGCGGGCCACCGCGTCGACGCCCGGCATCAGCGCGCCGCCGTCAGTTCTGGCGGCGCCGACGGGCCAGGACGACCGCTCCGCCGCCCGCGGCGATCAGCAGCGCCGCACCGCCCGCGAGGTACGGGGTGGTGGAACTGCCGCCGGTCTCCGCGAGGTTGTCCGTCCCCTGCTTACCGGTCTGGGTGCTGACGTCCGGCTTCTCGGTCTCGGGGTTCTCCGGCGCGGGCGTCTCGGTGCCCGGCGTCTCGGGCGTCTCGGTCGACGGCGTGCCCGACGGGCTCTCGCAGGTGGCCCGGACAAGGGTGACCTTGCCGTTCACTTCGGCGACATTGAGCTTCGCCGGGTTGACGGAGACGGCCAACTCCAGAGCGGTGGCCGCGGCGGAGCGCGAGGTGGTGGAGGTCTTCGACAGGTCGAGCCGCACCTCGCCCACGCCCGGGACCTTGACGTCGGTCGTGCCGCTCGCGCTGAGAGTGACCTTCTTGCCGAGCACCCGCACCGTGCCGAGCACGTTCGACGTGGCCGTGGGCTTCTCGCCCGCCTCGCACACCGCCTTCGAGGTGGCCTGCTCGACCTCGATCAGGGACCGCAGCGGAAGGCCCGGCACATGCACCTTGGCGCGGACGAGGTTGGCGTAGCCCTTGGCCTTGTCCCCCTCCGTGGTGGCGGAGGCGGTGGCCACATCGGCGCGCAGCACGCTGAAGGGCCTGCCGCGGTCGACGCCGTCCAGCTTCGCGGTGAGCGCGGTCTTGTTCTCGCTGGCCGGCGCGTCCACCTCGTTGAGGACGACGTTCAGCGGTGCATGGACCGTCTTGTTGAGCAGATTGACATCGAGGCCGGTGCGGAGCACGACCGCACCGGCCTTTCCGCCGCCGTCCCCGTCGGTGGCGTACGCGGGCACCGACCCGATGAGAGCCGCGGGACCTGCGGCCAGGACGGTGACGGTCAGCACGGCGGCGGCACGGCGCGCGGGCATGCTGAAGGCAGAGCTGTTCACGGTGGTTGAACCCCCACAAGAGACATGGAGCCGACGGCGCCCGCCAATGGGGACATCAAGGGCGCCGGCGACCTCGATGCTCGTCATACTTACGCACTGAGGGTGAACACGCGGCGACCTCACGTGAGTTCACTCCAAAGGGTGGTTTCCGCTTCGGTATTCGATTCCGGCGGCACGGGAGTTCCCTCACGTCACCTCCGCATCACGCCCCCATCGGGCCCCACGACTCCTGCGACTTCCACGACTTCCGCAGCAGCCCACGGCAGCGGTCACCCGCGCAGCGCCGCCCCGTCCCGTTGTCGGACCCCTGCCGCATCATGAAGCGCGTGACCGACGACCGCTTCGCCGCCTTTCGCGGCCTCCATCACGCAGACCGCCCGCTGCTCCTGCCCAACGCCTGGGACCACGCCTCCGCCGCCGCGCTCGCCGCGCGAGGCTTCGCTGCCATCGGCACCACGAGCCTCGGCGTCGCGGCCGCGGCGGGACTGCCGGACGCGGAGGCCGCCACCCGCGACCGGACCCTCGCCCTGGCCCGCCGCCTCGTCCGGCTTCCGGCGCTGATCACCGTCGACATCGAGGGCGGCTTCGCCGAACACCCCGGCGACGTCGCGGCGTTGGCCGGCGGTCTCGCGGACGCCGGAGTCGTCGGGGTGAACATCGAGGACGGCCGCCCGGACGGCTCCCTGATCCCGCAGCACCACCAGTGCGCGGTGATCGCGGCCGTCAAGGAGCGCGTACCGCATCTGTTCGTCAACGCGCGGACCGATCCGTACTGGCTGGCGCTGGACGACGCGGCGGCCGAGACCCTCCGCAGGGCCGAGGCGTACGAACGGGCGGGCGCCGACGGCATCTTCGTGCCCGGGCTGCAGGACCCGGGCGGCATCACCACGCTGGTCTCCCGCACGGCCCTGCCGCTCAACGTCCTGTTCGCGCCCGGCCGTCATCGTTACGAAGAGCTGGCGGCGCTCGGCGTACGGCGCATCAGCACCGGCTCGCTGCTCTTCCGCGCCGCCCTGGGCAGCGCGGTCGAGGTCGCCTGGGGCATCACCCATACCGATGAGCCGGAGAGGCCGGTCCCGTCGTACGGGGAAGCGGCCGCCCTGGCGGCCGCCTTCGCCGACCCTCCCTCCACCGCCCCTCCGACCGGGGAGGACCTCACCTGACCGCCCTCCCCCGCCGGGCTCAACTGACCACGCGCCCCCGTAGCACGACATGGAGCGGCTCGGTCAGCACCCGTACGTCGTCACGCGGATCCGTCTCGTAGACCACCAGGTCGGCCGGGGCTCCCTCGGTCAGACCCGGCCGGCCGAGCCACTGTCTTGCGCCCCAGGTCGCCGCGGACAGGGCGGCGTCCACCGGGATGCCCGCCGTGACGAGCTCCGCGACCTCCGCGCCGATCAGTCCGTGCGCGAGCCCGCCGCCCGCGTCGGTGCCCGCGTAGACGGGGATGCCGGCGTCGTAGGCGGCACGCACGGTGTCGTAGCGGCTGGCGTGGAGCCTGCGCATGTGGTCGGCCCACTGCGGGAACTTGCCCGCGCCGGCGTCGGCGAGCGCGGGGAAGGTGGCGATGTTGACCAAGGTCGGGACGATCGCGACGCCTCGCTCGGCGAAGAGCGGGATGGTCTCCTCGGTCAGCCCGGTGGCGTGCTCGATGCAGTCGATGCCCGCCTCCACCAGGTCGGCCAGGGACTCCTCGGCGAAGCAGTGGGCGGTGACGCGGGCGCCGAGCCGGTGGGCCTCGGCGATGGCGGCCTCGACGGCGCCGCGCGGCCAGCAGGCGCTGAGGTCTCCGGTGCCGCGGTCGATCCAGTCCCCCACGAGCTTGACCCAGCCGTCGCCGCGCCGCGCCTCCTGCGCAACATAGGCGACGAGGTCCTCGGGCTCGATCTCATGGGCGTAGTTGCGGATGTAACGCCTGGTGCGCGCGATGTGACGCCCGGCACGGATGATCTTCGGCAGGTCCTCGCGGTCATCGATCCAGCGGGTGTCCGCGGGTGATCCGGCGTCGCGCAGCAGCAGGGCTCCGGTCTCGCGCTCGGTCAGCGCCTGCTTCTCGCTGGTCGAGTCGTCGACGGCTCCGTGGGCGTCGAGCCCCACGTGGCAGTGGGCGTCGACCAGGCCGGGGAGGACCCAGCCGGAGAGGGTTCCGACGTCCCGCGCGGCGGGGCGCTCGTAGGAGATTCTCCCGTCCACCAACCACAGCTCGTCCCGGACGTCTTCGGGCCCGACCAGCACCCGCCCCTTGATGTGCAGCACCGTGCTCTCGCTCATGGCACGCACTGTACGAGTCGGTGGTCGCCGGCCGCACCCACGACTCCCACTGGCCGGACTTCCCACCGGCCGCAAATCCAGGATATCTTCCGAAGGCGAATTCCCAATTCTTCAGAAGCGTAGCTCCCCGTATTCGTCTGCCCGCTTTTCGCGAGGCCAAACGCTAAAGTTTCGCTAGGGCGAGGCACCGTAATTCGGACGGATCTCACAGGCGTTACAGATGCGTGACACACTTCACAAGCTGTCGGCTTCGCCCTGGTATGCCCGGGCAAACTAGCCTAAACCCTTGGAGGCCTGCGCGCATGCGGGCCCGCGCGCGATACCACAGATCGGTCCGCAGCGGAACCCCTCCTCGCGATGCATTTTTCATTTGGCCTGGGTAAATTGAATACGCATGACCGCCGCACAAGCAGACCTTGCAGGCGCCCACAGAGAATTCCTCGAAATACCGGAGGGGATTGTGATCGACACCCCGCGGGTCGAGGACGGAGCCGCGATCTGGCGCATCGCCCGCGACTCTCAGGTGCTCGACCTGAACTCCTCGTACAGCTATCTCCTGTGGTGCCGCGACTTCGCGGGCACCTCGGTGGTGGCGCGCGACGAGGACAGCGGCGAGCCCGTCGGGTTCGTCACCGGCTACATCCGTCCCGAGCGCCCGCAGACCCTGGTCGTCTGGCAAGTCGCCGTCGACCGGTCCCAGCGTGGCCGGGGGCTGGCCGCCTCGCTCCTGGACGGGTTGACCGCCCGTGTGACCGGTGAGCTCGGCGTACGCCGCGTGGAGACCACGATCACCCCTGACAACACCGCCTCCAACCGTCTGTTCACCTCCTACGCCGAGCGCCATGGCGCATCGGTCGACCGCGAGGTGCTGTTCCACGGCGGCCTCTTCCCTGACGACGGACACGAGCCCGAGGTGCTGTACAAGATCGGCCCCCTCGCGCCGCTCGCAACCGTGGCGCCCTAGGCCCGTCCGCCCAGGACTCCCCCAGACTTCTCCCTCTCCCCACTCATCTCCCAGGAGCATGCTGTGACCATCACCCAGCCCGACCTGAGTGTCTTCGAGACCCTGGAGTCGGAGGTGCGCAGCTACTGCCGCAGCTGGCCCGCCGTCTTCGACCGTGCACAGGGCAGCTACATGTACGACGAGGACGGTCACACCTACCTCGACTTCTTCGCCGGCGCGGGGTCGCTGAACTACGGCCACAACAACCCGGTGCTGAAACGTGCCCTCATCGACTACATCGAGCGTGACGGGGTCACGCACGGCCTGGACATGTCGACCACGGCCAAGCGCGCCTTCCTCGAGGCGTTCCAGAACGTCATCCTGCGCCCGCGTGACCTGCCGTACAAGGTCATGTTCCCGGGCCCGACGGGCACCAACGCCGTGGAGTCGGCGCTGAAGCTGGCCCGTAAGGTCAAGGGCCGCGAGTCGATCGTGTCCTTCACCAACGCCTTCCACGGCATGTCGCTGGGCTCGCTCGCCGTCACCGGCAACGCCTTCAAGCGCGCCGGCGCCGGCATCCCGCTGGTCCACGGCACCCCGATGCCCTTCGACCACTACCTGGACGACCAGGTCCCGGACTTCCTGTGGTTCGAGCGGCTGCTGGAGGACCAGGGCTCGGGCCTCAACCAGCCCGCCGCCGTGATCGTCGAGACCGTGCAGGGCGAGGGCGGCATCAACGTCGCCCGCGCCGAATGGCTGCGCAACCTCTCCGACCTGTGCAAGCGGCGCGACATGCTGCTCATCGTCGACGACATCCAGATGGGCTGCGGCCGCACCGGTGCCTTCTTCTCCTTCGAGGAGGCCGGCATCGTCCCGGACATCGTCACCGTCTCCAAGTCCATCAGCGGCTACGGCCTGCCCCTGGCGCTGACTCTGTTCAAGCCGGAGCTGGACATCTGGGAGCCGGGCGAGCACAACGGCACCTTCCGCGGCAACAACCCGGCCTTCGTCACCGCCGCCGCCGCGCTGGACACCTACTGGGCCGACGGCCAGATGGAGAAGCAGACTCTGGCCCGTGGCGAGCAGGTCGAGCAGGCCCTGCGCGCCATAGCCGACGAACACCCCGAGCTGGAGCCCGACTTCCGCGGCCGCGGACTGGTCTGGGGCATGGAGTTCGCCGACAAGACCCGCGCGAGCGCCGTCGCCGCCCGCGCCTTCGAACTGGGGCTGCTCATCGAGACCTCGGGCCCCCAGAGCGAGGTCGTCAAGCTGCTTCCGGCACTGACGATCTCACCCGATGAGCTGGACGAGGGTCTGCGCACCCTCGCCAGGGCGGTGCGTGAGACGGCCTGACTTTCCCGCCGGGACGGCCCGGCCGCTCGTCGCGGGTGGCCGGGCCGTTCCGGGGACCGGAGAGCTTGACCGTCGGCCGAACACCGCCGACCGTAGAGAAGAAAGGCACAAATCACCGTGATCGTCCGATCCTTCAAGGACATCGAGGGCACCGAGCGGCATGTGAAGTCCGCTTCCGGCACCTGGGAGAGCAAGCGCATCGTGCTCGCCCGAGAGCGCGTGGGCTTCTCCCTGCACGAGACCGTCCTCTACGCGGGGACCGAGACGTCGATGTGGTACGCCAACCACATCGAGGCCGTGCTCTGCGTCGAGGGCGAGGCCGAGCTGACCAACGACGAGACCGGCGAGAAGCACGTGATCACTCCCGGCACGATGTACCTCCTGGACGGGCACGAGCGCCACACCCTGCGCCCGAAGACGGACTTCCGTGTCGTCTGCGTCTTCAACCCGCCGGTCACCGGCCGTGAGGATCACGACGAGAACGGTGTCTACCCGCTGCTCACCGAACCCGCCGAGCCCGCCGGGAACTGACCTGTCCCGCAACCGAAAGGGCACTGACTGACAGGCCGTACGAGAGGAGAAGGAGCACCACCATGACAACCGCACCCGAGCGAACGACCGACCTTTACCCGACACGCGGCGCGACCGAGGTCGCCACGCCGCGTCTCGACCCGGTCGTGTGGTCGGAGCCGGGGGCTCCTGGCCCCATCCAACCGTCCGAACTGCGCGACTTCGACCGCGACGGCTTCATGGCGGTCGACCAGCTCATCACTCCGGATGAGGTCGCGACGTACCGGGCAGAACTGGACCGGTTGATCAACGAACCCGCCATCCGCGCCGACGAGCGCTCGATCGTCGAGCCCAGGACGCAGGACGTGCGGACCGTGTTCGAGGTGCACAGGATCAGTGAGGTGTTCGCGCAGCTGGTGCGCGACCCCCGTGTGGTGGGCCGGGCCCGCCAGATCCTCGGCTCGGACGTGTATGTCCACCAGAGCCGGATCAACGTGAAGCCCGGCTTCGGTGCTTCGGGCTTCTACTGGCACTCGGACTTCGAGACCTGGCATGCCGAAGACGGCCTGCCCAACATGCGTACGGTGTCCGTCTCGATCGCGCTGACCGAGAATTACGACACCAACGGCGGCCTGATGATCATGCCAGGCTCGCACCGGACCTTCCTCGGCTGTGCGGGGGCTACGCCGAAGGACAACTACAAGAAGTCGCTGCAGATGCAGGACGCGGGCACGCCGTCGGACGAGGCTCTGACGGACTTCGCGAGCCGGCACGGCATCAAGCTGTTCACCGGCAGAGCCGGGTGCGCCACCTGGTTCGACTGCAACTGCATGCACGGTTCGGGCGACAACATCACGCCCTTCCCGCGCAGCAACGTCTTCATCGTCTTCAACAGCGTGGAGAACGAGGCCGTCGAGCCGTTCGCGGCACCGATACGCCGGCCCGACTTCATCGGCGCACGGGACTTCACCCCGGTGAAGTGAGCTGCCGGCGCCCGGAGTTCGCGCTCCGGGCGCCGCCGCGAGAAACCGGAAGCCCCGCCCTGACGTGGTGCGTGTCAGGGCGGGGCTTCCGTCTGTCCGGGAGTTGACGGCGGGGTCCCGCGGTTCGGCGACCACGCCGGGACCTCGGCGACCGCCGGGACCCCCTGCCTCAGCTACGCGTCGCCAGGCTGCCGGACAGCACGTCCAGCAGACGGTCCACATCCGCCGAGGTGTTGTAGAGGTGGAACGCGGCGCGGAGGTTTCCGGCGCGCGCCGAGACCTGCACCCCGGCCTCCGCGAGCGCCGCCGCCGCATGCCCCAGACCGGGAACGGAGACGATGGGCGAGCCCGGCGCCGCGATCGGCTCCTGCCCGAGCCCGGCGAGCCCCGTGCGGAAGCGTTCGGCCAGAGCGGCGTCGTGGGCGTGGATGGTGTCGGTGCCCAGTTCCTCGATGAACGCGAGGGAGTGCTCGGCCGCGGCATAGCTGGACAGGCTCGGGCTCTCGTCGAAACGGCGCGCGGAGCGGGCGAGTTCCTCGACCGGCCCGTAGCAGCTGTCCCACGGCTTCTCGCCCGCGACCCACCCGGCGAAGACGGGCACGAGCCCGCCCAAGTCCTCGGGAACGGTGAGGAAGGCGACCCCGCGCGGGCACATCAGCCACTTGAATCCGACGGTCACGGTGTAGTCGTGGTCGCCGGCGTTCAGCGGGAGCCAACCTGCCGCCTGGGAGGTGTCGATGAGGGTCCGTGCCCCGTGGGCGCGGGCGGCGGAGCGTACGGCCTCGAGGTCGGCGATCCGGCCGTTCGCCGACTGGGCCGCGCTGACGGCGACGAGCGCGGTCTCCTCGCGCACCGCCGCGGCCAGGTCGTCCAGCGGCACACTGCGGACGGTCAGATCGCGGCGGACCGTGAAGGGGTTGACCAGTGAGCTGAAGTCGCCGTCCGCGACGAGGACTTCCGCGCCGGAGGGCAGGGAGGCCGCGATCAGTCCGGCATAGACGGCGACCGAGGCACCGGCCGCCACCCGCGTGGCGGGCACCCCGGCCAGCCGGGCGTACGAGGCCCGGGAGGCTTCGACCGCGCTGAAGTGGTCCACCGCCTTGCCCGCAGCCGCATCCTCCACCGAGGTGCGCATGGCGGTTACCGCACGTGCGGGGATGAGTCCGTTGGAGGCGGTGTTGAGGTAGGTCGTCTGAGGCGCGAACTCGGCGCCGCCGAGGCTCTTCTCCATGCCCATCACTATGGGGCCCACCGAACCCCTCGTCTATTGCCGAGTTGCTCCGGTTTTCCCCAAGCGATCCTTATGGGCAGTGCCTGACCTGCACATATACCGGCCCCGGCGTGGGCCTTCGCGACGTGTTCCGTTGTTCGCGGAGTGCCATTCCCGCTATTCAAGACGCGCGCGGACCTCTTCAGCCCTCGCGTACGCCGTTCACGCGCCGCGCCAGCCCCAGCGGATTGGCGTCGCGCAGCTCCGGGGGGAGCAGGGCGTCGGGCGTGGTCTGGAAGGTCACCGGCCGCAGCCACCGCTCGATCGCCGTGCCGCCGACCGACGTCGAGGTCGAGGTGGTGGCCGGGTACGGGCCGCCGTGGTGCTGGGCCGGTGCGACCGCGACCCCCGTGGGCCAGCCGCCGACGAGGACCCGTCCGGCCAGCGGCGTCAGCTCGGCCAGCAGGCGCGCCGCCCGGCCGCCGCTCTCCGATGCCTCCGCATCCCCGAGGTGGACGGTGGCCGTGAGGCTGCCGGACAGGCGCCCGATGACCGCCGTGACCTCGGCCTCGTCCTCGTAGCGGGCGACGACCGTGACGGGGCCGAAGCACTCCTCCAGCAGCAGGGCGTGGTCGTCCCCGGCGGCGAGGCGGGCGGCCGGGACGGTGAGGAACCCCCCGGCGACCGCGGTCTCGCCGCTCTCACCGGGCGTGACGGGGCTGCTGACGCCCGGGAGCGCCGCCCGGTCCCGTACGCCCGCGACGAACGCCTCCCGCATCCGCAGATCGAGCAGCACGCCCTCCGCCGTGTCGCTGACCGCCTTGGTCAGGGACTCCACCAGGGCGTCCCCCGCCTCGCCCGTGGGGGCGAGCACGAGGCCGGGCTTGGTGCAGAACTGACCCGCGCCGAGCGTCATCGACGCGGCCAGCCCCGCGCCGAGGTCCTCCGCGCGCTCCCGCGCCGCGCTCTCGGTGACGACGACCGGGTTGAGGCTGCCCAGCTCCCCGTGGAACGGAATGGGCACCGGCCGTGCGGCCGCCGCGTCGAAGAGGGCCCGTCCGCCGCGGACGGAGCCCGTGAATCCCGCTGCCGCGACGAGTGGGTGCCGCACCAGTTCCAGGCCCGCGTCGAAGCCGTGCACCAGGCCGACCACACCCTCGGGCAGGCCGTGCCTGGCGGCCGCCCTGCGCAGGACGGATGCGCACACCTCTGAAGTGCCGGGGTGGTCGGGGTGCGCCTTGACGACGACCGGGCAGCCCGCGGCGAGCGCGCTGGCGGTGTCACCGCCGGGCACGGAGAAGGCGAGGGGGAAGTTGCTCGCGGCGTAGACGGCGACGACCCCGAGCGGCACCTTGTAGCGCCTCAGGTCGGGGCGGGGCACCGGTCCGGCGTCGGGATCGGCGTGGTCGATGACGATGTCGAGGAAGCCGCCCTCGTCCACGATCCGCGCGAAGGAGCGCAGTTGGTAGGTCGTCCGGGCCAGCTCGCCGGTCAGACGGCCCGGGCCGAGCGCGGTCTCCGCGTCGGCGGCCTCGATGACGAACTCTCCGGCTTCGTCGAGCAGGTCCGCGGCCGTACGGAGAAACGCGGCGCGCAGTCCCCTGTCGGCGAGGGCGTCACGGGCGGCGTGCGCGGCACGGACCGTCCGGTCGACCTCCTCCGCGGTGGCCTCGACCGCAACCTGCTCCCGTTGCTTACCGGTTCGGGGGTCGACACTCCAGACTGGGGCTGCCACCGCGGATCCTCCTACCGGCCGAACACGAGGTGATGTTCGATATACTGAACGTTGTTCCTGATGATGAATCTCGGAATCTTCCGGGACTCTATTTCCGGTCGAAGGAAGGGGTCAAGGGCGATGCCGGTGGCCGAGTCGGGGGGAGCCCAGGTCAAATCCGCGGTGCGGACCGTGGAATTGCTGGAGTTCTTCGCCGGACGGCCCGGGATGCACACCCTTGCCGCGGTCCAGGAAGCCGTCGGCTACCCGAAGTCCAGCCTCTACATGCTGCTGCGCACGCTCGTCGACCTCGGCTGGGTCGAGACCGACGCGACCGGCACGCGCTACGGCATCGGCGTACGGGCTTTGCAGGTCGGCACCTCGTACATCGAGGGGGACGACGTGGTCGCCGCCGCCCGGCCCACCCTGGACCGGCTCTCGGACGACACCACCGAGACCATCCATCTCGCCCGGCTCGACGGCGACTCCGTCGTGTGCCTCGCCACCCGCCAGTCAGGGCACCATCTG
The DNA here is from genome assembly GCF_043199075.1 of Streptomyces sp. NPDC048639. NCBI lineage: Bacteria > Bacillati > Actinomycetota > Actinomycetes > Kitasatosporales > Streptomycetaceae > Streptomyces > Streptomyces sp. NPDC048639. The sequence continues at coordinate 77,938 of NZ_JBICVP010000001.1, forward strand.
CGCCCTTTCACACGGGTGGGACGCCGCCTCCCGGCCCATTCGACCGCGTTGGGCAAAGCACTGCTGGCCACCCACTCCGACGAGCAGGTGCGCGCGATGCTCCCGGAGACCTTGCGTCCGGTGACGGAGCACACCGTCACCGACCGCGAGAAGCTCATCGCGGAACTGCATGTCATCCGGGAGCAGGGCTACGCGGTGGACCGCGAGGAGAACACGCTCGGCCTGTGCTGCTTCGGTGTGGCGGTCCCGTACCGTACGCCGGCGCGGGATGCGATGAGCTGCTCGGTGCCGGTGGCCCGGCTCACCCCGCAGCATGAACAGGCCATAAGGGATGCGCTGTTCGACGCCCGCAACCGGCTGACGTCGGCGACCCGGCGCCTCTGACCCGCGGCTCTCGGCGCGGGACCGGGCCGCTGCCCGGTCGCTCCCCGGCCGATTTCACAGGCCCCGCCCGTTCGCGCCCGGCCTCGGGCGAGGATGCGCAGATGAGTCCGCGTACGCATTCCCGTATGAGCATGCCCCGTTCCGCGTCCGGCTGGACCATGGCGGTCTTCGGCGTGCTCGCTGCCGTCATGGGCCTGGTGGGCCTGGCCGCCCCGGACGCCCAGCTCGCGCTGCTCGGCCTCCCGAACGCGAGCGGCGACCGGCCGGAGGGAGATCACACGGCCGTCTTCCTGGCGGCGTCGTCGATGGCCGCGCTGAACATGGGCGTCTACTACGTGCTGGCGGCGCTCGCCGACTGGCGCCCCTTCTTCCGCTGGACGGTGCCCTTCAGGTTGCTCACCTGCACCGTGTTCACGCTGCTCGTGCTCGCCGGGACGGCACCGGGGGCCTTCCTGGGCGTCGGGCTCTGGGAGGGGCTGGGCGCCGTGGCGACGGGGCTGGCGCTGCGCCGGGAGAAGGCGCCCGCCGCGAGCGCGCAGACGGCCTGAGACGGGACCTGAGGCGCGTAATCCGCACCGCGTACTCCCGGACTCCGGACCCCGGCTCCCGGACCCGGGCCCGACGCGGAGCGCGAGGCGGCTCTCGCCCGTACGGCAAAGCCCCCGGCGGACCTCACAGGGATCCGCCGGGGGCGGGCAACGCACAGCCGGATCAGATCACTTGACCCCGAGGAGCTGCTCGACCGGCTCGATCGCGAAGTAGATCGCGAAGAGCAGCGAGGTCCCCCACATCAGCGGGTGCACCGCGCGCGCCCTGCCGAGCACCGTCTGGATGACGGCGTAGGCGATGAAGCCGGCGCCGATGCCGTTGGTGATGGAGTACGTGAACGGCATGACGGTGATCGTGAGGAACGCCGGGATCGCGATCTCGTAGTGCTCCCAGTCGATGTGCCGGACCTGGGACATCAGCAGGAAGCCGACGACGATCAGCGCGGGCGCCGCGGCCTGGGCCGGGACGACGGTGGCGAGCGGGGTGAGGAAAAGGGCGACCGCGAAGAGTCCGCCGGTGACGACGCTCGCCAGACCCGTACGGGCGCCCTCGCCGACACCCGCGGCCGACTCGATGTAGCTGGTGCTGGACGAGGAGGAGGCGGCACCGCCCGCGACGGCGGCGGCACCGTCGATCAGCAGGACGCGGCCGAGGTTGGGGACCTGGCCCCGCTCGTCGAGCAGCCCGGCCTCGTTGGTGACACCGACGATGGTGCCCATCGTGTCGAAGAAGTCGCTGAGCAGGAGGGTGAAGACGAGCAGCACGACCGTGATCACGCCGACTTGTTCGAACGCCCCGAAGAGGCTGAAGGAACCCAGAAGCCCGAAGTCGGGGGCGGCGACGACGTCATCGGGCACGCGCGGCTCGGTGACGCCCCACGCGGCCGGGTTGATGTCGGCGATCTCGTTGATCACGACCGCCAGGACCGTCATGGTGAGGATGCCGATGAGGAGCGCGCCGCGGACCTTGCGCGCCATGAGGGCGATGGTGAGCAGGACACCGAGGCAGAAGATGACCACAGGCCAGCCGATGAGCCGTCCGCCGTCCCCGAGCTGAACCGGAACGGTGCCGGTGTCGCCGGGGATACGGGTGATGAAGCCGGCGTCGATGAAGCCGATGAAGGCGATGAAGAGGCCGATGCCCACGCTGATGGCCTGTTTGAGCGGCTGCGGGATCGAGTACATCACCGCCTCGCGCAGTCCCGTGACGACCAGTGCGCAGATGACGAGGCCCTCCAGGACCACTAGGCCCATCGCATCCGGCCAACTCATGAGCGGGGCGAGCTGGAAGGCCACCACGGCGTTGAGGCCGAGGCCCGTGGCGATGGCCAGCGGGAGATTGCCGCCGACACCCATGATGAACGTCATGACGGCCGCCACCAGCGCGGTGGAGGTGACCAGTTGGGGACCTGACAGTTGATGGCCGAATTTGTCGGTTGCGCCACCCAGGATGATGGGATTCAGCACAATGATGTACGCCATCGTAAAGAATGTCGCCATGCCGCCGCGTATCTCGCGTGCATAGGTGGATCCACGCTCGGTGATACGGAACCAGCGGTCGACCGGACCGTCGGAGTCGGTCGGTGGCGGTGCTGCATGCCTGTGGGTGTGGGGGGTGACGTGTCCGGACATGGCGCTCCCTCAGCGGACGGGCAGATGGAGTAGTGGAATTGTCCACGCCATGTTGGCACTTCTAAAACTCACCGTGTCACGGAGTAGCCACTCTGTGATCGAAATTGAGCATGCCTTGATCAACCAGCACTGGTTGATGAGCCGGCGCGGCCTGGCCGACCGGGCGGCCCGCTGAGCCGGCACCGCCTGATGAGGGACGCCCTTCCCCGCACATGACCCTTGACGGACCATGTCCGCGCATGAGGACAGTGTCCGCCCATGAGGGTTCACCGATGCCGCTCACGTGCCCGGACCGCCGTCCCCTGAGGAGAGACCCGTGCCCGCACCCCGCACCGTTCTGCTCACCGGCGCGGCCGGAGGCATCGGCACGCTGATGCGCGAGCGCCTCCCGCGCCACGGCTACGACCTGCGTCTCTTCGACCGCGCCCCGGTCGAGGGCGAGCCGGACGCGATCACGGCCGATCTGGCGGACGCCGAAGCGCTGCGGGAGGCCGTACGCGGAGTCGACGCGATCATCCATCTCGCGGGCATCCCGCGGGAGTCCACCTTCGAGACGATCCTCCGGACCAACATCCAGGGCACGTACCACCTCTACGAAGCCGCGCGCGCCGAGGGCGTGCGCCGGATCGTCCTCGCCTCCAGCAACCACGCGGTCGGATTCACACCGCGGCCGGCCGGCAGCCCTGTGCACCACGGCGCGCTCATACCGGAGGACACCCCGCACCGCCCGGACACGTTCTACGGCCTCTCCAAGTGCTTCGGCGAGGATCTGGCGTCCCTCTACTGGGACCGGCACGGCCTGGAGACCGTCTCCCTCCGCATCGGTTCCTGCTTCCCGGAGCCCACGTCCGTCCGCATGCTGTCGATCTGGCTGAGCCCCGACGACTGCGCCCGGCTGCTGCACGCCGCACTCACCGCCGAGGACGTCGGCCACACCGTCGTCCACGGCAGCTCGGCGAACACCCGGCTCGTCTGGGACCTGAGCAGCGCACGCGCCCTCGGCTACGAGCCGCGGGACGACTCGGAGGCCTACGCCCGCGCGCTCGTCGAGATGCACGGCGACCTGCGTCCCGGCGACCCGGACCACGACCGCCTCGGTGGCCACTTCTGCACCGATCCGCCCATCTGGCCGCATTGACGCCCAGGTAATGGAACTGCAAAGCGGGGCCGCTCGTTACCCGGGGCATGACCGCAATGACCCCCGGCTCGAACATCCCACTGCCCGTCGCGCGCGTGGCGGTGGACGTCGCCGCTCCCGTGCGGCTCGATGTGTCGGGCCTGCTGCTCACCGCCTCCGGCAAGGTGCGTTCCGACGACGACTTCATCTTCTACAACCAGCCCTCGGGCCCCGGTGTCACCTACCGGTCCGGCGGCGGATCGGCTCCCGACGCGATCGTCGTGGACACCTCGGCCGTGCCCGCCGACATCGAGAAGATCGTCGTCACCGCGAGCCCCGACGCGGCCGGCCAGACCTTCTCCGGCATCGAGCCGACCGCGACCATCCGCCAGGCCGACGACGGTGCCGCGGTCGCCACGTTCACCCCGCCGTCGCTCGGCAGCGAGACGGCGCTGGTCGTCGTCGAGGTCTACCGGCGCGGTGACGCATGGAAGGCCCGCGCGGTCGGGCAGGGCTACTCCAACGGTCTCGCGGGCATCGCGACCGACTTCGGCGTGACCGTGGAGGAGGAAGCCGCAGCGTCCGCCGCCCCGTCCGCTTCCCCTCAGCCCGCCGCCGCTCCCCCGCCTCCCGCTGCCGCTCCCCCGCCGCCGGCCGCCGCCCCGCCCGTTCAGCCCTCCGCGCCTCCCCGGCCCGCCGCCGCGGCGCCCGCGCCGCCGACCCCCGGCGCCGGGAAGATCAGCCTGGACAAGGGCAGAGTCAGCCTGCAGAAGAACCAGACGGTCTCGCTCGTCAAGGGCGGCCGCCCGTTCCTGACCTCCGTGAGGATGGGACTGGGCTGGGAGCCCGCCTTCCGCGCCAAGGACATCGACCTCGACGCCTCGGTCATCGCGTACGGCCCCAACCGCCAGAAGGTCGACGCCTGCTACTTCGGCAAGCTGGCCATCCTCGGCGGGGTCATCCAGCACTCCGGTGACAACCTCACCGGCGAGGGCGGGGGCGATGACGAGGTCATCACCGTCCACCTCGGCGACATCCCGCCGAACGTGACCGGTCTCGTCTTCACCGTCAACTCCTTCTCCGGGCAGAAGTTCACCGAGGTCGCCAAGGCGTACTGCCGCCTGCTGGATGCCGGTTCGGGCGAGGAGCTCGTGCGTTTCGACCTCACCGGCGCCGAGCCGCGCACCGGCGTCATGATGTGCAAGCTGATCCGCCAGTTCTCCGGCGAGTGGGAGATGACGGCCCTCGGCGAGTACGTCGATTCGCGTACCGTCCGCGGCATGGTCAAGCCGGGAGGTCAGGCTCTCTAATGGGGTGACCGCAACGAAGCGAGGGCCGCTCATGGCGCAGGAGCCGCGCATACCGGGCCAGGTCGAGACGATCTACGGGTCCTGGGACCTCAGCAGCGTGCCCGCGTTCACCGGCGGATTCATCAACTTCGGCTACTGGCGGGACGTCCCGCAGGACCGGCCGCTCACCGAGGACGACCGGCTCCGCACCGAGCAGGAGCTCTACCGCCTCGTCCTGGGCGAGTTCGGCCGCACCGACGGCCTGCGGGCCGTCGAGGTGGGCTGCGGTCTGGGCCTCGGCTGTGCGCTGGCCCTGCGGGAGTTCGGCTTCGGCGAGGTGTGCGGCCTCGATCTGCACCCGGCCCAGCTCGACCGGGCGCGGATCGTCAATGCCGACCTCCTCGCCGAACACCCCGAACGACTCCGTTACGTCCGGGGAGCGGCCGATGCCATGCCGCTGCCCGACGGCTCGGCGGACTGCCTGTACTCGGTCAACGCGGCGCAGCACTTCCCCGATCTCCCGGAGTTCGCCCACGAGGCGGACCGGGTGCTGTCCCCGGGCGGACGGCTGGCCCTGACCACCTTCTTCGCGCCGGGCGCCTGCGGGGTCCAGGAGCTGCCCCGCCTGCTGCCCACCTACGCCGACGGCCTCGATCTCCCGCATGTCATCGGCGACTTCACCGAGGCCCTGACGCGGAGCGGCTTCACCGGCGTGCGGTCGGTGTCCATCGGCGAGGACGTCTGGGCGGCCTACGACCGCTGGCTCGCCCGGACGCCGCTGAGGGACATGTGGCCACGCCGGTTCCTGGAGGCGTACGAGAAGGGGTATCTCGACTACTACGTGGTCACCGCTGACGCCGCCAGGGTCCGGTGATCGCGACCATGATCCCGGGGTCCTGGATATTGGCGAAGAGCGTCCGCCCGTCCGGTGCGAAGGTGACCCCGGTGAACTCGCTGAACTCCGGCTCCGCTTCGGTGCCGATGTTGAGGTCGTTGCGGGCGATCGGATAGGTCCTGCCGTCGTCCGTGGCGCCGAAGAGGTGCTGAACCCCCTCGCCGTCCTCGGCGATGACCAGACCGCCGTACGGGGACACGGTGATGTTGTCCGGGCCGTCGAGGGCACCGTCCCGGGAAGGGTCGGGGTTGACGCCGAGCAGCACCTTGAGGGTGAGGGTCCGGCGGCGCGGGTCGTAGAACCACACCTGGCCGTCGTGGGCTATGGGGCTCTCCTCACGTGCGTAGGACGACACGATGTAGGCGCCGCCGTCGGCCCACCACATGCCCTCGAGCTTGCGGGCGCGGGTCACCTCGCCTTCGCCGAACTGTTCGCGTACCGGCACCTCGCGCGCGTCCCGGTCCGGCACATCGGCCCAGTCGACGCCGTAGACGGTGCCGGTCCTGGTCGCACGGGAGAGATCGTCGACGAACCGGCCGCCCGAGTCGTAGCACCTGGGCGCCTGGAGCACACCGGCGTCGTCGGCGAGCGTCCGGAGGCGGCCGCGGCCGTGCCGGAAGCCGAGCGGCGGAACCCAGCGGTAGAAGAGGCCGTTGGGGTCGGCGTCGTCCTCGGTGAGATAGAGGTGGCCGCGCCGGGGGTCGACGACGACGGCCTCGTGGTCGTAACGGCCCAGCGCCTTGACGGGCTTGGGGTTCCGGTTGGCGCGGCGGTCGCAGGGGTCGACCTCGAAGACGTACCCGTGGTCCTTGGTCATGCCGTTCTCGCCGGCCCGGTCGGAGTTCTCCTCGCAGGTCAGCCAGGTGCCCCAGGGGGTGCGCCCGCCCGCGCAGTTGGTGGAGGTCCCGGCGATGCCGACCCACTCGGCGACCTGTCCGTGGCCGCGGACCTCGACGACGGTGCAGCCTCCCGCGGCCGCCGGGTCGTAGACGAGGCCCTCGGTGAGCGGGACAGGGTGCTCCCAGTCGGCCCGCGGCCCCTTCAGCTCGTGGTTGTTGACGAGCAGGGTCACGCCGCGGCTGCCCTCGAAGGTGGCTGTGCCGTCGTGATGGGAGGGCGTGTACTCGCCCGACTCCAGCTTGGTGACGCCACTGCGCGTGATGATGCGGTACGCGAAGCCCTCGGGCAGCGCGAGGATGCCGCCGGGGTCCGGCAGGAGCGGGCCGTAGCCGGTCGTGCGGCTCGCGGACCGCCCGCCGGCGCCCTGCTCACCCCGGGCGCCCGCCTCCTCCGCCTCCGACCCGGTCGCACCGGCGGTGGCCAGCACCCCGACGCTGCCGACGAGGGCGACACCCGCTCCGGCGCGGGCGGAACTCTTCGCGAAGTCTCTCCGGGTGAGCGGCATCGTCATCTCCTGGATGGCAAGGTCAGGCCCCTGGTGTGCTCTGTCCACGGTGCCGCGCGACACCGAACGGCGGTTGAACAGCACACGTCGACAGGGGACCGATTTGCCACCCGGAACCGCCGACATCCCCGTACGGGAGCCGCGCCCGGCCGGGCCGGTGGAGCCGGTGGAGCCGGTGGAGCCGGTGGAGCCGGTGGAGCCGGTGGAGCTACCGCGCCTTCTGCGACCGCGCCTTGAAGGCCGCCTTGCGCGCCTCCTTGGCGATCTTCTTGTCCGGATGCAGACGCCCCATGGTCTCCAGGACATCCGCGGTCGCCGGGTGGTCGACGCGCCAGGCGGCCTCGAAGAAGCCGCTGTGCTGTCCGGCCACTCCCTCGACCAGCTCCCGCAGTTCGCCGGAGTCGTCAGCGCTCCCGAGCTGCGCCGCGATGGTGTCGATCGTCAGCCAGAAGATCATGTCCTGGGACGGCGACGGCACATCGGTCACGCCGCGTTCGGCGAGGCCCACCCGGGCGAGCCCGCCCAGCCGCGGATCGTCGAGCACCTCGCGCAGGGCCGGGCCGGCCTCGCCGCCGACCAGGAGAAGCGCCTGCTGGCAGGCGAGACGGCGCTTCGGGGCGTGGTCGTCGTCGCCGCGCGCCGCGGCGAGGAGTTCACGCGCCGCGTCGGCCGGTTCGCGCCGGGCGATCCACTGCCCTGCCTCGGCCATCGCGATCGCCTCCGGGTAGCCGGGCAGCCGGTCGAGCAGGACGTCCGCGCCCTTGTCCGCGAGGTCGCCGACCGCCGGGGCCTCGGTGCCCTCCTCGAGCAGCCGCGCCCGTACGCCGTAGACGCCGAGCGGGGTCAGCCGGACCATGCCGTAGCGCGAGACCTCGTCCACGTCGATCCCGCCGGCGTCCTCGTCCCCGGAGCCCGCCGGCTCGGCGCTCGGCTGCTCCACGCGCTCGTCGATCTCACCGATCAGCTCCTCGTCGACCGGCTTGAAGTCGACCAGGCCGAGGGGCGCGAGCAGCTGGAACTGGTCGTCGAGCCGCATCATCGCGACGGAGACCTCTTCGAGGATGTCGTCCGTGGGCTCGTCCATGTCCTCCGGGACGATCACGGAGGCGGCGAGTGCGGGCAGCGGCACCGCGGAGTCGGCCGAACCGCCCTCCAGCGCCGTCAGCAGATAGAGGTTGCGCAGCACCTCGTCCAGGAACCGGGCCTCCTCCTCCGGGTTCCAGTCCAGGGCGCCGAAGTCGGGTGCCTCGCCCTCGCCGGCACCCTCGCGCACGCTCTCCAGGAGCTCCGCGAGGTCGGGGGCCACCGCGTCGCCGAGCAGGGTCTCCAGACCGCTCAGCCAGATACCGAGGACGTCCTGCGGGGTGCCGGAGGTGACGAGCGTGGCCTCCTCGCTGGGCGCGGCGGTTCCGATGGCGTCGCCTTCCGCGGCGTCGTCGGTCTCGTCGATCTCGACCAGGCCCGTGTCGACGGCGAGCTGCCAGGCCTCGCTGACGAACGCGGGGCCGTCCTCGTCGTCATCCAGCCCGAGGTGGGTGACCGCCTGCCGGACCCCCTCGTCGAGCAGCTCTCCGCCCGCACCGACCTGAGCGTGCGGACCGGCCCAGCGGGCGAGCCTGACGGATCTCGCGAAGAGCGGGGCGGCCAGCGCGTCCCGCGCCAGTTCGGCCTCCGAGGGCAGACGCACCGGGGGCATGGTGGGGCGTTCTCCGGACATCAGCGCGTTCTCCTCGAAACGGGTCGGCCACGCGGGGCGTGTGCTGCCCAAGCCTAGACGGATATGACCCCAACACCCGGTTCATGTCCCTGCCAGAGGACGTACATCAGCCATCTCTTGACAACTCCCCCGCACACCCAGGACATTGACGCGCGTAGAACACTCGCGACATTCCGCACCACACGCGCCACCGGCACAACACCCTGTCCTGAACGTCTCCGTCACCCTCATTTCCGGAGCACCAGATGCTTTCCAAACCCCCCAGCCCCTACCGCAGGCCCGCGACCATCGGCGCCGTGATCGCCGCCGCGCTCGGCGCGGGCCTGCTCGCCGTCCCCGGATCCGCGACGGCCGCCGAGGTCCGCATCCACGACATCCAGGGGAGCACCCGCGTATCACCGCACGCGGGCGAGAAGGTCGCCGACGTCCCCGGTGTCGTCACCGCGATACGCGCCTTCGGCTCCTCCCGCGGCTTCTGGATCCAGGACGAGAAGCCGGACCGGGACCAGGCGACGAGCGAGGGCATCTTCGTCTTCACCGGTGCGAAGACCCCGGAGGTGAAGGTCGGCGACTCCGTGCAGGTCTCCGGCACCGTCACCGAGTACTACCCCGGAGGCGCCGAGGCCGGCCTCCAGTCGGTCACCCAGATCACCAAGCCCGAGTACAAGGTCGCGTCCTCGGACACCGGGCTGCCGGCCGCCTTCAAGCTCAACGCCTCGACCGTGCCGGATCGTTACGCCCCGGACGCCGACGGCGGCAGCATCGAGGACGTGAAGCTCAAGCCCCGCTCGTACGCCCTCGACCGCTACGAGTCGCTCGAAGGCATGCGCACCCAGCTCTCCGACGCCCAGGTGGTCGGTGCCAGCAGCGAGTTCAACGAGCTCTGGGCCACGGCCGAGCCGCGCACGAACCGCACCGAGCGCGGCGGCACGCTCTACTCCTCGTACAAGGACCAGAACGGCGGACGGGTCAAGGTGACCTCGCTCCTGCCGTTCGACGAGCACCCCTTCCCGAAGGCGAACGTCGGCGACCGCCTCGACGGTGTCACCGCCGGGCCGCTGGACTACGACCAGTTCGGCGGATACGAACTCCAGGCCACCGAGCTGGGCAAGCACCAGGACAAGGGCCTCAAGCACGAGAAGACCCGGAAGGCCGGCTCTTCCGAACTGTCCGTCGCCACCTACAACGTGGAGAACCTCTCCCCCAAGGACAAGCCGGCGAAGTTCGACCGTCTCGCCGAGGCCGTCGTCGCGAACCTCGCCTCGCCCGACGTCATCGCCCTGGAGGAGGTCCAGGACGACAACGGCCCCACCAACGACAAGGTCGTCGCCGCGGGCGAGACCCTGAAAAAGCTGACCGAGGCAATCGCCGCCGCGGGCGGCCCGAAGTACGAGGCCCGGCAGATCGACCCGGCCGACGACCAGGACGGCGGGCAGCCGGGCGGCAACATCCGCGTCGGCTTCCTCTTCAACCCGGAGCGGGTCTCCTTCAAGGACGTGGCCGGCGGCGACGCCAACACGGCCATGAAGCCGGTCAAGGACGACAACGGCAAGGTCACGCTCTCGGCCAACCCCGGCCGTATCGACCCGGCCGACAAGGCCTGGGAGAACAGCCGCAAGCCGCTGGCTGCCGAATTCACCTTCAAGGGCAAGCCGGTCTTCGTCGTCGCCAACCACTTCAACAGCAAGGGCGGCGACCAGGGCCTGGAGGGCCTCCACCAGCCCCCGGCCCGTACGTCCGAGACCCAGCGCCAGGCGCAGGCCACCGTGGTGAACACGTGGGTGAAGTCGCTTCTCGCCCTCGACCCGAAGGCCCGGGTCGTCGTCGCGGGTGACCTCAACGACTTCGACTTCTCCCCCTCCCTGGACACCCTCACCAAGGGCGGCGTGCTGACCGACCTGGTGACCCGGCTCCCGCGGGACGAGCGCTACGGCTATGTCTTCAACGGCAACTCCCAGGTGCTGGACCACATGCTGACCAGCCGCGGCATCCGCAAGGCGGACTACGACATCGTCCACATCAACGCGGAGTTCGCCGACCAGGCGAGCGACCACGACCCGCAGGTGCTCCGGATCCGTCCGTGACCTGAAATCGGGCCCGGCCGCGTCCATAGCGCGTGGCCGGGGCGGGGACGTACGACGACGGCCCGGCGGGCATCCCAGGATGCGCGCCGGGCCGTTCCCATGCGCCATGCGGGGCGCGGGAGTTCGTCCCGGATCGGGTCCGGGTCCGGGTCCGTCCGTTCGTCGGTATCCCGTCCGGGCCGGTCAGTTGTGGCTGTGGAGCGCCTCGTTGAGGCCGCCCCAGGAGCCGGAGCGCTGCAGGACCTCGACCGTGCCGGTAGTGGAGTTGCGGCGGAAGAGGAGGTTGTTGGCGCCCGACAGCTCCTGCGCCTTGACGACCTCGCCGTCCGGGAGGGTGACACGGGTCCCCGCGGTCACGTAGAGGCCCGCCTCCACGATGCACTCGTCGCCCAGCGCGATGCCGATGCCCGCCTCGGCGCCGAGCAGGCAGCGCTCGCCGATGGAGACGATCTGCTTGCCGCCGCCGGACAGCGTGCCCATGATCGACGCGCCGCCGCCGATGTCGGAGCCGTCGCCGACCACGACGCCCGCGCTGATCCGGCCCTCGACCATGGAGGTGCCGAGGGTGCCGGCGTTGAAGTTGACGAAGCCCTCGTGCATGACCGTGGTACCGGACGCGAGGTGCGCGCCGAGCCGTACGCGGTCGGCGTCACCGATCCGTACGCCGGACGGGACGACGTAGTCGGTCATCCGCGGGAACTTGTCGATGCTGGTCACGTTGAGGTTGAGGCCCTCGGCGCGGGCCGCGAGCCGTACCTTCTCGACCTGGTCGCCGGGCACCGGGCCCAGGTTCGTCCAGGCGACGTTGGCCAGCAGCCCGAAGATGCCGTCCAGGTTCTGGCCGTGCGGCCTGACCAGGCGGTGGCTGAGCAGGTGCAGCCGCAGGTACGCGTCGTGCGCGTCGAGCGGCTTGTCGTCCAGGGAGGCGATGACCGTCCGTACGGCGACGGTCTCGACCCCGCGCCGCGCGTCCTGGCCCAGAGCCTTGGGCGCGGACTCGCCGAGGAGCTCGGCGGCGCGCTCGGCGCTCAGCCGCTCGGTCCCGGCCGGGCCCGGCTCGGTGGCCAGCTCGGGAGCCGGGAACCAGGTGTCGAGTACGGTGCCGTCGGCGGCGACGGTGGCGAGGCCGGCGGCGACGGCGCCGGTGGTGCGAGAAGCAGTGTCGGTCATATTCGAAACCTAACCGTCCGGGGGCCGCCGATGCGAACCGGTCTCATCGGTCAGGCCCCCGGGCGGCCCCGGTCGATACGCCACTGGGTATGTCGCGCGGGTACGCCGCCAGGGGACACCAATGGCCTTGCAGGAAACCCTTTGGACGCCTTAATGATCACCTCGTAGCATGGCTCGGATCTTGTAATTGATCATGCGTGGAGGGGTGCGAAGTGGACCGTATCGGCAAGGTGGCGGCGCAAGCAGCGGTGGTATGTCTGGGGCTGACCACGTGTGTGGTGGGCGGCGCAAGTCCTGCTCAAGCGGCGGTCTACGACTGCCGGGCGTCGTCCAACGGCAGTGAGAACTTGGCGCAGGCCACGTGCGATGGGGGATTCGGACGGTACCGGGTGAAGGCGAACTGCGCCTCGCCCACCTATCCGTACTCGATCACCATCTACGGCCCCTGGAAGACCCGGAAGTCCGGTGAATCGCATCAGGCGTACTCGATTGTGGACGGCGACGCGCACAACTGCCACATCACCAGCGCCTCGGCGGCGGTCTAGCCGGGCCGTTCCCTTCGGATCATCTCGCTGACCACAGGAAGATGGCGGCGAGCCGGAGGGCGGATTCGTCGATGGTGGCGGTCTTGTCGTCACAGGCGGCCGGGCCGCGCCATTGCTCGAACATGTTGATGCGCTCTTCGACCCCGCGCGTCGGGGCGACAGGGACCACGTCGGCGAGCCCGGGCGGCGACCGGCGGCGCGCAAGGCCGTAGTCGCCCGGGCGAGGCCCCGTACCCGTCCCGGCCCGCTCAGCCGATGACGCGCGCGAGAGCCTCGCGAGCCTCCGCCCGGTCGAACGGCCGCCCCGTCAGCAGGAGTTGGAGCAGCAGCCCGTCCATCAACGCGACCAGGGCGCGGGCGGTGGCGGGGTCACCCGTGTAGTCACGGAGGACCCCGACCGCCGCGTCCAGCCACTCCGCGGCCACGGGCCGCAGGGCCTCGCGGCGCATGGCGGCCAGATAGAGCTCGTACTCCACCCGTATGCGGCCGCGGTCTCCGGTCATCAGCTCGTCCAGGAGCGAGGCGAGCCGGTCGGCCAGCGGGCCGTCCTTGCCGAGGTGGCGCCGCCAGTCCTCGACGGCCGTCGGTGGCTCGACGCAGACCTGCCGCAGGGCCGCGACGAGCAGATCGTCGAGCGTGGCGAAGTGGTACGTGGTCGAGCCCAGCGGGACGTCGGCCTCGGCGGCGACCGAGCGGTGGCTGAGCCCGTCCAGGCCGCTCCGCTCCACCACGCGGATCGCGGCGTCGATGATCCGCTGCCGGCGGTCGGGGTCGTAGCGGCGTGCCATCAGTGCGCCGCTCCGCCCAGGTTGAGCACCACGACACCGGTGATGACGAGCACGATGCCGATCAGCTTGGCCATGGAGGCCGACTCACCGAGGAAGATCATGCCGATGGCGGCAATGGCGGCGGTGCCGACACCGGCCCAGACCGCGTAGGCGGTCCCCACCGACATGGTCTTGAGCGTCTGCGCGAGCAGCGCGAAGGCGACGAGGTAGCCGGCCGCGGTGGCGAGCGAGGGCCACAGCCGGGTGAACCCGTCGCTGTACTTCATCGCGGTGGTGCCCAGGACCTCGGCGAGGATCGCGCCGGACAGCATCAGCCACATCATGCGTACGAGCGTACACACCGCTGTGTACGTCCGTACACTCACATTGCCGCGCGCGTTCAGGCGGAGAGCGAGGTCTTGGGCCGGAGGACGCAGAATTCGTTGCCCTCCGGGTCGGCGAGGACCACCCAGGTCACGTCGCTGCCCTGGCCGACGTCCGCGCGGCGGGCGCCGAGGGCGATCAGGCGGTCGACCTCGGCCGCCTGATCGTCCGGGCTGAGGTCGAGGTGGAGGCGGTTCTTGCCGGACTTCCCCTCCGGTACGGGCACGAACACGATCCCGGGCCAGGCGTGCTCGTCCGCACCGATGACGATCTCCTCGGGATGCTCGAACAGCACCTTCCAGTCGAGGACTTGGCACCAGAACCGGGCCAGGCCCGGCAGGTCGTGCGCATCGACGGCGATCTGGTACAGCGAAAGAGCCATGCCCGCCAGTCTGCCCGCCACCGATGCCGTGCACCGGCACGCGGCGCGCACACCGTGCCGCGCCCAGCCGTACGGCCGTCCAGTCCTACGGCCGTCCAGCCATGCGGCCGCGGTACACCCCGGCGGGCAGCGCGCGGGCACCCGCACACTGCGGCGCACACCGGCACACTGATGCCATGCACGGACATGCCGACAACCAGCAAGGCCTTCCCCGGATGTCACGCCACGACTGGTGGGGCGTCACCGTCGAGGCTCCCGACCCCGGGGCGCTCGCCCGGTTCTACGCGGAGGTGGTGGGCTGGGAGATCGTCAAGGAGGATGCGGACGGTGCGGCCATCGCGCCGCCGGAGGGGGTGGCGTACATCGCCTTCGAGGCCTCGGAAGGATTCGTGCCCCCGGTCTGGCCCGCCCAGAAGGGTGCTCAACGGATCACCATGCACCTGGACTTCGAGGTGATCGACCTGTCGGCCGCCGTCGCGCACGCCCTCGGACTCGGCGCACGGGAGGCGGACCACCAGCCCCAGCAAAACGTCCGGGTGATGCTCGACCCGGCCGGACACCCCTTCTGCCTCTACAGGGACGACGACTCCTCCCCGGACAGCTAGAACGCGTCCACGGGGCCAGGTGCCGCCAACCCTCCACGCGTGTCCGTACGCCAAGGGCTTCCGCATGTGCCGGGGGCGTCCGTACGCGCATGGATCCGCACACGCATGCGTCAATACGCGCGTGAAAAAGCCTTGCCCCGCCGGGTGTGCCCGGCGGGGCAAGGCCCGGACCGTCGCCCCTCCGGCGCATGCCGGCCGGGGGGAACCGGTCCGTCAGACGTTGAAGCCGAGTGCCCTCAGCTGGTCGCGACCGTCGTCGGTGATCTTGTCGGGGCCCCACGGGGGCATCCAGACCCAGTTGATCCGGAGCTCGTTGACGATGCCCTCGGTGGCCGACTTCGCCTGGTCCTCGATGACATCGGTCAGCGGGCAGGCCGCGGACGTCAGCGTCATGTCGATGGTGGCGATGTTGGAGTCGTCGACGTGGACCCCGTAGACCAGACCCAGGTTGACGACGTCGATGCCCAGCTCGGGGTCGACGACGTCCATCATCGCCTCGCGGACCTCTTCCTCGCTCGCGGGCTTGGTGGTGGTCTCGCTCATACCGTCTCCTTCGCAGCGCCGTCGCCCAGGGCCTGGGCGGTAGCGTCCTTCCATGCCATCCAGCTCAGCAGAGCACATTTCACCCGGGCCGGGTACTTGGAGACGCCGGCGAACGCGACACCGTCCTCCAGCACCTCCTCCATGACGTCGTCCGGCTCGACCTTCCCCCTGGACTGCATCAGCTCCAGGAAGGTCTCCTGGATCCTCTGCGCGTCCGTGAGACTCTTGCCGACCAGCAGCTCATTGAGCACCGAGGCACTGGCCTGGCTGATCGAACAGCCCTGGCTCTCGTAGCTCACATCGGCGATGGTCTCGCCGTCGTACCGGACCCGGAGGGTGATCTCGTCGCCGCACGTCGGATTGACGTGGTGCACCTCGGCGTCCCCGTCCCGAAGCCCCCGCCCGTGCGGGTGCTTGTAGTGGTCCAGGATGACGTCCTGGTACATCGAATCCAGCTTCACGAGCGACCTCTCTACCCGAAGAAGTTCCGTACGTGCTCCAGGCCGTCGACCAGAGCATCCACCTCGGCCGGCGTGGAGTACAGATAGAAAGACGCTCGCGTGGTCGCGGGAATTCCGTACCGCAGGCAGACGGGCCGGGCGCAGTGATGGCCGACCCGGACCGCTATACCCAGCTCGTCGAGCACCTGGCCCACATCGTGCGGGTGGATGTCGCCGAGGGTGAACGAGATCGCCGCGCCGCGATCCTCCGCGGTCATCGGACCGATGATCTTGAGGTCCGGGACCTGGAGCAGCCGCTCCACCGCGTACTCCGTGATCGCGTGCTCATGGGCCTGGATCGCCTCCATGCCCACCGAGCGCAGGTAGTCCACGGCCGCGCCGAGCCCTACGGCCTGCGCGATCGGCGGCGTGCCGGCCTCGAACTTGTGCGGGGCGGGGGCGTACGTCGAGGAACTCATCGAGACGGTCTCGATCATCTCGCCGCCACCGAGGAACGGCGGCAGATCCTCGAGCAGCTCCTGGCGGCCCCACAGCACGCCGATGCCCGTCGGACCGCACATCTTGTGACCGGTGAAGGCCACGAAGTCGGCCTGCAGCGCCTGCACGTCGAGCGGCATGTGCGGGGCAGCCTGCGAGGCGTCGACGACGACGAGCGCGCCGACCTCCTGGGCCCGCCGCACGATCTTCTCGACCGGGTTGACCGTGCCGAGGATGTTGGAGACGAGGACGAACGAGACGACCTTGGTCTTCTCGGTGATGATCTCGTCGATGTTCGACAGGTCGAGACGGCCGTCGTCGGTGAGGCCGAACCACTTCAGCTTCGCGCCCGTGCGCTGCCCGAGCAGCTGCCACGGCACGATGTTGGAGTGGTGCTCCATCTCCGTGATGACGATCTCGGTCTCGTGGTCCACGCGGTAGGGCTCATCGGCCCAACCCAGCATGTTCGCCACGAGGTTGAGGGACTCGGAGGCGTTCTTGGTGAAGATGACCTCGTCGCGGCTCGGCGCGTTGATGAAGGAGGCGACGGTGTCACGGGCCCCCTCGTACGCCGCCGTGGCCTCCTCGGCGAGCACATGAATGCCGCGGTGCACATTGGCGTTGTACCGCTCGTAGTACGCGCTGAGCACGTCGATCACCTGGCGCGGCTTCTGCGAGGTCGCCGCGTTGTCCAGGTACACGAGCTTCTTGCCGTCGTGGACATGGCGATCCAGGATCGGGAAGTCCTTGCGGATCGCCTCGGTGTCGAGGAGGCCCGGCAGCTCTGTCACTCGGATGCGCCACCCTTCACGTATGCCTCGTAGCCCTCTTCCTCCAGCTTGTCCGCGAGCTCGGCGCCACCGGACTCGGCGATGCGGCCGTTGGCGAAGACGTGGACGTAGTCGGGCTTGATGTACCGCAGGATGCGCGTGTAGTGCGTGATCAGCAGAGTGCCGACCTCGCCCGTCTCGCGCACCCGGTTGACGCCCTCGGAGACGATCCGCAGGGCGTCGACATCGAGACCGGAGTCGGTCTCGTCGAGGACCGCGATGCTCGGCTTCAGCAGCTCGAGCTGCAGGATCTCGTGGCGCTTCTTCTCACCGCCGGAGAAGCCCTCGTTGACGTTGCGCTCGGCGAAGGAAGGGTCGATGTTGAGGCGCTCCATGGCCTCCTTGACCTCCTTCACCCAGGTGCGCAGCTTGGGGGCCTCGCCGCGGATGGCGGTCGCGGAGGTGCGCAGGAAGTTGCTCACCGAGACGCCGGGGACCTCGACCGGGTACTGCATGGCGAGGAAGAGGCCGGCCCGGGCGCGCTCGTCGACGGACATCTCCAGGACGTCCTCGCCGTCGAGGGTGACGGTACCGCCGGTGATCTTGTACTTCGGGTGCCCCGCGAGGGAGTACGCCAGGGTGGACTTGCCGGAGCCGTTGGGGCCCATGATGGCGTGGGTCTCGCCCTGCTTCACGGTCAGGTCGACGCCGCGCAGGATCTCGCGGGGGCCGTTCTCCGCCTCGACGGAGACGTGCAGGTCGTGGATCTCAAGCGTTGCCATGGGTGCCTCAGGACTCCTGGGTGACGGAGACGAGCACGTCGTCCCCTTCGATCTTTACGGGGTATACGGGGACAGGGCGCGTCGCGGGCAGGCCGGACGGCTTGCCGCTGCGCAGGTCGAAGCGCGACCCGTGCAGCCAGCACTCGATGGTGCAGTCGTCGACCTCGCCCTCCGAGAGCGACACGTTCGCGTGCGAGCAGATGTCGTGGATCGCGAACACCTCGCCCTCGGTGCTGACGACCGAGACCGGCACACCGCCGAGCTCGACACGCGTGGGCGTGTCCTCCTCCAGCTCGCTCAGCGCGCAGACGCGGACGAAGCCTTCGACGCTCATGCGACGGACGCCTCCAACTCGGCCTCGATCTTGGTGAGGAGGCGCTCCTCGACGTCCGGCAGGCCGATCTGCTGGACGAGCTCGGCGAAGAAGCCCCGGACGACCAGCCGGCGGGCCTCGTCGGCCGGGATGCCGCGGGACATCAGGTAGAAGAGCTGCTCGTCCTCGAAGCGGCCGGTCGCCGAGGCGTGGCCGGCACCGACGATCTCGCCGGTCTCGATCTCCAGATTGGGGACCGAGTCGACGCGGGCGCCGTCGGTGAGGACGAGGTTGCGGTTCAGCTCGTAGGTGTCGGTGCCGGTCGCGGAGGCCCGGATCAGCACGTCGCCGATCCACACGGCATGCGCGTCCTTGCCCTGCAGGGCGCCCTTGTACGCCACATTACTGCGGCAGTTGGGGGCCTCGTGGTCGACGAACAGCCGGTGCTCCTGGTGCTGGCCGTTGTCGGTGAAGTACAGGCCGTAGAACTCGGCCTCGGCGCCGGGACCCACGTAGCGCACACGGGGGTGCAGGCGCACGAGGTCGCCGCCGAAGGTGACCACGACGGACTTGAACGTCGCGTCACGGCCGACGAGGGCGGTGTGCTGCCCGGCGTGGACCGCGGTGTCGTCCCAGTCCTGGACGGAGACGACGGTCAGCTTGGCGCCGTCACCGAGGTGGTACTCGACGTTGGCGGAGAGCACCGCGTCACCGGTGTGGTCGATCACGACGACGGCCTCGGCGAAGGCGCCGAGCTCGATGATCTGGTGCCCGAAGGCGGTGCCGCCCTCGCCGTGCACGGCGATCCGCACCGGCTCGGTCAGCACGGCGTCCTTGGGCACCGAGACGACCGAGGCCTTCTCGAAGCCGGAGAACGCCTGCGCGGCGACCCGGTCGACGGGCTTGCCTGCCTTGCCCACGCGGGCGTCGTCGCGGCCCACGGTCTCGACCGTCACGCCCTCGGGCGCGGTGATCTCGACCTTGACCCCGGCGCCGTCGGCGACCGCGGTGCCGTCGTGCAGGCCCTTCAGCCGCTCGAGCGGAGTGAAGCGCCACTCCTCCTCGCGGCCGTGCGGCACCGGGAAGTCCGCCACGTCGAAGGACGGCGGCGCACTCATCCGGGTGGCGATGGTGGACTCGCCGGCCACCGAGATCGATCCGGTGGTGGTGGCACCCGCCGCTGGGGAGTTCTCAGGCTCAGCCATAGCTGTCGTCGTGCTCTCTCTCATCACGTCAGAAAAACAGTGCTGCTTCGGGGACCGGACGGGCCGGGGGCACTCCCCCGGCTACCGCCGGGGACCCCCACCCAGCGATAGCTGGGGGAGTCAGCCGACCGCGCCCTCCATCTGCAGCTCGATCAGCCGGTTGAGCTCCAGCGCGTACTCCATGGGCAGCTCACGCGCGATCGGCTCGACGAAGCCGCGCACGATCATCGCCATGGCCTCGTCCTCGGACAGCCCACGACTCATCAGGTAGAAGATCTGGTCGTCGCTGACCTTGGAGACGGTCGCCTCGTGGCCCATGGACACGTCGTCCTCGCGGACGTCCACGTACGGGTACGTGTCCGACCGGGAGATGGTGTCGACCAGGAGTGCGTCGCAGAGCACGTTGGACTTCGAGCCCTCGGCGCCCTCGCCGATCTCGATCAGACCGCGGTAGGACGTACGGCCGCCGTTCCGCGCCACCGACTTGGAGACGATGTTGGACGAGGTGTTCGGCGCCATGTGGACCATCTTCGCCCCGGCGTCCTGGTGCTGGCCCTCGCCCGCGAAGGCGATGGACAGGGTCTCGCCCTTGGCGTGCTCGCCCATCAGGTAGACGGCCGGGTACTTCATCGTGACCTTGGAGCCGATGTTGCCGTCGACCCACTCCATGGTCGCGCCCTCGTAGGCCACGGCGCGCTTGGTGACCAGGTTGTAGACGTTGTTCGACCAGTTCTGGATGGTCGTGTACCGGCAGCGGGCGCCCTTCTTCACGATGATCTCGACGACCGCGGAGTGCAGCGAGTCCGACTGGTAGATCGGCGCGGTGCAGCCCTCGACGTAGTGGACGTAGGCGTCCTCGTCGACGATGATCAGCGTCCGCTCGAACTGGCCCATGTTCTCGGTGTTGATCCGGAAGTAGGCCTGCAGCGGGATGTCCACGTGCACGCCCTTCGGCACGTAGATGAACGAGCCACCGGACCATACGGCGGTGTTCAGGGAGGCGAACTTGTTGTCGCCCGCCGGGATGACGGTGCCGAAGTACTCCTTGAAGAGCTCCGGGTGCTCCTTGAGCGCGGTGTCGGTGTCCAGGAACAGGACGCCCTTCTCCTCCAGGTCCTCGCGGATCTGGTGGTAGACGACCTCGGACTCGTACTGCGCCGCGACACCGGCGACGAGGCGCTGCTTCTCGGCCTCGGGGATGCCCAGCTTGTCGTACGTGTTCTTGATGTCCTCCGGCAGGTCCTCCCAGGAAGCGGCCTGCTTCTCGGTGGAGCGCACGAAGTACTTGATGTTGTCGAAGTCGATACCCGACAGGTCCGAGCCCCAGTTCGGCATGGGCTTCTTGCCGAAGAGACGCAGCCCCTTCAGACGCAGCTTGAGCATCCACTCGGGCTCTGACTTCTTCCCGGAGATGTCGCGGACGACCTCCTCCGACAGACCGCGCTTCGCGGAAGCGCCGGCGACGTCGGAGTCGGCCCAGCCGTACTCGTAATTGCCCAGGCCCTCGAGTTCGGGGTGGGCAGTCTCCGTGGGGAGAGTCATGCGGGGTTCCTCCCGGCCGTGCTTGCAGATGCTGTGGTGGTCCTGGTCGTGCGATCGCCCGGTGGCGCCGGGCCGTGGCCCGCCTTCGGGACGAAGGTCGTGCAGACCCCGTCGCCGTGGGCGATCGTGGCCAGTCGCTGGACATGCGTGCCGAGCAGGCGGGAGAAGACCTCGGTCTCCGCCTCGCACAGTTGCGGGAACTGCTCGGCGACGTGGGCGACCGGGCAATGGTGCTGGCAGAGCTGTTCACCGACCGGTGCGCTGCGCGCTGTAGCAGCGTACCCGTCGGCCGTCAATGCCCTTGCCAGTGCCTCGGTTCGGTCTTCGGGTGCGGCGCTCTCGACGGCCTCGCGGTAGCTCTCCGCCTGGGCGGCGAGGCGGGCGCGGGCGAAGGCCGCGACCGCGGCATCGCCCTTCTCGCCTCCACCGGCGGCCTCGGCGATCCAGCGCAGGGCGTCGACGGCGAGATGGTCGTAGGCCTGCTCGAAGGCGTCCCGCCCGCAATCGGTCAGGGCGAACACCTTGGCGGGGCGGCCACGGCCGCGCGAGCCGTAGACCCGCTGCTCCCGGGGCTCGACGACGCCGTCGGTCAGCAGGGAGTCCAGATGGCGGCGGACCGCGGCCTGGGTCAGCTGGAGCCGCAGGGCGAGCTCGGCAGCGGTGGACGGGCCGTGGTCGAGGATCGACCGGGCCACGCGGTTCCGGGTGCTGCGCTGGCCTTCGTCGCCGAACGGCGTCGTGGGAGCGGGCACGCCCGACGCGGCGGTCGCCTCGACCGCCGGGGCCTTCTGCGCCTCGCTCACGTATTTCACAACGCCATTGTTGCGTAATTCCCCGGACCGCGACAAGCGAAGATCCGTACGCCGGAGGGTGTGCTCGATCACTTAGGGTTACCTAAACAGCGAGGCCGGCGCGTGGACGGCGCCGGGGAACGCCCGGCTCCGGCCCCTGAAGTCCCCGGCCCCCGCGGCGCTTCGTACACTGCCGGGCATGCAAAGCGACCCCGTCGTCCAGGTCCAGGGTCTGGTCAAGCGGTACGGCCGGAAAACCGCGGTGGACGGCCTCGATCTCTCCGTCGGGGCGGGCACGGTGACGGCGGTCCTCGGCCCCAACGGCGCCGGGAAGACCACCACCGTCGAGACCTGCGAGGGCTACCGCAGACCGGACGCCGGGACCGTACGAGTCCTCGGCCTCGACCCCCTCTCCGAATCCGCGGCCCTCCGACCCCGCATCGGAGTGATGCTGCAGTCCGGAGGGGTCTATCCGGGTGCCCGCGCGGAGGAGATGCTGCGCCACACGGCCAAGCTGCACGCGCACCCCGTCGACGTCGATCCGCTCATGGAGCGCCTGGGACTCGGCGCCTGCGGCCGTACGCCCTACCGCCGGCTCTCCGGCGGGCAGCAGCAGCGGCTGGCGCTCGCGATGGCCGTGGTCGGGCGGCCGGAGCTGGTCTTCCTCGACGAGCCGACGGCCGGACTCGACCCTCAGGCACGGCGTGCCACCTGGGACCTGGTGCGCGAGCTGCGCACGGACGGCGTCACCGTCGTGCTGACGACCCACTCCATGGACGAGGCCGAGCAGCTCTCGGACGACGTCGCCATCATCGACGGCGGCAGGGTCGTGGCCCAGGGCAGCCCGGAGGAGCTGTGCCGCGGCGGCGCGGAGAACACACTGCGCTTCTCCGGCCGCCCCGCCCTCGACGTCTCCACGCTCCTCAAGGCGCTGCCTCCCGAGACGACAGCGGTCGAGCTGACCCCCGGCACGTACCGCGTCACCGGAGAGGTCGGCCCGCAGATGCTGGCCACCGTCACCACCTGGTGCGCACAGCACGGGGTGATGCCGGAGCGGATCTCCGTGGAGCGGCACACCCTCGAGGACGTCTTCCTGGAGCTGACCGGCAAGGAGCTGCGCGCATGACCGCCACCGGCACGGCCACCGGCACCTTCGTCCCGAAGCCCGGGCGGGCTCCGCTGGGCCGCATGATCGCGGCGCAGACGGCGCTGGAGACGCGGATGCTGCTGCGCCACGGCGAGCAGCTCCTGCTGACCGTGGTGATCCCGACGCTGCTGCTGACCCTGTTCAGCACGGTCGATGTCGTCGACACCGGTGACGGCGCGGCGGTGGACTTCCTCGCGCCCGGCGTTCTCGCACTCGCCGTGATGTCCACGGCCTTCACCGGGCAGGCCATCTCCACCGGCTTCGAGCGGCGCTACGGCGTCCTGAAGCGGCTGGGCGCCTCGCCGCTCCCCCGCTGGGCGCTGATGACCGCGAAGACCGGCTCGGTGCTGGTCATCGAGGCCCTGCAGATGGTGCTGCTCACCCTTGTCGCCTTCGCGCTCGGCTGGTCGCCGCACGGCAACCCGCTGGCCGTCGTCCTGCTGCTCGTCCTCGGGACGGCCGCGTTCTCGGGCCTCGGCCTGCTGATGGCGGGCACCCTGCGGGCGGAGGCCACCCTGGCGGCCGCCAACCTGGTCTTCCTGCTCCTGCTGGTCTGCGGTGGCGTCATCGTGCCGCTGGACAAGTTCCCCGAGGGTGCGCAGGCCGTGCTGCAACTCCTGCCCATCTCGGCGCTGTCCGACGGGCTGAGGGACGTCCTGCAGCAGGGAGCCGGCATCCCGTGGGGCGACCTGGGACTGCTGGCCGGATGGGCGGCCTTGAGCCTGGGAGCGGCGGCACGGTTCTTCCGCTGGGAGTGACGCTGCCGTCTCTGCCGGAATGACGCCTCGTCGCCTCAGTGGTGACGCCGCGTCCTTACGGCAGTGACGCCTCGCCCCTCTGCCACGGTGACGCCTCGCCCCTCTCCCGCGGTGGCGCCCCCGTCCCTCCCCGCGGGGACGTTTCCGCCCGCCACTCCCCCGTCCCGCACTCGTACGAGGGGGGGTTGTGAAGCCGTGCACAAGCGCCCGCATACGATAGGCCCGTGCCGAAGTTGCTCGAAGCCGCGCGGAATCCTCTCGCCTTCATCGCCCAGCGCTGGACCCCGTCCCCACGGACGCTCCGGCGCGCTGCCCTTGCCGCCCTCGTCATGAGCGTGGTCATCGTGATCACCGGTGGCGCCGTCCGGCTCACCAGCTCGGGCCTGGGCTGCCCGACCTGGCCTTCCTGCACCGAGGAAAGCCTCACCACCACCCGGGAGATGGGCGTCCACGGCGTCATCGAGTTCGGCAACCGCATGCTGACCTACGTGCTGTGCGCCGCCGTCGGCGGGGCGATCATCGCGGCCCGCGCCGTCAAGCCCCGCCGCAGGAGCCTCACACGGCTCGGTTGGGCGCAGTTCTGGGTCGTCATGGGCAATGCCGTCCTGGGCGGCTTCACCGTGCTCACCGGCCTCAACCCGTACACCGTCGCGGCGCACTTCCTGCTCTCCACCGCGCTCATCACGGTTGCGCTGCTGACCTGGCAGCGGGCCGGCGAGGGCGACGCCGCACCGCGTCCGCTCGTCGGCCGTGCGGTCACGCAACTCGCCTGGGTGCTCGTGGCCGTGACCGGCGCACTGGTCGCCGTCGGCACGCTGGTGACGGGCGCCGGCCCGCACGCGGGCGACTCCAGCGACGTGCCGCGCATCGGGATCGACTGGACGCTCATCGCCCAGATCCACGCCGACCTCGCCTGGATCGTGGTGGCGCTCACCGTGGCCCTGTGGTTCGTTCTGAAGGCGGTCGACGCCCCGGCCGGGCCGCGTGCCCGTACGCGCGACCTGACGCTGGTCCTGCTGTCCCAGGGCGTGATCGGCTACGTCCAGTACTTCACCGAGTTGCCCGAAGTCCTCGTCGCCACCCACATGCTGGGGTCGTGCCTGGTGTGGATCGGGGCGCTGCGCGTGCTGCTGTCGCTGCGCGAGCGACCGGTCTTCGAGAGGCCCGGAGCCCCTGGCCCGGCGCCGGAGGGCTCAGCCGTTCCGGCCGCCGCGGTCTGAGCCGTAGGCGCGACCGACCGCGCCGTACGCCCGCCCGGCCCCGTCCGAGACGTAGGAACGCCCCACACCGTCCGACCCGTACGCGCGACCGAACCCGTCCGACCCGTGCACCCTCCCCACCCCGTCCGACCCGTACGCGCCGTACGCGCCGTACGCGGGTTCGCTCAGCCCGTACACCCGGCGGGCGTTGCCCGCGGCGATCAGCCCGGCGACCCGCTGTGCGTCGCTCCGCGACCACAGGCCCTCGGCCACCCACTCGGACAGCAACTGCCGCAACGCCTCCTGGAAGAGCCGGGCCCCGACCACATGCAGCTCCGGCAGCCCGAGCCCGCCGGTGGAGAAGAGCAGTTTCCCGAAGGGGGCGAGCTCCAGCGCCTCGGCGAGGACGGTTCGCGCGCTGGGCCCGGAGCGGGAGAGCGCCGGCCCGATGTCGGCGTACACGTGCGGGAAGGCGTCCGCGAGGCGGGCCGCCTGGCGGTGGTACGGGTACGCGTGCAGCAGCACGAGATCCGTGCCCAGCCCGGCGGTGGCCGCGACGAATGCGGTGAGGGCCGCCGGGTCCGTACGGCAGGAACACGACCCGATGTCGCCCGTTCCGCCGTGCAGTTGGAGCGGAAGCCCCGTCGCCACGGCCGTCCAGAGCAGATGGCGCAGCAGCACCGGGTCGGTGAGGCTTCCGCCGTCCCGCAACGTGTCCGTGGCCGCGCCGTCCGGGCGGGCGAGCACCCGTAGCGCGCCCGCCGCTCGTCTCTCGCGCCGGCGGCCCGCCAGCCACGCCCCGGCGGCGCGGGACACCTCGGCGGGGCCCGGCGGTTCGGGGGCGAGCGCGAACCCGTGGCGGGATCCGGCGACGGAGGTGAAGGCGACGGCCGACTGGGCGGCGCCGTGGACGGCTTCCGCGAGGTTGGCCATGAAGCCGTCGGCGGTGCCCGAGGTGTCGGCGACCTGCTCGGCGAGCAGTTCCAGACGCACGATCTCGTGGGCTGCCGCATCGCCGGCGGCGGCCAGTTCGACGGGTTGCGTGAGGTCGCCCGCCGGCCCGGTGTCCACCAGGTACGTGCCGATGCCGGTCGAGCGCAGCAACCGGCGCCCGGCTTCCAGGACACCCAGTTCGCGGCGGCGCGCAAGGTACGTCGTGGGCGGGCAGTGCGGCTCGAGCCCGAGCAGTGGCGGGCACCAGCGGCGTACGGCGAAGCCGGTCCGGGTGTCGAAGAAGGTGGTGCCGGGGGCGGCGGGCGAGGCGGACCGGCTCAGGCACGCTTCGAAGGTGCCGAGCCCCAGCTCCGTCCGGAACACGCCATGGCAGTGCTGGTCCACCAGCAGTGGCAATTCGATCACAGCGCCCGCCCTTGTCGTCGGTACCGTCGTACCGTCTAACGGGCGGGCCGTGCCTCAGGTGTTGCTCGGTCCCCCGACCTGGATGCCTGCCATGCGGGACCACTCGTACGGGCCGGTGCGCACCTTGGCCACCGGGTCCCCGGCGAAGGAGTCGTGGAGGGTGATGCCCGCCTTCTCGGCGGCGCGTTGCGCGGTCGCGTGATCGGTGGCCACGAGGTCGCCCCAGGCGCCGTCCTCGCCGACCAGGACGATGCGGGTGCCCGCCTGCCCGATGTATTCGAGCGAGCCGTCGGCGCGGCCGCCGTGGCTGCGGGAGAACCGCTCGATCTGCTTGGCCAGTCGGTCCGCCCTGCGCTCGGCGCGGGCGTCTCGCCGGGGCCCGTCAGCCTCGGCCTGCGTCTCTGCCTTCTCAGCCTTCTCTGCCATGACTGAATGCTACTCGCCAGTATTGCGTTGTGAGAGAGCACCCCTCGAAAACTTTGAGGGGGACCCGGGTGACCCGGGCCGGGCGCGGGACGGCGGCCGCAGGAGTTCGTGCCGGCGGGAACGGACTAGCGCAGGAAGGGGTCGACCGCGATCGCCACGAACAGGATCGACACATAGGTGATGGACCAGTGGAACAGCCGCATCTCCTTGAGCTTCGCTCCCGTGACCCCGGCCTTGGCGCGGGCGCGCAGCGCGTGGGCCTCACGCAGCCACCAGCCACCGGCCAGGACCGCGACCACGGGGTAGAGCCAGCCCACGTAACCCAGCGGCCAGAGGGCCAGGGAGACGGCCACCATGACCCAGCTGTAGATCACGATCTGGCGGGCGACCACGAGGTTGGACGCGACGACGGGGAGCATGGGCACGCCCACCCGCGCGTAGTCCTCCTTGACCTTCATCGACAGCGGCCAGTAGTGCGGCGGGGTCCAGAAGAACATCACGAGGAAGAGGACCAACCCGGCCCAGGAAACGGAGTTGGTGACCGCGGACCAGCCGATGAAGACCGGCATGCAGCCCGCGATGCCGCCCCAGACGATGTTCTGCGCGGTACGGCGCTTGAGCAACATCGTGTAGACGATGACGTAGAAGAGCAGAGCCGCCAGAGCGAGCGCCGCCGAGAGCCAGTTGACGAAGTAGCCGAGCCAGGCGGTGGAGATCACGGCCAGCGCGAGACCGAAGGCCAGGCACTCGCGCGGCGAGACCATGCCGGTCACCAGTGGGCGCTGGGAGGTGCGGTCCATCAGCGCGTCGATGTCGCGGTCGATGTACATGTTGAGCGCGTTCGCGCCGCCCGCGGAGAGGTAGCCGCCGATGCAGGTGGCGATCACGAGCCACAGATCGGGGACGCCCTGCTCGGCGAGGAACATCACCGGAACCGTGGTGATCAGGAGCAGTTCGATGATGCGGGGCTTGGTCAGGGCGACGAAGGCCAGGACACGGGCCCCGAACGGCCGGTGACCGGACACTTCCGCGAGCTCCCCCATGGCCCCGCGGGCATGAGGGGTACCCCCACCCGAAGGACGGGAATCGACGGCCGTCACGCACACCCCTGTAAAGCGGCCTCAGCGACTCGCGCCGCGGGCACAGACCAGCAAGCACCGGACCGTGGGGCCGGTTACGACTTGCGCGTACCACGCCACTCTAGACGTAGCGGATACGCCGTTCGCCGCGGGGGTCGGTCGTGTTGGGCGGCCTCCTCGAGCGCAGCTCTTCGCGCCCCTGCGGCGCCCCGGCGCCGCGAACGGCACGGAAGAGGGCCAAGGGTAGGCTCGACAGCGTCCGGTGTGCAGAACGTCACCGGCATCGACATGTGGAGAGGAGCCCTGACTCAGGGTGAGCACGAAGCCGACCACAACAGACCTCGAGTGGGCCGAACTGGACCAGCGGGCCGTGGATACCGTTCGCGTCCTGGCCATGGATTCCGTGCAGAAGGTCGGTAACGGCCACCCGGGCACGGCCATGAGCCTCGCTCCCGCCGCGTACATGCTCTTCCAGAAGCTGATGCGGCACGACCCGTCCGACCCGCAGTGGACGGGCCGCGACCGGTTCGTCCTCTCCCCGGGCCACAGCAGCCTGACCCTCTACATCCAGCTCTACATGGCCGGTTACGGTCTCGAGCTCGATGACCTCAAGGCGTTCCGCACCTGGGGCAGCAAGACCCCGGGGCACCCCGAGTTCGGGCACACGGTCGGCGTGGAGACCACCACGGGACCGCTCGGGCAGGGCATCGCCAACGCGGTGGGCATGGCGATGGCGGCCCGCTACGAGCGCGGTCTGTTCGACCCGGACGCACCCCAGGGCACCTCTCCGTTCGACCACACCATCTGGGCCATCGTCTCCGACGGCGACCTGGAGGAGGGCATCTCGGCGGAGGCCAGCTCGCTGGCCGGCCACCAGAAGCTCGGCAACATCGTCGCCCTCTACGACGACAACCACATCTCCATCGAGGGCGACACCGCCACCGCCCTCTCCGAGGACGTGCTGAAGCGCTACGAGGCGTACGGCTGGCACGTGCAGCGCATCGAGCAGGACGCGTCCGGCGACTTCGACGTCAAGGCGCTGTACACGGCGCTGAAGGCGGCGCAGGACGAGACCGAGCGCCCCTCGATGATCGCGGCCCGCACGATCATCGCCTGGCCTGCCCCCAACGCGCAGAACACCGAGGCCTCCCACGGCTCGGCGCTGGGTGCCGAGGAGGTCGCGGCCACCAAGCGCGTGCTCGGCTTCGACCCGGAGCGCGACTTCCAGGTCGACGAGGAGGTCGGCTCCCACGTCCGCAAGGCGGTCGACCGCGGCCGCGAGTTCCGTGCCGCCTGGGACAAGCAGTTCCAGGAGTGGCGTGCCGCCAACCCGCAGCGCGCCGCCGAGTTCGACCGCATCGCCGCGGGCGAACTGCCCGAGGGCTGGGAGCACAAGGTCCCGGTCTTCGAGGCCGGCAAGGACGTCGCCACCCGCAAGGCGTCCGGCGAAGTGCTGAAGGCGCTCGGCGGTGTGATCCCCGAGCTGTGGGGCGGCTCCGCCGACCTGGCCGGGTCCAACAACACCACGATCGACGCCTCGTCCTCCTTCCTGCCCGCGGACAACCCACTGCCGGAGGCAAGCCCGTACGGCAGGACCGTGCACTTCGGCATCCGCGAGCACGCCATGGGCTCGGCCATGAACGGCATCGCGCTGCACGGCAACACCCGCATCTACGGCGGCACGTTCCTGGTCTTCTCCGACTACATGCGCCCGGCGGTGCGCCTGGCCGCGCTGATGCAGCTCCCCGTCACCTACGTCTGGACGCACGACTCCATCGGTCTCGGCGAGGACGGCCCGACCCACCAGCCCGTCGAGCACATGGCCGCGCTGCGCGCCATCCCGGGCCTGAACATGGTCCGCCCGGCCGACGCCAACGAGACCGCCATCGCCTGGCGCGAGATCATGCGCCGCCACGGCGCCAAGCCCGGCCCGCACGGCCTGGCCCTGACCCGGCAGAACGTGCCGACGTACGAGTACAACGAGGACGCCGCCAAGGGCGGTTACGTGCTGCTGGAGGCCGACGGCGGCCCCGCCGAGGTGATCCTGATCGCCACCGGTTCCGAGGTGCAGCTCGCGGTCAAGGCGCGCGAGAAGCTGCAGGCCACGGGCGTGCCGACCCGCGTCGTCTCGATGCCGTCCGTCGAGTGGTTCGAGGAGCAGGACCAGGGGTACCGCGACAGCGTGCTTCCTCCGTCCGTCACGGCGCGCGTCGCCGTCGAGGCAGGGATCGGACTGACCTGGCACCGCTACGTGGGCGTGGCCGGGCGGATCGTCTCCCTGGAGCACTTCGGGGCATCCGCCGACTACAAGGTGCTGTTCCGCGAGTTCGGTCTCACGGCCGACGCCGTGGAGGCGGCGGCCCGGGAATCTCTGGCCGCCTCCGGTCGCTGACGCTGGTATACGACAAGTAGGAGATGCATTTCTCATGGCAGACGCACTCAAGCGCCTCTCCGACGAAGGCGTGGCGATCTGGCTGGACGACCTGTCGCGCCAGCGCATCACGTCCGGGAACCTCGCCGAGCTGATCGACCAGCAGCACGTGGTCGGCGTGACCACGAACCCGTCGATCTTCCAGAAGGCCATTTCCAGCGGGGACGGCTACGAGCAGCAGCTCGCCGACCTCGCGGCCCGCCGGCTGACCGTCGAGGAAGCCCTGCGCATGATCACGACGGCGGACGTCCGCGACGCCGCCGACGTGCTGCGCCCGGTCTTCGAGGCCACGGGCGGCCGCGACGGCCGGGTCTCCATCGAGGTCGACCCGCGCCTGGCGCACAACACCCGGGCCACCGTCGCCGAGGCCAAGCAGCTCGCCTGGCTGGTCGACCGGCCGAACACCTTCATCAAGATCCCGGCCACCAAGGCGGGACTCCCGGCGATCACCGAGACCATCGCCAAGGGCATCAGCGTCAATGTCACGCTGATCTTCTCCCTGGAGCGCTACCGCGAGGTCATGGACGCCTACCTCACGGGTCTGGAGCAGGCCGACGCCGCAGGTCTCGACGTATCGAAGATCGAATCGGTCGCGTCGTTCTTCGTCTCCCGCGTGGACACCGAGATCGACAAGCGGCTGGACGCCCTGGGCACCCCGGAGGCCAAGGAGCTGCGCGGCAAGGCTGCCGTCGCCAACGCCCGGCTCGCCTACGAGGCCTACGAGGCGGTCTTCTCCTCCGCGCGCTGGCAGGCCCTGGAGAAGTCCGGCGCCAACCGCCAGCGCCCGCTGTGGGCCTCCACCGGTGTGAAGGACAAGGCGTACAAGGACACGCTCTACGTCGAGGAGCTGGTCGCCTCCGGGACCGTGAACACCATGCCGGAGGCCACCCTCGGGGCGGTCGCCGACCACGGCGAGATCCGGGGCGACACGGTGCGCGGCACCTATGACGAGGCCAGGGCCGACATCGAGGCGCTGGAGAAGCTGGGCATCGGCTACGACGAGGTCGTCCAGCTTCTGGAGGACGAAGGGGTCGAGAAGTTCGAGGTGTCCTGGAACGACCTGCTGAAGTCCACCGAGGCGGAGCTTGCGCGCCTCGCTCCCGCGGAGGCGTGAATTGACCAGCGGCAACCCGCTGCGCGACCCGAAGGACCGGCGGCTCCCGCGGATCGCGGGGCCGTCCGGCCTGGTCATCTTCGGCGTCACGGGCGATCTGTCCCGTAAGAAGCTGATGCCCGCGGTCTACGACCTGGCCAATCGCGGGTTGCTGCCCCCGGGCTTCTCCCTGATCGGCTTCGCCCGACGGGACTGGTCGGACGAGGACTTCGCGAAGGTCGTTCACGACGCGGTCAAGGAGCACGCCAGGACCCCGTTCCGCGAGGAGGTCTGGCAGCAGCTCGCCGAGGGCTTCCGCTTCGTGCCCGGCCAGTTCTCCGACGACGCGGCCTTCGAGCGGCTGAAGTCGACCATAGAAGAGCTGGACAAGGCGCGCGGCACGGGCGGCAACTTCGCCTTCTACCTGTCCGTCCCGCCGAAGTTCTTCCCCACCGTCGTCCAGCAGCTCAAGACCCACGGTCTGTCGGAGGGGCCCGGCGAGTCCTGGCGGCGTGCCGTCATCGAGAAGCCCTTCGGCCACGACCTGGCGAGCGCGCAGGAGCTGAACCAGGTCGTCCACCAGGTCTTCCGGCCCTCCGACGTCTTCCGGATCGACCACTACCTGGGCAAGGAGACGGTCCAGAACATCCTGGCCCTGCGCTTCGCCAACACGATGTTCGAGCCGGTCTGGAACCGGTCGTACGTCGACCATGTGCAGATCACGATGGCCGAGGACATCGGCATCGGCGGCCGGGCCGGCTACTACGACGGCATCGGCGCCGCCCGTGACGTGATCCAGAACCACCTGCTCCAGCTCCTGGCGCTGACGGCCATGGAGGAGCCCTCCTCCTTCGACGCCAAGGCGCTGGTCACCGAGAAGCTGAAGGTCCTCAAGGGCGTCAAGCTGCCCCAGTACCTGGACAAGCACACCGTGCGCGGCCAGTACGCCCATGGCTGGCAGGGCGGCGTCGAGGTCCTCGGCTACCTCGAGGAGGACGGCATCAGCCCCGACTCGCGGACCGATACCTATGCCGCGATCAGGCTGGAGATCGACAACCGCCGCTGGGCGGGCGTCCCGTTCTATCTGCGCGCCGGCAAGCGCCTCGGCCGGCGGGTCACCGAGATCGCGGTGGTCTTCCAGCGCGCCCCGCACTCCCCCTTCAACACCTCCGACACCCAGGAGCTGGGCGAGAACGCCCTGGTCATCCGGGTTCAGCCGGACGAGGGCATCACCATCAGGTTCGGCTCCAAGGTGCCCGGCACCTCCATGGAGCTCCGGGACGTGACGATGGACTTCGCCTACGGCGAGTCCTTCACCGAGTCCAGCCCGGAGGCGTACGAGCGGCTGCTCCTCGATGTGCTCCTCGGCGATGCGAACCTCTTCCCCCGCCACCAGGAGGTGGAGGAGTCCTGGCGCATCCTGGACCCCATCGAGCAGTACTGGGACAAGCACAGCAGGCCGGAGCAGTACACCGCCGGCACCTGGGGGCCGAAGGCGGCCGACGAGATGCTCGCACGCGACGGAAGGTCCTGGCGCAGGCCATGAAGATCGATCTCACGGAGACCAACTCCAGCCAGATCAACGCCTCCCTGGTCAAGGCGCGCCGGGCCATAGGGTCCCCGGCCGTCGGCATGGTGCTCACCCTCGTCATCGTCACGGACGAGGGGAACCACTACGACGCCCTGAAGGCCGCGAGCGAGGCATCCAGGGAGCACCCCTCCCGGATCCTCGTGGTCATCAAGCGGCCGGGGCGCTCGCCGCGCGACCGGAAGATGGCCCGTCTGGACGCGGAGGTACGGGTCGGCGGTGAGACCGGCACGGGTGAGACGGTGCTGCTGCGGCTGCACGGCGAACTCGCCAACCACGCCCACTCCGTCGTCCTGCCCCTGCTGCTCCCCGACGCTCCGGTGGTCGTGTGGTGGCCGGACGACTCCCCCGAGCACCCCGCCGAGGACCTGCTCGGAAAGCTCGCGCAGCGCCGTATCACCGACGCGGCGGCCACCGAGGACCCGGTCGCCACGCTCGCGCTGCGCGCCCGTACGTACAGCCCCGGCGACACGGACCTGGCGTGGACGCGGATCACGCCGTGGCGCAGCGTGCTGGCCGCGGCGCTGGACCAGCGGCACTCGGCGATCACCTCCGCCGTGGTCGAGGGCGAGGCGTACAACCCGAGCAACGAACTCCTCGCGCTCTGGCTCTGCCACCGGCTCGGTGTGCCGGTCGAGCGGGAGATGTCGGAGGGCCCCGGAGTGACGGCCGTACGCCTGGAGACCACCGACGGGCCGATCCACCTGGACCGGACCGACGGCTCGCTGGCCGAGCTGGCGATGCCGGGCCAGCCGGACCGGCACGTGGCGCTGCACCGCCGCGACACCTCCGAGCTGATCGCGGAGGAGCTGCGGCGGCTGGATCCGGACGACATGTACGCGGACACGGTCAGGTTCGGGGAGACCAAGCCCGGCCGGAAGGTCATAGAAGCCGGTACCGGAACACCGTCGGCGGGCACCGGCGACAAGGCCGGGTCCGGCAGTGAGGCCAAGCAGCCCGCCCAGCCGAGGAAGAAGGCCACGGCCCGGAAGGCGACTGCCTCGTGAGCACCCCCCAGGTCGTCGTCCACCGCGACAAGGCTGTGATGGCCGAGGCCGCCGCGGCCCGGCTGATCACCAAGATCGTGGACGCGCAGTCCGCGCGCGGTTCCGCGTCCGTGGTGCTCACCGGCGGCCGCAACGGCAACGGCCTGCTGGCCGCGCTCGCCACGTCCCCGGCCCGCGACGCCGTGGACTGGCCGCGCCTTGACCTGTGGTGGGGCGACGAGCGGTTCCTGCCCGAGGGCCACCCGGACCGCAACATCACCCAGGCGCGGGAGGCGCTGCTCGACGCGGTGCCGCTCGACCCGAAGCGGGTGCACCCGATGCCGCCCTCGGACGGGCCGTACGGGGCCGATGTGGAGGCCGCGGCGGAGGCGTACGCCACCGAACTGGCCACCGCGGCACGGCCCGAGAACCATGCGTCGGTGCCACGCTTCGACGTCCTTCTGCTGGGGGTCGGTCCGGACACCCATGTGGCTTCGCTCTTCCCCGAGATGCCGGCGGTACGGGAGACCGAGCGCACCGTCGTCGGCGTACGGGGTGCGCCCAAGCCGCCGCCCACCCGGACCTCGCTCACGCTGCCGGCGATCCGTTCCGCGAACGAGGTATGGCTGCTCGCCGCGGGCGAGGACAAGGCGAAGGCGGCCGCGATCGCCCTGTCCGGTGCGGGCGAGGTGCAGGCGCCGGCGGCCGGGGCGTACGGGCGCAGGCGCACGCTGTGGCTGCTGGACGCGGCCGCGGCGTCGCAGTTGCCGCGGGGGCTCTACCCGCCCTCCTCGCCTTGAGGCGCTGACGGCTTCATACGCGCGACGGCCCCCGCACACCGGTGCGGGGGCCGTCGCGTGTGCGGGCGGCAGGATCCTAACGCCCGCGCAGCGAGCGGTAGGTGGAGACGAGCGCGGCCGTCGAGCTGTCCAGGGAGTCGATGCCGGTGCCCTGGGTGAGCACCGGTTCGATGCGCTTGGCGAGCACCTTGCCGAGTTCGACGCCCCACTGGTCGAACGAGTTGATGTTCCACACGGCGCCCTGGACGAAGACCTTGTGCTCGTAGAGCGCGACGAGCTGGCCCACCACGGACGGGCTGAGCTCCTTGGCCAGGATGGTCGTCGTGGGGCGGTTGCCGGGGAAGGTGCGGTGCGGCACCAGTTCCTCGGCGACGCCCTCGGCCCGTACCTCCTCGGAGGTCTTGCCGAACGCGAACGCCTGCCCCTGGGCGAACAGGTTGGCCATCAACAGGTCGTGCTGGGCGGCGAGTTCGGGTGCCAGCTCCCTGACCGGCCGGGCGAAGCCGATGAGATCGGCAGGGATGAGCTTGGTGCCCTGGTGCAGCAACTGGTAGTACGCGTGCTGGCCGTTGGTGCCGGGGGTGCCCCAGACGACGGGCCCGGTCTGCCAGTCCACCGGACGGCCCTGACGGTCCACGGACTTGCCGTTGGACTCCATGTCGAGCTGCTGGAGATACGCGGTGAACTTCGCCAAGTAGTGGCTGTACGGGAGGACGGCGTGCGACTGCGCGTCGTGGAAGTCGCCGTACCAGACGCCGAGCAGGCCCATCAGCAGAGGGGCGTTGGCCTCGGGCGGCGCGGTCCGGAAGTGCTCGTCGATCAGGTGGAATCCGTCGAGCAGCTCGCGGAAGCGGTCCGGGCCGATGGCGATCATCAGGGAGAGCCCGATGGCAGAGTCGAAGGAGTAACGGCCGCCGACCCAGTCCCAGAACTCGAACATGTTCTCCGGGTCGATGCCGAACTTCTTCACCTCGGACGCGTTCGTGGAGAGCGCGACGAAGTGGAAGGGCACCGCGGACTCTCCCCCCGCCTCCGGCCGGGTGTCCGCGGCCTTGAGACCGTCCAGGAGCCAGGAGCGGGCGGAGACCGCGTTGGTGACGGTCTCGATGGTGGTGAAGGTCTTCGAGGCGACGATGAACAGCGTCTCGGCCGGGTCCAGGTCCCGTACCGCCTCGTGCAGGTCCGCGCCGTCGACGTTGGAGACGAAACGGACCGTCAGGGAGCGGTCGGTGAAGGGCCGCAGGGCCTCGTACGCCATCGCGGGGCCCAGATCCGAGCCGCCGATACCGATGTTGACGACATTGCGGATGCGTACGCCTGTGGAGCCGACCCACTTGCCCGAGCGGACGGCCTCGGCGAAGCTCGCCATCTTGTCGAACACGGCATGCACCTTGGGGACGACGTTCTCGCCGTCGACCTCGACGACCGCGTCGCGCGGGGCGCGCAGGGCGGTGTGCAGCACGGCGCGGCCCTCGGTGCTATTGATCTTCTCGCCGCGGAACATGGCGTCCCGCAGGTCGGCCACACCGGTCGCCGCCGCCAGGTCCCGCAGGAGTGCGAGCGTCTCGTCCGTCACCAGGTGCTTGGAGTAGTCGAGATACAGGTCGCCCACCTGGAGGGAGTACCGCTCGCCGCGTCCCGGCTCGTCGGCGAAGAGTTGACGCAGCGACACCTCCCCCAGCCGTTCCCGGTGCTCGGCGAGCGCGATCCACTCGGGCATCCGGTCGAGCCTGGTCCGGCCTGCTGCGTTCATCTCCGACATCAGCCCTTTTCTTCTCGTGCGTAGTCCCCGCTGCCCGCCCCAACCTAATCGATGACACTCATCGAGGTGAGGAGGGACGGCCCGTGCCCGGCCGCGCCGGGCACGGGGTGTTCCGGAAGAAGCGGCATCCGCTCGGGAAGAAGCAACAGCCCGGCCGGGCAGCTCTGAAGAAGCTGCCCGGCCGGGCCGAAAGTCATGGTGTCGCGCGGATCCGCGGAGCCGGAATCCGGCGGTCAGATCTCGCCGCGGAGCTTCGCGAGCGCCTCGGCGAGGATCGCCTCACCGTCGGCGTCGCTGCGCCGCTCCCGTACGTACGCGAGGTGCGTCTTGTACGGCTCGGTGCGCGGCGGGTCCGGCGGGTTGTCCCGGTCCTTGCCGGCGGGGAAGCCGCAGCGGGGGCAGTCCCACGTTTCGGGAATCTGCGCGTCGCTGGCGAAGCTGGGGACCGTCTCGTGCCCGTTCGAGCACCAGAAGGAGATGCGGAGACGCGGCGCGGACTCGCCACGCTCGGCCTCACCCATCGGCCCCGCTCCGACCCGGCTTCCACGGATCGCGTTGCCACTTGCCACGGTCGTATCTCCCTGCGTCATGGTGCCGCAAAGCTTCGGTCGGCAGCTCCGCTGCCCGAGGCGCCCCAGTTTACGTAAGGCCCAACGCGCGTCCAGTGACAGGAGTTACACCCGCCCCCGGGACGTCCCCCGGAACGCCGACATCATGATAGGCCGCGCCCGCCGGAGCACGTGGTGCGGACAACGGAGGTCAGCTGTCCAGCTTCATCAGCAGACCGAGGACAATAATGCACGCAAACCAGAGCAAACCGACCACCACGGTGATCCGGTCGAGGTTACGCTCGGCGACCGACGAACCACCGACGGAGGACTGCATGCCGCCGCCGAACATGTCGGAGAGACCGCCGCCCTTCCCCTTGTGCATCAGCACCAGCAGCATCAGCAGCCCGCTGAAGACGATCAGGGCGATGGAGAACCCAACAGTCACGGCTGGACCCACTCTCTCGGAAACTCGGAATCGAATCGGACGGTATGGTGCGGCGGCGGAGCCGGGGGCCGGGTACGGGACCTGATGCGGTCCGCACCACCCGACCCCCGACAGGGTACGACGGAGGAGGCCCTGCGGCCTACTCGCTGGTCGGCCTACTGGTCGCGGAACCGGACGATCTTGACGAACTCGTCGACGTCCAGCGATGCCCCGCCGATCAGGGCGCCGTCCACATCCGGCTGCGCCATGATCGCCGCGACGTTCCCGGACTTCACCGAGCCGCCGTACTGGATCCGGACCGCCTCGGCCACATCCTGGCTGTAGAGCTCGGCCAGACGGCCGCGGATGGCCCCGCAGACCTCCTGGGCGTCCTCGGGGGTGGCGACCTCGCCGGTGCCGATCGCCCACACCGGCTCATAGGCGACGACGATCGTCGCGGCCTGCTCGGCCGTGACGTCCTTGAGGGCGCCGTCGAGCTGCGCGAGGGTGTGGGCGACCTGGTTGCCGGCCTTGCGGACGTCGAGGCCCTCGCCGATGCACAGGATCGGAGTCAGGCCGTTACGGAAAGCGGCCTTGACCTTGCCGTTGACGATCTCCTCGTCCTCGCCGTGGTACTGCCGCCGCTCGGAGTGACCGATGGTGACGTAGGTGCACTTGAGCTTGGACAGCATCGGGCCGGAGATCTCACCGGTGTACGCACCGGAGTCGTGTGCGGAGAGGTCCTGCGCACCGTAGGCGATCTTCAGCTTGTCGCCGTCGACCAGGGTCTGGACCGAACGCAGGTCGGTGTAGGGCGGCAGGACGGCCACGTCGACCGCCTCGTAGTCCTTGTCGCTCAGGGCGAAGGCGAGCTTCTGGACGTGTGCGATGGCCTCGAGGTGGTTGAGGTTCATCTTCCAGTTGCCGGCCATCAGCGGGGTGCGGGTGCTCATGCCCCTCCTTCTGGATTCGCTGCCGGGGCATTCGCCCGGGAGATACCGCCGTCTCCGCCCGCGCGGCGCAGAGGTGCGGGATTCGTATGGAACTGCGGCCGTGCGGCCGCGCGCGCGTCGCTCACCGGAGGGTCAGTCCTCCAGCGCGGCGAGACCGGGGAGCGTCTTGCCCTCGAGGTACTCGAGGCTCGCGCCGCCGCCGGTCGAAATGTGGCCGAAGGCGCTCTCGTCGAAGCCCAGGATGCGCACCGCGGCGGCCGAGTCGCCGCCGCCGACGACGGTGAAGGCCGGGCTGTCGATCAGGGCCTGGGCGACGGCCCGGGTGCCCTCGGCGTAGTCGGGGTGCTCGAAGACGCCCATCGGGCCGTTCCAGAAGACGGTCGCGGCGTCGGCGAGCTTGGTGGCGTACAGCTTCCGGGACTCGGGGCCGATGTCCAGACCCTCCTGGTCGGCCGGGATGGCGTCCGCGGGGACGACCGCGGGGTTCGCCGGGGCCTTGGTCTTCAGGTCCGGGAACTCGGGCGCGGCCAGGACGTCGACGGGGAGGACGAACTCAACACCGCGCTCCTCCGCCCGCCGCAGGTACGCCTGCACGGCAGGGACCTGGTCCTCCTGGAGCAGGGACTTGCCGACCTCGTGCCCCTGGGCCTTGAGGAAGGTGTACGCCATGCCGCCGCCGATGAGGATGCGGTCGGCCTTCTCCAGCAGGTGGTCGATGACCCCGAGCTTGTCGGAGACCTTGGCACCGCCGAGCACCACGGCGTACGGGCGCTTGACGTCCTCGGTGAGCTTCTTCAGGACCGCCAGCTCGGCCGCGATGAGCAGCCCCGCGGCGTGCGGGAGGCGGGCCGGGAGGTCGTACACCGAGGCGTGCTTGCGGTGGACGGCGCCGAAGCCGTCGCCCACGTACACATCGGCCAGGGCGGCAAGCTGGTCGGCGAAGGCGCCGCGCTCGGCGTCGTCCTTGCTGGTCTCACCGGGGTTGAAGCGCAGGTTCTCCAGCAGCGCGACCTGGCCGTCGGCCAGCCCGGCGACGGTCGCACGGGCCGACTCACCGACAGTGTCGGTGGCGAACGCGACGCCCTTGCCCAGGAGTTCGGCCAGGCGCTTGGCGGCCGGTGCGAGCGAGAACTGCGGGTCCGGGGCGCCCTTGGGCCGGCCCAGGTGGGAGGCGACGATCACCTTGGCGCCCGCGTCGGCGAGCTTGGTGAGGGTCGGCAGGACGGCGCGGATGCGGCCGTCGTCGGTGATGGTGGTGCCGTCCAGCGGCACGTTCAGGTCGGCGCGGACGAACACCCGCTTGCCGCTGACCTGGAGGTCGTCGATCGTCTTCAATGGGGACTCCGTGTCGTCTTCGATCAACAGGACAGGGCCCGGACGACGCGTCCTCGCGCCATTCGAGCCCTGTCCCTTACATCTCGGTACCGCGGGCAGCGATCAGAGCTTGCCGCCGACGAAGGTGGTGAGGTCCACCAGGCGGTTGGAGTAGCCCCACTCGTTGTCGTACCAGCCGACGACCTTGACCTGCTTGCCCTGGACCATCGTGAGCTGCGAGTCGAAGGTGCAGGAGGCCGGCCAGTTGACGATGTCCGAGGAGACGATCGGGTCCTCGGTGTACTCCAGGATGCCCTTGAGCTGACCCTCGGCGGCCTTCTGGAAGGCGGAGTTGATCTCGTCCCTGGTGACCTCGCGGTCGAGTTCGAGGACGAGGTCGGTGACCGAGCCGGTCGGGACGGGGACGCGCATCGCGATGCCGTCCAGCTTGCCCTTGAGCTGCGGGAGGACCAGCGCGGTGGCCTTGGCGGCACCGGTGGAGGTCGGAATGATGTTCTCCGCGGCGGCGCGGGCGCGGCGCAGGTCCTTGTGCGGGAAGTCCAGGATGCGCTGGTCGTTGGTGTAGGCGTGGACCGTCGTCATCATGCCCTTGACGATGCCGAAGCTCTCGTCGAGGACCTTCGCCATCGGCGCCACGCAGTTGGTGGTGCAGGAGGCGTTGGAGATCACGTGGTGCTTGGAGGCGTCGTACTTGTCGTGGTTGACGCCCATGACGATCGTGATGTCCTCGTCCTTGGCGGGCGCGGAGATCAGGACCTTCTTCGCGCCGGCGGCGAGGTGCTTCGCGGCATCGTCGCGCTTGGTGAAGATGCCGGTGGACTCGATCACGACGTCGGCACCGAGCTCGCCCCACGGGAGCTGGGCCGGGTCGCGCTCCGCCATCGTCTTGAAGGTCTGGTTACCCACCGTGATGGTGTCATCGGTGTGGCTGACTTCCTGCTTGAGCCGACCCAGGATCGTGTCGTACTTGAGCAGGTGGACCAGGGTGGCGTTGTCGGTCAGGTCGTTGACACCGACGATCTCGATGTCCGCACCCTGCTCCAGGAGCGCCCGGAAGTAGTTGCG
This sequence comes from Streptomyces sp. NPDC048639, assembly GCF_043199075.1. Lineage (NCBI taxonomy): Bacteria > Bacillati > Actinomycetota > Actinomycetes > Kitasatosporales > Streptomycetaceae > Streptomyces > Streptomyces sp. NPDC048639. The sequence continues at coordinate 118,702 of NZ_JBICVP010000001.1, forward strand.
GCCGATACGGCCAAAGCCGTTGATTCCTACGCGGATCGTCACGAACCGATCTCCTCGTTGGTGCGCCGGTGTGCACTCCGGCGAGCTGTATGGGAAGTCCCCGACCACCCACGACCCTACCCCTCTCGGAGGCGTGGGGTGACATCGGGCGGCCGGGGACACGGCCTGCGATCGCGAGGTCAGCGGCGCAGCGCGCGCAGTGCGGCTCCCACCAGGTCGGACCGCTCCTTCTCCCCTTGTACGTGCTCCAGTCCGAACCCGAGGAGCACGGTGTCGCGTGTGGTCACCGCGGCCGAGGAGTGGAACAACTCCTGGGAACGGGCCCAGTCGGCGCCGGCCGCGGGGCTGCCCGCGGGCGGACCGGGTACGGCCCACGGCCCGAGCTCCGTCTCGAACCCTCCGTCGCCCTGCGCGGCACCGGCCGTGACGAGGCGGGTGTCGTCGACGAACACTCCGCGGCCGCCGGTGCCGGGGTCGCTGACGTACGAGACGGACAACTCGACCTTCTCGCCCGCGTAGCCGCTGAGGTCGAAGGCCACGGGCTGCCAGCCGTCGGAGGCGCCGGTGAAGCGGTTCCAGCGTCCCGTGGTGCCCTCGGCGGTGCACGCGTCGTCGCCGACGGTGAGGTAGTGCTCGAGGAACGGGTGCCCGCGGACGTAGAAGCCCTCGGTGCAGTCGGCAGGGACGTCGGTCGCGGTGCCGCCGCGGGCGTCGGGCAGCGTCGTCCAGTCGTCCTGGCCCACCGTGTGTGCTTCCACGACCACGTTGTCGTAGTCGCTCTCGGTGTCGTAGCTGAGCATGAACTCCAGGCCCGGCTCCGCCGAGGCCTGGGTGCCGGTCAGGTCGACGGTGCGGGTCAGCCGCGTCCAGGTGTTGTCGATGTGCTTCGCCGCGGCGAACCAGTCGCCCTCGTACGGCTGGAACGGGGTGCGTACGCCCGGATAGTCGCCCGCCGCCGCGCTGCGGAACTGCGGGAAGTCCTCCGGGGGCAGTTCGTCGGAGATGACGGTGTACGCGCCCGCGCCGTCCAGCGGATTGCCCGGCGCGTCACCGAGCCCGGCCTTCGTGGCACCGAGCTTGCCGGTGGCCGCGAAGTCCGGAGGGTTCTTCAGCGCGATCCGGCCTCCGGAGCCGAGGTAGTACTGGCTGAAGTCGTCGGTGGCGGCCCGGCCGACGCGCGAGCTGCCGCCCGCCTTCTCACCGGCGTTGATGAGCCTGCCGCCCTCGTTGAGGTAGTCGCGCACCGCGAGGAGGGTCGTACCGCCGGGCTCGGACGCGCCGGTGTACCACAGGACGGTGCGGAAGTGGCCGAGGACGCCGAGGGCATGCGGCGCGCCCTGTGTGGCGACGTCCCAGACCACGGCCTTGTGGTGGTTGGCCGCCAGCGCGCCGGTGTACGCGGAGGCGTGGCGGGCGGGGGCGGTGCCTCCCTCCTCGGCGATCACCAGGGTGTCGGCGCGCGGCCGTTCGGCGACGGTGTACGTGAAGGGCTCGCTCGCCGTGCGCTTGCCGCTCGCGGTGCGGCCGGTGAACCAGACCCGGACCTTCTCGCCCGGATCGGCGTTCTCCACCTCGGCGCGGTACTGGTCGAAGCGGAGGTTGTCCTCACCGCCGTAGGTCTCGCCGCCCTTCCAGGCGCCGAGGCGCCGGGTGTGGGTACGGCCGCCGTCGATGCGGTAGTTGAGCTGCTTGTCGCGCACGCTCTTGCGGGCGGTGACGGACACCTCCTGGTCGGCGCCGCGCGCGTAGGAGGTGGTGAAGGTGTCGGGGGTGAAGTCCGGGGCGTCGATGCCGACCGGGGAGGAGGGCCGGTCCGGGTGTGCGGCGCTCTCGGCGACGGCGAGCGCGAAGGGGACGTTCTTGGCGAACTCCTGCTGGATCAGCTTCTCGTCGTCGGGGAAGTTGAAGCCGGACTCGCAGTCCGCGGGGTTCCAGGCGTCGTTCGGGTCGACGCGGGAGGCGCTGGCACAGGTCGACATCTCCGGGGTGAACATCATCATCCCGTTGACGTTGGCCGCGTGGCCGTCGGCCTCGCCGTTGGTGGTGTAGAGCTCGGAGGAGACCTGGGGGCGGTAGCCGGGTATCGCGGAGTTCTCGGGGGTGCCGGCGAGCGCCTTGTAGAGGACGTCGTCCGGTGTGGGGGTGGCGACCTGCCAGCCCACGCCGTAGAGGAGCAGTTCGGCGGCGGAGTGGTAGTTGATGCCGTACTCGAAGCCGATGCGCTTCTCGAACCGGTCGAGCGCCTTGGTCTCGGGCTCGGACATCGGTGCGGTGCCGCGGAAGGTCTCGTCGGCGGGGTCGGGCGAGGAACCCTCGTTGTCGTAGCCCCACTTGTAGGCGAAGTTGCGGTTGAGGTCGACGCCGTCGCCGGGGGCGATCTTTCCGTCGCCGTCGTTGTCGCGGAGGTTCTTGCGCCAGAGGCGGTTGCCGGGGGTGAAGGTGAAGTCGTAGCCGTCGGGGTTCGCGGAGATGACGAACCACAGTTCGGTGGAATCGACGATCTTCTTGATACGGCGGTCGGTTCCGTAGCCGTCGAGGTAGTGGTGCATCAGCCGCCGGGTCATCTCCGGGGTGATCCACTCACGGGCGTGCTGGTTGGAGGCGTACAGCACGGACGGTTTGGCGCCGTCCCGGGTGCGGTCCGCGCCCTTGCTGACCTTGACGGCGAGGATGTCCTGGCCCTTCACGGTCCTGCCGATGCTGACGACCTTGGTGAGGGAGGGGTGCTCCCGCGCGGTCTCGAGGATCTCCCGACCGATGCCGTCGTCGCCGCTGTACGGGCGGAACACGCCGTCACCCGCGGCCGCGAGCCGCTTCTCGCTCCGCTCGGAGAGGGAGCGCCGGGTCAGGTCGACCCCGTCGCTCCTGAGCTGCTTCGCCTGCCGTCCGGTGAGGAACAGTTCGACCTCGGTGGTGCCCTTGTCCGGTGCCCGTTCGCCCAGTTCGTGGCCGTCGGCGCCGGCCTCGAGGAGGAGCGGGATCTGTGCCTTGGTGACTTCGGCCGTCCATGCGGTCAGCGTGTCGCCGCCGCCGGTGCCCGGGTCCGCCTGGGCGGCGGGTGCCGCTGCCAGTCCGCCGAGCAGCAGTGAAACCGCTGCGAGGATCGGTCTCGCTCTGCGTCTCATGAGCCCCCCTTGCTGTTGTCCGCCACCTTTGTGTGCGGGTGAGCGGACGACAGACTTGTGACGCCACATGATCATGTCAATAGCGCGTGGACCACGGTTCCGACCACGGACATGAAGCGGGCCGGGGACGACTGCGGTCGTCCCCGGCCCGAGATGTGAGGCGGTGTCAGCCGACCATGCCGTCGGCCATCTCCTCGGTGAGGTTCGATTCCGTGCCCGGGATCCCGATGTCCTGCGCCCGCTTGTCGGCCATGGCGAGCAGCCGGCGGATACGGCCGGCCACGGCATCCTTGGTGAGCGGCGGGTCGGCGAGCGCCCCCAACTCCTCCAGCGACGCCTGCTTGTGCTCCATCCGCAGCCGCCCCGCGGCCGCCAGGTGCTCCGGCACGTCCTCGCCGAGGATCTCCAGCGCGCGCTGCACCCGGGCGCCCGCCGCGACCGCCGCACGCGCCGAACGGCGCAGGTTGGCGTCGTCGAAGTTGGCCAGGCGGTTGGCCGTGGCGCGCACCTCGCGGCGCATCCGCCGCTCCTCCCACGCCAGTACGGACTCGTGCGCCCCGAGACGGGTCAACAGGGCGCCGATCGCGTCACCGTCCCGTACGACCACCCGGTCCACTCCGCGCACCTCGCGGGCCTTGGCCGCGATGCCGAGCCGTCGGGCCGCGCCGACCAGCGCCAGCGCCGCCTCCGGGCCCGGGCAGGTGACCTCCAGGGAGGAGGACCGGCCGGGCTCGGTGAGGGAGCCGTGCGCGAGGAAGGCGCCGCGCCAGGCCGCCTCCGCGTCGCATGTCGCGCCGGAGACCACCTGCGGCGGCAGGCCCCGGATGGGACGGCCGCGGCCGTCCACAAGGCCGGTCTGCCGGGCCAGTTGGTCGCCTCCTGCCACGACCCGCACCACGTAGCGGCTGCCGCGGCGGAGTCCGCCGGGAGCCATCACCACGAGGTCGGAGGCGTGTCCGAAGATCTCGAGAATGTCCTTGCGCAGCCGCCGGGCCGCGATGCCCGTATCCAGTTCGGCCTCGATCACGATCCTGCCGCTGACAAGGTGCAGTCCGCCCGCGAAGCGCAGGATCGACGAGACCTCCGACTTCCGGCAGCAGGTACGGGTGACGGGGAGCCGGGAGATTTCATCCTTCACCGCTGCCGTCATCGCCATGGGCCGATCCTTCCATGCATCCGAAAAATACGGTCGTACGCGGCCGCCAGCAGCTCCGGATCGTGCCTCGGAGAGCTTCCCCCGGAGCCACCGGCCTGGGAGACGCTCTGAGCCGAGGCCACCGGAGCCAGCTCGACCGTCCCGCCGAGTCGTTCGGCGGCGTCGATCAGGCTGTCCCGGTCGGGGACGGCGGCCTCGTCGGCCAGCACCACGTCGAAGGCGAGTTTAGGGGCGTGTCGGGCCAAAACCTCCAAATGACGCTGCGGGGAGAAGCCGGCGGTTTCGCCGGGTTGCGGCGCGAGGTTCAGCGACAGCACCCGCCGGGCCTTGGTCTCGGTGAGCGCGTCGAGCAGTTGCGGCACCAGCAGATGGGGGATCACGGACGAGAACCAGGAGCCCGGTCCGAGGATCACCCAGTCCGCGTCGAGGACCGCTTCGACCGCCTCGGGCACGGCGGGCGGGTCGCTCGGCACGAGGTGGACGGACTGGACCTCGCCGCGGGTGAGCGCGACCGTGGCCTGGCCCCGTACGGTCGTGACCTCGGTGGGGAACTCCGGATCGTGGCCGAGGACCAGCGCCTGAAGTTCGAGCGGCACGGCGGACATCGGCAGCACCCTGCCGTGCGCGCCGAGCAGTCGGCCCACCCACTCCAGCGCCCTGACGTGGTCGCCGAGCTGCTCCCAGAGGGCGACGATCAACAGGTTGCCGACGGCGTGGCCGTGCAGATCACCCTCGCTCGCGAAGCGGTGCTGGACGACCCGGGCCCAGGTCTGGCCCCATTCGTCGTCGCCGCACAGCGCGGCCAGCGCCTTGCGCAGATCGCCCGGCGGCAGCACGCCCAGCTCGTCACGGAGCCGGCCGCTGGAACCCCCGTCGTCGGCGACGGTGACGACGGCGGTCAGATCGCCGGTGATGCGGCGCAGCGCGGCGAGCGAGGCGGACAGGCCCTGGCCGCCGCCGAGCGCGACCACCTTGGGCTGCGCGCCGCGCTTGCGGAACGTACGGGCGGGGGTACGGGCCGGGGCGCGGCTCGTGCCGTCCGCCCTGCGCTCGGGGACCAGCCGCCGTACGCGGCCCAGCCGCGAGGGCCTGCCGGGCGTCACTCGCGCCCCATGTCACGGTGGACGATGACGGTCTCCACACCCTCGGCGGCGAGGCGGACGGCGAGCTTCTCGGACATGGCGACGCTGCGGTGCTTGCCGCCGGTGCAGCCCACGGCGATGGTCACGTACCGCTTGCCCTCACGGCGGTAGCCGGTGGCGATGAGCTGGAGCAGCTCGGCGTAGCGGTCCAGGAACTCCTTGGCGCCGGGCTGGTTGAACACATAGCCGGACACCTCGGCGCTCAGGCCCGTGAAGGGCCGCAGCTCCGGAACCCAGTGGGGGTTGGGGAGGAAGCGGCAGTCGACGACGAGGTCGGCGTCGACGGGCAGACCGTACTTGTAGCCGAACGACATCACCGTGGCGCGCAGCTCCGGCTCCTCGTCCCCCGCGAACTGGGCGTCCAGCTTGGCGCGCAGCTCATGGACGTTGAGGCTGGAGGTGTCGATCACGATGTCGGCGTCACCGCGCAGCTCGCGCAGCAGCTCGCGCTCGGCGGCGATGCCGTCGACGATGCGGCCCGAGCCCTGGAGGGGGTGCGGGCGGCGGACGGACTCGAAGCGCCGGACCAGCGCCTCGTCCGACGCCTCCAGGAAGATCACCCGGCGCTTGACGCTCTTGGAGTCCAGGGCGGCCAGCGATTCGCGGAGGTTGTCGAAGAAGCGGCGGCCGCGGACGTCCACGACGACGGCGATACGGGCGACATTGCCCTGCGAGCGGGCCCCGAGGTCCACCATGGTCGGGATGAGGGCGGGCGGCAGGTTGTCGACCACGAACCAGCCCAGGTCCTCCAGGCACTTGGCGGCGGTGCTGCGGCCCGCGCCGGACATGCCGGAGATGATCACCAGCTCGGGGATGGCCGCCTCCTCGGCGCCGCCCTCGGCCGTCGTGCCCGTACTCACCTGTGCTCCGTCTCCGTCAATGCCGGTCATCTGTCCTGCCCCTGTTCGGATGAGGATGAGGACGCGGTGGACGCGGGGGCCGCGATCCCGTCCGCGCTCTCATCTTCAATGATCTCTCCTGTCGCGGTGTTCACCGCGGGCGCGCCGGGCACCGCGCCGGCCAGGGCCGCCACGATCGTCAGCGCCGTCTTCCGCCCCACTCCGGGCACCTCGCAGATCTCCTCGACGGTCGCCGCGCGCAGGCGCTTCAGCGATCCGAAGTGCTTGAGCAGCGCCTGGCGGCGGGACTCGCCCAGCCCCGGGACGGAGTCCAGAGGTCCGGCCTTCATCCGCTTCCCGCGCTTGCCGCGCTGGTAGGCGATGGCGAACCGGTGCGCCTCGTCCCGGATCCGCTGCAGAAGGTAGAGCCCTTCGCTGGTGCGCGGAAGGACGACCGGGTCGTCCTGGTCCGGCAGCCAGACCTCTTCGAGCCGCTTGGCGAGGCCGCAGACGGCCACATCGTCGATGCCCAGCTCGTCCAAGGCCCGCTGGGCCGCTGTGACCTGCGGCTTCCCGCCATCGACGACCACGAGCTGCGGAGGGTAGGCGAACCGGCGCGGCCTTCCCGTCTCAGGGTCCACGGGCCCACCGGGCACGCCCTCGGTGTCCGCCTCGACCTCGCCGCCCGGCTCCTCGTCCCACTCCCCCGTCTTCTGCTTCTCCAGCAGATAGCGGCGGAACCGCCGGCTGACGACCTCGTGCATGGACCGTACGTCGTCCTGGCCCTCGCCGTGCCAGACCTGCTCGTCCCCGACGCGTCCCTTGATCTGGAACCGCCGGTACTCGCTCTTGCGGGCCAGCCCGTCCTCGAAGACGACCATGGAACCCACGACGTCCTGACCCTGGAGGTGGGAGATGTCGTAGCACTCCACGCGCAGCGGGGCGGAGTCCAGCTCCAGGGCCTCGGCGATCTCCTCCAGCGCGCGGGAGCGAGTGGTGAGGTCCGAGGCGCGCTTGGTCTTGTGCAGCCCGAGCGCCTGCTGGGCGTTGCGCTGCACCGTCGCCATCAGGTCCTTCTTGTCGCCGCGCTGCGGAATGCGCAGGCTGACATTGGAGCCGCGGTGCTCGGCGAGCCACTGCGCGACGGGTTCGACGGGGTCGGGGAGGGCGGGGACCAGCACCTCGCGGGGGACGCCCTCGCCGGTCTCCTCTCCGTAGAGCTGCTGGAGGGCGTGCTCGACGAGTCCCGCGGTGTCGACGGCTTCCACCTTGTCGGTGACCCAGCCACGCTGGCCGCGGACCCGGCCGCCGCGGACGTGGAAGATCTGGACGGCGGCCTCGAGTTCGTCCTCGGCGACCGCGATCAGGTCGGCGTCCGTGGCGTCCGCGAGCACGACGGCGTTCTTCTCCATCGCGCGGCGCAGTGCCTCCGTGTCGTCCCGGAGGCGGGCCGCCTTCTCGTACTCCATGTCCTCGGAGGCCTCGTGCATCTGCTTCTCGAGGCGGCGCAGATACGTTCCGGTACGGCCGGCCATGAAGTCGCAGAACTCCTCGGCCAGTTCACGGTGCTCCTCGGGGGTGACCCGGCCGACGCACGGCGCGGAGCACTTGCCGATGTACCCGAGCAGGCAGGGCCGGCCGATCTGGTGCGAGCGCTTGAACACCCCGGCGGAGCATGTGCGTACGGGGAAGACCCGCAGCATCAGGTCGACCGTCTCGCGGATCGCCCAGGCGTGGGCGTACGGGCCGAAGTAGCGCACGCCCTTCCGCTTGGGTCCGCGCATCACCTGTACGCGGGGGAACTCCTCGCCCAGCGTGACGGCGAGGGACGGGTAGCTCTTGTCGTCCCGGTACTTGACGTTGAACCGCGGGTCGAACTCCTTGATCCAGGAGTACTCGAGCTGCAACGCCTCGACCTCGGTCGAGACAACCGTCCACTCGACCGAGGCAGCGGTGGTGACCATGGTGCGGGTGCGCGGGTGCAGCCCGGCGAGATCCTGGAAGTAGGAGGAGAGCCGCTGGCGGAGGCTCTTCGCCTTCCCGACGTAGATCACGCGCCGGTGCTCGTCGCGGAATCTGTAGACCCCCGGCGAGTCGGGGATCTGTCCCGGCTTGGGTCGGTAGCTGCTGGGGTCGGCCATGTAACTCACCCTACTGGCGTGGGGTGACAGCGGGTCGCGTGCGGCGGACGTTGAGAGACGAGCGTACGGACGGCGGGAGGCGTTGGGGAGGCGGGGCTGGGCGAGGCGCGAGGCGGACGGGGTGCATGGGGTACGCGGGGTACGCGGGGTACGCGAGGCGCGGAGGCGCGGGAGCGGGAGCGGATGCGCGGGAGCGGGAGCGGGAGCGGGGTGCGCGGGAGCGGGAGCGGGAGCGGGGTGCGCGGGAGCGGGAGCGGGAGCGGGGTGCGCGGGAGCGGGAGCGGAGGCGCGTGCGGCAAGGGCGGGGTGCGCGGTCCGGCGCGGGCGGACGGTGCAAGGTGCTCCGCGCGCGGACGTACGGGCTCCCTTCCCGGCGAGGGAGCGGCGGGAAGGGAGCCCGCGAGAGACGAACCGCCGGCCGCGTCAGCCGGTGCGGCCCCTGCGCCGGCGCGCCCCCGTCGCGAGGCCGAGGACCAGCGCGAGCACGGCCGCCACGGCCGTACCGGCTGATGCCGCCGCCACGAGCCCGCGGTCGGCGCGCCCCTCGTGCGACGCCGTACGGAGCGACGCCGGAGCGGGCCCGGACACCTGTGCGCCGCGGCCGTATCCCCCGGCGCTGCCGCTCCGGTCGTACGTGGAGCCGGGCAGTTTCTCCCCGTAGGCCGCGTGCACGCGCTTCCGGTAGGCGTCCACGGTGGTGCCCCGCTTGCCTATGGCCCGGAGCGCGTCCCGGTCGAGCGGGAGGACGCGCGCTCCGCGCTGCACGTACCAGGCGTCGATCTGGGGCTCGCGGAAAACGGTGCCGCCGCGGAGTCTCTCCCGGCCCCGTGCGACGTAGCGGGTCTCGTCGTCACCGGTGGCGAAGTTGACGACCTTCCAGGAACCTTTCCCGGTACGGGTGTTGCTGCCGCTGCCCGTACGTGCGACCCAGACCGACGCCTTCCGCCCGTCGGCGGCGACCGCGCGGGCGGCAAGGAAGTCCAGCCGGGCGACGGGCGCGCCGGGACGTCCCGCCACGAAGTCCGGCGCGAGGGTGTGGACGGGTACGGCCGCGCCCTCGATCCGCGGCTTGGCAGCCCCGGCGCGTACGCCGTCGCCCGCACCGGCGTGCACATCGGCGCGTGCCCCGGTGTGCGTGAAGAACCGGGAGAGCGTGTCCAACGTCCCCGGCGCACGGGCCTCGTCGCGCGCCGCATCGACGCTCCCGGCGGCCGGGGCGGAGGGACGCGGAGGGGCGGAGCCGTCCGCCTGGCGGGCGGTGTGGGCCTGGACCTGAGCCTGAGCCTGGGCCTGGGCCTGGGCCTGTGCCTGCGGGGCGAAGCCGATGAGCGCGGCGGCCAGAAGAAGCGCGGCGCCCGTCCGGTGGCCGGCCCTCTTCGTGATCATGTCTCCTGCGTGACGCGTCATGTCAGCCCCCTATCCCGTAGAGCGAGTGGGTCCAGGAGAACTCGGCGTTGTTCACGTACCAGCCGTGGGAGGCCCAGTTGTAGCGGTTGTTGCTCGGCCAGGGGTCGCCCCAGCGGACCAGGCTGTCCGCGGTGTCGTAGCCGTACAGCACGTGCATGTGGCCACCCCCGGACGCCCACTGGATGCGGGTCTCCACAGGCCGGTCGGCCTCGATCTCGGCCCGTACGGTGGAGTGGTCCAGCCATCCGGTCACATACGAGCCGGGGTTGACGCCCGCCCAGGCGAGCCCCGTCTGGACATCGCCGAGCGTGGCCTGCCAGTTGGGGCAGTCGGTGCCCTGCTGGCGCTGGAAGGCGGCGTTGCAGAACTCGTTCTGGGTGTGGTTCCTGCCGAAGAACGCGGCGATGGTGTTCCCGGCGGCCGCCCAGCACCAGTTGGTGTTCTGCTGGGCCTGCATGGAGATGCCGAGCTGCTTCCCGGCGAGCGCCGCGGAGGCACCGTCCGCGGAGGAAGCGCCCGCAGAAAGAGCCCCCGCGGAGGCACCGTCCGCGGGCCCGGGCCGGGCCCGCGGACGGTGCTCGCCGCCGAGGCCGGCAGGGCGAGGAAGGGGAGCAGGGCGGCGGCCGCGGTGGCGAGAACGGCCTGGGTGAGCCGTCTGCGGCCGGGCGGCCGGGCCCGGCGGGGTCGTGGAGCAGGGGTGGACATCGCGATCCTCCTGAACGAGGTGTGGGGTGAGGGAGGAGCGCGTCCGGACGCTGGGCAGGAGGATCGGCCGGTTGTCCGGGGCAGGTCAACAGGCGGGAATCCGGGGGGTCACAGGGGTGTGAACGGCGCCGGCCGGATGTGAACATCAGGGGCACGGCGAGCTGCGACAGCCTCGTCCGCACCGCGTGCAGGGGCGCACCCGGTTGTGAACATTCACCCGCGCGCCCGCGCATCATGACGCCAGGGCGCGCCGCCGAACGGTGGCACCCATGACGCAGAGCAGCGCGCAGCGCAGCACGGCCGAGCGCGAGCTGGAACAGGCGCTGGCCACCGGTCCGTTCCCGCTCGCACTGCGGACGGCCCTGTCGGTCCGCGGGCTGGCTCTGCACCGCGTACAGCACCGGCTCGCGGAGCGCGGCGTCACCATCGGCGTGACCAGCCTGAGTTACTGGCAGCAGGGGGCGAGGCGGCCGCAGCGTCCCGAGTCGCTGCGCGCGGTCCGCGCCCTGGAGGAGGTGCTCGGCCTTCCCGCACGTTCGCTCGCCCGGCTGCTCGAACCGGTGGCCGGACGACGCGAAGGCCCGGACCGGCCGGCGGCCCGCTCGTACCGCACGCTGATGCGGTCCTCCACGGAGCTGGAGCAGATCATCGCCGGGCTCGGATCCCCGGCCGACGGCGGGCTCCACACGGTCGGCCACCACGAGCGCGTACGCCTCGGCCCCCGGCGCGAGTTGCTCACGCGCGACTCGCAACAGGTCGTGCGCGCGCACCGGGAGGGCGTGGACCGTTACCTCGCCATCCACCACGGCGATGCCGGCTGGAGTCCCGAGCAAGTGGCCGTACGGGCGACCGAGAACTGCCGGGTGGGGCGGGTCCGGTGGCACGCCGAGTCGGGTGTGATGGTCGCGGAGCTGCTGTTCGACACCCGGCTGCGCACCGGGGAGACCTATGTCTTTGCGTACACCTTCGATGACGGCACGGGCGGGACGAGCACCGAGTACGTCCGTGGCTTCTCCTTCGGCGACGGCCAGTACATGCTGCAGGTGCGGTTCGACGACGCGGCACTGCCGGTGCGCTGCCGGCGCTTCGCGCAGACGTCGGCCGGCGCGCCCCCCAGCGGCCGGCAGGAGCTGGCGCTGAGCGGGCTGCACCGTACGGTGCATCTGGTCGAACGGCGGGTACGGCCGGGGCTGTTGGGGATCGGCTGGGACTGGGACTGATACGCATCCCGGGCGCGGCTCCGCTCCTCCGCAACCCGCACAGGGCAGGGCCCGCAGTCCTCCGCGTGCGGCCCTGGGTGGTATCCGGGCGGACTCCGACCGACGGATGAACGCACCGCCGGCTTCCAGGCGTCCCGGCCGGGTGCGTTCGCCCGGACCCGTCGCCCGGGTCCGTTCGCCCAGGTCCGTCGCCCAGGTCCGTCGCCCGGATCCGTCGCCCGCCAACGGTGCTCCCGTTCCGAGGCGCGAACCGCCGCCTCCGGACGCGAGAAAGGGAGCGCGCGTGAGCGCAGACATGCTGGAGGCCCGGGGCCCGACCAGGTTCCGCGGCAGGAAGGGAGCGGTGGAGGACCTGCACTTCACCGTCCGCCCCGGCATCGCACCGCCGAGCGCCGGCCGGCCGATCACACGCGTCGGGCAGACCGTGGACGGCCTGGGGCCATGGGCGGATAACGGGATGCAGTGCGCGTGTGCCGCGGCGGCGATGGCCGGTGCGGTGTGGGGGCTGAGCCGGCGCGACGCCCGAGCCGGACGGGGACTCGGGGCGTACTGCCGGCCAGGGGCCGACCAAGGACGTCGGACATGGGGCACCCGCCCCCGGCCCGTCCCGGCGCTATGCCCGCAGCAGCCCGGCGTCGTGGGCGAGGATCGCCGCCTGAACGCGGTTGGCGCACTGCAACTTGGCCAGCAGCCGCGTCATATGGGTCTTCACCGTGGCCTCGCTCAGGTGCAGATGGGCACCGATCTCGGAGTTGGACCTGCCGTCGCCGACGAGGCGGAGCACCTCCCGCTCCCGCTCGGTCAGCGCGGACGTACGGCTGCGGGCGTCCGCCTCCCTCGACGTCTCGCGTGCGGCGAACGTCGAGATCAGGCGGCGGGTCACCGAGGGAGCGAGCAGCGCGTCCCCGTCGTGGACCGTCTTCACCGCCTCGGTGAGGTCGCGGGGGCGGGTGTTCTTGAGAAGGAACCCCATCGCGCCGGCCTGCAGGGCGGCGTGCACGTACTCGTCCATGTCGAACGTCGTGAGCACCACCACCTTGGGCGCGCCCGGCAGTTGTGTGATCTCCCGCGTCGCGGCCAGCCCGTCCATGACCGGCATACGGATGTCCATGAGGACGACGTCGGGCCGGTGGGCGCGGGTCAGGTGCACCGCCTCGGAGCCGTTGCGCGCCTCGGCGACCAGGCTGATCTCCGGGTCTGCCCGCAGGATCATGGCCAGGCCTGCCCTGACGAGGTCCTCGTCGTCTACGAGCAGAAGGCGGATGCTCATGACGGTGTTCCTTTCGTGGGGATGACGGCGGAGACCCGGAAACCGCCGTCATCCCGTTGACCGGCCTCGAACGATCCGCCCAGAACCGTGACGCGCTCCCTCAGCCCCACGAGGCCGTTGCCGCCGCTGGGAAGGCGGGGGCCGGGGAGCCGCAGCGGCACCTCGTTCTCCACGGTGAGGTGGAGCCCGTCGGCCGCAAAGCGGAGGTGGACGCGGGCGGACGCGCCTCCCGCGTGCTTGTGCACATTGGTCAGCGCTTCCTGGACGAGGCGGTAGACGGTGCGCTCCGCCGCCAGGTCCAGCGGGCAGGATGTGCCGGACCGCTCCAGGTCGATCCGCATTCCGGCGCCACGCGACTGCTCAACCAGCGCGGCCAGGTCCTCCAGGGTGGGCTGCGGGGCCCGCGGTGCCTCGTCCTCGTCCGCGTCCGTGGTGCGCAGGACCCCCAGCAACTGCCGCAGCTCGTCGAGCGCCTGGCGGCCGATCCCGCCGATGAGCTCGGCGGTCTCCGCGGTCTTCCGGTCCTCCACCGAGACTTCCAGCGCGCCGGAGTGGATGACCATCAGGCTCACCCGGTGCGCGACGACGTCGTGCATCTCGCGCGCGATCCGGGTCCGCTCCTCCATGCGGGCCTGGCGGCCGAGGAGGACCTGTTCGCGCTCCAGCCGCTCCGCCTTCTCGCGCAGGCCCTCCATCATCTGGCGGCGCGCTCCCGCGTACATACCGGCCAGGACCGGTACGGCGATGTAGAGGCCGGGAGCGACGACCATGACGAACGGCATGTCCTCGTCCGGGCCGACCAGCAACGCGGTGGCGACCAGGCCGGAGGCGGCGGCCGCAGTGGCGAGCAGGAGAACGCGGCGGCTGCGCCCGTACTTGGCCAGCGAGTACAGCGACACGGGCAGCACGGGAGAGGCGAGCCCCAGTGGGATGAGCAGGATGGCGGCCGCGCACAGTGCCAGGGGCCGGCGGCGCCGTACGAGCGTGGCGAGCCCCATCACGACCGCCACGGTGAAGAAGACACCGGGCGGGATGCCCCAGGGGTGGTCGTAGACGACGAACCCGCCCGGAGAGACGACACAGCCCAGCGCCACGCAGGCGTCGAACAGCATGGCGCGGCGGCTCTCCCACCACAGGGGGTGCGCGGAGGCCGCTCCCCGCAGCGCTCCGGGAAGGCGTATGGCGATGTCGCCCTCCAGCGTGTTTCACAGGTCGGGACCGTGCTGCGGCCCGACCCTACCTGCTGACAGACTCGGCGCCACGTGCTCATCACGGATGAGCTGCAGGACTGCGCAGAGGCAGAACTGTGCACAGGGCAGAGGGCAAAGGAAGGACCGGCTGGTGATCGTCGTTGCGGGAGAGGCGCTGATAGATCTGGTCCCGGCCGCCGAGGCGGCGGGCGGCTCGGCCACGGCGGCCGGAGGCGGTGACCTGACCGCCTTGCTACCGCGCCGCGGCGGCGGGCCCTACAACACGGCGGTGGCGCTGGGACGCCTCGGCTCACCGGTCGCCTTCTGCTCGCGGGTCTCGACGGACGTGTTCGGGGAGTCCCTGCTGAACGGTCTGAGCGGCGACGGGGTGGACGTCTCCCTGGTCCAGCGGGGCCCGGAGCCGACGACCCTGGCGGTGGCCGCGATCGGCGCCGACGGCTCGGCGGGCTACGGCTTCTACGTCGAGGGCACGGCCGACCGGCTCTTCGACCTGCCGGGCGCACTGCCCGAGTCGACACGCGCCGTGTCGTTCGGCACCTGCTCGCTGATGCTGGAGCCGGGCGCGAGCGCCTACGAGGAGCTGATGCGGCGCGAGGCGGAGCGCGGGGTCTTCACGGCGCTGGACCCCAACATCCGGGCGTCCCTGATCCCCGACGCGGACGCCTACCGGGCCCGCTTCCGGTCCTGGCTGCCGAACATCGCGCTGCTGAAGCTGTCGGAGGAGGACGCGGACTGGCTCGGCGGCACGCCGCGGGAGTGGCTCGCGGCCGGACCGGGCGCGGTGGTGCTCACGCACGGGGGCGACGGGCTGCGGGTGCTGACCCGCGACGGCGGGGAGCACGTGGTGCCGGGCGAGAAGGTGGACGTGGTCGACACGATCGGCGCGGGCGACACGGTGAACGCGGCGCTGCTCCACCGCCTCGGCGCGCACGACGCGTTCGCACCGGGAGCGCTGTCGGGCCTCGGCGAGGACGAGTGGAAGGACATCCTCGGGTTCGCCGCGCGCGCGGCCGCGATCACCTGCTCCCGCGCGGGAGCGGAACCGCCGTACGCGTCCGAGCTGACCGCGTAGCCGGCTCGGGGGCTACGACGCCCCGACCGCGTAGCCGGCTCCGGGACTACGACCGCCCCCACCGCGTAGCCGGCTCCGGGACTACGACGCCCCGACCGCGTAGCCGGCTCCGGGACTACGACCGCCCCGAGTACGTCACCGTCTCGGGGCTGCGTCCGTCCCCGAGGGCGTAGCCGGAACAGGGCTACGCCCCCCGACTGCCTGGCCGGCGCGCAGCCGCGACCGCCGCTACCCGCTCTGCCCGGCAAGACGGTTCGGCCTGGCAGGGCGATCGCGCCGCCGAGGCCGGTCCCTGTCCGGGAGGCTCATTCCCTCCGGGAGAACAGCAGGACCCGGTGGGCCGGACGGTCCCCACGCGTGCGGTTGGTCCCGGAAACAGTTGGTCCCGGAAACAGTCGCACCGGGCGGTCCCGACGCGGGCGATCGGTCTCCGACACCGGTCGGAGCGGGCGAAGCAGCCCGTTCGGCCGGGAACGCGGATCGACCCGCGAGGCCGCAGCCGCTCCCTCCACGAGCGGGGTGCCCGGTGGCCGGTTCGGCTGCGCGGATCGTTCGGCCGGGAGGACGGGGCGGCCCGCCGCGGGAACCGCGAGAGCCGCGAGAGCCGCGAGAGCCGCGGGAACCGCGAGAACCGCGAGAACCGCGAGAACCGCGAGAACCGCGAGAACCGCGAGAACCGCGAGAGCCGCGAGAGCCGCGAGAGCCCGGCCTTCCGGCCGGGCTCTCGTCAGGACCTCATGGACGGGGCTCGCGTCGGACCAGGTGCTCCCGTCAGGCGCGGCGCGTGCGCGTCGACGGCGTCGACGACTTCGCAGTCTTGGCCGTCTTCTTCGTGGCCGCCCGCTTCCCGCCCGTGGCGTTCGCGTTCACCGTCTTCGTCTTGGCCGACGACGCCTTGGCGGCCGACACCTTCTTCGCCGCCGCCTTCTTCGGCTTCGCCGAGCGCTGCTGCGGGACCCCGTCGCTCACACGGTCACCGAGCAGGTCCCGGAGGAACTTGCCGGTGTGGCTCGCCGGGACCGCCGCGACCTGCTCCGGCGTGCCCTCGGCGACCACCAGGCCGCCGCCGCTGCCGCCTTCGGGCCCCATGTCGACGAGCCAGTCGGCGGTCTTGATCACATCGAGGTTGTGCTCGATGACGATCACGGTGTTGCCCTTGTCGACCAGGCCCGAGAGGACGTTGATCAGCTTGCTGATGTCCTCGAAGTGCAGGCCCGTCGTGGGTTCGTCCAGGACGTAGACCGTCCGGCCCGTCGAGCGCTTCTGCAGTTCGCTGGCGAGCTTCACGCGCTGCGCCTCACCGCCGGAGAGCGTCGGGGCGGGCTGCCCGAGGCGGACGTAGCCGAGACCGACCTCGTTGAGCGTCCGCAGATGGCGCGAGATCGTCGGTACCGCCTCGAAGAAGTCGAGCGCCTCCTCGATCGGCATGTCCAGCACCTCGGCGATGGACTTGCCCTTGTAATGGACCTCCAGGGTCTCCCGGTTGTAGCGCGCGCCGTGGCAGACCTCGCACGGGACGTACACGTCCGGCAGGAAGTTCATCTCGATCTTGATGGTGCCGTCGCCGGAGCAGTTCTCGCAGCGGCCGCCCTTGACGTTGAAGGAGAAGCGGCCCGGCAGATAGCCGCGCACCTTCGCCTCCATCGTCTCCGCGAACAGCCTGCGGACGTGGTCGAAGACACCGGTGTACGTCGCAGGGTTGGACCGCGGCGTACGGCCGATGGGCGACTGGTCGACATGCACCACCTTGTCGACGAGGTCGTCCCCGTCGACGCGGGTGTGCCGCCCGGGAACCGCCCTCGCGCCCTGCAGCTCGCGCGCCAGATGTGTGTACAGGATGTCGTTGACCAGCGTCGATTTGCCGGACCCGGACACCCCGGTCACCGCGGTGAAGACACCGAGCGGGAAGGACACGTCGATGTCCTGGAGGTTGTTCTCCCGGGCGCCGCGCACCGTGAGGTGCTTCGCGCCGTTGACCGGCCGCCGGATGTCCGGGGTCGGGATGGCCCTCTTGCCGGCCAGGTACTGCCCGGTCACCGACTTCTCGTTGTCCAGCAGCTCCTTCAAGGGCCCGCTGTGCACGACCTTGCCGCCGTGCTCGCCCGCGCCCGGGCCGATGTCCACCACCCAGTCCGAGGTCTTGATGGTGTCCTCGTCGTGCTCGACGACGATCAGCGTGTTGCCGAGGTCCCGCAGCCGGACGAGGGTCTCGATCAGGCGGTGGTTGTCGCGCTGGTGGAGGCCGATCGACGGCTCGTCCAGCACGTAGAGAACGCCGACCAGGCCGGAGCCGATCTGCGTCGCCAGCCGGATGCGCTGGGCCTCGCCGCCCGAGAGCGTGCCGGCGGCGCGGTTCAGCGACAGATAGTCGAGTCCGACGTCCACCAGGAAGCGAAGCCGCTCGTTGACCTCCTTGAGGACCCGCTCGGCGATCGTCTTCTCCCGCGCCGAGAGCTTCATGTCCCGCAGGAAGTCGGCGCAGTCACTGATCGACATCGCGGCGACCTCGGCGATGGACCTCCCCTGCAGGGTGACCGCCAGGACGATCGGCTTGAGCCGCGTGCCCTCGCAGGTCGGGCAGGGCACCTCGCGCATGTAGCCCTCGAAGCGCTCGCGGCTGCTGTCGCTCTCGGCCTCCGAGTGACGCCGCTTGACGAACGGCACGGCTCCCTCGAAGGAGGTGGTGTACGCGCGCTCCCGCCCGTAGCGGTTGCGGTAGCGCACCTCGATCTGGGTGCGGTGGCCGTTCAGCAGGGCCTTCCGGGCGCGCTGCGGCAGCCCCTCCCAGGGGATGTCGGTGCGGAAGCCGAGCTCTCCGGCGAGCGCGCCGACCAGCCGGGAGAAGTAGTCCTTGGTGTGACCGTGCGACCAGGGGTGGATGGCGCCCTCGTCGAGGGACTTCTCCGGGTCGGGGACGATCAGCTCGGGGTCGACCTCCATGCGCGTGCCGATGCCGGTGCAGTCGGGGCAGGCGCCGAAGGGCGAGTTGAAGGAGAAGGAGCGCGGCTCCAGCTCCTCGAACGACAGGTCGTCGTACGGGCAGTAGAGGTGCTCGGAGAACATCCGCTCGCGCTGCGGGTCCTCCTCGTCGAGGTCGACGAAGTCGAGGATGACCATGCCGCCGGAGAGCCCGAGCGCGGTCTCGACGGAGTCCGTGAGCCGGCGCTTGGCGCTGTCCTTGACGGTGAGGCGGTCCACGACCACCTCGATGGTGTGCTTCTCCTGCTTCTTCAGCTTCGGCGGGTCGGAGAGCTGGATCGTCGTCCCGTCGACGCGCGCCCGGCTGTAGCCCTTGGTCTGGAGGTCGGAGAAGAGGTCGGCGAACTCGCCCTTGCGCTCGCGCACCAGCGGCGAGAGGACCTGGAAGCGGCTGCCCTCCTCCAGGCCCAGCACCTTGTCGACGATCGCCTGCGGCGACTGCCGCGAGATCGGACGGCCGCACTCGGGGCAGTGCGGCTTGCCGATGCGGGCGAAGAGCAGGCGGAGGTAGTCGTAGACCTCGGTGATCGTGCCGACCGTCGAGCGCGGGTTGCGCGAGGTCGACTTCTGGTCGATGGAAACCGCGGGGGACAGGCCCTCGATGAAGTCCACATCGGGCTTGTCCATCTGGCCCAGGAACTGCCGGGCGTACGACGAGAGCGACTCGACGTACCGCCGCTGTCCCTCGGCGAAGATCGTGTCGAACGCGAGGGAGGACTTACCGGAGCCCGACAGGCCCGTGAAGACGATGAGGGAGTCCCGGGGCAGGTCGAGCGAGACGTTCTTCAGGTTGTGCTCGCGAGCGCCACGGACGATGAGACGGTCGGCCACGCCGGTCGGGACCTTTCTAGAGAGAAGCAGAGGTGCGCCGCACCCCCCGGTCAAGCGTATGGGGGACGCCGCAGCGATGTCGTACCGATGCGGGATCGAGCCTATAGCACGCGCATTCGATTTAAGCCCACTACAGCCGTCCTTCACCCGAACGTGTGGCGGCGATACCGTCGGCCCATGACCGATCATGGGATCGACCCCATCAAGGACATGGCCGCCGTACGGGAGGCCACCGACCGCCTGCTCGTCACCGCGCGCGGGCTCGATGACGCCGCGCTCCGCGAGCCCTCCCGACTCGCCGGCTGGTCACGCGGTCATGTACTCGCCCATGTCGCCCGGAACGCGGACGCGCTGCTGAACGTCCTCACCGCCGCTCGCACCGCCACCCACGTACCCATGTACGCGAGCGCCGAGAGCAGGACCGAGGACATCGAGCGCGACGCGCCGCGCCCGCTCGCCGCCCAGATCGAGGACCTGGCGAGCAGCGCCGAACTGTTCAACAGCGAAGCCGCCTCACTTCATCCCGAGGCCTGGCAGCGGACCGTCGAACTCCGCAACGGCGTCACCGACCTCGCCGCCCGCGTGCCGTTCCGCCGCCTGATCGAGGTCGAGTTGCACCACGTCGACCTCGGCGTCGGCTGTGCCGTCGAGGATCTCCCCGCCTCCTTCGTCGACCGCGACCTGGAATACGTGGCGGGCGAGCGCTTCGCGGGCCGCGCCGACGTCCCCGCCCTGGTCGTCCGCACCGACGGGGGCCGCTCCTGGCGAACGGGCCGCGGGGCGGCCGGGACCGGTGGGGCGGGTGAGGCCGGTGACACCGGCGGGGCGACGGTCGTCACCGGATCCCCGGCCGCTCTGCTCGGCTGGCTCACCGGCCGTTCGGACGGCTCCGGACTCGATGCGGGCGGCTCGGCCCTGCCCGTCCTTCCCCCACTAGGCTGACGGCATGACGTACAGCGGAGTGGTGACGGTCGGCGGACCTGCGGATGTGCACGAGCTCACGGACCTGATGATCTCCAAGGTGGCCGTGGGTCCCATGGAGAACAACGCCTATCTGCTGCGCTGTCGCTCCACGGACGTGCAGCTTCTGATCGACGCGGCGAACGAGCCGCGCACCCTGCTCAACCTCATCGGGGACGGCGGCATCGCCTCGGTCGTCACCACCCACCGGCACGGCGACCACTGGCAGGCCCTGGCCGAGGTCGTGGAGGACACCGGCGCGCGGACCTACGCGGGGCGACACGACGCGGCGGGCATCCCCGTGGAGACGGACGTCCTGGTCGACGACGGCGACGTCATCCGCGTCGGCCGGGTCGAGCTGACCGCGCGCCATCTCGTCGGGCACACACCGGGCAGCATCGCCCTGGTCTACGACGACCCGCACGGGCACGCGCACGTCTTCACCGGCGACTGCCTGTTCCCGGGCGGCGTCGGCAACACCCACGACGACCCGGAGGCGTTCGCCGGTCTCCTCCACGACGTCGAGACGAAGCTCTTCGACCAACTCCCGGACGAGACCTGGGTGTACCCGGGTCACGGCAGCGACACCACGCTCGGCGCCGAGCGCCCGAGCCTGCCGGACTGGCGCAAGCGCGGCTGGTAGGACGGCGCCGTACGGTGCGGGCGGTCCGGGCCGGCAATGAGCCCGGCGCGACCGCCAAGGGCCCCCGCAGGTCCGTCGGGCAGTCCGCGGCGACCCTCGTCGACGGTCCCGAAACCCGGATGCTCCCCGGTCCGGGCGTGGCTATCCTCCGTTGATGCCGACCCTCTCGTACCCGCCGAAACCGCGTCCCGGTGACCGCATCGCCGTCGTCTCGCCGTCCTCCGGCCTGCCCGGCCTGCTGCCGCTGCCCTTCGAACTCGGCCTCGAGCGGCTGGAGAAGGACTTCGGGCTGGTGCCGGTGGAGTACCCGAGCACACGCCGTATGGACTCCACGCCGCAGCAGCGCGCGGACGACCTCCACGCGGCCTTCGCCGATCCGTCCGTGGCCGCGGTCATGGCCAGCATCGGCGGCGACGACCAGATCACCGTGCTGCCGCTGCTCGACCGCGAGTTGCTCCGCGCCCACCCCAAGCCGTTCTTCGGTTTCAGCGACAACACCAATCTGCTCGCCCATCTGTGGAACACCGGCATCGTCGGCTACCACGGCGCGAGCGTGATGACCGAGCTGGGCCGCCCCGGCGCGATGCACCCGCTGACCGCCGGCTCGCTGCGTGCCGCGCTGTTCACCTCGGGCCCGTACGAGCTGTCGCCCGTCGACCGGTACGGGGACGAGGGCACCGACTGGGCCGATCCGGCGACCTTCGCCTCCGAGCCGGTGATGCGACCGTGCGACGGCTGGTGGTGGCACCGGCCGGAGCGGGTCGTCGAGGGTCCCGGCTGGGGAGGCAACGTCGAGATCCTCTCCTGGCTGCTCATGGCCGACCGCGAGATCCAGCGGGACGCCGGCGCCTACGACGGCTGCGTGCTCTTCCTGGAGACCTCGGAGGAACTGCCCGCCGCTGACGAGGTCTTCCGCATCCTGCGCAACATGGGCGAGAGGGGCCTGCTGCAGCGGTTCCCCGCCCTGCTGATGGGGCGCGCCAAGGCATGGTCGCTGGACCGGAGGAACGACCCGGAGACGAAGGCGCGTTACGCACGCGAGCAGCGCGCGGCGGTGCTGCGGGCACTCGGGACGTACGCCCCGGAGACGATGGCGGTCTTCGACGTGGACCTCGGTCACACCGATCCGCAGCAGGTGATCCCGTACGGAGGCCGCATCCGCGTCGATGGCCCGGCGCGCCGGATCACCGTCACGTACTGACTGCCTGACACCGTCACGTACTGATGATGGGGACGCCTGGCGGGCCGTGGGACGGTGCGGCCGGGCGGACACCCGAAGGGCGGTGCGGGGGCGAGCGGATCCGAAGGGCGGTGTGGGGGGGGCCGCGCGGACATCCGTAAGGCAGGTACGGGCGCCGGGCGGACATCCGCCGGCCGCCTGTGCCCCTGCGCGCCCGGTGACCGGCCCATCCGGCGCCTCGTTGGGCGCAACGTGGATGATCACCGCACAGTCTCCCCTCCCCCGTCGGCCGCACCGTCGCCGGACCACCCGGCGAAGGTCGCGGCTCGACCGTCGATGCGGCGTCTGGCCGCCGCGTCCCTGGTGGGCACGGCCATCGAGTTCTACGACTTCTACGTCTACGGGACGGCCGCGGCTCTGGTCCTCGGACCGTTGTTCTTCCCGGACTTCTCGCCGCTGGCGGGCACGCTGGCCGCCTTCTCCACGTTCGCCGTCGGGTTCGTCTCCCGTCCGCTCGGCTCCGTGCTCTTCGGGCACATCGGGGACCGCCACGGGCGGCGTCCCGTCCTTGTCGCGTCCCTCCTGCTGACGGGCGTCGCGACCGTGTGCGTCGGATGCGTTCCGTCGTACGCCTCGATCGGCGCCGCCGCTCCCGCCCTGCTGATCGCCCTGCGCTTCCTGCAAGGTCTGGGCCTGGGCGGCGAGTGGGGCGGGGCGGTGCTGCTGACCGCCGAGCACGCGCCCGAGCAGCGGCGCGCGATGTGGTCGAGCTTTCCGCAGATGGGGCCGTCGGTGGGTTTTCTGCTGGCGAACGGGGTGATGCTGGCGCTGTCCGCCCTGCTCACCGATGCGGAGTTCCTTTCCTGGGGCTGGCGGGTGCCGTTCTGGGCGGCCGGGCTGCTGGCGCTGGCCGGGCTGTTCCTGCGCGCCTCGCTCGCCGAGAGCCCGCAGTTCGAGGAGCTGGCGGAACGCGGTGCGTGCTCCCGTGTCCCCATCGCCGAAGTGGTCCGTGATCACTGGCGGTTGGTGCTGCTGACGGCGGGAGCGCTCGCCGTCGGGTACGCCGTCTTCTACGCCGTTTCGACCTGGTCCCTCGCCTACGCGACCGGCCGGCTGGGGGTGAGCCGGACCGTGATGCTCGGGTGCGTCATGGCCGCGGTGGCCGTCAAGGGGGTATGCACGCCATTCATGGCGGCGCTGGGCGACCGGTACGGGCGGCGGTTCATGTGCCTTGCGGGGTGTGCCGCTTCGGCGTTGTGGATGTTCCCGCTGATCTCCCTGCTGGGCACCGGCCAACCGTTGCTCATGTTCCTGGGCGTCCTCGGTGCGCTGCTCGCCTTCATCGCCATGTTCTCGGTCGTGGCGGCGTATCTGCCCGAGCTGTACGAGGCGCGGGTCCGCTGCACAGGTGCGGCGGTCGGCTACAACCTGGGTGGCGTGCTGGGCGGTGCGCTCACGCCGATCGTGGCGACCGCCGCGTCGGAGGGGCCGGGCCCTCCCTGGGGTGTCGCCGCCTATCTGACGGCGGTGGCGCTGGTGAGCCTGGGCTGCTTCGCGTTGCTGCCGGAGACCCTGCCGGTCCGGGCGCGAGGCGGCGAGGTGGTGACGGAACCAACGGCGTGAGCCCGTACGGCTGTTGGGGCCCGGTCGCGCCCGGGAATCACGGGGGCGCCCTCGGGCTGGGCAGGGCGTGCCGACGGCGGGCGGGCCGAGGACGGGCGCGCCGAGGACGGGCAGTGCATGCCGAGGGCAGGCGCAGGGAGGCACGGCAGGGGCGCGCGCCGCTCCACGCACTATCCCGGCGCCACGAGTCCCGCCTTCTCCGCCGCCTCGAAACGGTCGTCCACCAGGACCACCGAGCGTCCCGCGGCGTCCAGCAGGGAGGCCGCCATGGCGGCGCGCATGCCGCTCGCGCAGTGCGTCCATACCGTGCCGGGCGGCACATCGGCCAGCCGACCGGGCAGTTGGTGCACCGGCAGATGCACCGAGCCGGCCACCGCGCCGTGGGCACGCTCGGTGGCCCGGCGTACGTCGAGTACCACGGGATCCTCGCCTGCGCGGACCGCGTGCGCGAGAGCGGCGAAGTCCGCACGGCGGAAGCCGGAGGGGCGGTCGTTCCCGGTGAGCCAGTCGGCGGGGCCGCCCGTCGCCGCGGCGGCCGGGTGGTCGATGCCGACGCGCGCCAGCTCCCGCTGGGCGGCGGCGATCTGTCCCGGATTCCCGGCGAGGAGGGTGACCGGCGTGCCCCAGGGGATGAGCCAGGCCAGGTAGGTGGCAAGGCGTCCGTCGCCCTCGAAGTTGTACGTCCCCCGCACATGCCCCTGCGCGAACGCCACCCGGCTGCGCAGGTCCACCACCCACTCCCCCGCCCTCAGGCGGGCCGCGATACCGGCGGCGTCCGCAGCTTCCGGAGGGGTCAGGTCCAGGGGCGGCGGACCGGCGGCGTTCACCGGGCCCATGTGGGCGTAGTACGCGGGCACATCGTCCAGGCCGGCCAGCAGCCGTTCCACGAAGGGGTCGACGTCCTCGGACAGCGCCTCGTTCGTCCGGCGTTGCTCGCCCACGGTCGTACGGCGGGCGTCCGGTGATCCGCCGGACGCGCAGAAGCTGCCGAATCCGTGGGTGGGCAGGACGAGGGTGTCGTCGGGGAGGCGGTCTGCCAGCCGGTGCGCCGAGGCGTGCTGGGCGCGGGCCAGTGGCTCGGTCAGATGGGGTTCGACGAGATCGGTGCGTCCGACCGTGCCCATGAGCAGCGAACCGCCGGTGAAGGCTGCGACCGGCTCTCCGCCGTCGTGGAGGACGTAGGCGGTGTGGTGCGGGGTGTGACCGGGTGTGGCGACCGCCTCCAGAGTCAGTCCGCCGTCGAGAGGGACGGTGTCCCCGTCGGCCATCGGCGTCCGCTCGTACGAGACAGGGGCGAAGGCGGGGACGAGGTAGCGGGCTCCCGTGATCCGGGCCAGGTCGAGGCCGCCGGTGATGTAGTCGTTGTGGACATGGGTTTCGGCGACGAGCGTGATGCGTACGCCGTGCCGCTCGGCGGCGGAGAGCACACGGTCGATGTCGCGCGGCGGGTCCACGACGGCCGCGGCCTCCGTCCCCGCGACGAGGTAGCTGCGGTTGCCGAGGCCTGCCGTGTCCAGGGTGTCGATGGGGTGCATACGGAGCCTCTCGTCCGGCACCGGGTACCCCGCGGGGCCGGAGGCCAACATCCGTACCGCTCCCGGCATCCCACCCCCGAAAGCACCGCGGGGCGGCCCGGGAAGAACCCCGGACCGCCCCGCACACGGAGGACATGAGTGCGCCTGCCCCGCCGAACGGGGAGTACGCATCAGGCGTCGAGCCGCTTCTCGCCGCGGCCGCCGGACGCCATGGACGACGGTCAGCCGCCGGACACGGACTCCGACTCGGCATCGGCATCGGGCTTCGACCCGGCTGCCTTCGCCTCCGCTTCCGCCTGCTTCTTCGAGGCGCGGAGGCTGGTGATCGTCGTCACGATCAGCACGCCGCAGATCACGGCCAGCGAGACCGGGATGCTGATCTCCGGGACATGGACCCCCAACTCGTGCAGGGCGTGCAGCACCAGCTTCACGCCGATGAAGCCGAGGATGACCGACAGGCCGTACGACAGGTGGACCAGCTTCTTCAGCAGTCCGCCGATGAGGAAGTACAGCTGCCGCAGACCCATCAGCGCGAAGGCGTTGGCGGTGAAGACGATGTACGGGTCCTGGGTGAGGCCGAAGATCGCCGGGATGGAGTCCAGCGCGAAGAGGACGTCCGTGGTGCCGATCGCCAGCATGACCACGAGCATCGGGGTCATGATGCGCTTGCCGTTCTTCTGGATGAACAGCTTGGTGCCGTGGTAGCGGTCGGCCACACCGAAGCGCTGCTCGGCCGCCTTGAGCAGGCGGTTCTCCTCGTACTCCTCGTCGTCGTCGCCGGAGCGCGCCTCCTGGATGAGCTTCCAGGCGGTCCAGATGAGGAACGCGCCGAAGATGAAGAAGACCCAGGAGAAGCTGGCGATGATGGCCGCGCCGGCCGCGATGAAGGCCGCGCGGAGCACGAGGGCTATCAGCACACCGAAGAGCAGAACGCGCTGCTGGTACTGCGAGGGCACCGAGAACTTCGCCATGATCAGGACGAAGACGAAGAGGTTGTCGACGCTCAGCGATTTCTCGGTGATGAATCCGGCGAAGAACTCGCCCGCGGGCTGTCCGCCCGCGAAGATCAGCAGGCCGACCCCGAAGAGGGCGGCCAGCACGATCCAGACGACCGTCCAGATTCCGGCTTCCTTGATCGATACGTCATGGGGCTTGCGCCCGATGAAGAAGTCGGCCGCGATCAGGGCGCACAGACCACCAATGGTCAGCACCCACAGGCCTATGGAGACGTCCACTACTCCTCCGGCAGAGTCGTACGGCAATGGTCAGCGTCGTAGCTGCCGGAGGTCTCTTCCACCCTGGATCGCGCACCGCGCACCGGGCCGACGCCCCGGGACCGCACAGCGATCCGTATTGACGGGAACGTCGCAGCAGGAGTACTCCCCTCCGCACCAAGAAGAGTACACGCAACACCAAGGAAAGGTAAAGAAATAGGCAAAGGAGGGGTAAGGGCGCAGGTCAGCGGCCCCATGCCCGACGAGCCTCGACGACCATGCCGAGCACATGGTCCAGCACCGAGCTCCCGGCCGGGGCCAGCGACGGCTCGTAGGTCCAGGCGTGCCCGACCCAGGGATCGGCCAAGTGATCGTCGGGGACCGGGGTGATCCGCAGCAGCGCCCGCCACAGCGGGTCGAGCACCGGCCCGTAGGCTCGCGCGTCCTCCCGGTCGGCCACCATCATGAGGTGCACGCCCACGGCAGGCCCCTCGTCCGCCAGGTAGCGGAGCTGGGTGACGGCCCGGTCGTCGAAGCCGTGCGGGAAGTCGTTGACGATCAGGAGCTGTTCGGCGGTGTCCAGGTCGGGCGGCAGGGCGTCGGACGCCCCGCCCCGTACGGCCATCTGCACCAGGTCCACGCGCTGGGTGAGCCGGGCCAGCACGGCCGCCACACCCTCGGCGCCCGACGCGGGCGGCTCGCGGAGCGCGCCGGTCCGCGTCAGCGGCGCGAGTGAGGACGCGGCGGAACCCGCGGGGTCGATGACATGGACCGTGAACTCGCCCGCCGGGTGGACGGCGAGCATGCGCGCGGCGTGGGCGACGGCGGTGTCCATGGCCAGGCGGCGCATCTCGGCGGGGTCGGCCAGGTTGCCCTCGCTCGACGCCGGCCGGCCGCTGTCCACCCAGAGCCCGCGCTCCAGCGGCAGCCGTACGAGCATGGGGATGCGCAGCTCGGGACGTTCGGGGAGGTGGACGTCCCCCAGGCGCAGGGCCATCGGGATCTCCATCGGGACGCGGTAGCCCTGCCAGACCGGGCTGTCCCACCGGGCGAAGGCCGGGGGCAGGGCGGGCTCGACGACCTCGGCCTCGGCGACGAGCTGGGCGAGGTCCCGGTCGAGGACGGCGCGCGCCTGGTCGACAAGGGCCGTGTGCTTGGCGCGGGCCTCGGCGCGCGCGGCGTCGCCCGCGCTGCCGATCCTCGCTCGGGGATCGGAGAGCACCCGGTCGAGCTCCTGCTCCATCCGCGAGTCGGCGAAGTCGACGGCGCTGCGGTAGGCGGCGGTGGTCCGGGCCAGGTCCTCGAACATGCCCCAGACCTGGTTGTAGAGCCGCTCGTCCATGGTCCAGCCGGTGGCGTCGCCCGCGACGGGCTGCGCCGGCCGGCCCGGCTCGGCGGGCGGCGCGGCCGGGGGCGGAGTGGGAGGCGCCACGGGAGTACGCCCCGGGTGCTGGTAGTTGACCGGTCCGCCGCCGCCCGTCACGGGCTGCGCGGGCGGTACGGGGGAAGGGCCGGGCGTCAAAGGTGCCGGTCCGCCCGCCGCGTCTCCGGTGACGCCGGGGCCGTTTCCGGTGTGCCCGTCCGCGGTGCCGTTGCCGGTGTCGCGGCCCCCGGTGCCGTTGCCCGTGTACCCGCCCGCGGTGCCGTTGCCGGTGTGGCCGCCCGCGGTGGCGGTCCGGAGGCGGCCGCCTTCACCGGACGGCAGGGGCGGCGGCGCCGGTACGGAGCGGGCGATGCCCTCGGCGACGGCCTCGTTGATGGCGGCGGCGAGTTCGGCGGCCCGGGGCAGGCCCTGGTCCTGGAGCATGGCGGCGAGCCCGCCCGCGTACCCCTGGCCGACGGCGCGCACCTTCCACGCCCCCTGCCTGCGGTAGAGCTCAAGGGCGACGACGGCGGATTCGGCGTCGAGGCCGGTGACGGTGTAGTTGGCGATCTCGGTGCCGTCGAGGCCGGTGACGGCGACAAAGGGCGCGGCGAGGCCGGCGAAGCTGACCGGGCCGCCGACGCCGGCCGGGAGGGCGAGCAGCACGCTCACCCGGTGGGCGGCTTCCGGTATCGCGTCGAGGTCGACGGCGAGCCGGTGGTCGGCCGCGGCCTGCCTGGGGACTTCGAGGCCGGGGAGGTTCGGGGAGGCGGGGTGGGCGACCCAGTCGGTGCCGCGAATGGTGCCCTGGTCGTCGCTCAGCGTGGCCCCGGCCACGACCGGCTTGCCCGCCGAGACCCGGATCTCCCAACGGGCCCCGGGCAGTGGGTGGTTCTGCCCACGCACCAGCTCGGCCGTCATCGCGCTTCCCCCTCGTTGTGTCCTACGTGTCGGTGGTGCCGGTACGCGCTCCGGCACCGGATGGTGCCGTACAGCTCGGGCCGGTCGGGCCGGAGCTGCGCGGCTCCCGGGGGCGGTGCCTCCGGGAGCCGTCGGTGCTGCGGTGACCGGCCGCCGCCGTCGTCGCGGCGGACCGGCCTCCGGTCAGAGGTGAGGCAGGATCGCCGGCATCAGGTCCTGGAACGTACGGCCGTTGGCGGGGTTGCCGACCGCCGTCATCTGCCAGCCGCTCCCCACGCGGTGGACCTTGGCCATGATCTGCGCGGTGTACTGGCCGCCGCCGGTGAGCGTGTAGCGCGCCATCTCCTGGCCGTTGGACTCATCGACGAGACGGCAGAAGGCGTTCTGCACCTCGGCGAACGTCTGGCCGGTGAAGGAGTTCACCGTGAAGACGATCTGGTCGATGTGGACCGGCACGCGCTGGAGGTCGACGAGGATGGCCTCGTCGTCGCCGCCCTGTCCGGCACCGCCGACCAGGTTGTCACCGGTGTGCCGGACGGAGCCGTCGTCGCTGACGAGGTGGCGGAAGAACACCACGTCCACCGGCTGCTTGTCGGCGAACAGCACGGCCGAGGCGTCGAGGTCGATCTCCCTCGTGCGCGACCCGAACAGCCCACGGCGAGGGGCCGCCTGCCAGCCCAGCCCCATCCGCACCGCGCTCAGGGTGCCCCCGTCGGCCTTCTGCAGGCTGATGCCCTGCCCCTTGGACAAGTTGACGCTCACGCGCTGTCCCCTCTCAACAAATCCACCGCAGCCGCCCTCCCTGTGGCGTCTGCGACTGAAACCCTACGCATCGGCACGGATCGTGGTGCACGGCCCATGCCATTTCGTGGCGTTCTTGCAACAGACACGGATCAGGACAGCCCCGCCTCCCTCATCTGCCTCAGCTCCTTCTTCAGCTCGCCGACTTCGTCGCGCAGACGGGCGGCGACCTCGAACTGCAGATCCGCGGCCGCGGCGCGCATCCGCTCCGTCATGTCCTCGATGAGCTGGGCCAGCTCCGTCGCGGGCCGGTCCGTCAGCACGGCCCCGTCCTTGGCGCCGCCCTTGCCGCGGGCCGCCGCCCTGCCCTTGCCGCCCGCCTTGCCGCCCAGTTCCGGCACGGGGGCCTTCGCCCTGCCGTCCTTGTCCTGGCGGTAGCCGGAGCCGAGGAGCTCCTCGGTGTCGACCTCTTCGCGGGCGATGGTCGCCACGATGTCGTTGATCTTCTTCCGGAGCGGCTGCGGGTCGATTCCCCGCTCCTTGTTGTACGCGATCTGCTTCTCCCGGCGGCGATTGGTCTCGTCGATGGCCTTCTCCATCGCCGGGGTCATCCTGTCGGCGTACATGTGCACCTGGCCGGAGACGTTGCGCGCGGCACGGCCGATGGTCTGGATCAGCGAGGTGCCGGAGCGCAGGAAGCCCTCCTTGTCGGCGTCGAGGATCGCCACCAGGGAGACCTCGGGCAGGTCGAGCCCCTCGCGCAGCAGGTTGATGCCCACCAGGACGTCGAACTCGCCGGACCGCAGCTCGCGCAGCAGCTCGACACGGCGGAGCGTGTCGACGTCGCTGTGCAGATAGCGGACCTGGATGCCGAGTTCGAGGAAATAGTCGGTCAGGTCCTCGGCCATCTTCTTGGTCAGCGTGGTGACCAGGACGCGCTCGTCCTTCTCCGTACGGGTGCGGATCTCGTGCACGAGGTCGTCGATCTGGCCCTCGGTGGACTTGACGACCACCTCGGGGTCGACGAGCCCGGTGGGGCGGATGATCTGCTCGACGACATCGTCGGAGCGCGACAGCTCGTACTGTCCGGGGGTGGCCGACAGATAGACGGTCTGGTCGACGCGCTTCAGGAACTCCTCCCACTTCAGCGGGCGGTTGTCCATGGCGGAGGGCAGCCGGAAGCCGTGGTCGACCAGCGTCCGCTTGCGGGAGGCGTCGCCCTCGTACATCGCGCCGATCTGCGGCACGGTGACATGGGACTCGTCGATGACCAGGACGAAGTCCTCGGGGAAGTAGTCGAGCAGGGTGTGCGGGGCGGAGCCCGTCTCCCGTCCGTCGATGTGCAGCGAGTAGTTCTCGATGCCCGAGCAGCTGCCGATCTGCCGCATCATCTCGATGTCGTAGGTGGTGCGCATGCGGAGCCGCTGGGCCTCCAGCAGCTTGCCCTGCTTCTCCAGTTCGGCCAGCCGCACCTCCAGCTCGGTCTCGATGCCGGCGATGGCCTTCTCCATCCGCTCGGGTCCCGCGACGTAGTGGCTGGCGGGGAAGACGTAGAGCTGGTCGTCCTCGCTGATGACCTCGCCGGTGAGCGGGTGGAGGGTGGAGAGCGCCTCGATCTCGTCCCCGAACATCTCGATGCGGACGGCCAGCTCCTCGTAGACCGGGAAGATCTCGATCGTGTCGCCCCGGACACGGAAGGTGCCGCGGGTGAAGGCCAGGTCGTTGCGCTGGTACTGGATGTCGACGAAGCGGCGCAGCAGGGTGTCGCGGTCGATCTCCTCGCCGAGCTTCAGCGGCACCATGCGGTCCACGTACTCCTGCGGGGTGCCCAGGCCGTAGATGCACGAGACGGAGGCGACCACGATCACGTCACGCCGGGTGAGCAGGGAGTTCGTCGCCGAGTGGCGGAGCCGCTCGACCTCCTCGTTGATCGAGGAGTCCTTCTCGATGTAGGTGTCCGACTGCGGGACGTACGCCTCCGGCTGGTAGTAGTCGTAGTACGACACGAAGTACTCGACGGCGTTGTTCGGCAGAAGCTCACGGAACTCGTTCGCGAGCTGGGCCGCGAGCGTCTTGTTCGGCGCCATGACGAGCGTCGGCCGCTGGAGCCTCTCGATCATCCAGGCTGTGGTCGCCGACTTGCCGGTGCCGGTGGCGCCCAGCAGCACGACGTCCTTCTCGCCCGCCTTGATGCGCCGCTCGAGCTCGGCGATCGCGGTCGGCTGGTCGCCGCTCGGCTGGTAGGAGCTGACGACCTCGAAGGGCGCCACGGTGCGTTCGATGTGGGATACGGGCCGCATGGATCCACCGTACGACTCGCCACTGACAACGGACGCCGGAGCGCTCGGGGGGCGCCCGGGGCGCGTACGGGGAGCGCTCGGGGGCGCGTCGGGGCAGCTCGGCGCGCGGTTTGCCGCACTCCGCACTTCCTGAGGTGTCCCGTTCAACTTTTGGCCATTCTGCGCCTGTCCCCCGTTGGGACCCGACTGGGAACCTCCTCGCGTCCGTGCACAGCCGACGCGAGGAGTCCGTGTGCAAACACGCGCTGTCGCCGCCGCTCTTGGCGCGATTCTGGGGTTCTCCGCTCTGTTCCTCCCGACATCCACGGCGCACGCCGCCGAGAAGGACCGCGGCCCGGTGGTCGTGGCGCACCGCGGCGCATCGGCGTACGCCCCCGAGAACACGCTCGAGGCGGTCGACAAGGCCGACGAGCTCGACACCACGTGGGTGGAGAACGACGTCCAGCGCACCAAGGACGGCGCGTTGGTCGTCATCCACGACACCAACCTGAAGCGCACCACCGACGCGGAGGAGGTCTTCCCGGACCGCTCCCCCTGGAACGTCGCCGACTTCACCCTGGCGGAGATCAAGCGGCTCGACGCGGGGAGCTGGTTCTCCGCGGACTACAAGGGCGCGCACGTGCCCACCCTGAGGGAGTACCTGGACCGGGTCGAGGACAACCGCCAGAAGCTGCTGCTGGAGCTGAAGGCGCCCGAGCTCTACCCGGGCATCGAGGCCCAGACCCTGTGGGTGCTGTTCCGTGAGGGCTGGCTCGACCGGTCCCATGTGCGGAGCAAGCTGATCATCCAGTCGTTCAGCGCGGACGCCGTCAAGGCGGTCCATCTGGTCCGGCCGGATGTGAAGACGGGGTTCCTCGGCACCCCGGCGGCCGCCGACCTCCCGGCGTACGCCGAGTTCACGGACCAGATCAACCCGAGCCACGGGACGGTGAACCCCGACTACGTCAAGGCAGTTCACAGCCTCCGGGGCCCGCACGGGCGTCCGCTGGAGCTGTTCACCTGGACGGTCAACGACGCCGACATCGCGGCGCGCCTTGCCGGGTACGGGGTGGACGGCATCATCACCAACAAGCCGGACGTCGTACGGGACGCCACCGAGGGCGTCGCCGCGGACACCGGTTCCGGGGTCTCCCGCGAACCGGCCGGTTCCACCGCCACGCCGTAGCTCCGGCTCCCGGGAGCCCACGGCACCCCCTGCGGCCGCGCCCCAGCCCGGGGCGCGGCCGCACTGCGCCGGGAGCCGGGGGCGCGGTGCCGGCCGGTCACTGCGGCGGGGCAGTCGCGGTGCCGGCCGGTCGCGGTACCGGTGCGGTGGAGGGCCGCGGTTCCGCGCGGCGGCGGGAGTGTCGGACCCCGGCGCTACGCTCCGGAGCATGACCACCGTGACCTGGACCGTGACCGACACCCCGATCGGACCGCTGCTGCTCGCCGCGACCCCCGGAGGGCTGGTCAACGTCGTCTTCCACGCCGACGAGGAGACGGCCCGCAAGGCGCGGGAGCGTCTGTCCGCCCGGCTCGGCGCGGACCCCGTGGAGGCGGGCTCATCGGCCGAGGGGTCCGGTCCGGCCGAGGGATCGGGCGCGGTCCCGGACGGCAGAGGCGCCGAGGAGCGGACCTCTGCGGACCGCGTGCTGGCGCAGGCCGTGGACCAGCTCGGCGCGTACTTCGCCGGCACCCTGCGCGCGTTCGCGCTTCCGCTGGACTGGTCGCTGTCCGGCGGGTTCAACCGCCGGGTGCTGCGCGAACTGGCGGACGGCGTCCCGTACGGCACGGTGGTCGGCTACGTCGACCTCGCCGAGCGGGTCGGCGAGCCCGGCGCGGCACGGGCCGTGGGTGTGGCCATGGGCTCCAATCCGCTGCCGGTCGTCGTCGCCTGCCACCGTGTGGTCGAGAGCGACGGCGGCATCGGCGGCTTCGGTGGCGGCCTGGAGACCAAGCGGGCCCTGCTCGCCCTGGAAGGGGTGCTGCCGCAGCCGCTGTTCTGAACCGGCCGCGGAGGATCGCACGCCACTCCACCGGCGCGGGCGGTGCGACACACGCCGACGAGGGCACGGGACCGTGCCGCCGAGGGGGGCACGGGACCGCGCACCGGGGCAACCACCGGGTGCGCGGGCCGAGTTCCCGCGCCGCGTCGTGCTTCCGCGCCGGAGCGCCGGCCCGCTCAGCGCTGCCCTTCCCCTGTCCCTCGGCCCGCTGTGCTCGGCTGTTCTGCGCCGCCTCAGCGGTCGAGGCGGAGCAGCAGCACCCGGGCTCTGGCGTCGCCCGCGACCGCCGCCCGCTGCGCCCAGTTGAGCGCACGCGCCGCATGGGCCCGCTTGACCTGGTCGCCGGTCGCCTCCTCCTTCCGCAGCATGTAGAGCGTCGCCAACTCCCGTGCGCAGCCGCCGTGTCCGCGCTCGGCGCCCGGCTTCAGCCACTCCTCGGCCTCGTCCGACCGCCCCTGTTCCCGCAGGGCCGCGCCCAGGTGCTCGCGGCTGGTGTCGTCGTTCCTGACCTCGGCGGCCTTGCGCCACCACCCCTCGGCCGCGGGCCTGCGCTGCATGGTCCGCAGCCGTACGCCGGGCTCGTGGACGGGGATGTCCATGCCGCGCTCGACGGCCTTGCCCCACCACTGGAACGCCTCGTCGTACAGCTCGTCGGCGGCGCACTCGATCACCATGTTCGCGGCCGCGGCGCCGTCTCCTGTCGTGGCCAGTTCCCGCCAGAGGCGCAACGCCCCTTCGCGGTCGCCCTGGTTGAACATCTGCTTGGCGTCCTCGTTGAGGTCGTGCTCACGCCGCCCCTGCAGTTTCCGCCGCCAGTTCACCGCACACCGCTCCTTCCTGCGTGCCGCCCGGCACTGGTTGCCCGCGGTCCGGGCAACCAGTACGCCAGCACCTCCGGGCGGGACGAAAGGGGGCACGGAAGCAAGGGGTGGCGCGCGGTCAGCAGCCGCCGCAGTTGTAGTACAGGACGTCCCAGTGGTTGCTCTCGCGGGCGTAGATGTTGCCGGAGCCGGACTGATACTGGGCGGCGCCGTCACCCGGGCGGGGACCGATGTTCGTGAAGGTGCCGGTGATGTAGTTGCTCAGGCAGCTCGTGGGGCTGAAGTCGAGCTTGTAGCCGTTCCAGTGGCTGTACGTGCCGGAGGCGTGGCCGGTCTCCGTGCCGCCGGTGATCGTGAGGGCGCACCCGCCGGCGGACCTCAGTGTCTCGGCGCCCTGGATGGTCGCGAGGTTGACCTGATCGAACGACGTACAGGTCGGGTTGTTGCGGTCGCTGCACCCGCCGCTGGACGTCCAGGAGATGCCCGCGGCCCGAAGCCGGGACGTCGCCTGGGCGTGCGTGAGCTTGGCGACGGCGGCCCGCTCGGACGCGGCCGGGGCGGGTGGGGACGCGGGGGCCGGTGACGCGATGGCGGGGGCACTGAACGCCGTTGCCGCGGCGAGGAGGGCGCCGGACATGCCGAGAAGTGCGGATCTCTTCACGATGTTTCCTCTCCCGGTGTGTCTCGTGGGGCTCTTGGGTGGCGCCGACGCGGTGCCGGGTGGCGCGAACGGACCGTGGGGACGTGCCGTGCGTACGGACCGCGTACGGACGTGCACGATGGTTGCAGGCTTGTCAGTACGCGGACAGATGCGTGCGGCAAGCGGTTGCGGTCACGGCCTCGCACCGGCAAGGGAATCGACGCCGTTCACACCGGCTGGCCGACCGGCCTGACGACCACGCTGTTGACGTCGACACCGGCCGGCTGCCGGATCGCCCAGACCATCGCCTCGGCGATCTGATCAGCCGTCAGCAAGCGGCCTTCGGGAAGGCTTCCGAGCCCGTCCCAGAAGGGCGTCTCCACGCGGCCGGGAGCGATCAGGGTCACGCCGACACCATCGCCGGTCACCATGCGGCGGGTGTTCTCGGCGAGCCCGGTCACCGCCCACTTCGTCGCCCCGTACAGGTTGCCCGGGGTGTGCACGATCCCCGCCACACTGCCGACGAGAACGACGCGCCCGCCCGTCTCCTTCAGCGCCGGAAGGGCGGCCCTGATGAGGAGGGCGGGGCCGAGGACGTTCGTCAGCACCATCTCCCGCCACCCGGCCGGATCGCCGTCGGCGATCGTGTCGTGGGTGGCGAACCCCGCGTTGGCGACGACGGTGTCCAGCCGTCCGAACGTCTTGAGCGTGGCCTCGACGGCCGACTGCACGGCCTCGTGGTCGGACGCGTCTCCCGGAAGTGTCAACAGCCCCTCGGGGCGGCCGAGTTCCTCGGCGAACCGGAGCAGCCGGTCCGCCGATCGCCCGGTGACGGTCACACGGTGTCCCAGATCCAGCAGCTGCCGTGCCGCCGCAGCTCCCATGCCGCTGCCGCCGCCCGTGATCAGGACGACAGAAGAGTCGGTCATCGCCATACCCCCGATGTGTGCGTGATGGTGCCGGGGCGGCCGACGCGGATGCCCCGCGGCGAGTCGCGGTCCCGGCCGAGGCGGGGATTGCATCACTTGGAGCGCACTCCAAGTCAACCGGCGCGTCCGCCCCGGGCCCGTACGGCGGTCCGGACGGCATCGCCGCCCCCTTCGCCCGCGGCTCCCATCCGCCCCTACTGGCCTCGGCCGCCGGCTACGTCCGCCACCCGCTCCACGCCGGATTCCGGGGATGGTCCACCCGTACGACCACATCGGCCGTCTCCACCGGCCCCACCTCGTCCTCGTAGCGCTTGAAGGCCGGGAGGGTCCAGCGGTCCCGCTCCTCCGTCCTACGGGCGAGCGCGGAGCGCGAGAGCATCAGATGCACCGTCAGGTCCAGCGGGAACCACCGCCCGAGGAGGAGCGGCCCGTGCAGGATCAGGACACCGCCGGGCGGCAGTTCGGCGTAGGGACTGCGGGTGGCGCGGTCGGTGACCGGATCCCACAGGTCCGGCAGGACGCGTCCGCTGCCCCCGGGCTCCAGCGGGCCGAAGACCTCACGCCACAGAGCACCCGTGTCGAGCCACCCGTCGTAGAACGTGTCGGGGTCCTCGCGCCCGTACTCGTAGCGCAGCGAGGCGGGCCTCAGGAAGCCGTCCGCCGCCACGGTCCGCACCGGCCGGCCGAGCAGGCGCAGGGCGTCCGCGAGAGCGGCCGCCGGCCCCTCGGGGCGGGCGGCCGCTGCTCCGTCGACGGCGACGCGCAGCCAGGGGCTGCCGTCGGCGGCTTCCGTCTCCGCGATCCGGCCGGCCAGGACGCCGGTCAGCCGTTCCCAGGAGATCGCTTCGAGCCGCACGTCCCCATCATGCCTCCGCCGCGATCAGCAGCGCGGCGCGGGCTTGCTGTACGTCGTATTGCTGGCGTTGGACACGTAGTAGTCGGAGACCCAGCGGCCGGTGTCGAGCTTGTTCCACACCTTCGTGCCGCTCACCTCCGACCCCGGTGCCTGGCAGACGACCCAAGCGAGGGCGCCGCCGGGGATCGTGCCCGCGGTGGCGTTCGCGGTGCCCGCACCGGTGCGCAGGTTGACCCCGTCGGCGGCCGTGACCTGGTACGGGTACGCACAGCGCGGCAGGATCGCGCTGTAGCCGGTGTCCGATGGGGTGTTCACATACGCGTCGGCGATGTAGGTGCCGTCGGAGAGCTTGTTCCAGACGGAGCTGTCGCCGACCTTCGAACCGGGCGTCTGGCACACCGCGTTCACCGAAGCGCCGGCGCCGAGCGAGCGGACGACCGAGGCGGTCGTGGCAGGTCCGCTGCGCGCCGAGAGGGCGCCGGAGCTGGTCACCTTGTACGGGTGCGCGACCGTGGCCACCGGCGCGTCCAGCCGGTCGCTGTCGATGTTGATCCGCACGCCGCCGTAGGTCTCGTCGTGACTGTTGGTGTACTGCTTGGCGCGCTGGTGCACCGCCCACTTCGACGCGTCGATGCCGTCCCAGCCGGTGAGGGACTGGGTGCCGTCGTAGCGGGCAATCCAGAGGGCGTCGGGGCGGGCGTACGACGAGGAGTTGTAGGCGTCCGCGAGGTCCTCCGCCCCGTGGTTGAGGTTCATGTAGACACCGGAGAGATAGCCGCGGGCGTGCAGCTCCTCGGTCCACGCGGAGAGGTAGGTGAGCACGGCGGTACGGCAGCCGCTGTCGGTCCGCGAGTAGTTCTCGATGTCGTTGTAGAACGCGCTTCCGGGGAGGAGGCCGAGCGCCTTGGCCTTGGTGACGGCGTCCTTGGCCGCCGCCCGGCCCTCGGCGGCCGCGCCCGAGGACGTGATCTTCTGGTCACGGTCGCGGGCACCGCAGGCCGGCTGGAGTCCCTTGTAGATCGGCAGCAGCCGCCAGCCGAGTCCGGAGACCTCGCCGACCCAGTCCGGGGTGAGCTGCGGCTGGGCGCAGGTGCGGTTGACACCGCCGAAGTAGATCCCGACGGCGCGGTACGGCGAGGCGCCCCAGGCCTTCATGGCGTCGAGGGTCGGCGCGGAACAGGTGTCGAAGGCGAGCCCGGAATAACGGGTGGAGCTTCCGCCGGAGGGATACGCGACCGGGGTGGCGGGGTCGGCGCCGGCGGGCGGAGCGAGGACGAACGTCAGCGCGCCGCCGGTGACGGCGGCGACGAGGAGGGTGAGACGCGGTCTGATGCGGTGCGTGGCGCGGAGCTTGCGCATGAAGGCCCCCGTGGAGTCGGCCGGGTCCGGCGGTCCTCGAGTTCTCCGGCTCGCGCGAAGGCTCTCTCATGAGCTCTGTCATGAGCTCTGTCGTGAGCTCGACCTCGGTCGTCGAGCTCGGTCATGAGCCTTCTCGTGGGCTTTCCGGCGAGCTCTTCTCGTGAGCCCTTCCATGAACTCTCTCGCGCTCGAGGCGCCGCAGCGGACTATCAGCATTTGTCATCTTGTGTCATGTTTTTCTATCCAAACGGCGCCGGAGTCAAGGACTGCCACGCAGGTTTGGGCGCGTGGCGCGCACGCCAGGGATGGGTAGGAAGCGGGTGATCGGCACGGTCGTTGCGCGCACCGCCGTTCCCGGACGACGGCTGTACGCGGACCCAGGACGTACCCGTATGGCCGCGCCGAGGGGGCGGCGGCCATACCCGTATGGGCCCCCACGCGGACGGCAGGGCGGAGGCGGAGGACGGTCCTTGCGCGGAAGGCCGACGGCCGGGGAAGGCCGACGGAGCGGACGGCAGCACTGCACCACCGACGAGACGGGAGTCGAACAGCGATGCCCACACCTTTGATGGTCCAGTCCGAGGAGGTACGGGGAGCGCTGGCGGACCGTCACCCCGTACTCGCCCTGGAATCGACGATCATCGCGCACGGCCTGCCGCGGCCCCGCAATCTGCGGGTGGCGGAGGACCTGGAGGAGATCGTCCGGGCCCATGGGGCCGTGCCCGCCACCATCGCGGTCCTCGACGGGCGCGTGCACGTGGGCCTGAACAAGTCCCAGCTCGAGCGGATCGCCGACGACCCCTCGCTGCGCAAGCTGGGCCACCGCGACCTCGCGCCCGCACTGGCCGCGGGAGCGAGCGGCGCGACGACGGTGTCCGGGACGGCGTTCCTGGCGCGGCGCGCGGGAATCCGTGTGTTCGCGACGGGCGGCCTCGGGGGCGTCCACCGCGAGTGGACGACGACGCAGGACGAGTCGGCGGACCTCGGGCTGCTCGCCCGTACGCGCATCACGGTCGTCTGCGCCGGCGTGAAGTCGATCCTCGACGTCCGGGCGACGCTGCAGCGCCTGGAGACGCTGGGCGTCGCCGTCGTGGGCTACCGGACCGACTCCTTCCCCGGCTTCTATGTGAGCAGCTCGGGCGAGCCGGTCGACTGGACGGTGCAGGAGCCCGGCAGCGTGGCGTCGATCATGGCCGCCCAGGACGGGCTGGGCGAACGGGAGTCGGCTCTCATCGTGGCCAACCCGGTCCCGACGCACCATCAGCTCGACCCTGCGCTCCACGACCGCGTGCTGGAGGACGCGCTGGACGCGTGCGCGCGCGAGGGCGTCACGGGCCAGGGGGTGACCCCGTTCCTCCTGGACTACCTGGTCCGCCACACGGCGGGCGCGTCACTGGAGGCGAACCTGGCGGCGGTCCGCGGCAACGTACGTCTGGGGGCGCAGATCGCGACGGCATGGTCGGCGGCGTGAGCGGGGCGGTGACCCGAACCGGAACTCCCGGCGCCCTGCTGGTCATCGGCGACGTGGTCACGGACGTCGTCGCCCGCCACGCCACTCCCCTGACCCCGGCGACCGACACCGCCGCACGCATCTCCACCCTGCCGGGCGGCGCGGGCGCGAACGTCGCGTGCTGGGCGGCACACGCGGGCGCGGCCGACGTACGCCTGATGGCGTGCGTCGGCGAGGATTCCGCGGCCTGGCACGAGGAGGCGCTCCGTCGCTCCGGCGTCCGCCCCGTGCTCCGTACCGAGCCGGACGTCCCCACGGCGGTGGTCATCTCGCTCGTGGACGCCACGGCCGAACGCACCCTGGTCACCGACAGCGGCGCCGCCCTCGGCCTCGGCCCCAAGGACTGGAACGACGCCCTTCTGGAGGGGGTGGCCCATCTCCACCTGTCGGGCTACCTCTTCTTCGCCGACACCTCCCGCGCGCTGGCGCAAGCGGCGATGAAGTCCGCGCGGGCGCAGGGCGTTCCGGTGAGCGTGGACCCGGCGTCGGCGGGGTTCATCGAAGGTTTCGGCCCCGGCAGACTCCTCGGCGCACTCTCCGGCGTGGACGTCCTGCTCCCCAGCCTCGAAGAGGCACGGCTGCTCGCGGGCACGCGTGAGCCCGAGGAGGCGGCCTCCGTCCTGAGCCGCCGTTTCCCGCTGGTGGTGATGAAACTCGGGCCGGACGGAGCCCTGTTGGCGGAGGGCGGAAGGACCGGCCCCCGCGTCGCCGCGGTACCGGCCGGGTGCGTGGACACGACGGGGGCGGGCGACGCGTTCACCGGGGCGTTCCTCGCCACGCGCCTGTCGTCCCGCGACACGGTGGACGCGGCCGAGGCGGGCTGCCGCGCCGGAGCGGAGGCGGTGGCGGTGACCGGCGGCCGCCCGGAACCTCCCGGCGGCGGGCCGCGGAGCGGGAGCGCGGACCGGTCGCGGAGCATCACGGACCTACGCGGGGAGGGGCCCGGGATCAGTTCGTCGGTAAGGCCGGAAAGCCGGAACGGGCCGCCCAATCGGTGAGTTCCCGCTGTGCGGCGGCGCGCAGTTCGGGTGAGGGGTGCGTGGTGCCGTCGCTGACGAGGGCGTAGTGGAGTGTGCCCGGCCCGTGGGGCGCGGAGAGCAGGAGACGGCGGGCCGTCGCATCGCCGCCGGCCGTATCCGCCCTGATGCCGCTCGCCGTGCCACCACTCGTCCTGACACCGCTCGCTCCGACGCCCGCCGCGGCGGCACCGGGTTCCGGGGCGATCGCGACGGGGTGGTCGGCAGTGCGGCCGTCGGCGGTGTAGCGCGGCGGGCCGGTGACCGTGCCGAAGTCGGAGACCACGGTCGTCGTGGCCGGGTCGAAGGTGTGCGGCACATGCAGTTCGGTGGGCACCTCCGCCGGGCCGTCGCCGGAACGCCAGACGAGGATGCCGTACTGTCCGGAGCCAACGAGCCGGGCGACGTTCGGGAGGTCGTCGGGGATGCGGTTCCAGGTGAGCGTGGTCCCGGCGTCGCGAGACCGGTCCTCGTAGGTGAAGGCGAGCGCGCGGCCCGCCACCGCGCTCGGGTGGAGACGGTCGAGGAGCCGTGCGTCCTGGCGGAGAACGGGCTCGCCGGACTCGTCGAGTCCGACGGACGAGAGGTCTTCGTCGTTCCATGCATCGGCCTCTGTGAGGACCTTGTCGGGGTTGCCGTTCATCACTTCGTGGTGGCGGCCGCTGTAGATGTCCCACTGCCACTGGGTCGAGGAGAGCACGGCTCCTGATTCGGCGGCCCGATCCCACCAATCCCGGCCGGGAATACGGGATTCGAGGGCCTGGTACATCGCCTTGAGGATCGTCGGCGCTTTCCCGGCGATCGCGCCGTTCAGGGGATGACCGAATTCGCCGACCACGGCCGGGGTGTCGGCGGCGGCCGAACGGTCGCGCGTCTTCTGGAAGTCGGCTCCGTACTGGCCGTCCTTCGCCTTCCCCGGCATGAAGATCCCGGATATCGCCTTCTGGTCGTAGAAGTGCGTGTTGAAGACGTACCGGGGACCGATCTTCCCGGAGTCGAGCAGACCGCCTTCCTGGCGGGTGAAGTCCAGATTGCTGTTCCAATACAGATTCGGCTCCACGAACGCCGGCTTGTCCTGCCATCCCGCCGCATCCATACGGGCACGGAACCGCTCGTAGAACGGCCACAGCAGGTCGCGCTCCCAGGCTCGGCTGTTCTGCCCCGCCTCGTACGTCCCCGCATACGGCTCGTTGTACGGATCGAAGCCGACGACGCGGGCGAACCGGCCTGCG
Organism: Streptomyces sp. NPDC048639; assembly: GCF_043199075.1. Classification (NCBI taxonomy): domain Bacteria; kingdom Bacillati; phylum Actinomycetota; class Actinomycetes; order Kitasatosporales; family Streptomycetaceae; genus Streptomyces; species Streptomyces sp. NPDC048639. The sequence goes on from NZ_JBICVP010000001.1 coordinate 160,628, forward strand.
GTGAGGTGCTCGCGAAGATATGTCATCGTCTTCTCCGCGGTGTCCAGGAAAGCGTCCTGGACACCGAGTGAGCCATTGTCCGTGGCGAGGGTGCGGTTGTGCCAGAAGTCACGACTCGCGTTCATGACGGCCTTGTTCTGGGTGATGTTCTGCCCCCAGTGCACGCAGATTCCGCAGAACTCCTTTCCGTAACCGCCCGCTTTCACCACCCACGCGGGGGCGCCGTCGCCGGTGTACCAGCTTCCCCGGTCGAACAGATGGCGGGAGAAGAGATCCTGATGGAAGTCGGGGTACACCCGCAGACCCGCGTCGAGGAATTCCTTCATCTGCTCGGCGGCCGCGGCGAGATAGGCGGTGTCGACGCGGCCGGGCCTCGGCTCGGCGTAGGCCCAGGAGAGCAGGAAACGCACGGTGTCGGCGCCGGCGAGATTCCGCAGGGCCCGGGCGGACTTGCGCGCGTCGGCCGTACCGGCGAACGGCAGCCCGCCGTTCTCGTCCAGCTTGACCTCGCCGGACACATTGAAGCCGCGCAGCACGACCTCGCGGCCATGGCCGTCGACGAACCGCGTGCCCTGCGGGGAGACTTCGGCCGAGCCGCGGGTGTCGAACCACAGGGGTGCCCCGGCGGTGTCGGGCGCCGGTGCCTGCGCTCGGGCCTCGACGGGAGCGGCGTACAGCGCCGCGAGCGCCGCGACCCCGGCGAGGAGGCCGGCCGACCACCGGGTACGGAACGGGCTCCGGTACGCGCGTCGGTTCGCCATGGCACCTACGGTCACCCCGATCTGACGAACCGTCAAGCATCTCGGTCGCCGGTCCGGGAGACTTCCCCGACCAGGGGGCAACGGGCTGCGGCGGGGGTAGGAGCACGGCATGACGGATCGCCCGCTGCTGCTCCTCGACGTCGACGGCCCCCTCAACCCGTACGGCGCCCGGCTGTTGCGCCCCCACGGCTACTCGACCCACCGCTTCCACCCCGCCGCTTGGCTCGCCCGCCAGACCCCCGGCTCCCGCCGCCACCGCCGCGGCCTCCGCGTCCGCCTCAACCCGGGCCATGGTGCGCGCCTCACCGCGCTCCCGTACGAGCTGGCCTGGGCCACGACATGGATGCACCAGGCGAACGCGATGATCGCCCCCGCCATCGGACTCCCCCGCGAGCTACCGGTCATCGAATGGCCCGAACTCTTCACGCGCGACCCCGAGGGCCTGTACTGGAAGACCCGCCACATCCTGACCTGGGCGGCCGGCCGGCCCTTCGCATGGGTCGACGACCTGATCACCCATCGTGACACCACACACGTGGCGACCCACCACGACGCCCCGGCGCTGCTGCTCCGCATCAATCCGCGGCGGGGGTTGCGGGAGGAGGACTTCGCCCAACTGGAAGGGTGGGCGCGGGGGTTGTGACGCGGGCGGCCCGTGGTCCGGGCTGCGGGAATCGTGGAAGGCATGGCGCCGGACGAGCAGTGGCAGCTCTTCCGGCGAGTGGTCCCCGAGCAGCCCTCGCGCCCCAAGCAGTGCTCGCCGCCCCGAGCAGCCCTCTTGCCCGGAGCACTCCTCGCGCCCGCGGGGGCGGTGGCCGACGGCGGTACGGGGATCGGGAGGTGCCGGCGCCGTCGTCTTCGTGGCCACCTCGGGCCGACCCCGGCGGCAGCTGCCTCCTCCCCGCGGACCATCGGCCCGACGGCTCACCGCCGATCGCAGCACCGGCGGAAATTCCCTACCGTGGTGGCCGGAAAGGGCGGAGACTCGTCCCATGGCTGACATGGGGTCGTTCCGGGAGGCGGTCACCGCGTGGGCGGCCGGTGGCCCCGGCGACACCGCGCGCGAGCTGGCCGCGCGGCTGCCCGTCCGGGCGGTCGTCCTGCTCGAAGGGCCGAGCGACGCCGCAGCGGTGAGCGCGCTGGCCGCGAACCGCGGACGGAACCTGGAGGACGAAGGAGTCTGCGTCCTGCCAATGGGCGGTGCGATGAGCGTCGGGCGCTTCACCCGTCTCCTCGGGCCACCCGGCCTGGGCCTCCGCCTCACGGGACTGTGCGACGAGGCGGAGCATCGCTACTACGCCCGCGGCTTGGAGCGGGCCGGTGCAGCGCAGCAAGGGTTCTTCGTCTGCGCGGCGGACCTGGAGGACGAGCTCATCCGCGCGCTGGGCGTGACACGGGTGGAGGAACTCGTCCGGGCGGAGGGCGACCTGCGCGCACTGGAGACCTTCCTGCGCCAGCCCGCACAGCAGAGCCGCACCTCACAGCAGCAGCTGCGGCGCTTCCTCGGCACGAAGAAAGGGCGCAAGATCCGCTACGGCCGCGTCCTCGTCGAGGCGCTCGACCCCGACCGCACACCCGCCCCACTCGACGGCCTGCTCACCAGTCTCCGACCGGCGGGTGACACCCATTCCGGCGGAAGAACCCGGGCTGGTGCGGGGATCTCCTTGAACACGCACAGCAGCGCGGTTACCGGTGACGGGACGGTGCGCATCGGCGCCGACCCTGGGTCCGCAGCCAACTCGGCGTGACGGATCAACCCGGGTGCGATTCGGACGAGTTGGGCGCCTTCCGCCACCCCCCTCACCGGCCGATCGACGACGCAGACGTCCGGATTCCGCCCCCTCCGCAGGCAGCCTGCCCTCCGCCGCTCCCCGACCTCTTCCCGCCGTGGCCGCCCCCTGACAGCCGGCCCTGCTGCCACGGCTCCGGGGCCGCCAGACCCAAATCCGGCCGATTCGGCATGCGGCCGGATCTCCCCCCGTCCGGCCCTCGGCGCAAGCGGTCACCCCGAGGCGGCCTTCACAGGTGGGGCGCAACCTGCTGGCATGTGCACGCAATCTCAGCATGTTCTTCACAAACACCTCGCCCTGCTCCGCGCCATCTGCTGCGCCGCAGGCGGGTGTTGACCAGCCACCAGCGAATGGAGAACCCCCCATGCGAAGAACCCTGGCCGTGCTCGGTGCGGTGGCCGCGCTGTTCGGTGCGACCACATCGGCCCACGGTGCGCCCGCGATCGAAACACCGCCGGATCACATCGTGATCGAGCTGGCGACCGTCAACGGGTCGGGGTGCCCCGAGGGCACCGCCGCCGTGGCGGTCTCGCCCGACAACACGGCCTTCACCGTGACGTACAGCGACTACCTCGCCCAGGTGGGCGGGAATTCGGATCCGACCTCGTTCCGGAAGAACTGTCAGCTCAACCTGATCGTCCACGTCCCCGGCGGCTTCACGTACGCCATCGCCCGGGCCGACTACCGCGGGTTCGCGTACCTCGAGAACGGCGCGAGCGGGCAGTCGCGGGCCAACTACTACTTCCAGGGGATGCCGCAGACGGTCACCAAGAACCACAACTTCAAGGGCCCCCTCAACGACAACTGGCAGGCGTCCGACGAGACGGACGTCGCCCAGCTCGTATGGGCGCCCTGCGGTGAGCAGCGCAACTTCAACATCAACACCGAGCTGCGCGTGAACCGGGGCACCTCCGACGCGCGCAAGACCAGCTTCATGACGATGGACTCCACCGACGCCAGCGTCAGCACGGTCTACCACCTGGCCTGGAAGGAGTGCGAGGGCAAGCGCTAGCGTCCTGGCATCGCCGCCGAACTCCGGCTCGCACGGACGCGGTCCGGCCGCCCCCGTTCCCACGGGCGACGGCCGGACCGCGGTTCGGAGGTCAGACCCTGGTGAAGCACAGGGTGTGATCGCCACCGCGGCTGCTCGAGTACTCGATGCCGTAGTCGAAGCGCTGTCCGCACTTCTTGTCCGGGCCGTACAGCATGTCGCCCATCTTGTACTCGGCCTCTGCCGAGCCGCAGTCGACGACCTCGGGTTGCGGGTCTCCCTGGGGGTCGTCGACCTTCACGCAGTCACCGACCTCGGGCCGGTACTTCTCGTTCTCCTTGGCCTGTGCGGACTGTGAGGCCTCCGCCTTGGCCTTGCCGCCGTTGGGGTCGGTGTTGTAGTCCCACACGTACCAGGCGATCCCGCCGAAGACCGCCAGGAGGACCACCACGTTCACCAGCCCCCGGAGCGGGCTCCTCCGCGGATTCCTCTGCGGCGGCCGCTGGGGCCCGCCGGGCGGCTGCGGAAACCCGTATCCCTGCTGCGGCTGCGGCGGGTGGCCATACGGCTGCTGCGGCTGCGGCGGGTGGCCATACCCCTGCGGCGGCTGCGGCGGGTGGCCATACCCCTGCGGCGGCTGCTGCGGGTGGCCATAGGGCTGCTGCGGCGGCTGATTCTGGTAGGGCGGCGGTGCGGACATGGCAGAGATCCCCCGATGGTTGAGGCAGTGTGACCAGACGTCAACTCTGAGTTGACCCGGGTACGTTACAGGTCCTGATCCGTCCGCCACCCAGCGGTCTCCGGCCCCGGTGGGACGGCACTTCTCCCCTGGCCCGTGCGACCGGCCCCGCTGCCCGCGCAGCCCTCGCCGCACGCCGTCAGTCCGGTGCTTCCCCCCGTTCCGCCGTCCCGCCCGAGCGTTCGGCGGGACGTCGGCCCCTCGGCTGACGCGGTTCCGGCAGCGGGGGCAGCGGCGGCACCGCCCGCTCGACCGGTTTCTTCGCCGATACGGTCACCTCTTCGCCGTGGTGGAGGATCCGCAGCGGCTCCCCGTGGACCAGGGTGTAGCGCGCCGTCGAGTCGCCGATCTCCACCCGCAGCCGCCGCCCCTGCACCACAACGCTGAACGCCAGCCGGGAGAGTTGCTCCGGCAGCCGCGGCGCGAAGCCGAAGATCCCGCCGTCGTGGTGGTCTCCGGGCCGCCGCATGCCGCCGAAGCCGGACACCAGGGCGATCCAGGTGCCCGCCAGGGACGCGATGTGCAGCCCGTCCCGCGTGTTGTGCTCCAGATTCTGCAGATCCATCAGGGCCGCCTCGCCCAAGTAGGCGTAGGCCAGGCGCAGATGACCGGTCTCGGCGGCCATCACGGCCTGCGAGCACGCCGAGAGCGAGGAGTCCCGTACGGTCAGCGCCTCGTAGTACGCGAAGTTGCGCGCCTTCTCGTCCGCGGTGAACGCATCGCCGCGCACCTGCATCGCCAGGACCAGGTCCGCCTGCTTGACCACCTGCTTGCGGTACAGGTCGAAGTACGGGTAGTGCAGCAGCAGCGGGTACCGGTCCGGTTCGGTGCCCTCGAAGTCCCACATCTGCAGCCGGGTGAAGCCCGCCGACTGCTCGTGGACGCCGAGGGTCTCGTTGTACGGCACGGCGATCCGGGCGGCGGCGTCCCGCCATTCCGCGGTCTCCTCGTCGTCGACCCCGAGGTCCCGGGCCCGGTCCGGGTGACGTACGGCGGCCTCGGCCGCGGCCACCAGATTCTGCTGCGCCATCAGGTTGGTGTAGAGGTTGTCGCGGGCGACGGCGCTGTACTCGTCGGGTCCCGTGACCCCGTCGATGTGGAAGGTGCCCTCGGTGTCGTGGTGGCCGAGCGAGCGCCAGAGGCGGGCCGTGTGGACCAGCAGGTCCAGTCCCGGCCCGCGCTCGAAGTCCTCGTCCCCGGTGGCCGTCACATAGCGCAGCGCGGCGTCGGCGACGGCGGCGTTCACATGGAAGGCGGCGGTTCCCGCGGGCCAGTACGCCGAGCACTCCTGCCCGGTGATGGTGCGCCATGGGAACGCCGCGCCCCGGAGGCCGAGTTGGTGCGCACGGTCGCGGGCGGCGGGAAGGGTCGCGTGCCGCCAGCGCAGCGCCGGCGCGACGACGTCCGGTGCCGTGTAGGTGAGGACGGGGAGGACGAAGGACTCGATGTCCCAGAACGAGTGCCCGTCATAGCCGGTGCCCGTCAGCCCCTTGGCGGGGATGGCCCGCTGTTCCGCGCGCGCCGAGGCCTGCAGCAGATGGAACAGCGCGAACCGTACGGCCTGCTGGATCTGCGGATCGCCCTCCACCTCCACGTCCGCGCGCGACCAGAAGTCGTCCAGATAGGCGCGCTGGTCGCGGAGCAGTCCCTCCCAGCCGATGGACCGGGCGGCGGCGAGAGCAGCGTCGACCTGGTCGTGCACGGCGGGCAGCGAGCGCTGCCCCGACCAGCCCTGCGCCACGAACTTCACCAGCCGCAGCCGCTGTCCGGGCTCGACCCTGCTGGTGACCGTCAGCCTGCTGACGTCCGGCTCGCTCTCCGCCGACCAGGCCGTCGACTCCGGGCCGTCGATGAGATGGTCGGCCGCGGCCGCGACGCGCTGATCACTGCGCTCGGTGCGGTGGACCAGCCGCAGCCGGGTTCCCTGCGCGAAGTCCTCCTCGGCGAGGAGGGGGGAGTCGATGGCGGCGGCGTTCCGCGGATCGCCGTCGCTGCCGGGCAGTTGCTCGTTGGCGACGAGCTCGGACTGCAGGACGAGATCGGCCGGCCCGTTGAGCGGCTCGACGTCGTAGAGGACCGCGGCGGCGGCCCGCTGGGTGAGGGAGACCAGCCGGGTGGAGGTGATACGGACGCTGCGGCCGGCCGGGGAGGTCCATTCGGCGGTGCGGCGCAGCACGCCGGCGCGGAAGTCCAGGACCCTTTCGTGCCCGTTCAGTTCGCCGTAGCGCAGGTCGCAGGGCTCGTCGTCGACCAGCAGCCGGATGATCTTCCCGTTGGTGACGTTGATCATCGTCTGGCCGGACTCGGGATAGCCGTAGCCGGCCTCCGCGTACGGCAGATCGCGCAGCTCGTGGACGCCGTTGAGGTAGGTGCCGGGAAGAGCGTGCGGCTCACCCTCGTCGAGGTTGCCGCGCCAGCCGATGTGACCGTTGGCCAGGGCGAAGACGGACTCGCTCTGGGCCAGCACCGGCAGGTCGAGCTCGGTCTCACGCAGACACCACGGTTCCACCGCGTAGTTGGGGTGGCTGATCATTCAGCGGCCCTCCAGCAGATCGGCGAGGTCCTGGACGACGACGTCGGCACCGTGCCGGCGCAGTTCGTCGGCCTGCCCGGCCCGGTCCACGCCGACGATCATTCCGAAGTTCCCCGAACGCCCGGCCTCCACTCCTGCGAGCGCGTCTTCAAAGACCGCCGCGTCGCCCGGTTCCGCCCCGAGGGCCCGGGCAGCCGCCAGATAGGTGTCCGGGTGCGGTTTGCCGCGCAGACGCCTCTCGCGGGCGACGATCCCGTCGATCCGCGTCTCGAAGAGGTCGGCGATGCCCGCGGCCTCCAGTACGGCGCGGCAGTTGGCGCTGGAGGAGACCACGGCGCGCCGCAGGCCCGCGTCGCGGGCGGCCCGGACGTAGGCCACCGAGCCCTCGTACGGCTGTACCCCCTGCTGGTCGATCTTGCGCAGCACCAGGTCGTTCTTGCGGGTGCCGAGGCCGTGCACGGTGTCCGCCCCGGGCGGGTCGTCGGGCTTGCCCTCGGGGAGGTCGATGCCGCGGGCGGCGAAGAAGGTGCGGACCCCGTCGGCGCGCGGTCGGCCGTCCACGTACTGGTCGTAGTCGTGCACCGGGTCGAAGGGCACGAACGGGATGCCCTCGCGGTCGGCGCGCTGCCGCAGATAGTCGTCGAACATCTCCTTCCACGCGGCCGCGTGGACCTCCGCGGTCCGGGTGAGCACACCGTCGAGGTCGAAGAGGCACGTACGCACATGATCCGGAAGCCCGAGCATGGCCCCGAGCCTAGAAGCGACCGGCGGGCGCGTGAACGCGACGCGCTGCGACCGAGGGCCCTCCCCGCGGGTCCGCCTCCGCCCGGCTCCGCAATCCGGCTCCTCGCCTCTCCACGGTCCGGGCCTCTCGGCGGCGCTAGTCGTCCGGCAGGTGCCAGTGGTAGGGCGCGATCAGCCGGCGGGCCGCGTCGGGCCCCCAGGAGCCGGGGGCGTACGGCTGCACCGGGGGCGGGTTCTCCAGCAGCGGGGTGGACACCTCCCAGAGACGCTCGATCCCGTCCGCGCGGGTGAACAGCGACTGGTCGCCCAGCATGGCGTCGAGGATCAGGCGCTCGTATCCCTCCAGGGCGTGCAGCGTGTTGAAGGACTCGGCGTAGCTGAAGGTCATGTCGGCCGTGCCGAGGTGCATGGCCGGGCCGGGGTCCTTCGCCAGGAAGCGGGCGGCGATCCGGCCGGGGTCGGCGAAGTCGATGACGAGCCGGTTGCTGCGGGCGTCGGCGTGGCGCCGCGCCTCGTCGGGGAACATCCGCAGGGCGGGTTCGCGGAAGCCGAGGGCGACCATGTGCCCGCCCTGCCCGAGGGACTTGCCGGACCGCAGGTAGAACGGGACGCCGGCCCACCGCCAGTTGTCGAGTCCGACGCGCAGGGCGACGAAGGTCTCGGTGTCGGAGTGCGGGTCGACACCCGGCTCGTGGCGGTACCCCTCGTACTGGCCCCGGACGACATGGGCCGGGTCGATGGGCTCCATGGTCTCGAAGACCTTCACCGTCTCGTCCCGCAGGCACTTGGCGTTCAGCGCGGTCGGGGGCTCCATGGCGACGAAGCCGAGGAGCTGGAAGAGATGCGTCACGATCATGTCGCGGAAGGTCCCTGTGCCCTCGAAGAACTGGGCGCGGCCCTCGATGCCGATGCTCTCGGGGACATCGATCTGCACATGGCTGATGTGGTCGCGGTTCCAGATGGGCTCGAACAGCCCGTTGGCGAAGCGGAGCGCGAGGATGTTGTCCACGGACTCCTTGCCGAGGAAGTGGTCGATACGGAACACCCGCGACTCGTCCACGACGGAGTGGATCGTCTCGTTGAGGGCCCGGGCCGAGGGCAGGTCGGTGCCGAAGGGCTTCTCCACGATCAGCCGGCCGTCCTCGGCGAGCCCGGTCGCGCCGAGCATTCCGACGACTTCGGTGAACGCCGCGGGCGGTACGGCCAGATGGAACAGGCGGCGCGAAGTGCCGCCGATGGCCCGCTCGGCCTCCCGCACCGCCGCGAGGAGCGGTTCGGTGTCTTCCGGGTCGGCGGCGCCGAAGTGCAGTGTCTCCTCGAACTCCTGCCAGGCACGGCCCTCGGGCTTCGCCCGTCCGAACTCCTCGACGGCCTCCCTGGCGTGCTTGCGGAAGGCGTCGTCGCCGAGCGCGGCCTGCGCGGGCGCCGAGCCGACGATCCGGTAACGGGACGGCAGCAGCCCGGCCTTGGCGAGGTGGAACAGCCCGGGCAGCAGCTTGCGCCGTGCCAGGTCACCCGTCGCCCCGAACAGCACGATGACGTGCGGGTCGGGGACCGGCCCCTTGCTCCGCCGTGACTGGCGCGCCGACGCCACGGCTCACGCCGCCTTCTCGGCGTGCCCGCCGAACTCGCCGCGCATCGCGGACAGCACCTTGTCGCCGAACTCCCCCAGTCCGCGCGACTCGTAGCGCTCGGTCAGGGCGGCGTTGATGACGGGAGCGGGCACGCTCTCGTCGACCGCCGCGAGAACCGTCCACCGGCCCTCGCCGGAGTCCGAGACCCGCCCGGAGTAGGTGTCGAGGTGCGGGGAGTTCGCCAGGGCGTCGGCGATCAGGTCGACCAGCCAGGAGCCGACGACCGAGCCGCGCCGCCACACCTCGGCGACCTCCGCCACATCGATGTCGTACTGGTACGCCTCGGGCTCGCGCAGCGGGGCCGTCTCGGCGTCCACGGTCCGGTCGTCCAGGCCGGCGTCGGCGTGCTCGATGACGCTGAGCCCCTCCGCGATGGCGGCCATCATCCCGTACTCGACCCCGTTGTGGACCATCTTCACGAAGTGCCCGGCGCCGCTGGGTCCGCAGTGCAGATAGCCCTCGGGCGCGGTCCCGTCGGTCCGGGTCCGCCCCGGTGTGGGCTCGGCGCTTCCGGCGCCGGGGGCGATGGTGCGGAAGATCGGGTCCAGGCGCCGGACCGGCTCGTCCTCGCCGCCGATCATCAGGCAATAGCCGCGCTCCAGCCCCCAGACGCCGCCCGACGTCCCGCAGTCGACGTAGTGGATGCCGTGCGGGGCGAGTTGCCGGGCGCGGGCCATGTCGTCGCGGTAGTACGAGTTGCCGCCGTCGATGACCGTGTCCCCGCGGTCGAGCATTCCCGCGAGGAGTTCGAGGGTGGGCTGGACGGCGCCGGCGGGCAGCATCAGCCATACGGTCCTGGGCGTCTCCAGCTTCCCCACGAAGTCCTGGAGCGAGGAGGCCGCGCCTGCGCCCTCGCCCTCCAGTTCCTCGACGGCCTTGGCGTCGAGGTCGTAGACGACACAGCGGTGTCCGTCGCGCATGAGCCGGCGCACCAGATTGGAGCCCATCCGGCCGAGCCCGACCATGCCGAGCTGCAGGGGCGTGTCCGTCGTCATGACCGGCCCTCCGTTTCCTTCTGCTGCGGCGCATGGCCACCGGCGTCCGCCAGGCATGCGCGGGCGACGGCGGACACCCGCTCAGGGGTGAACCCGAACTTCGTGAGCAGTTGCTTCAGCGGCGCGGAGGCGCCGTAGGTGTGCATGCCGACGACGGCACCGCGGTCGCCCACCCAGCGGTCCCAGCCGAAGGTGGACGCCTGCTCCACGGCGACCCGGGCCGGTACGTCGGGCGGCAGCACCTGATCGCGGTACTCCCGGGGCTGGCGGTCGAACAGCTCCCAGCACGGCATGCTCACCACCCGGGCCCCGATGCCCTCGGCGGCCAGGTCTTCGCGCGCGGCGAGGGCGAGCGCGACCTCGGAACCGGTCGCGAGCAGGATGACCTCGGGTGTTCCCGACTCCACGTCGGCCAGGACGTACGCACCGCGGGCGACGCCCGACGCGGGTCCCAGCCGCGAGCGGTCCAGTGTCGGCAGGGCCTGCCGGGAGAGGACCAGCGCGGCGGGCTCGTGGCGCAGCGCGGCCACGATGCGCCAGGTCTCGGCGACCTCGTTCGCGTCCGCCGGGCGGAAGACCAGCAGCCCGGGCATCGCGCGGAGACCCGCGAGTTGCTCGACGGGCTGGTGGGTGGGGCCGTCCTCGCCGACCCCGATGGAGTCGTGGGTGAAGATGTGGACCGTGGGGATCTCCATCAGCGCGGACAGGCGGATGGCCGCCTTGGCGTAGTCGGAGAAGATCAGGAACCCGGACCAGTACGGGCGGAGTTTGGTCAGCGCCATGCCGTTCGCGACGGCCGCGGACGCGTGTTCCCGTACGCCCAGGTGCAGATTGCGCCCGGCCCGGTCGTCGGGCTCGAAGTCCCCGGCTCCTTCGAACGTCAGCCGGGTCTTGGTCGACGGCGACAGGTCCGCCGAGCCTCCGAGGAGCCACGGCACCACCCCGGCAAGGGAGTTGAGCACCCGGCCGGAGGACTCGCGGGTGGCCAAGCCCTTGGGGTCGGGCGGGAAGGCGGGCAGCGCCTCCTGCCAGCCGTCGGGCAGTTCGCGGCGCTGCATGAGCTCCACCTCGCGGGCGAGAGAGGGGTACGCGGCCCGGTAGTCCTCGAACCGCTTCTCCCACTCGATGCGCAACTCCTCGCCACGAGCGCCGATGCCGTGGTCGAAGTGGTCGCGTACGCCGTCGGGGACTGCGAAGTCGGCGTCCGGGTCCATCCCGAGGAAGCGCTTGGTCGCGCGGACGCCCTCGGGGCCGAAGGGGGCGCCATGGGCCTTCGGGGAGTCCTCGACCGGGGAGCCGTAGCCGATGTGGCTGTGCACCAGCACGAGGGTGGGGCGCTCGGTCTCGGCCCTGAACGTGTGGAACGCGCGGGCGGCCTGGTCGAGGTCGTTGGCGTCGGCGACGGTCGTCACGTTCCAGCCGTACGCCAGGAAGCGGGCGGCCACGTCCTCGGTGAAGGTGATGCCGGTGCGGCCCTCGATGGTGACCCGGTTCGAGTCGTAGATCCAGCACAGGCGGGAGAGTTGCTCGTGGCCGGCGAGTGAGGCGGCCTCCGAGGCGATGCCCTCCATCATGCAGCCGTCGCCGGCGAGCGCGTAGACGTCGAAGTCGAAGAGCGGGAAGCCGTCGCGGTTGTAGCGCGCGGCCAGCCACTGTCCGGCGATCGCCATGCCGACGGAGGTGGCCACGCCCTGGCCGAGCGGTCCTGTGGTGGTCTCGACGCCGCTCGTCCACCGGTACTCGGGGTGGCCGGGGCAGTGCGAGTCGAGGCGGCGGAAGGACTTCAGATCGTCCAGGGTGACCGCGGGCCGGCCCAGCACCTCGTAGTCGGGGTCCACCGCGCGGACGCCGGTCAGATGCAGCAGGGACCACAGCAGGGTGGAGGCGTGGCCCTCGGAGAGGACGAAGCGGTCGCGGTTCGGCCAGATCGGGTTGCCCGGGTCGAAGCGCAGGAAGCGCTGCCACAGCGTGTACGCGACGGGCGCGATGCCCATGGGCGTACCCGGGTGCCCGGAGTCGGCCCGCTGGACGGCGTCCATGCACAGGCCGCGGATGGTGTTCACCGACAACGTGTCCGGGTCGGTCATGGGCACCTCTCCGATCGCCGGATCGAGCACGATCACCGGGACGGGGAGCGGGTCCCGGCGGGGTCGCGCGGGCGCGGGCAGGGGGCGCCCGGCCGCGGGGCCTGCTCCGAGCGTGGCCGACGGGGGCGGCGGCTCACTTCACCCGGCGCGGGTGAAGGGCGCCAGGGCCGGTCGGGACCTGGGCGGGGCCGTCTTCGGAGGCCATCTCCGGAGGCCGTGGGGCGGGCAGACCGGGCGGCGGGGTGTTGCCAGGGCAGGGGCCGGGGCCAGGGTGGCCGGGGTTGCCCGGGGGCCGGGTGGCCGGGGTTGCCCGGGGGCCGGGTGGCCGGGGGCCTCGGCTGCCAGGGAGGGCGGGCGAGGCCCGGGCCCGGTGGAGGTCCACCGGGGCAGACCTACGCCGGGACGAAGCCGGAACGCCGCGGTCGTCCAGCGCCCGGCTCAGCTGAGGAACACCCTGCGCGGTCCCGCTGCCGCCTCGCACGGCGGGAGAAGACCCGTGAGCCCAGTGCCTTCAGTCCAGGAGCCCGCGCTCGTACGCGATGGCCACCGCTTCGCCCCGCCGGCCGGCGCCCAGCTTCGCCATGATGTGCGACAGATGCGCGCTGACCGTCTTCTCGCTGATGAACAACTCCTCGCCCACCTGCCGGTTGGTTCTGCCCAGTGCCACCACGCGCAGCACCGACAGCTCGCGCGGCGTGAGCACGACGGCCGCCGCGTCGCCGCTCTCCGGCGCCGCCTTGTCCCCGGCGGAGGTGAGGGAAATCCGTGCGCGGCGGGCCAGTCGGTCGACGGCTTCGCGCAGCGGTACCGCTCCCAGTCCTACGGCCGCCGCGTCCGCGTCCCGGAGGACGGCGATCGCCTCGTCCCTGCGGTCCGCCCCGAGGAGCGCCTCGCCGAGCCTCCACCTGCACAACGCCTGCTCGTACACGGCCCCGTAGCCGAACCCGTCCACCGCTGCCTGCCAGTTCTCCGGGGAGCTCGCGCCCCGCAGGCGGGTCAGCTCGGCCTCGGCCCGGGCGAGCCAGGCGCGCCCCTCGGGGCCGAGGACGCCGGTACGCGGGGTGCCGTGCTCGGCCGTACGCCGCGCATGTTCCACGAACCGCTCGCCCTCCGCCACGGCCCGCTCCACGGCGGCGGTGTCGTCCCGGGCCATGGCGCTCCCGGCAAGATCGGCGTACGCGCTGACGCCCAGGGCCCCGAGCCGGATCCCGGCCATCAGCCACGGGCCGCCGACCTTGCGCGCCCAGTCCAGCGTCTCGCGGACCCGTGCGACGGCGAGCTCGGGCTGACCGCGCCAGCAGGCCAGTTCGGCGCCGACCGAACCGGCCATCAGCGGAATCTGCAGATCCCGGCACCACTCGGTACGCAGATCGGTGATCAGTTGCTCCGCGTCCCCGAACCGGCCCCGGGCGACGGCGATATGGAGGCCGACGGCGGCGAGACGGGCGGACACGGTGCCGGAAACGCGTCCGCTCGGCTGCTCGGCCGCCTCCTCGCCCGCGTCCCAGTCGCCGCCCGCGAAGCGGGTCAGCACCCGCAGCACGCGCAGCTCCAGGCCGAAGTCGCTCCAGGTGAGTCCGCTGGCGCAGGCGCGTCGGACCCCCGCGTCGATGGCGTCGTCCGCCTCCTTCAGCCGTCCCTGCTCGTAGTGGTGGATGCCGAGGTAGTACCGGGTCCGGAGCTCGACGGTGATCGCCCCGGCATCCGCGGCGCCCTCCAGGGCCTCCGTCAGCAGTTCCCGGCTCCTCTCCGGTCCGTGTTCGGGCTCGGTGAGGATCGCGAGCGTGGCCAGGGCGTCGGCGGCTGCCCCGGTGGCTCCGACGGCGCGGGCGTCGCGTACCGCCAACTCGGCCTGTTCGCGGGCGAATTCCCGCTGGTCGAAACGGAGAATACGGGCCTGCACGGCCAGTACCCAGGCGCGGGTGCGGCTCGGCGGCAGCCCGGCGACGCCTTCCCAGGCGCGCGCGATCACCGTACGGGCCTCGTCCTCGGTGCCCTCGATCGCCAGCAGAGCCTGGGCCAGGCGGCGCCGCGCCTCGGCGGCGACCTCCGGATCGCTTCGCTCGTCGGCGAGTTGAACGCCGGAGCGTGCGAAGGCGACGGCCCGCTCCGGCTCACCGGACGTGCCGGCCGCCCATGACGCCTTGCGCAGCAGGGTCAGTTCGTCGGTGCCCGGTGGGCGCCGCTCCGCCTCCACCGCGCTCCACAGGCGCAGCGCCTGCTCCAGGAGGCGCAGCGAGTCGGCGGGTGCGCCGAGGCTCGTGGCCTCCTCGGCGGCCCGTACGGATGCGGCCAGCGCGTCGGGCAGGGCGTTGCTCTCCAGGCTGTGGTGGGCGAGCTCGGCGGCCGCTCCGCGCCGCGCTGCCTGCCGCCCCGTCAGATACCGGGCGTACGCGGCGTGCAGGCGGACCCGCTCCCCCGGCAGCAGGTCCCCGTAGACGGCCTCGCGCAGCAGCGCGTGGCGGAAGGCGTACGTCTCGCGCTCGCCCTCACCGCCCTCACCACCTGCGCCGCCGACGACGAACACATGGTGCTGCACGGCCTCGCGCAGGGCCTCCTCGAGCCGGTCGTCGTCCAGTTCGCACACCTCGCGGAGGGTGCTGTGCCGGACTCTGCGCCCGGCCACGGAGGCGACGCGGATGACGCGTTGGGCCGGTTCGCCGAGACGCTCCACCCGGGTCAGCAGAACGTCCATGAGGGAGGACGGGATGCCGCGTGCGCCGCCCGCGTACCGCTCGGCGCCGCCCTCGTCGGTGAACGCGGCGAGCAGCTCCTCCGCGAAGAACGCGTTGCCCTCCGACTGCCCGGCGGCCCGCGCCATCGTCTCCTCCTCGACGCGCCCCTCGGCGAGCGCGGCGACGAAGGCGTGCGCGTCCGCGGCGTCGAAGGGCGCCAGCTCCAGCCGCTCCACGGCGGGCAGACGGGCGAGTTCGGCGAGCAGCGGGCGCAGCGGGTGCCGGCGGTGCAGGTCGTCCGTACGGTAGGTGCCCACGACGAGAAGCCGCCGGGCGCGCGACCGGGACAGCAGGAACGAGAGCAGCCCCCGGGTCGAACCGTCCGCCCAGTGCAGGTCCTCGACGACCAGCACGACGCTGCGCTCGGCGGCGAGTTCGGCGAGCTGGGCGTGGACCGCGTCGAAGAGCTGGAGCTGCCCGATGTCCTGCTCGCGCCGCGGCGCGATGCCGTACGCATTGCTGTGGTTCGGAGCGAAGCGCTGCGGCTCGGAG
The DNA here is from genome assembly GCF_043199075.1 of Streptomyces sp. NPDC048639. NCBI lineage: Bacteria > Bacillati > Actinomycetota > Actinomycetes > Kitasatosporales > Streptomycetaceae > Streptomyces > Streptomyces sp. NPDC048639. The sequence goes on from NZ_JBICVP010000001.1 coordinate 176,129, forward strand.
GCGGCCTCTTCGGTCCGCGGCACCGCGGGACCGGGCAGCAGCATGGACATCCCCGGCCGCGCCGGACGGCCCTCCTCGCCGAGATCGCGTACCTGGGCGAGCGCCTCGACAAAGGGAAGGTACGGCAGTCCGGCCTCGCCGACGTCCACGCAGCGGCCGGAGAGCACGACCGCCCCGGCGTCACGGGCGTACGCGGCCAGCTCCTCGACGAGCCGGGTCTTGCCGACCCCGGCCTCCCCGGCGATCAGCACCGCCCCGGAGGAACCCCCCGCCGCACGCCGCAGGGCCGCACGCAGCCGGTCCATCTCGACGCCGCGCCCGACCAGCGGAATTCCCGATCCCAGTCTCGGCACGCCAGCATCGTGCCACACCTCTGCGACACGATCACGACCTGCGTGAGCTCCCTCGCGGACTCGGTCGCACCGGGGCCCGCGCCCGTGGGCACGGGGTTCTACGGAAGGACCGAGCGGACCGAGTCCTCCGTACGGGCCACCACCGCCGTGGTGTCGTCGACCGTGATGATGGGGCGCTGGATCAGGATCGGGTGGGCGGCGAGCGCCTCGATCCAGCGGGGGCGGGTGGAGGCGTCACGCGCCCAGGTGCCGAGGCCCAGCTCGGCGGCCACAGGCTCGCCGAGGCGCGCGATGTGCCACGGCTCCATGTCCAGGCGCCGCAGCACCTCCTCGATCTCCTGCGTGCCCGGCGGCTCCTCCAGATAGTGCCGGACCTCGTACGCGGCGCCTTCGGCGTCCAGCAGCGTCAGCGCGGACGCGCACTTGGAGCACGCCGGGTTGATCCAGATTTCCATCGTGAGCCTCTCGTCGGGCAGGGCGTCCGGGGCCGGCGTCGTGCCGGACCGCGGTCACCTCGGTGCCCACGGATTCTCGCTCAGGAGGGCCGGTGCCCGCTCAGCCCCGGTCGTCGAAGTGAGCCGCCTCGACGTAGTCCGGGCGCGGATCCAGGGCCGCGGCCAGGCGGAAGTGGCGCAGAGCCTCGTCCGGGCGGTTGGCGCGCTGGAGCGTGCGGCCCAGGGCGAAGTGGGCGAACGCGTTGTCCGGTTCGAGATCCACGATGTGCCGGAACTCCCGCTCCGCCGCACGGAGTCGGGCGGCCAGGAAGTACGCGCGGGCTCGCAGCAGGCGCGCCGCGCCGCTCTCCGGGTGGGCGTCGATCACCTTGTCGAGGAGCTGGATCGCGCCCCGAGGGTCGCGGGCGGCCAGCAGGTGCTCCGCCGCGCGGAAGTCGATGACGTGGGTCGCGGGGGTGCTCTCGGGCACGGCCGGCTCCTTCCAGAGCTGCTCGGCGGCGAGCGCAGGGACCATCGCTCGTACCGCTGCCGTCGGGGCAACAACGCCGTACGGAACAGCATTCCCCCGACACACCAGGGTCCCGCCCCCGGGCGCTGCACGGAAGCCGCCGGACGGGGACTTCGCACCCGGAAGGGGACTTCGCGTGCGGCGCGAGGCGCCGGTCGTCCGGGTGCAGCGCACCGCACAGGGCCGGTCGCGCCGCGTCACTCCGCCGCAGCGCGCTCCCGCAGCTCCTGCCACACCTTCCCGACCTGGGGCTCCAGCGCGTCCAGCGGTCCGTCGTTGTCGATCACCAGGTCGGCGACGGCCAGCCGCTGCTCGCGCGTGGCCTGAGCGGCCATGCGGGAACGGGCCTCGCCCTCGTCCATGCCGCGCAGCCGCACCAGCCGGTCGAGCCGGGTCTCGGTGGAGGCGTCGACGACCACCACGAAGTCGTACAGCCCGGCCAGGCCGTTCTCGGCGAGCAGCGGCACGTCGTGGACCACGATGGCGTCCTCCTTGCGCGCCGATGCCTCCAGTTCGGCCGAGCGGGCGCCGACGAGCGGGTGCACGATCGCGTTCAACGCGCGCAGGCGCTCGGGGTCGTTGAAGACGATGCTCCCGAGCTTGGGACGGTCCAGCGTGCCGTCCTCGGCCAGGATCTCCGGACCGAACTCGGCCACGACAGCCGCCAGTCCGGGTGTCCCGGGCTCCACGACCTCCCTGGCGATCTTGTCCGCGTCCACGATCACCGCGCCGTACGACGCCAGCAGCCGTGACACCGCGCTCTTTCCCGCGCCGATGCCACCGGTCAGGCCCACCTTCAGCATGCGGCCAGCCTAATTCAGCGGGACCGCGCCCACGCCGTCGCCCCGGGGGCGCGAGGCCCGGGGCGGCCGCTCAGTCGCCGTTCCCCTCGCGCTCGGCAAGGAAGCGCTCGAACTCCTGGCCCAGTTCCTCCGCGGACGGCAACTGGACGGGCTCGGCGACGAGGTTGCCGCGGGTCTGGGCGCCGGCCACCGCGTCGTACTGGTTCTCCAGCCCCTGTACGAGCGACACCAGCTCCTCGTCGCCCTCCCCGATCTGCCGGTCGATCTCGGTCTGTGTGCGGTGCGCGTCCGTCCGCAGGGTCTGCACCACACCGGGCAGCACCAGCCCGGTCGCCGCGGTGATCGCCTCGAGCGCGGCGAGCGCCGAGTCGGGGTACGGGGAGCGCGCGATGTAGTGCGGCACGTGGGCCGCGACGCCCAGCACGTCGTGACCGGCCTCGGCGAGACGGAACTCCACGAGCGCCTCGGCGCTTCCGGGCACCTGCGCCTCGTCGAAGAAGGCCCGGTGGCCGGGCATCAGGTCGAGGCGGTTGCCGTGCGGGGTCAGACCGACCGGGCGGGTGTGCGGAACGCCCATGGGGATGCCGTGGAAGTTCATGGAGAGCCGGACGCCGAGGCGCTCGACGATCTGCCGCACCGCGACGGCGAAACGCTCCCATTCCCCGTCCGGCTCGGGTCCGGAGAGCAGCAGGAAGGGCGCGCCGGTCGTGTCCTGCACGAGGTGCACATCGAGCGTCGGCCGGTCGTACGCGCTCCAGTGGTCGCTGCGGAAGGTCAGCAGAGGGCGCCGGGCGCGGTAGTCGATGAGGCGGTCCACGTCGAAGCGGGCGACGATCTGGTGCGGAAGCTGGTCGAGCAGCCGCTCCACGATCTGCTCGCCGGTGTCCCCGGCGTCGATGTAACCGTCGAAGTGGTAGAGCATGACCAATCCCGCCGTGTCCTGGGCGATCGCCATGTCCGCCACGGCGAGCCCCTTGGGCTCCCATGCGTACAGCTCCTGCGGATCAAGCACCGTAACCGCGCCTCCTCGTGTTCGCCCTGATCAACGTCGAGGAGGGCAGGGGCATTCCCCGCCCACGGGCGTGATCTTCGGCGCGGGGTGTGACGCACCGTCAGCGACGGTCGGGCGGAACGGGAGTCCGGGTGCACCGGTCGCGGGGAGCGCAAGCGCCCCGGACACGGCACGAGGCCCGCCCCCCGAAGGGGACGGGCCTCGCGTTCAGCTCGTGCTCAGCGGTGAGCGGTCAGCTCTGGCCGCCGGCCAGCTTCTCGCGCAGAGCGGCCAGGGCCTCGTCCGACGCGAGCGCGCCGGAGTTGTCCTGGGTCTCCGAGGAGTACGAACCGCCGCCGCCACCACCGGCGCCACCCTGCTGCGGGGCGGCCTGACCGGCCTCGGCCGCGGCCTGCTCGTCGGCCTCGCGGGACTTGACGACCTGCGCCTGGTGCTGCTCGAAGCGGGTCTGCGCCTCGGCGTACTGGTGCTCCCACTCTTCCCGCTGCTTCTCGTAGCCGGGCAGCCAGTCGTTGGCCTCCGGGTCGAAGCCCTCGGGGTAGATGTAGTTGCCCTGGTCGTCGTAGGACGCGGCCATGCCGTACAGGGTCGGGTCGAACTCGACCGCCGACGGCTCGGCACCGAAGGCCTCGTTGGCCTGCTTCAGCGAGAGGCTGATGCGGCGGCGCTCGAGGTCGATGTCGATGACCTTGACGAAGATCTCGTCATTGACCTGGACGACCTGCTCCGGGATCTCCACGTGGCGCTCGGCCAGCTCGGAGATGTGGACCAGGCCCTCGATGCCCTCGTCGACGCGGACGAACGCACCGAACGGAACGAGCTTGGTGACCTTACCCGGGACGACCTGACCGATCTGGTGGGTCCGGGCGAACTGCTGCCACGGGTCCTCCTGGGTCGCCTTGAGCGACAGGGAGACGCGCTCGCGGTCCATGTCGACGTCCAGGACCTCGACCGTGACCTCCTGGCCGACCTCGACGACCTCGGACGGGTGGTCGATGTGCTTCCAGGACAGCTCGGAGACGTGGACGAGACCGTCGACGCCGCCGAGGTCCACGAACGCACCGAAGTTGACGATCGAGGAGACGACGCCGGAGCGGACCTGACCCTTCTGGAGGGTCGTGAGGAAGGTCTGGCGGACCTCGCTCTGGGTCTGCTCGAGCCAGGCACGGCGGGACAGGACCACGTTGTTGCGGTTCTTGTCCAGCTCGATGATCTTCGCCTCGAGCTCCTTGCCCACGTAGGGCTGAAGGTCGCGGACGCGGCGCATCTCCACCAGCGAGGCGGGGAGGAAGCCACGGAGGCCGATGTCGAGGATGAGACCACCCTTGACGACCTCGATGACGGTACCGGTGACGATGCCGTCCTCTTCCTTGATCTTCTCGATCGTGCCCCAGGCCCGCTCGTACTGAGCGCGCTTCTTGGACAGGATGAGGCGGCCTTCCTTGTCCTCCTTCTGGAGAACCAGGGCCTCGATCTCGTCGCCGACGGCGACGACCTCGTTGGGGTCGACGTCGTGCTTGATCGACAGCTCACGCGAGGGAATGACGCCCTCGGTCTTGTAGCCGATGTCGAGCAGGACCTCGTCCCGGTCGACCTTCACGATGACGCCGTCGACGATGTCGCCGTCGTTGAAGTACTTGATCGTCTCGTCGATCGCGGCGAGGAATGCTTCCTCGTTACCGATGTCGTTGACCGCTACCTGCGGAGTGGTGGCGGTGGTCTCGGTGCTGCTCGTCATGTGGGAAAGGGCTCCGGTACGGACATTGAGGTCGTAGGTACTGCTCACGCCGGGAGCCCGTTATCGCACCGCCGAAGCCGGACAGCGAGGAGACGCCGTCCTTCACAGGGCTTGTGGCGCCTCGACAACCGAGGGGACATACAACAGATGCGAGCGCAGCCTGCTCTGTCTGAGGTACGCAGGCCCGCAGCGCAACTTGTAGCATACGGGGGCGGCCGGGCAGGGTCAATGCGCGAAGAGCGCACCCAGGGCACAAGAGGGCACAAGTCCCATATCCGGCACAAAGTGCACTGCACTCAGCAGCTACAGGTTCGAGCGAAGGTTACGACGACGAACGCGATGAGCCAAGAGGAAGAAGCCGAGGCCACTCGGCGTGGCGTGGAGAACACGGAGAGCAGCCGGGCCAACCGGGGCTGGTGGGACCGCAATGCGGACGACTACCAGCAGGAACACGGCGGCTTCCTCGGCGACGACCGCTTCGTCTGGGGCCCGGAGGGGCTCGACGAGGAGGAGGCCGGACTGCTGGGCCCCGCGGAGGACCTGAAGGGGCGGGACGTCCTGGAGATCGGGGCCGGCGCGGCGCAGTGCTCCCGCTGGCTGGCCGCCCGGGGGGCGCGTCCGGTCGCGCTCGACCTCTCGTACCGCCAGCTCCAGCACGCACTGCGCCTCCACGAGGATGCGGGCGGTACGACGGAGGCGGCGGGCCGGAGCGCGGCGCGCGCGACGGGGGCGTTCCCCCTCGTCCAGGCCGACGCGGGTGCGCTGCCCTTCGCCGACGGCTCCTTCGACCTGGCGTGCTCCGCGTACGGGGCGATCCCGTTCGTCGCCGACCCGGTGCGGGTCATGCGCGAGGTGCGCAGGGTCCTGCGACCCGGCGGCCGGTGGGTGTTCTCGGTGACCCACCCGATCCGCTGGGCGTTCCCGGACGAGCCGGGACCGGAGGGCTTGTCGGTGGCGGCCTCCTACTTCGACAGGACGCCCTACGTCGAACAGGACGAATCCGGGCGGGCCGTGTACGTGGAGCACCACAGGACGGTGGGCGACCGTGTCCGGGACGTGGTGGCCGCGGGCTTCCGCCTCGTCGACCTGGTCGAGCCCGAGTGGCCGGACTGGAACAGGCAGGAGTGGGGCGGCTGGTCGCCCCTGCGGGGGCATCTGATCCCGGGCACGGCGATCTTCGTCTGCGCGGCCGCGTAGGGCACCGACCCTCGTACCGCTCTCGTCACCGCCTCCGTCAGTACCGCGTGGGTTCACCGGCGGAAGGAGCGCCGCGCAGGGCTCTGCGCGGCGCTGGGAGACTGGGCGCGTGATACGGACGGACGCGTTGGAGCAGTTGCCGGTCCGGGGGGCGCTGCCCGCGCTGGAGAGGGCCCTGGAGTCGCACGGCACCGCGGTGCTGTGCGCACCTCCCGGGACGGGCAAGACGACGCTGGTGCCGCTGGCCCTGGCCGGGCTGCTGGGCGGCGGACCGGGCCGGGAGTCCGGCCCCGTACGGCGTGTGGTGGTCGCCGAGCCGCGGCGCATCGCGGCGCGTGCGGCCGCCCGGCGCATGGCGTGGCTGCTCGGCGAGAGCGTCGGCGGCCGGGTCGGGTTCAGTGTGCGGGGCGAGCGGCGCGTCGGGCCCGGGACGGTCGTCGAGGTGGTGACGACCGGTGTGCTGCTGCAGCGGTTGCAGCGCGATCAGGAGTTGGCCGGTGTCGATGTCGTCGTCCTCGACGAGTGCCACGAACGGCATCTGGACGCCGATACGGCGGCCGCCTTCCTGCTCGACGTACGCGAGACGCTGCGTCCGGAGCTGCGGCTCGTCGCGGCGTCGGCGACGACGGACGCCGCGGGCTGGGCCCGGCTGCTCGGCGGCCACGGCGCCGCGGACACGACCGGGGGCACGGCGCCGGTGGTCGAGGCGCCGGGCGCCGCCCATCCGGTCGAGGTGGTGTGGACGCCTCCCGCCCGCCCCGTACGGCCCCCGCACGGCATGCGGGTGGATCCGGCGCTGCTGGAGCACGTCGCCGCCGTGGTGCGGCGGGCGCTGCGCGAACGGGACGGCGACGTCCTGTGCTTCCTGCCGGGCGTCGGGGAGATCGGACGCGTGGCGGGACATCTGGCAGGGTCCGGCGCCGAGGTGCTGCAGGTGCACGGCCGCGCATCCGCGGAGGTCCAGGACGCCGTACTGGCCGGTGGCGCGGGCGGGCGCCGCGTGGTGCTGGCGACATCGGTCGCCGAGTCGAGCCTGACGGTGCCGGGCGTACGGGTCGTGGTGGACGCGGGGCTGGCGCGCGAGCCGCGCACCGACCACGCGCGCGGCCTCAGTGCGCTCACGACCGTACGCGCCTCGCAGGCGGCTTCCCGGCAGCGTGCGGGCCGGGCAGGGCGTGAGGCGCCCGGCGCGGTCTACCGCTGCTGGGCCGAGGAGGAGGACGCACGCCTCCCGCGGTGGCCGTCGCCGGAGATCATGGTGGCGGATCTGACCGCTTTCGCGCTCCAGGCGGCGAGTTGGGGCGATCCGGACGCTTCGGGTCTTGCGCTGCTCGACCCGCCGCCGGGCGGGGCGATGGCCGCCGCGCGGGAGGTGCTGGGCGCGATCGGCGCCGTGGACGGGGACGGGAGGGTGACGGCGCGGGGTACGCGGCTGGCCCGGCTGGGCGTGCACCCCAGGCTCGCCCGGGCGCTGGTGGACGGCGCCGACGCGGTGGGTGCGCGTCGCGCGGCGGAGGTGGTGGCCCTGCTGTCGGAGGAGCCGCCGCGCGCCTACGGGGACGACCTGGTGGCTGCGTGGCGTACCGCGCGACGCGGCGGAGATGCGTACGCCGGCCGCTGGCGCGCGGAGGCCCGCCGCCTCGAAGCCGCTCTGCGCGCGGCGCACACCGGCCGCGGCGGAACGCATATGACGCCGGGGGACGGTGACGGGGATGGCGCGGCGGCCGCGGAAGGCCGGGGGACGGCAACGGGCGGGCGGGAGCGGACCGATGACGCGGCCGCCGGGCTGGTGGTGGCGCTGGCGTTCCCCGAGCGCGTGGCGCGCGGCCGCGGCAGGCAGGCGTACCTCATGGCCTCCGGGACAGGTGCCGAACTCACCGACGGGTCGCGGCTCGGCACGGCGGAATGGCTGGCCGTCGCGGTCGCCGACCGGCCCGTGGCATCGGCTTCGGCACGCGTACGGCTGGCGGCCGTGACCGACGAGGAGACCGCGCGGCGTGCGGCCGCGCCGCTGCTCTCCGCGGGCGAGGAAGTGCTCTGGTCCGAGGAGCGCCGGGACGTGCTGGCCCGGAGAGTGGAGCGGCTCGGCGCGATCGAGCTCCTCGTACGCCCGCTGGGCTCGCCGGGTCCTGCGCGGGTGCGCGCCGCGCTGCTGGAGGGGTTGCGGCGCGAGGGTCCGGGGTTGCTGCGCTGGTCACGGGAGGCGTCCGAGCTGCGGCAGCGACTGGGCTTTCTGCACCGGGAGTTGGGCGCTCCGTGGCCGGACGTGTCGGATGCGGCGCTGCTGGAGGATCCGGACGCGTGGCTGGGACCGGAACTGGACCGCGCTCGACGGCGCACGGATCTGGAGCGCGTCGACGCGGGCAGGGCGCTGGCCCGGCTGCTGCCGTGGGCGACGGGCGACGCGGCGCGTTTCGAGACGCTGGCGCCGGAGCGGATCGAGGTGCCGAGCGGCTCCCGGATCCGGATCGACTACGAGGGCGGGCAGCCGGTGCTCGCGGTGAAGCTGCAGGAGGTGTTCGGGCTGCAGGAGACGCCGCGGATCGCTGACGGCCGGGTGCCGCTGCTGGTCCATCTGCTCTCCCCCGCCGGCCGGCCCGCCGCGGTCACCGCCGACCTGGCGTCGTTCTGGCGTGACGGCTACCGATCCGTACGGGCGGAGCTCCGCGGCCGCTACCCGAAGCATCCGTGGCCGGAGGATCCGGCGTCCGCGGAGCCGACGCGGCACACCAAGGCGCGGATGAACCGGTCGTAGGGCGGGGACGGGCGGGGCCCGGCCGGGGTGTCGGACGGGGGGCATGCGGCGCCCTTGCGGGGGTCTCGGACGGGGGCGGGCAGCGCCCTTGCGGGGGTCTCGGACGGGGGCGGGCGCGGTCATGATGCGGACAGCGCAGCCGGTAGCGGCGGGGCCGAACGGGCGTACGCGCAGGGCCCGTTCGGACCTCGCTCAGGGTCGTGCCGCGGCCGGTTCCCGTGCCCGGTCGGCGCCGCCCGGTTCCGCCGGCCCGCGGCCCCGTGCCTCCAGGACCAGGGCGAGTGCGAGCAGCCCCGCGCCCAGGCCCGCGAAGCCCCAGGGGAGATAGCGGGTCATGAGCAGGACCAACTGCCGCTGCGAGGAGACGAGTTCGACGGTGGAGTCGATGTAGTCCTCGCGCATCTTCACATGCCCGGCGAACGCGGTGACCTTCTCGCGGCCTCCGAGCAGGGTCCCGCCGCGCAGCTCCTCCTTGTGGATCTCCTGGCCGTTGACCGGACCGCCGGTGGTCGGATCGACCCAGAACATGCGTTTGGTGGTGTACCAGCGCGTCGTACCGGTCTTGGCGACCGACTCCGGCGTGATGCCCTTCACCGGTAGCTTCTTCGGCATGGGGACCCTGGTCCACGGGATGGTCTGCTCGAAGTAGTAGACCTCCAGCCCGCGGAAGGTGCGGGTGCCCTTGTAGTGGATGGGCGCGGAGACGCGGGCCTGAGCGTCGAAGTAGGTGTAGTCGCGCTTCTCGGTCAGGAAGGGCCACTTGAACTCGATGCCCTCGCGCCGGACCGGGTCGCCGTCGACGTGTTCGCCGTCCGCGTGCACCGGCTCCTGGGTGTGGGCATCGAAGATGTAGCGCTCGGGGATCTCGGAGACCATCGCGCCGTCCGGCCCCACCACGTAGGACAGGCCGTCCCAGACCACGACGTCGCGGCCCGCGGTCCGTTCGATCTTCTCGGACGCCTCGACGTTGCCCTTGAGGGTCTGGACGATGGTGACCTTGGGTACCGTCTTCGGCTTCATGGTGCCGTAGTCGAGGAGGGTGGCGTCCTTCGCTTCCAGGACCATGTCCTGGTACTGGTTCGCCGGGATCTTGACCAGCCGCGGGAAGGCGTACCAGCGCAGCAGCGGTGACAGCGCGGTGAGGAACACCGCGAGGGCGAGCAGGACCAGGCTCGCTCTGCGGCGCATGCCGCCCCGGCTCCGGCGTCGCCCGGGGTGACCGGCTCGGGTGGCCGACGGGGGTCCGGGGCCGTTGTCCCGGGCAGGCACGGCGCGGCTCATGGCGGTGCGTCCCTCCCTCTGGCGGGTGTTCGGGCCTCTACGGGTTCTCTCGGGGACGTCTCTCGGTGTGTGCGGGAACGGGCTGCGGCGTGCTGCGCATGCGGGCCGCGGGGTGTGCGGGCCGGTCTACGGGTGATCGGGGACGGTGGTGAGCAGCGGCTTCGGGGAGGTCTCACCGCTGGGCGCACCGATCGCCGTCACGGTGAGGACCAGTGCGAGGGCCGCGCCCAGTCCGATGGCGGCGGCTGCCAGAGCGCGCATGATCGGCCTCCCGTGACGTGGCGGCTTCGTGAGCGATTTCCTGACGGGCCGTCAGGATGCCCGGGGCTGGGGCACCGTAGCAACGGGCGGCGCAGAAGAGAACACGTCGCACCGCCCCCCTGCCCGGCGGGCACGAGGAGCGGTGCGAGGGAGACGGAAGAGGGCGCCGGCCGAAGCCGTGCCCTGGCGGCTACCGGCCCTGGGCCGCCGGTGCGGTGACCGTCAACTCGACGATCAGCGTGGTGCCGTCGGCGGTCGTCAGACGGAGGAGGAAGGTGCCCGCCTGCTCGTCGGTGAAGATCTTCGGCAGCTTCAGCACGCCGTCCTCGTCCGTAGTGAGGGCCTCCAGGGTGCGGACGGGCTTGTCGTCCTCGTCCTTGAAGTAGGGGCCCTTGTCGTTGACGACGGGGTGGTCGGGGTCGGAGGTGATCATGGCGGCTGTCACCGGCACACCCGCCGCGATCGCGCCCTGGTACGTGGCCTTGATCTCCACCTCTTCGGCGAACTCGCCACCGGTCTCGGCCTTCAGCGGCTCCTCGCTCGTGCGGGCGAGCGCGTCCGCCTTCGGCACCGGGGCGGCCTCGACGGCCGCCGCGAAGTCGACGGCGGGCAAGGTACGTCCGACGACCGTGGCCCGAACGGTGAACTCGCCCGCCTTGCCGCCCGCGAGCAGCTTCGGCGCGGCGGCCGTGCCGTCGCTGCCGGTGCGGACGGTGACGCGGGTGGCCTTGCCGGGGAAGCGCGCCTCGGTCGCGCCCCGGATCTCGTACTGCACACGGACGTCCGCCACGGCCTTGCCCGCGGCGTCCCGCGCCCGTACGCGGGGAGAGTCGGCGAACTCCCCTCCCGCGGTGGCGGTCAGCTCGCGCGGGCCGACGTACGCGAAGCCGGTGACGGTCTCGGCCGGGGCGGGCTTGTCCGGGTCCGGCGTACCGCTCTCGCCGTCCTCCCCCTTCGGGGGCTTCGGCTTGCCCTCGTCCTTCGACGGGGAGTCCTTCGGCCCCTTGCCGGAACCCTTCGATCCCCCGGAGTCCTTCCCGCCGTTGCCGGTGCCCTTGCCGTCCTCGCCGCGGGGGCCGGTGCCGACGGGCATGACGCCCGTACCGTCGGGCACCTGGTGCGTGCCCTTCCGGTAGAACTCGAACCAGGACAGGACCGTCCGCAGATATTCCTGGGACCGGTTGTAGCCGAGGATCGCGCGCTCGAGGTCGGCCCGGTCGGAGAGGTCGCGGCTGCCGGCGCACAGGTAGCGTCCGGCGGCGAGCGCCGCGTCGTAGATGTTCCCGGGGTTCTTCTCGCCGTCGCCGTTGCCGTCCGCGCCCCAGTTGGCCCAGGTGGACGGGATGAACTGCATCGGGCCGACGGCCCGGTCGTGCGTGGTGTCGCCGTCGTACGCGCCGCCGTCGGTGTCGCGGATCTCGGCGAAGCCGTTGCCGTTGAGCTGCGGGCCGAGGATCGGCGAGAGGGTGGTGCCCTCGGCGTCGACCCGGCCGCCGCGGGCCTGCCCGGACTCGACCTTGCCGATGGCGGCGAGCAGTTCCCAGCGGAGGTTGCAGCCGGGGTTGCTCTCGGCGAGCGCGGCCTCGGCCTCCTTGTACGCGTCGACGACGGTCGCGGGGATGCCGGCCTCGGCCTTGCCCTTGCGCGGCAGTTCGACGGAAGTGCCGGGCTTGTCCGGGGTGTTGAGGGGCGGCAGATCGGTGTAGTACGGCGAACCGCCGTCGATGGGGGTGTCGCTCGCGGGCGACGGGCCGCTCGCCGACTGCCGTTCGGAGTCCAGCAGGCTGGGCGCCTGGGAGGCGGTGAGCGCCGCCATCGCGAGTGCCGCGACGGCCGTGGTGGCGGCTCCCCTGCGTATGCGCCGTCCGAACTGGGCTGCCATACGTGCGTCCTCCCCTGTGCCTGCGGCGGGGGTGTCGCCCCCGACCCGGTCTGCGGCGTCGCGCCCGCGGGTCCCCCGGCGCGAACTCTGGTGACCCTACGGCACCTTCGGGCGAGGAGTCACCGGCTCCTGCCCAGATTTCACCTCATTCGCGCGTCCGGTTCGGCGGATTCCGGAAAACGCCGATCCCGCGTCCCGGACTGGAACGATCACCGGCGACCGAGCGTCCGAAGAAGCAAGGGCCGGGCCGGCCGGTCGCCCCGGGGCGCCGGGCTGCCGGGCTGCCGGGCTGCCGGGCTGCCGGGCTGCCGGGCTGCCGATGATCCGGGCTAGTGCCGCTGTCACCGGGGGCCGGGCGCGCCAGTGGAGCGCTCACCGGGGACGGGGAACACCGAGGGGGAGCATTGCCGTTCACCATCAGCCATGCGGCTGCGGTACTTCCGGCCATCCGCCGGGACGGTACGGGCGCGCGGGGCCACTCGTCGCCTCGGCGCTGGTCGCGGGCTCGTTCGCACCGGACATGACCTACTTCGCGGACACCGTCCTTCCCGGCGCCATGCTCTTCGGGGACTTCACCCACTCCCCGGCCGGAGTGCCGACCGTGGACGCGCTGGTGGCGGCCGTCCTCGTCGCGGGATGGCTGCTGCTGCGCGAACCGCTGCTTGCGCTCCTGCCGCCGTCCTGGCAGGGGCGGGCCTGGGCGCTGGTGCGGGGCCGGTCCTGGCGGGGCGAGCGGGTCGTACCGCTGCTGCTGCGGTTCTGGGTGTCGGCGGTGCTGGGCGCCGCGACGCACATCGTGTGGGACGCGTTCACGCACCTGGACCGCTGGGGTATGCGGCTTCTGCCGGCGCTGGGCGACGTCGTGGCGGGCTTCCCGCTCTACACATACGCGCAGTACGGCGGTTCCGCGCTCGCACTGCTGGCGATCGGCGCCTTTCTGGTCACGGCGGTGCGGCGGCTGCCTCCGGACACACCCGCGCCCGAGGCCGTGCCGGGGCTGACCGCTCGTGAACGGCTGCTCGCCGCCGTCCTGTTGGCGCTCGCGCTCCTCGTGGGTGTCGTGCACCGCTGTCTGCGCTCCTACGACGCGATCATGACGCTCACCGGTGACCCCACGCCGCTGGACTTCGTTCCTACGGCGATGTTCGGGGCGGGCGCGGGACTCGCGCTCGGACTGCCGGTGTACGCGGCGGCGGTACGGATCCGCCGCCGCGTAGAGCTTCCCCGCACGGGCTGACGGCCGGAGGCGGTACGGCTGGTGGGGCCTTCCGGGAACCGGCAGACCCCGGCGACGGCACCGCCACCGAGACGTTCGGCCATGGAGTGCCGGGCGCACAGGGCGATGAAGACGAGTCCGGCGCCGCACGCACAGGGCGATGAGGACGACGGGTCCGGCGCCGCGCGCACAGGGCGATGAGGACGACGGGTCCGGCGCCGCGCGCACAGGGCGATGAGGACGACGGGTCCGGCGCCGCGCGCACAGGGCGATGAGGACGGGTCCGGCGCCGCGCGCACAGGGCGATGAGGACGGGTCCGGCGCCGGGCGTCACAACGGTGGCCACCGCGAGCCCGGTTGCCTCCACCGCGGCGAAGCAGGCGGTCCGGAGGACCGTCGGGCCGAGCCGTATCGCCGCCCCTCCGACCCTCCGACCCTCCGGTCGTACGCGTCAGTGCGCGGCGGACTCCCAGTCCCGTCCGAATCCCACCGACACATCGAGCGGGGCCCGCAGTTCGACCGCGCCGATCATCTCCCGCCGCACCAGCTCCTCGACCGCGTCCCGCTCGCCCGGTGACACCTCCAGCACGATTTCGTCGTGCACCTGGAGGAGCATGCGCGAGGAGAGCCCCTCCCGGATCAGCGCCTCGTCCACGCGCAGCATCGCGATCTTCACGATGTCCGCCGCGGTGCCCTGGATCGGGGCGTTGAGCGCCATCCGCTCGGCCATCTCGCGGCGCTGGCGGTTGTCGCTGGTGAGGTCGGGGAGGTAGCGGCGGCGGCCGAGCATGGTCTCGGTGTAGCCGGTGGCGCGCGCCTCGTCGACGGCGCGGCGCAGATAGTCGCGGACCCCGCCGAAGCGCTCGAAGTAGGTGTCCATCAGTCCGCGCGCCTCGTCGGGCGAGATGTTGAGCTGCTGGGACAGGCCGAACGCCGACAGCCCGTACGCCAGCCCGTACGACATCGCCTTGATCTTGCGGCGCATCTCGGGGTCGACATCGCTCCTGGCCACGGAGAAGACCTGGGAGGCGACGGTGTCGTGCAGGTCCTCGCCGGAGGTGAACGCCTCGATCAGGCCCTCGTCCTCGGAGAGATGGGCCATCACGCGCAGCTCGATCTGGCTGTAGTCGGCGGTCAGCAGCGACTCGAATCCCTCGCCGACGACGAAGCCGCGCCGGATGGCCCGGCCCTCGTCCGTGCGGACCGGGATGTTCTGCAGGTTGGGGTCGGTGGAGGAGAGCCGGCCGGTCGCCGCCACGGTCTGGTTGAACGTGGTGTGGATACGGCCGCCGGGCGACACCGTCTTGATCAGGCCCTCGACGGTGGACCGCAGCCGCGCCTGCTCACGGTGGCGCAGCATGATCACGGGAAGGTCGTGCTCGGTCTGGGTGGCCAGCCAGGCGAGCGCGTCGGCGTCCGTGGTGTAGCCGGTCTTGGTCTTCTTGGTCTTGGGCAGGCCCAGTTCGCCGAAGAACACCTCCTGGAGCTGCTTGGGCGAACCGAGGTTGAACTCGTGGCCGACGGCGGCGTGCGCCTCCTTCACCGCCTGCTGCACCGCGTCCGCGAACTGCTGCTCCATGCGCTCCAGCCAGCCGCGGTCCGCCGCGATCCCCGCCCGCTCCATGCGCGCGAGCAACTCCGAGGTCGGCAGTTCGATGTCGCGCAGCAGACCGGCGGCGCCGACGTCCCGCAGCCGGGACTCGAACGCCTCGCCCAGGTCCAGTACGGCCCGGGCCTGGGACATCAGCGCGTCCTTCTCGGCCTGCTCGTCGGTGCCGAAGGCGAGCTGGCCGCTGTCGTCCGCGGCCGGGGCCAGCTCACGGCCCAGGTACTCCACCGACAGCGCGTCCAGCGCGAAGGAGCGGCGGCCGGGCTTGACCAGGTAGGCGGCCAGGGCGGTGTCCATGGTGACGCCGGCGACCTTCCAGCCGTGCTCGGCGAAGACCCGCATCACACCCTTGGCGTTGTGCAGGGTCTTGGGCCGGGCAGGGTCGGCGATCCAGCCGGCGAAGGCCCGCTCGTCCGCCTCGTCCAGCTCGGCCGGGTCGAACCAGGCGGCCGTGCCCGAGCCGAGCGCGAGCGCGATCTCGCCGACGCTGCCGCTGCCCAGCGCCCAGGCGTCGACCGTGGCCAGGCCCATCGGCTGCTCACCGTGGCGCTCCAGCCACGGGGCGAGTGCGCCGGGGGCGAGAACCTCGCCGTCCAGCTCCACGCCGGGCGCCGGAGGTGCCTCTTCCGCCAGGGCGGCCACCGGGTCCGCGGCCATCAGCCGGTCCCGGAAGTTCTGGTGGCGGAACTCCAGCATGTCCAGGATCAGGGAGAGCGCCTCCCGGTTGTACCCGCTGCGCTCCAGCGCCTCGGGCCCCTTCGGCAACTCCACATCCTTGACCAGCTCGGTGAGCTGGCGGTTGAGCTTGACCGCCTCCAGATGATCACGGAGGTTCTGCCCGACCTTGCCCTTGACCTCCTCGACCCGCTCCACCAACTCCTTGAACGAGCCGTACTGCTTGATCCACTTGGACGCGGTCTTCTCCCCCACGCCCGGGATGCCGGGGAGGTTGTCGGACGGGTCGCCGCGCAGCGCGGCGAAGTCCGGGTACTGCTCAGGAGTGAGCCCGTACTTCTCCTCGACCTTCTCCGGGGTGAAGCGGGTCAGCTCGCTGACGCCCTTCGTCGGGTAGAGCACGGTGACGTGATCACTGACGAGCTGGAAGGTGTCCCGGTCGCCGGTGACGATCAGCACGTCCCAGCCGAGCGCCTCGGCCTGGGTGGCCAGCGTGGCGATGACGTCGTCCGCCTCGAAGCCCTCGACGGCGAAGCGGGGCACGCACATCGCGTCCAGCAGCTCGCCGATCAGCTCGACCTGGCCCTTGAACTCGTCCGGCGCCTTGGAGCGGTTGGCCTTGTAGTCGGCGAACTCCTCCGAGCGCCAGGTCTTGCGGGAGACATCGAAGGCGACCGCGAGATGCGTGGGCGACTCGTCGCGCAGCGTGTTCGCCAGCATCGACGCGAAGCCGTAGATCGCGTTCGTCGTCTGGCCCGTGGTGGTGCTGAAGTTCTCCGCGGGCAGGGCGAAGAACGCCCGGTACGCCAGGGAATGGCCGTCCAGGAGCATCAGGCGCGGGCGGGTCGCCGACCCTGCGGAGGGGGCGGTCGGTGCGGTCTTCTTCGTTGCTGTCTCTGCCACGCCCCCGATCCTGCCACGGAACACTGACACCGCCGTGGGCCGTGCCCCCGCTCTCCTGCTCCCGCGCGCTCCCGCACCCGTGTCCCCGCCCGCCCCACGCGCGCACTCCCCCCACGCGCGCACTCCCACCGACGGCAACTGCACGCGACCCCCACGAGCCCTCCGGACGCCTCCCGTACGGATCCGGGGCCGACGCCCCCCGGCGCCGGCCCCCTGCGGCGTGCGAGGATTGCCGGCGAGGAGCGCGGCGCGGCGCAGAGGAGGCAGCACCATGGCAGGCAAGCCCCCCGCGGGAGATCCCGCCCAGAACGCACCGGATGTCGCACCTCCGCAGAACAAGGCCGCCGGCCTCCCCGCCATCGGCTACACCCTGCGCGCGGCCCAGCAGCAGATGGGCGTGATGCGCACCGCGCTCACCCTCCTGCGGGTCAATCAGAAGGACGGCTTCGACTGCCCCGGCTGTGCCTGGCCCGAGCCCGACAAGCGGCATGCGGCCGAGTTCTGCGAGAACGGCGCGAAGGCCGTCGCCGAGGAGGCGACGCTGCGCCGCGTCACCCCGGACTTCTTCGCCGCGCACTCCGTCCCCGATCTCGCGACCCGCAGCGGCTACTGGCTGGGCCAGCAGGGCCGGATCACCCAGCCCATGTACCTCCCCGAGGGCGCCGACCACTACGAACCCTTGCCCTGGGAGCGCGCCTTCGACATCGTCGCCGAGGAGCTGCGCGCCCTGGACTCCCCCGACGAGGCGGTCTTCTACACCTCGGGCCGTACGAGCAACGAGGCCGCGTTCCTCTACCAGCTCTTCGCCCGCGAGTTCGGCACCAACAACCTCCCCGACTGCTCCAACATGTGCCACGAGTCGTCGGGGTCGGCGCTGACCGAGACCCTCGGTGTCGGCAAGGGCAGCGTGCTGCTGGAGGACCTCTACCGCGCCGACCTGATCATCGTGGCCGGCCAGAACCCGGGCACCAACCACCCGCGGATGCTCTCGGCCCTGGAGAAGGCCAAGGAGGGCGGCGCGCGGATCATCACGGTCAACCCGCTGCCCGAGGCCGGCATGGAGCGGTTCAGGAACCCGCAGACCCCGCGCGGGCTGGCGGGCGGCGGCACCGCCCTCACCGACCTCTTCCTCCAGATCCGGCTCGGCGGCGACCAGGCCCTGTTCCGTATGCTCAACCAGCTCCTCCTGGAAGCGTCCGACAGCGCCTCCGGCGCGAGCGGGAGCGCGATCGACGAGGAGTTCATCGCCGAGCACACCCACGGCTTCGAGGAGTTCGCGGCCGCGGCACGCGCGCAGGACTGGGACGAGACGCTGCGCGCCACCGGCCTGGACCGTGACGCCATCGACCGGGCCCTGCGGATGGTCCTGGAGTCGAAGAGCATCGTCGTCTGCTGGGCGATGGGCCTCACCCAGCACAAGCACTCCGTGCCCACCATCAAGGAGGTCGTCAACTTCCTTCTGCTGCGCGGGAACATCGGCCGCCCCGGCGCCGGCGTCTGCCCCGTGCGCGGGCACAGCAATGTGCAGGGCGACCGCACCATGGGCATCTTCGAACGGCCCGCGCCCGCCTTCCTCGACGCCCTGGAGAAGGAGTTCGGCTTCGCGCCCCCGCGCGAGCACGGTCTCGACGTCGTACGGTCCATCCGCGCGCTGCGCGACGGCGGGGCCAAGGTCTTCTTCGCCATGGGCGGCAACTTCGTCTCGGCCACCCCCGACACCGACGTCACCGAGGCGGCCGTGCGCCGCGCCCGGCTGACCGTCCATGTGTCCACCAAGCTCAACCGCTCGCACGTGGTCACCGGGGCGCGCGCCCTGATCCTGCCCACACTGGGCCGGACCGAGCGGGACCTGCAGGGCGGCGGGGAGCAGTTCGTGACCGTCGAGGACTCGATGGGCATGGTGCACGCCTCCCGCGGGCGGCTGGAGCCGGCGGGCGGGCAGTTGCTGTCCGAACCCGCCATCGTCTGCCGGCTGGCGCGGCGCGTGCTGGGCGAGACCAGCCGTACGCCGTGGGAGGAGTTCGAGAAGGACTACGCGGCGATCCGGGACCGCATCTCCCGCGTCGTACCCGGATTCGAGGACTTCGAGGCGAAGGTGAGCCGCCCCGGCGGCTTCACGCTGCCCCACGCCCCGCGCGACAGCCGCCGCTTCCCCACCGCCACGGGCAAGGCCAACTTCAGCGCGGCGCCCGTGGAGTACCCGAAACTGCCCGAAGGCCGGCTGCTGCTGCAGACGCTGCGTTCGCACGACCAGTACAACACCACGATCTACGGCCTGGACGACCGCTACCGCGGCATCAGGAACGGCCGCCGCGTCGTCCTGGTCAACCCCGAGGACGCCGCGGGGCTGGGCCTGGCCGACGGCTCGTACACGGATGTGGTCAGCGAGTGGGAGGACGGCACCGAGCGGCGGGCGGCCGGCTTCCGCGTGGTCCACTACCCGACGGCGCGGGGCTGCGCGGCCGCGTACTACCCGGAGACCAACGTCCTGGTGCCGCTGGACGCCACCGCCGATGTCAGCAACACACCCGCCTCCAAGTCCGTCGTCGTACGGCTGGAGACCGGCGGAGCGGCCGGGCCCGAGACCGGGATCACTGCGGCCGGCTGACAGTACGGTGCACACTGCAACGAACATCAGCGTTGTGCAGAGAACCGCCGATCGGAGCCGGGCCCCATGGGTGAGCAGAGCAGCACGAAGTTCCCGCAGGAGATCCTCGACCAGTGGGCCGGACTCGGCCACGATCTCCCCGCGCTGTTCTCGGCCGGCGACCTGGGCGAGCGGATGGGACTCCGGATCGTGGAGGCCGCGCCGGAGCGGGTGCTGGGCACCCTCCCGGTGGAGGGCAACACCCAGCCGTACGGGCTGCTGCACGGCGGTGCCTCGGCCGTGCTCGCCGAGACGCTCGGCTCGATCGGCGCGATGCTGCACGGCGGCCCCAGCAAGATCGCGGTCGGGGTGGACCTCAACTGCACGCACCACCGCGGCGCCCGCTCGGGACTGGTGACCGGTGCGGCCACGCCGGTGCACCGCGGCCGGTCCACCGCCACGTACGAGATCGTGATCACCGACGAGCGGGACAAGCGCGTCTGCACGGCACGTCTGACGTGTCTGCTCCGCGAGGTGGCCGAGGACGGCGCGGCGGGCTAGCGTCGGTCCGCATGGGGCGGACGCCGTACGCGGAAGAGCCACAAACGGAAGGGCCGTTCACGGAACGGCCGCATGCGGAGGGGCCCTGCGGACACGGGCCGTACACGGCGCGGCCGTACGCGAGAGTCCCGTCCGGCACAGGAGTGCGCCCCCGCGGACCGGCGCGCGGGCTCCGGGCGCGCCGGGCTCTCGTCCGCGCGCTCGCGGTGCTTCTGACCGCCGCGCCCCTCACGGGCTGCACCGGCTCCGGCCCCGGATCGGGGGCGGCCAACTCCCCTGCCCCGCAAAGCACTTCACCCCAGGAACTGTGCATCACCATCGTCGGGTACTGGGCCGATGTCATGCTGCGGGACGGCAGGGGCGCCGGGCTGGACTGGGAGCAGAAGGGCCTGTCGACCGTGCAGCGGGACATCCTCGACGAGGTGGTGGCCGCGGCGAAGGCGATGGACCGTCAGGTGCGACAGCGATGCCTGGCGGACGGGGACGAGCGGGGCTCCCCGGCGGACAACGGCGGAACTCGCGGCCGTAACACTCCGTAACGACTGCGCCATGCAAGACACGGTCGACGATGTTCACTCGGCCTGCACATACGGAATGCGCGCACCTCCGTTCGCCGCATTCCGACCGATGTGACCCGCGACACCCAGGACTGCTTAGCGGAACTGCAGCTTCTCCCCATACGGACCTGATGCCTTGTCCATATTTGCCCAATATGAATGGTTATTGAGGCTACACCGATAGCCGGACACGGTGTTCGGCATAACAAGACAGTCACATCATGGCCAGGCCCTCTGCCCCTGACAGCCGCCCGCGCTTAGAGTCACCGCCAGTCACGGCGCAGCCGGATGCACACAGCACTTTCACAGTTCGGCACATATAGACCCCCGGACTCGTCCGGCACGCGATCGGCACCTCAGCAGAGGAGCCGCGCCAGGGAGAGGACACACCAGTGAGACACCGTTCCTTGCTCATACTCACCACCGCGATCACGGCAGGGGCCCTCACCCTCAGCGCGTGCGGATCGCGCGACGACAGCAGCGACGGCGGCGGCGACAGCGGCGGGACCACCGTGGTGATCGGTGTCGACGCCCCGCTGACCGGCTCGCTCTCCGCGCTCGGCCAGGGCATCAAGAACTCGGCCGACCTCGCCGCCAAGACCGCGAACAAGAACAAGGAGGTCGACGGGGTCACCTTCAAGGTCGAGGCCCTCGACGACCAGGCGGTGCCCGCCTCCGGCCAGCAGAACGCCACCAAGCTCACCGGCAACGACGACGTCCTCGGCGTCGTCGGCCCGCTGAACTCCGGCGTCGCCCAGTCCATGCAGGGCGTCTTCGCCAAGGCCGACCTCGCCCAGGTCTCCCCCGCCAACACCAACCCGGCGCTCAGCCAGGGCGACAACTGGGCCAAGGGCGACCTCAAGCGCCCCTTCGAGACCTACTTCCGCACGGCCACCACGGACGTCATCCAGGGCCGCTTCGCCGCGCAGTACTACTACAAGGACGCGAAGAAGAAGAAGGTCTTCGTCATCGACGACAAGCAGACCTACGGCGCGGGCCTCGCGTCGATCTTCGCCAAGGAGTTCAAGCGGCTCGGCGGAAAGGTCGTCGGCACCGACCACCTGACCGTCAAGGAGACCGACTTCTCCAGCATCGCCGACAAGGTCAAGAACTCCGGCGCCGACTCCGTCTACTTCGGCGGCCAGTACCCCGAGGGCGGCCTGCTCTCCGACCAGGTCAAGGGCGCCGGCGCCGAAATCCCGCTCATGGGCGGCGACGGCATCTACGACCCCGAGTTCATCAAGGCCTCCGGCACCAAGAACGACGGCGACCTCGCCACCTCCGTCGGCTACCCCGTCGAGGAGCTCGACTCCGCCAAGAACTTCATCAAGGACTACGAGGCGGGCGGCTACAAGGACCCGTACGCGGCCTACGGCGGCTACTCCTACGACGCGGCCTGGTCGATCATCCAGGCCGTGAAGAAGGTCGTCGAGGACAACGACGGCAAGCTCCCCGAGGACTCGCGCGCCAAGGTCACCGAGGCCCTCAAGGGCGTCTCCTTCGACGGCGTCACCGGCAAGGTCGCCTTCGACGAGTACGGCGACACCACCAACAAGCAGCTCACCGTCTACTCGGTCAAGGGCAACGCCTGGGAAGCCGTCAAGAGCGAGACCTTCAAGGACTGACCTCGCCCCGCCCGACCCCGTCCACCTGAATCACACCGCGCGAGGGCGCACACAGCGCCCTCGCGCGGACTCACATCCGACACGCTCATCGGAGGCCCTGCGGTGCACGAACTGCCGCAACAGCTGGCCAACGGCCTGGCCCTCGGTACCCTCTACGGCTTGATCGCCATCGGGTACACCATGGTCTACGGCATCGTCCAGCTCATCAACTTCGCCCACGGCGAGATCTTCATGATCGGGGGCTTCGGCGCCCTCACCATCTACATCCTGCTCCCCAGCGGAACCAGCCTGTTGATGGCACTGCCCCTCATGCTCGTCGGCGGCGCACTCGCCTCGATAGCCGTGGCGGTGGCGGCTGAACGCTTCGCCTACCGCCCGCTCCGCGGCGCGCCACGACTCGCCCCCCTGATCACCGCCATCGGCCTGTCCATCGCGCTCCAGCAGCTCATCTGGGCGTTCTACCCGGACGCCAAGAAGGCCCGCCCCTTCCCCCAGTTCGAAGGCAAGTCGTTCGAGCTCTTCGGCAACCTGCACATCCAGCGCGGCGACGCCTTCCTCTTCATCGCCGCCCCCCTGTGCATGCTCGCCCTCGGCATCTTCGTCTCCAAGAGCCGCACCGGCCGCGCCATGCAGGCCACCGCTCAGGACCCCGACACCGCCAAGCTCATGGGCATCAACACCGACCGCATCATCGTCATGGCCTTCGCCATCGGCGCGGTCTTCGCCGCCGTCGCGGCCGTCGCCCACGGACTCCGCTTCGGCCAGGTCCAGTTCGAAATGGGCTTCATCGCCGGCCTCAAGGCCTTCACCGCAGCCGTCCTCGGCGGCATCGGCAACATCTACGGCGCCATGCTCGGCGGAGTCGTCCTCGGCCTCGCCGAAGCCATGTCCATCCACTACATCCAGGACATCCCCGGGATGGAACAGCTCGGCGGCGGCGCCTGGGCGAACGTGTGGGCATTTGTTCTTCTCATCCTCGTGCTCCTCGTGCGGCCACAAGGCCTGCTCGGAGAGCGCGTGGCGGATCGGGCGTGAGGCCGATGAGCACCGAAACCACCACCAAGACCACCACCGTTCCCACCGGCGACGACTCCCCGCGCACCAGGAACCTCCGCGTCCTCACCGCCGCCGGCGGCGTCGTCACCGCGGCCAGCACGTTCCTCGCCTGGGCCTACAGCCCCGACTTCCCCGGCAACCTGACCGTCTACGGCTACCCCGGCGGCCTCCAGGTCCTCACCCTCGTCGCGGGCCTCCTCGTCGCCCTCTTCGCGATGGCTGCACTCGGCGTCCGCGGCCTGCGCTGGCTCGTACCCTCCGGCAGCACCAAGGCCCTGCGGCTGCTCGCCCTCGGCGGGCTCACCACCACCGGGTTCACCGCCATCGCCATCTCCGTCGAACTCGGCGGCCTGATCAACCTCGAACCCGGCGGCTGGATCGCCGCCCTCGCCTCGGCCGCCCCCGTCGTCACGGCCTTCCTGCTGCCCGACGACACCCGGATCGCGCCCCCCGCCAAGGAACTCCCCTCCTGGGCCGAGCTCCTCGTCGTCGTCGCCGCCTTCGGCCTCGCGCTGTTCGTCTTCACCTACGGCATCGACACCGAGTACGCCGAACTGTTCACCGGCTACCTCTTCACCGCCGGATTCGCCGCGACCGCCCTGTTCAAGGCCGGGATCATCGCCCGCCTCAGCCAGATCACGGCGAAGAACCGATCCATCACCCTCATCGCCGCATTCGTCGCCGCGGCGCTCTTCCCCATCACACAGACGAACGACCAGTACACCCTGGTCGCCGTCAACATCCTCGTCTTCGCCACCGTCGCACTCGGCCTGAACGTCGTCGTCGGACTCGCCGGACTCCTCGACCTCGGATACGTCGCCTTCCTCGGCGTCGGCGCCTACACCGCCGCCATCGTCTCCGGATCGACCGCCTCCGTCCTCGACATCCAGTTCCCGTTCTGGGCCGCGGTCCTCGCCGGCGCCCTCGCGTCCCTGATCTTCGGCGTCGTCATCGGCGCACCGACCCTGCGGCTGCGCGGCGACTACCTCGCCATCGTCACCCTCGGCTTCGGAGAGATCTTCCGCATCGCCATGGGCAACCTCGACGGCGACTCCGGCCCGCGGATCACCAACGGACCCAACGGCATTCCCAACATCCCCGACCTCACCATCCTCGGGTTCGACTTCGGCGAGGACCACGTCCTCTTCGGTCAGGAAATCGGCGGCTTCGCCAACTACTACTTCCTGATGCTGCTGGTCACCGCCCTCGTCGTCCTCGTCTTCAGCCGGGCAGGCAACTCCCGCATCGGACGCGCCTGGGTCGCCATCCGCGAGGACGAGACCGCCGCCACCGCCATGGGCATCAACGGCTTCAAGGTCAAGCTCATCGCCTTCGCCCTCGGCGCCACCCTCGCCGGCGTCGCCGGCACCGTACAGGCCCACGTCCAGTACACCGTCGTACCCGAGCAGTACGTCTTCGCAGGCCCCGTACCGCCCAGCTCCGCCTTCCTCCTGGCGGCCGTCATCCTCGGCGGCATGGGCACCATCACCGGCCCCCTGCTCGGCGCCTCGCTCCTCTACCTCATCCCCGCGAAGCTGCAATTCCTCTCCGACTACCAGCTCCTCTTCTTCGGCATCGCGCTCATCCTCCTGATGCGCTTCCGCCCCGAGGGCCTGATCGCCGACCGCAGGAAGCAGCTCGAGTTCCACGAGACCGGACAGCTCGACGTGCCAGAACAACGCCTCCCCCCAGGAGCCGTCGGCGTCACGAAGGCGGAGGCGTGAGAGACATGACCACCACGACCACCACCGGCACCGACCCGGTCAAGACCGCCGTACCCGTACTCAGCGCCAGCGGCGTCACCATGCGCTTCGGCGGCCTCACCGCCGTACGCTCCGTGGACCTCGAAGTCAGGACCGGCGAGATCGTCGGCCTGATCGGCCCCAACGGCGCCGGCAAGACCACGTTCTTCAACTGCCTCACCGGGCTCTACGTCCCCACCGAAGGCACCGTCAGATACAAGAACAAGGTCCTGCCGCCCAAGCCCCACCTCGTCACCCAGGCCGGCATCGCACGCACCTTCCAGAACATCCGGCTCTTCGCCAACATGACCGTGATGGAAAACGTCCTCGTCGGCCGCCACACCCGCACCAAAGAAGGCCTCTGGTCCGCCCTCCTGCGCGGCCCCGGCTTCAAGAAAGCGGAAAAGGCCTCCGAGGAACGAGCCATGGAACTCCTGGAGTTCACCGGCCTCGCCGCCAAGAAGGACCACCTCGCCCGCAACCTCCCCTACGGCGAACAGCGCAAGCTCGAAATCGCCCGCGCCCTCGCCAGCGACCCCGGCCTGCTCCTCCTCGACGAGCCGACCGCGGGCATGAACCCCCAGGAGACCCGGGCCACCGAGGAACTGGTCTTCGCCGTCCGCGACCAGGGCACCGCCGTCCTCGTCATCGAGCACGACATGCGCTTCATCTTCAACCTCTGCGACCGGGTCGCCGTACTCGTCCAGGGCCAGAAGCTCGTCGAAGGCACCTCCGAAGTCGTCCAGGGCGACGAACGCGTCATCGCCGCCTACCTCGGCACACCCTTCGAGGGCGCACCGGGAGACGAGGAACTCGCCGAGGTCGAGGCCGCCGAAGCCGCCGCGGGAACCGACCAACCGGCCACGCCGGCGGCACCCCATGACGGCAACGCCACCGACACCGACACCGCCACCGCCACCGCAGAGGACGCCGACGAGGCCGCCGCTCCCCGCACGAACATCAGCAAGGAGGGCGACCAGTGACCGCTCTGCTCGAAGTCGAGGACCTGCGGGTCGCCTACGGCAAGATCGAAGCCGTCAAAGGCATCTCGTTCAGCGTGGAGGCCGGCCAAGTCGTCACCCTCATCGGGACCAACGGCGCAGGCAAGACCACCACGCTGCGCACCCTCTCCGGGCTCCTCAAGCCACTGAGCGGCGCGGTCCGCTTCGACGGCAAACCGCTCAACGGCACACCCGCACACAAGATCGTCGCGCTGGGCCTCGCCCACTCCCCCGAGGGTCGGCACATCTTCCCCCGGCTGTCGATCGCGGAGAACCTCCAGCTCGGAGCCTTCCTGCGGAAGGACACCGAGGGCATACGCGCCGACCAGCAGAAGGCGTACGAGCTCTTCCCCATCCTCGGCGAGCGTCGCAACCAGGCAGCGGGCACGCTGTCCGGCGGCGAGCAGCAGATGCTGGCGATGGGCAGAGCGCTCATGTCCCGCCCCAAGCTGCTCATGCTCGACGAGCCCTCGATGGGCCTGTCACCGATCATGATGCAGAAGATCATGGCGACCATCACCGAACTGAGGTCCCAGGGCACCACGATCCTTCTCGTCGAGCAGAACGCCCAAGCGGCGCTGTCCCTGGCCGACCAGGGCCATGTGATGGAGATCGGCAAGATCGTGCTGTCGGGTACGGGACAGGACCTGCTGCACGACGAGTCGGTCCGCAAGGCGTACCTGGGCGAGGACTGACGCCCACCGGCGCGCCTGGACGGGCGCCGTACGCGAAGGGGCCCGCACCGATCTCGTCCGGTGCGGGCCCCTTCGCGTACCGGGTGGGCGCCCCTCGTCTACGGGTGGGCATCCCTCGCGTACGGACGGCTCGTGTACGGGCGGCTCGTGTACGGGCGGCGCCGCTCCCGTACGGGAATGCACCGCTCCCGCACGGCAGTCCACCGCCCCGTACGGGGATCCGCTACCCCTTCTGCTTCTTCTCCTCCGCGTCCTCGATCACGGCTTCCGCCACCTGCTGCATCGACAGCCGGCGGTCCATCGAGGTCTTCTGGATCCACCGGAACGCGGCGGGCTCGGTCAGGCCGTACTGCGTCTGCAGAATGCTCTTGGCCCGGTCCACCAGCTTGCGCGTCTCCAGCCGCTGCGAGAGGTCGGCGACCTCCTGCTCAAGGGCCTTCAGCTCGGTGAAGCGGGAGACCGCCATCTCGATGGCGGGCACGACGTCGCTCTTGCTGAACGGCTTCACCAGATACGCCATCGCACCGGCGTCCCGCGCGCGCTCCACGAGCTCGCGCTGCGAGAAGGCGGTCAGCATCAGGACGGGCGCGATGCGCTCCTCGGCGATCTTCTCGGCGGCGGAGATACCGTCGAGGATCGGCATCTTCACATCGAGGATCACCAGGTCCGGATCGTGTTCACGGGCGAGGTCGACGGCCGTCTGACCGTCTCCGGCCTCGCCGACGACGGTGTAGCCCTCCTCCTCGAGCATCTCCTTGAGATCGAGTCGGATGAGAGCCTCGTCCTCGGCGATGACGACACGGGTGGTCAGCGGCGGGACGTGCGACGGCGCGTCATCGAAGGGCTGCTCGGGCTCGGCGGCGCTCACGGGACTCCTCGTTCCAGGGCAGGTAGTGCCCCATGAGCCTACCTAGCTCCTGTAAGGTTGGAACACGAAGGGCGGCCTCCGACCTTCGATTCATCTGGCCCCGGTAGCCCAATTGGCATGAGGCAATGGATTCAAAACCCATACAGTGTCGGTTCGAGTCCGACCCGGGGCACTTTTCCTTCATTTCCAAGGTCACAGCATAATCGCTGGACTTCACCGTTTCGTGGGAACCGTCCTTCGAACCTCGGTGCGGGTTCTTTCATCCCGCCAGGCTCACCGGCATGTACGACCTCGAAACACGCAAGCGCGTCCTCGCCCTCGTTCACCACGGCCGCAGTCTCAACTCCGTGAGCAAGCAGACCGGCATATCGAGATCTGCGATCCGCGGGTGGCAGGCCAGGATCGAACCGCTCTCCCCCACAACGGAATGCGTCAGATGCCTCGCGCATCCGAAGCCTCCCGCAGAGGCCGAGGCGTACGTCTACCTCCTCGGCCTCTATCTCGGCGACGGGTGCATCAGCCCGCAGCCCCGCGGTGGTTACGCCCTGCGCATCGCCTGCGCCGATGCTTGGCCCGGCCTCATCGAGGCATGCCGTGATGCCATCCAGCGCGTTCATCCGGCGCATCGCGTGCACGTCGTGCAGAACCAGGGCTGCGTCACCGTGACGCACTTCAGCAGGCATTGGCCCTGCCTCTTTCCTCAGCACGGCCCCGGCAAGAAACACCACCGGCGCATCGAACTCGCCCCATGGCAGAGCGAACTCGTCGATGACCATCCATGGGAATTCATTCGCGGGTTGATTCATTCCGACGGATGCCGAATCACCAACTGGGCGACCCGGACCGTGGCGGGCGAGAAAAGGCGCTACGAATATCCCCGGTACTTCTTCACCAACAAATCCGACGACATCCGGCGGCTCTGCACCGACGCCCTCGACCGGGTCGGCGTCGAGTGGAGAGTCACCCGGCGCGGCCCGGATCCGTACAACATCTCCGTCGCCAAGCGGGCGTCCGTCGCGCTCATGGACGCGCATGTCGGGCCGAAGTACTGAGACCGCACTGTGCCGTGCGCTGCCGTGCGCTACTTCTGGTAGTCGTCCTCGCCGATGTGGTGGACGCGTACCAGGTTCGTCATGCCGGGGACGCCGGGTGGGGAGCCGGCCGTGATCACGACGACGTCGCCCTGCCGGCAGCGGCCGATCTTCAGCAGGTGTTCGTCGACCTGCTGGATCATTTCGTCCGTCGAGTCGACGCTCGGGCCGATGAAGGTCTCCACGCCCCAGGTGAGGTTGAGCTGGGAGCGGGTCGCGTGCTCGGGGGTGAAGGCGAGTACCGGGATCGGGGAGCGGTAGCGGGACAGGCGGCGGACGGTGTCGCCGGACTGGGTGAAGGCGACGAGGAACTTCGCGCCGAGGAAGTCGCCCATCTCGGCGGCCGCGCGGGCCACCGCGCCTGCCTGGGTGCGGGGTTTGTTGCGTTCGGTCAGGGGCGGGAGGCCCTTGGCGAGCATGTCCTCCTCGGCAGCGGCGACGATGCGGCCCATCGTCCGGACGGTTTCGACCGGGTACTTGCCGACGCTGGTCTCGCCGGAGAGCATCACCGCGTCCGTGCCGTCCATCACGGCGTTGGCGACGTCGGAGGCCTCGGCGCGGGTGGGGCGGGAGGCGTCGATCATCGAGTCGAGCATCTGTGTGGCGACGATGACCGGCTTGGCGTTGCGCTTGGCGAGCTTGATGGCGCGTTTCTGGACCATCGGTACGGATTCGAGGG
Organism: Streptomyces sp. NPDC048639; assembly: GCF_043199075.1. Taxonomy (NCBI): domain Bacteria; kingdom Bacillati; phylum Actinomycetota; class Actinomycetes; order Kitasatosporales; family Streptomycetaceae; genus Streptomyces; species Streptomyces sp. NPDC048639. Next base: position 205,239 of record NZ_JBICVP010000001.1, read on the forward strand.
GCATTTCGACGCCGAGGTCGCCGCGGGCGACCATGATGCCGTCGAAGGCGTCGACGATGCTGTCGAGGTGGTCGACGGCCTGCGGCTTCTCGATCTTCGCGAGGACGGGGAGGCGGCGGCCTTCCTCGTCCATGATGCGGTGGACTTCCTCGATGTCGCGGCCGCTGCGGACGAAGGAGAGGGCGATGATGTCCGCACCGGTGCGCAGGGCCCAGCGGAGGTCTTCGACGTCCTTGTCGGAGAGGGCGGGGACGGAGACGGCGACGCCGGGGAGGTTGAGGCCCTTGTGGTCGGAGACCATGCCGCCTTCGACGACGGTGGTGTGGACGTGGGGGCCGTCGACGGCGGTGACTTCGAGGGTGACGCGGCCGTCGTCGATGAGGATGCGTTCGCCGCGAGTGACGTCGGTGGCGAGTCCTTTGTAGGTGGTGCCGCAGATCCGGCGGTCGCCTTCTGTCTCTTCGACGGTGATGGTGAAGTCGTCGCCGTGTTCAAGGAGTACGGGGCCTTCGGTGAATCGGCCGAGGCGGATCTTCGGGCCTTGAAGGTCTGCGAGGACCCCGACGTTGTGGCCGGTCTCTTCGGAGGCCTGGCGCACATGGCGGTAGCGCTCTTCGTGGTCGGCGTAGGTGCCGTGGCTGAGGTTGAAGCGGGCCACGTCCATTCCGGCCTCGACGAGTGCCTTGATCTGGCCGTACGAGTCCGAGGCGGGTCCCAAGGTGCAAACGATCTTTGCTCGGCGCATGGGTCGAGCCTATGCCGTACCGACGGGTAAAGATGGGGTCCTGCGGGGCGACTCAACGAGCTTTGCGTGAAGGGGTATTGACAAGCGTTGAAACGTGCAAGGGCACGCTCCGATGAGCGGGCGGCAGGAAGGAGGGAGCCCGTGACGCGATCGAGACTTGTCAGCCAACTCCCATAAGGTTAGGTTTACCTAAGTTCTGAGCCCGGAATGGATTCCGGGCTCTCTTGTACGAAAGGCCTCCTTTCATGTCCGGAACCCTCAATCGTCGCGCCGCAGCCGTGGCGCTCGTCTCCGCGCTCGCCGTCACCGCAACCGCGTGCGGTTCCTCGGACGACGACGCCAAGCAGTCCTCCTCCGGAGGTGGCAAGCACGCGGTGTCGACGGCCATGGGCAAGGTTGAGGTGCCCGACAGCCCCAAGCGCGTCGTGGTACTCGACACCGACGCCCTGGACTCGGCGGTCACCCTCGGCGTCAAGCCGGTGGGCGCGGTGACCGTCGTGGCCGGCGCGCCGCTGTCCACGTATCTGCCCCAGGAGAAGATCAAGGGCATCAAGGAGGTCGGTCTCATCGGTGAGCCGAACCTCGAGGCCATCAACGCACTGAAGCCGGACCTGATTCTGAGCAGCAAGGTCCGTGACGAGAAGAGCTACAAGGAGTTGTCGCAGATCGCGCCGACGGTCTTCTCGGAGACCACGGGCCCGAACTGGCGGGAGAACTTCGAGCTGCACGCCGACGCCCTGGGGAAGAAGGCCGAGGCCGAGAAGGTCGCCTCCGCCTACGAGACCAAGATCGCCGGGCTGACGAAGGCCCTGGGCGGGCCGGAGAAGGCGGGGCAGGTCAAGGTCGGCTTCGTCCGTTTCGTCGAAGGCGCGGACACCCGGCTCTACTTCAACGACACGTTCGTCGGCTCGATCTTCAAGGACTTGAAGGTCGGCCGTCCGGCCAACCAGGACAAGACCGGGTTCTCCCTGGACGTCAGCCCGGAGAAGATCGACGAGGCGGACGCGGACGTCATCTTCTACTCCACCTACGGTGACCCGAAGAAGGCCAAGGAGACGTCCATCACGGGCGGTCCGCTCTGGAAGAACCTCGGGGCCGTGAAGAGCAAGAAGGCGTTCAAGGTCGACGACAACCTCTGGATGCTCGGCATCGGCTACACCGGCGCCACCAAGGTGCTGGACGCGATGGAGAAGAACTACGCGGCCGAGTGAGGCCCGGCTCGGCCGAATGAGGCCCGGCTGCTCCTTCGGCACCACGACGGCCCTGCCACGGAATCTCCGTGGCAGGGCCGTCGTGCTGTGTGCGCCGCGGTACGCGACGGGGGCACGGGACCGGGGCGGGACCGGGGGTCAGTGCCTCACAGCCGTTCGAACCCGCGTACCCGCTCCCAGTCCGTCACCGCGGTTTCGAACGCGGCCAGTTCGGTGCGTGCGGCCTGTGCGTAGTGGCCGACCACCGTCTCGCCGAAGACCTTGGTCGCGGTCTCGCTGTTCTCCCAGCGGTGCAGGGATTCGGTGAGCGTGGTGGGCAGCCGCGGGACGGCGGGGTCGGCCAGTGCGTTGGCCGCGTGCGGTTCGGGCAGGGGAAGCCGGTTCTCGATGCCGTGGAGTCCGGCGGCGACGGCTGCCGCGACGGCGAGGTACGGGTTGGCGTCGCCGCCCGGTACGCGGTGCTCGATGCGCAGCGAGGCCCCGGTGCCGACGACTCGTATGGGGCAGGTGCGGTTGTCCCGTCCCCAGGTGATGCCGGTGGGGGCGAACGCGCCGGGCTGGAGGCGCTTGTAGGAGTTGATGTTGGGCGCCATGAGCAGGGTGAAGTCGGGCAGGCAGGCGAGCTGTCCGGCGACGAAGTGGCGCATGAGGTCCGACATTCCGTCCGCGGCGGTGGGGTCGGCGAGGACGACGGTCCCGTCGGTGCCGCGGAGGGAGAGGTGGATGTGGCAGGAGTTGCCTTCGCCCTCGTCGTACTTGGGCATGAAGGTGAGGGCGACGCCTTCCTGTGCGGCGATCTGCTTGGCGCCGTTCTTGAACAGGACGTGGTGGTCGCAGGTGGTCATCGCCTCGTCGTAGCGGAAGACGATTTCGTACTGGCCGGGGTGGCATTCGGCGCGTGCGGTCTCCATGGTGAGGCCGGCGCGCACCATTTCGCGGCGGATGCGGCGGACGACCGGTTCGAGGGTGCCGAGGCCCTGGAGCGCATAGTCGACGTTGTACCGGGTGGCCGGTTCGAGGCCGTGGTAGCGGCGGTCCCAGGCCTCGCGGTAGGTGTCGGTGAAGACGAGGAACTCCAGCTCGGTGCCGGCGAAGGCGGCCAGGCCGTGGTCGGCGAGGCGGTCGAGCTGGGTGCGCAGGACGTGGCGGGGTGCGATGTCGACGGGGCGCGCGGTCGTGTCGGTCCCGGCGGGCCATTCGGTGTCGGCGAGGACGAGTGCGGTGCCTTCGTCCCAGGGGAGGTTGCGCAGGGTGGAGGGGTCGGCGCGGAGGACGAAGTCGCCGAAGCCGGAGTTCCACGCGTCGATGGCGTAGCCGGGTCCTGTGCCCATCTCGACGTCGGAGGCGAGGAGGTAGACGCAGGCGCCGAAGCCGTCGCGGGCCGCTTCGCCGAGGAAGTGGTCGACGGAGAGTCTGCTGCCCTGGAGCCGTCCCTGGATGTCGGGCACGGCGACGATGACCTCGTCGATGCGCCCGGCGTCGGCGTCGGCGCGCAGTCGCTCGTACGCCTGGTGGGCGTGGGTGATCATATCTGCGGCTCCTGGTGGGCGGTGGCGGTGGCGAGCGGGTTGGGGACGGTGCCGTGGACGACGTCGAAGCCTTCGTCGCGTTCGGAGCGGTCGTGGAAGCCCCCGCCGAGGAGCTGTTCGCGGTTGAGGGCGACGCGGTCGAACTCGGGGGCGAAGAGGCCGAAGGCCTCGTAGCGGTCGGCGAGTTCGGGGAAGCGGGCGTGGTAGCGCTCGATCTCGGCGCGGACGGCGGTCCAGAACTGGGTCTCGGGGACGCCGAGGTGGCGTTCGACGAGGGGGGCGAAGAAGCGGAAGTGGCCGGCGAAGATCGCGCTGAGGAGGGAGTGGGCGAGTTCGTGGGCGGGCCAGCGCAGCAGGACGGCGTCGGCGCGGGGGGTGAGGCCGGCGTATTCGGGGTGGCTGCCGGGGAGCAGGTTGACGTCCTCGGCGAAGTCCTTGAGGGCGATGCCGATGGGGGTGTCGGTGGCGTCGTAGAGGATGACGGTGTTCTCGCCGTGGGGGCAGTAGGCGACGCCGTAGCGGTAGAGGTAGTGGAGGAGTCCGGGGAGGAGGGCGGCGAGGAAGCTCTGCAGCCAGGTGCGGGGGGCGAGTCCGGACCGTTCGACGAGTTCGGTGACGAGGGCCCGTCCGTCGGAGCCGATCTTGAGCAGGGAGGCCATGGTGCGGGCCTGTTCTCCATCGTGGAGCAGGGCGGCGACGGGCTCGCGCCAGACGGCGCCGAGGAGTTCGTGGTAGCGGTACGGGGCGTCGGTGACGGACTCGTAGAGCGGGTGGTGCACGGAGACGGCGGCTGTTTCGCCGAGGGGGTGGAAGCGGAGTTCGTCGCGCAAATAGGGGTCCTGGTCGCGTACGGAGTGCAGCCAGGCGCTGATGTCGGGTGCGGCTTCGGTGGGCGCGGTGGACAGGCCGCGCCAGACGAGGGTGTTGCGGATGAGGAGGGGCACCTTGACGTTGCGGCGGTGGGGGTGGTCGAGGTTGGCGAGGGTGCGGATGGACTGCAGGGGGCGGTAGCGGTCGGGGCCTTCGCCGAGGGGGATGATCGTTCCTTCGGCGAGGTAGGGGGCGAAGAGGGTGGCGACGGCCTCGTCCCAGTGGAAGGGGTGGACGGGCAGCCAGGTGTAGTGCGCGGCCTTGTGTCCGCTTGCGGTGCAGCCCTCTTCGAGGGTGGCGGCGAAGGTCTCGCGGGTGCTGTCGTCGAGTTCGTCGGCGAGGAGGGTCGCGGCGTCGAGGCCGGGGACGCCGGCGTAGGCGGCGAGGCTGCGGTGGACGGCGGCCCAGCGGAGGCGTACGGATCCGGCGGCCTCGGGGGCGTAGGCGGCGGCGTCGGAGGCGGAGAAGCCGAGCCGGCCCTTGTTGAGCAGCATGCAGGGGTGGCCGTCCTGGTGAGCCTCGAGGTCGAGGTGGTCCAGGTCGGCGAGGCGTGCGGCGGGGAGGGCACGGGCGATGACGTCGGCTTCGGCGCGGCGGGTGGCGGTGAGTTCGCGCAGCACTTCGGCGGTGGTGGGGCCGTCCCAGCCGAGGGTGGTGCGGGCGTCGAGGAGGAACCGTTCGGGCCCGGCCTCGCCGTCGGCTTCGGGTGTGCGGCGGAGGGTGCCGTCGGTCAGGCGCCAGGTGCCGAAGGTGCCGCGGGTGGCGCGGAAGGTCCAGTGGACGCCCGCGCCGAAGTCGAGGCGGTAGGCGTCGGGTTCGGCGGTGCCGGTGTCGGGCTCGGGGGCGAGGAGTTCCTCGTAGGCGAACTCCTCGATCGCCTTGACGAGCAGCCGGTGGCCTGCCTGCGCCCAGGCGTCGCGGGTGGTGGGGTTCATCGGTGGATCTCCTCGGAGTACGCGGCGGAGGCGAAGGCTCCGTCCTGCGGGGCCGCGTGGCGGTCGCCGGCGAGGGCCGGGACGGTGGGACGTACGGTGTCGTGCGGTTCGGCGTGGTACGGGACGGCGTCCTGCGGTTCGGCGTCGTGCGGTTCGTCGCGTAGTTCGTCGTCGCGTAGTTCGTCGTCGTACGGTTCGTCGCGCAGTTCGGTGTCGTGCGGTACGAGGGCGGGGTCCGATGCGGTCCCCGCGGTGGCGTGGTCCGGTGCGGGTGCTGCGGAGGCGAGCGCCCGGGTGCGTCCTCCGGCCGCAGCCGGTACCGGGTCCTTCGCCGTGGCCGACGTGGGGGCCGGGTGCGCCGGGTGCGCCGGGTTCGCCGGGGCAGCGGCCGGTGCGGGGGCGGCCCGGCGCAGGCGCTTGGCGGCCAGGGCCATGCCGGCGACCTGTACCCCGGCGGCCAGGGCCAGGGGCAGGGCGAGGTCGTGGGAGACCGCGGCGGTGGCCGCCAGGGGCGCGGCCAGGAGGCCGACCGCGCGGGCGGTTTCGACGCCGGTGAAGGCGGGGCCCTCGGTGCCGGTGGCGCGGAACATCCGCAGTTCGACGGCGACTTGGCCGAGGCCGAGGCCGATGCCGAACAGCAGGCGCCCGGCGGCGAGCCCCGTCAGGGAGGAGCTGATGGCCTGCCAGGCCAGTCCGGCGGCGCCGACCGCCAGCGAGAGGGGCAGCAGTCGTTCGCCGAGCAGGTCGTGGCAGCGGCGTGCCGCGGGCAGGACCGCCAGCGCCGCGACGCTCGGCAGGAAGAACAGCACGGCGGATCCGGCCCCGTCGGTGCCGAGGCTGTCGGCGAACTCGGTGAAGAAGGGGCGGGCGATATTGACCGAGAAGTCGAACGCGATGCCGATCAGGGCGACGTAGGCGAGGACGGCGAGCCGCCCGGTGCGGCGTGTGCCGCGGGTCGTACGGGTGGTGCCCTCGGTGCCGTCCGTGGCGTTGGCGTCGGCGGCCCGGGCCGATGTCGCGGTGGCGGACCTGCCGGCCGCGGATGCGGGGCCTCGGCCGTCCGCCGCGGGCGCCGCATCGGCGGGGAGATGGGCGGCGGCGACCACTTCACTCGCCACGGCGTCGTGCCCCGCGCCGGGCGCGGTGGCGAGGGAGGAGCCGCGCTCGGCGGCGGGAGCGGCCCCCTGCCTGCCGAGCACCCGGTAGGTGAGCACCGCCAGCACCGCGTCCAGGACGGCGAACGCCGAGATGCCGATACGGGGTTCGGGCAGGGCGAGGACTCCGGCACCCACCAGGGTGGCGACCACCGTCGACAGATGGAAGACGACGACGATCGAGCAGATCCCGGCCAGACGCGCCCGCTCCGCGCCCGCCGTGTCCGCGTCGCCGTGCTCGGCGATGAACGCCGGATAGGCCAGCAGCAGCGCGCAGTTGGTGGCGACGACGGCGGTCGACACGGCCGTGTAGGCGGCGTAGCTGGGCGCGAGCCCGAGGAGGATGTCGAGGACCGCGGAGCCGCAGAGCCCGGCCAGGACCAGGCGGTGCAGCGGCCATCGCCGGGCCGCGAGCCCCCACAGGGGCAGCGCGGCGAGTCCGACGATGCGGCAGATCCACAGGTAGAGCCCGGTGGCGCCCGGGTCGTCGATGCCGTAGAGCCGGTCGAACAGTTGGGGCAGGAACGGGGTGAGCGCGGTCTCGGCGACGAGGTGCAGTCCTATCGCCGATATGAGCACGGCCTTGGCGCGGCGCGCGGGGGCCCGTCCCCTCGCCGCGTCGTGCGGTGGTTCTGTGCGTGTCACCGCGGCGTACCCGCTTCGGCGCGCCGTCCCTGCTGGGCCGGGGCCCGCCATACGCCTCCCGCGGGCGCGTTCTCCGGGGCGGTCTGCTGCGGGACGCCGAAGGTGGTCCAGGCGGCCCGTTCCGGTACGCGCAGCACTGTCCTGCCCGCGGCGGCGTTGAGGATCGTCGCGGCGCGCCAGGCGCCGAGGGTGAGGTCGGGGGCGCCGACGCCGTGGGTGTGCATCTCGGCGTTCTGGACGTAGAGGGAGCCGGCGACGCGCGGATCGAGGGCGACGCGGTAGTCGCCGTCGACCTGGTAGCGGCCGCGGTCGTCCCAGTCGACGAGGGCGGCGAGGGTGTCGAGGAAGGCGGGGCGCCGGGCCGTGTAGCCGGTGGCCATGACGACGGCCGAAGTGCGGACGTCGAAGGTGGCGGACTGGGGGGCGTGGTGGCAGGTGAGGACGTAGCCGTCGTCCTCGGCCTCGGCGGCGACGATCTCTACGCCCGGGTGGAGGGCGGCGCGGGGTTCGGTGCCGCCGATGGTGCGCTCGTAGAGCTCGTCGTGGATGTCGCCGAGCGTCTCCTCGCTGACGCCCTTGTAGAGCTGCCACTGCTCGCTGACGAGGCGCTCGCGCTCGCGCTCGGGCAGGCCCCGGAAGTAGCGGATGTAGTCGGGGGTGAAGTGCTCCAGTCCGATCTTGGAGTACTCCATGGGCGCGAAGGCGTTGGTGCGGGCGAGCCAGCGGACGTACGGCCCGTCCTGGCCCTGTCCGTCCTGGTGGCGGAGGAGGTCGAGGGCGACTTCGGCGCCGGACTGCCCGGCGCCGATGACGGTGACGTCGTCGGCGTCGGCGAGGCGGGCGCGGTGGGTGCGGTAGTCGGCGCTGTGCAGGACGCGGCCCGTGTGATGCTCCGTCAGCAGCGGGCGGAGCGGCTCGGGGACGACGGGTTCGGTGCCGACGCCGAGGACGACCTGGCGGGCGAGGACGCGGGTGGTGCCGCCGTCCTTCGCGGAGCGGTGGGTGACGGCGAAGCTGCCTGCCTCGTCGTCCCATGCGACCGAGGTGACCTCGGCGTCGAAGCGGCAGGACGGCAGGTGTTCGGCGACCCAGCGGCAGTAGTGGTCGTACTCGCGGCGCGGGATGTGGAAGCGCTCGGAGAAGAAGAACGGGAACATCCGGTCGTGGTTGCGCAGGTAGTTGAGGTACGACCAGGGGCTCGTCGGGTCGGCCATGGTGACCAGGTCGGCGAGGAAGGGTACTTGGAGGACGGTGCCGTCCATGAGCAGGCCGGGGTGCCAGGAGAACGCGGGCTTGCTGTCGAGGAAGAGGGTGCGGAGTCCGGGTACGCCGTCGCTGAGGGCGGCCAGGGAGAGGTTGAAGGGGCCGATGCCGACGCCGACGAGATCGTAGGGGTTCTGCTGTTCGGTCACGGTCACGGCTGTGCCTCCGCGAGGGGGTTGGGAAGGTCGATGTAGACGGACTGGGTGTGGACGTCGCCGACGAGTTCGTCGAGTCCGTCCACGCATGTCAGGTAGTTGCCCTTGCAGCGCAGGGTGGGAGCGTCGAGGAGCAGGTCGAGCAGGCCCTTGGCTCCGGGTTCGGCCGAGCGCAGCCGGTCCAGGACGCGGTGCAGGACGCGCAGCATGCGGGTCTCGTCGGCGAGGCCGAGGGCGCCGAAGGCTCCGACGAGGCCGAGGAGGTTGTTGATGCCGAGGTAGTAGGCGACGCGTTCGTCGACGAAGGCGTCGTCGAAGACGAGGTCGAGCCCGTCGGCGACCCCGGGCAGCAGGGCTTCGGCCTCGGCGGCGCGGGAGGCGGCGAGGTAGTAGCCCTGGCTGTCGCGGTACCAGCCGGCGGTCGGGAGGCCGTCGCTTCCGAGTGCCACGAGGGTGTTCTGGTGGTGCGGTTCGAGGGCGATGCCGTAGCGGGCCTGGAGGCGGATGAGGGGGACGGCGAGGACGTCGAGGTAGCGGACGAGCCAGTGCTCGGCGGCTTCGGCGGTGGAGATGCCGTCGGCGCGGGCGGCGCGTTCGACCGCGGCGGAGAGCAGGGAGCGGTGGCGGGGCGGAGTGCCGTCGCCGGGGCCGGTACGTTCGGCCAGCAGGCCCGCGACGCACAGCCCTTCGTGGACGGAGGCCCGGGGGCCGCCGCGGAAGGGGTTGTCGCGGATCGCGGTCTCCAGGCCGGTCTCGGGCCCGTCGGTGCCGACGGAGACCCAGGCGAAGTCGCGCAGGATGCCGAACTCGGGGTGTTCGGCGCGCAGCCAGTCGGCGGGGCCGGCGGCCAGCAGGCGTGCGGCCTGCACGCCGAGGCGCATCTCGCTGCGCAGGTTGTTGCGGCGGGAGTTGGTGATGCGCATGCCGAGGGAGAGTTTGAGCATCACGTCGGCGTCGGGGCGCTGCACGGTCCGTACGGACGAGGTGGGGTACCAGGCCGGTCCGGCGGGGCCGAGCGGGCGCAGCAGGCCGGCGTCGGCGAGCGCGGCGACGGCGGGCCGGGCGAGGATCTCGCGGGCCTGCCACGGGTGTGCGGGTACGGGGAGCATGCCGTCGGGCAGGTCGAGCCCGGCGGCCAGCGGGCGCAGCAGGTCGGCGACGGGGCGCCCGTCGGCACTCTCGCCGACGACGACGTCGCGGTGCGCGGCGAACCAGTGCAGCGGGATGGAGCCCCGCAACTCGGGCGAGTACGCGTCGAGTTCGGCGTCGGACGCCTCTTCGCGGCTCTTGGGCGCGGGGTGGAACGGATGGCCGAGGAGGAGGGCCTGCTCGGCGTCCAGGAACGGCGTGGGGCCGTGCGTGTCCTCGCGTTCGGCGCGCCGCCGCGCCAGGTGCACGCCGGTGCGCCGCGCGGAGCCGAGGACGCGCGCGACGGCGTCGCCGCCGAGGTGGGGCGGGAGCCCCCGCCCGGCGGTGGTCTCGCGTATCGCGGCCGCGGCGACGAGGGCGGTGTCGGCGGTGTTCCGTCGTGCAGGGTCCGCGGGGTGGACGGAGGGTTCGCCGAAGCGGTGCCAGCCGGTGGTGGAACGGTGGCGGACCGGGACGGCGAGGCGGAGCCCACTGGCGGGGAAGTCGAGCAGCAGCTCCTGGCCCGCGGGCGGGACTTCGGTGCCGGTCTCGCGGACGTAGGCGCGCAGCAGAGTCTCCGTGGCGGCGGCGTCACCGGCGCGAAGGGGGTCGGGGTGGTCCAGGGGGTCGGGGTGGTCCAGGGGGGCCCGGGTGTCCAGCGGGTCGCGGCCCAGCGGTTCCGCGCCGGTAGCGGGGGCTTCCGCGTCCGGCAGGTCCGGGTGCCCGCCCACCGGGTCGGCGGCGCCGGTGGTGGGGGCGTTGCTCGGGGCATTGCTCGGGGCATTGGCCGGCGGGGTCACAGCGCGTCCTCCTCGGCCTGGCCCGCCGCCGCGACGGCGTGGAGCAGCCGCTCCACGTCGGCAGGCGTGGTGTGCGGGTTGAGCAGGGTGAGCTTGAGGCGTACGCGCCCGGGTCCGTCACCGGGCAGTTCCGTGCGGCCGACGACCGCCCGTCCCTCGCGCAGCAGCCTGCGCCGCAGTCCGGCGTTGACCCGGTCGGTCTGCGCGGGGTCGGCACCGGCGGGAAGGTAGCGGAACAGGAAGGCGGTCAGGACGGGTTCGGCGTGCAGTTCCAGGCGCGGGTGGGCGGTGACGGCCTTGGCGCCGTCGTGCGCCAGGTCGTGGCAGGCGTCGACCAGACGGCCCAGGCCCTCGCGGCCCAGGGTGCGCAGCGTGACAGCGATCTTGAACGCGTCGGCGCGCCGCGTGGTGCGCAGCGACAGCCCCAGCAGGCTCGGATAACCGGCCTCCTCGTCGTCCTGCGGGTTGAGGTAGACGGCGCGGCGGGCGAGGGAGGCGTACGTCTCGGCCTGCCGGACGAGGAAGACGCCCGCGGCGACCGGCTGCCAGCCCAGTTTGTGCCAGTCCAGGGAGACGGAGTCGGCGAGCGCGATGCCGTCGAGGAGCGGTGCGAGGCGGTCGGAGAGCAGCGCGCCGCCGCCGTACGCGGCGTCGACGTGGAGCCAGGCGCCGTACTCGGCCGCGAGGGCGGCGCAGGTGCGCAGCGGGTCGACGGCCCCGGTGTCGGTGGTGCCGGCCGTCGCGACGACGGCGAGCGGGAGTTCGCCGCGGTCGGCGCAGTCCTGCAGGGCGGTGCGCAACGCCTGCGGGTCGATGCGGAGTTCGTGGTCGACGGGGACGGGGACGACGGCGTCCTCGCCGAGTCCGAGAAGGGCGGCGGCTCGCTGGACGGAGAAGTGGGCGGCGGCGGAGGCGAAGATCCGCGGGCGCGGGCCGGTGGCGCCCGGCACACCGCGCATCTCGATCTGCTGCCCGGACGCACGGCCGAGGACCCGGTCCCGGGCGAGCATGAGGCCCATGAGGTTGGACTCGGTCCCGCCGGAGGTCAGGACTCCGGCCGCTTCGGCCGGGTCGTAGCCGACGAGCGCAGCCAGTTCCTCCAGGAGGAGGGTCTCCAGTGTGGTGGCCGCGGGTGCCTGGTCCCAGGAGTCCTGAGAGGGGTTGAGCGCCGAGACGGCGAGGTCGGCGGCGACGGCGACGGCCAGCGGCGGGCAGTGCAGATGCGCGGCGCAGGAGGGGTCGGCGGGGTCGGTGGTGCCGTGGGCGAGGAGGGCGGTGAGGCGGTGCAGGGCGGAGTCGCCGGGCTCGATGTCCGTACGGGGGCCGGTACGGGGATCAGGGCTGAGGCCGGCGCGGAGATCGGTGCGGGGCTGCCCGGCCGCACCGGGGTCCGTGCCGAACCGGTCGCCGGTACGCGGGTCCATGGCGGACTGCGTTCCCGTGCCCAAGTCCTCGGCCGTGGCGGCGAATTCCCATGCGACCCGGGCGGCGATCTCGCCCGGTGTCCCGGCGGGAAGCGGCCCGCCGCGACGGGCCGCGCCCTCGGTGAGGGCGTCCAGCACGGTGCGCAGCAGCGGCTCCAGCGCGCCGGGGCCGCCCGTACCGCCGGACAGCGGAGCGGCGGCGCGCCGTGCGGCACCCTCGGGCGTACGGTCCTCGGCGGGCGCGCCGTCGGTGGGGACGACGTCAGTGGGGACGACGTCAGTGGGCGCTCCGTCGGCGGGCAGGCCGTCGGCGGACGGCCCTTCGACGATCCGCCCGTCGGCAATCCGCTCGTCGACCATCCCCCCGTCGACGCTGCGCTCGTCGACGATCCCCTCGCCGGCAACCCGCTCGTCGGCCCTCCGGCCGCTCTGCGCGGACCCGTTGCGGGTCTGGCCGGGCAGGCCCCGCACCGCGGTGCCGGTGCTCTCGGCGAGCAGGGCGAGGGCCGTCGGCAGGGAGGCACCGAAGGCATCGGCCAGGTCGGGGTGCGGCTCTCCCGCGCTGTACGGCTCGCCGTGACGCTGGTTCAAGTCCGGCCCTTCCACGAGGAGTTCCTGTATGCGCTCGACACCGGCCGGGGTCGCCGTTCCGGGCGCTGCGGGCGCCTCGCCCGCCGCGAACGCTGCGGCGGTCGTGCCGCCTGCCGGGGCGGGCCCGCTCAGGGCGCCGGTACGGCCCGTCATGCCGACCGTCCCGCGAGCTGAGGGGCCGTCACCTCGGCGATGGCGTCGGCGAGCCGGTCCAGTACCGCCTCCACCTGCTCGTCGCTGATGACGAGCGGCGGCAGCAGCCGCACGGTGGAGTCGTGGCGGCCGCCGAGTTCGACGATGAGGCCGCGGGAGAGGCACGCCGCGCGGACTCGGGAGGCGAGTTCGGGGGCGAACGGGCGGGCGCCGCACGCGTCGGGTTCGCCCTGCGGGTCGACGAGTTCGACGCCGATCATCAGGCCGCGCCCGCGGACGTCGCCGATCGCGGGCAGCTGGGCACGCAGCCCCTCCAGCCGGGACGTCATGCGCGCACCGACCGTGGCGGCGCGCTCGGCGAGCCCCTCGCGGGCGACATGGCGCAGCGTCGCCGTACCGGCCGCCATGGCAAGGGTGTTGCCGCGGAAGGTGCCGGTGTGGGCGCCGGGGAGCCAGCCGTCGTAGTCCTCGTGGTAGACGAGGACGGCGAGCGGGAGGGTGCCGCCGATCGCCTTCGACATCACCATCGCGTCGGGCACGATCCCGCTGTGCTCGATCGCCCAGAAGGCGCCGGTGCGTCCCACACCGGTCTGCACCTCGTCGACGACGAGCGGGATGCCGCGCTCGGCGGTGATCCGGCGCATCTCGCGCATCCAGGCGTCCGGTGCGGGGACGGCTCCGCCCTCGCCCTGCACGGCTTCGAGGATCATCGCGGCGGGCGGGACGACACCGCCGTTGGGGTCGTCGAGCAGCCGCTCGGTGTAGGTGGCGGACAGCTCGGCGGTGCGCTCGCCGCCGGTGCCGAACGGGCAGCGGTACGCGTACGGGTAGGGCAGCCGCGTCACATCGGCGGCGATGCCCGGCACCGGCTCCTTGGCGCCGACACCGCCGGAGGCGGCCAGCGCACCGGCCGTCATGCCGTGGTAGGCGCCGGTGAAGGCGAGCAGCCCGCGGCGTCCGGTGGCGGTCTGCATCAGCTTCAGGGCCGCCTCGACCGCGTCGGTCCCGGCGGGCCCGCAGAAGTGGATGCGGGCGCGGTCGGCGAAGGCGGGCGGCAGGGTGGCGAACAACTCGTCGGTGAACGCGTCCTTTTCGGGCGTCGCCAGGTCCAGGACGTGCAGCGGGGCGCCGCTGTCGACGGTGCGCCGGACGGCCTCGATGACCACCGGGTGGTTGTGGCCGAGGGCGAGAGTGCCGGCACCGGCCAGGCAGTCGAGATAGCGGCGTCCGTCGGTCGCCTCGATCACCATGCCCTGGGCGCGGACGGGGACGATCGGGAAGGAGCGGGCGTACGTGCGGGCGGAGGACTCGCGGGCACGCTGGCGGGCGAGGATCGCGTCCGCACGGTCCGCGGCGGCCGGGTCGCTACCGGCGCGGGCAGGGGTGTGCACGGTCATGGATCGGGCTCCGGGTGCAGGAGGGGAGGTGGCGGGCCGCGGCGTCGCGAACGGGCCCGTGGGGGGCGAGGTGCGGCGAGTGGGGCGCGCGGTGGGATGCGTGGGGCACGGGGTGCGTCGGGCTCGGTGCGTCGGGGCGTCGGGCTCGGTGCGTCGGGTGCGTCGGCTCAGAGGAGATGGCGCTCCGCGACCGGGTGGCCGAGGAAGCGGTGCATGGCGAACTCCCAACCGTAGGACCCCGCGTACGGGAAGACGACGAGGTCTCCGGCGCGCACCCGGTCCACGCGCACGTCGCGCAGCAGCGTGTCCTCGGGAGTGCACAGCTCGCCGACGACGGTCACACGGGTGTCCTCGGCGACCGGGCGGGGACAGGACTCGGTCCAGCGGTCGACGGGCAGGACCGCGATGTTGTGCACGATGTCCCAGGAGGTGGGGAGCTGGAAGTGGTTGATCCCGCCGCGCAGGACGGCGAACGACTGGCCGTAGGAGTGCTTCACATCGGTCACCTCGGCCGCGTACCAGCCGCAGTCGGCGACCAGGAAACGGCCCGGCTCCAGAATGACCTTGACGCCCTCGGGCGGCTCGACCCGGGCGGCCAGTTCGCCGAAGCGGGCCACGTCGAAGGGCTTTTCCCCCTCGAAGGCGACGCCTATGCCGCCGCCGATGTCGACATGGCGCAGGTCGATGCCGTTCTCCCGCGCCGTGCGGACACTCCACTCCACGCACCACGTCAGATAGGCGGCCTGGGAGTCGGCGTCGAGGTTGTTGGACGCGGCGTGGATGTGGAAGCCGGTGAGGTCGAGGCCGGGAAGCCGCTGTGCCTCGCGCAGCACGCCCGGCACATCGGGCTCGGCGACTCCGAACTGGGAGGGCGCACCGCCCATCAGGAGCGAGCCGGTGACGGGGATCTCGGCCGGGTTGACGCGGAGCGCGACGCGGGCGGTGACGCCCTCGGCGACCGCGATCCGGCTGATGCGGCTCAGTTCGAGGAGGCTCTCGGCGTTGATGGCCTCGACGCCGGCCCGCACCAGGGCGGTGAGGACGGGTACGGACTTGGCCGGGCCCGCGGCGACGACGGGCGCGGGCACGCCGGCTCGTCCGCTCGCGTCGGGGAGCGCGGCCAGGGCGAGTTCGAGTTCGGCGACCGAGGCGACCTCGAAGCCGTCCACGTGCGGGGCCAGGGCGTTCAGGATGCCGGGGAAGGAGTTGGCTTTCACGGCGTAGTGGACGACCGCCCAGGCGGGGAGAGCGGCGCTCAGTTCCCGTGCCCGTTCGGCGGCGACGGCGCCGTCGTACACGTATGCCGACACGGGTGCCTCGGACTGCTGCGTGAGATCGAGCAGATGGCGGCGGACGGGCTCGGGGAGCGCGTCGACCGGGTAGGCGGATCGCGGGGCTGCGGAGGGCGGGAACTGGACGGACACGGCTTCGCCTCGGGGGCTCGGAGGTGGACGGGCGGGCTGACGGTGGCTCAGTGCGAGCGCAGTTGACGAACGACCATGACGTGCGGACGCCAGCCGGGGTACGGCTCCATCCGCCCGACCATCTCGAACCCGTACTTGGCGTACGTGGCGAGCATGACGCCGTTGTCGTCGGCCACCAGACCGGCGGCGCGCTCCTCGGTGCGTCCGGCGAGGAAGGTCTCGAACATGCTCAGCGCAACGCGCGAGCGGCGCCACCGGGGGTGGACGAGCAACTCGCAGACACCGACGGTGCGCCGCGGGTACTCGCGGGTGAACTCCGGGCCCGGGTCGGGCGTGAGGCCCTCCCACCAGAGCGAGTCGGGGGGCAGCGTGTAGCCGTAGAGGAATCCGGCCACGTGATCGCCGTCGAGCGCCGCCACGAGGGCGAAGCCGGGGCGGGCGGAGTGCCGCAGCAGACGGTCGGATATGGGCGGGTCGCTGTGGTCGGGGAGACCGAGCGCCTGGGCGTAGACCTCCTCGTAGACGCGCGCCCACTGGTCGGCGGCGGCGCCCACGGCAGCGCCGTCGAACACCCGGATCTCCGGCTCGGCGGGGAGAGAGGGCGTGGGCTGCGGGACGGCGTGCGGCGCGGTCGGCGGCGCGGGCGCTGTCTGCGGCTGAGACATGGATCCCCCAGGGTCAGGCTGCCCGGCCGCCAGGATTCCAGCAGCCACTTAGGCGAGCCTAACCTAAAGCACCCGTCCGCTCTGTCCAACCCTGGGGCCCCTGTCCGTGACCAGCGACACCCTGCCGCGTACGGCAGTGGGCGCGACCCGCGGGCGGCGGCAACCGCTTTCCCGGCCGGAAACGCGGCCGGGACGCGAGGGTGCGCCGGTCAGAGTCGGCACGGCAGGCGCCATGTCCGGCCGCGCGCGGACCCGTTGACGGTGACGAACGACGGCCCCCGGCACGCGGAGTCGACACGGGGGGGGCGGAGTGCCCCCTGGAGCACCGGCACTCGCCCTGCGCCTGGGACAAGGGCCATCCGGGGCTCCCGGCGAGCTTTTCAGGCGATTCACCCGCCCCCTCCATGTCCGGTTCGCCCGGGTTGTGTTGGTGAGGTTGATCACGCAGTCCCATCGGGCAGCGCAGCGCTCGACCAGGAGGATTCAGTGAAGGTGCAGAGGATCGCCAGGAGGTCACCGGCGGCCGCTACGAAGTGAACGAACTGCGGAACGACCGACAACTCCGCCAACCTCCGCGCCACGGAGATCGGCGGCGGTGCCGAGGCCGACGGCGGGAGCGGTTCCGCGGAGTTGTTCCAGCAGAACACCGCGCAGGAGGGCAGGCAGAGCAACAACTGCGGCAACCCCAACAACCTGGCCTTCACCCTCTCCGGCGGCCGCGCCACCGCCCAGTGCACGGCCACCGACGAGTCCAGGAACATCGACTCCGACTACCGGTAGGCCGACCCCGTCGCTCCCCCGGCGGCCACCGCTCCCGGCCCCGGCTCGTGATGCCTTCCGAGCCGGGGCCGGCCCATGCCCGCCAAGCGCTCCACCGATCAGGGGATTCGTCCGGCACGACCATGCCCCCTCCCGTACAAGGACGTTGGTCGGGATGACCGAACACACTCCCCCCGGAGGCAGCAGTGAAGGTGCAGAGACTGGCAACCGCCACCATGGTGGCCCTCACGGTGGGGGGCCTCGCTTCCCTGGGTTCGGGAACGGCGTTCGCCGACACTCGCGGCGCCAACGCCTACGGTGGCTCCTCGTCGGCGGCGGACGCGCTCCAGCAGAACACCGCCCAGCAAGGACGCCAGAACAACCACTGCGCCTCCCCCAACAACTCCGACCCTGTGGATCTGCAAGGAGCGCGGGTGAAGGGGAAATGCGTCACCACCGACGGCTCCTTCACCGAGCTGTCCGAATTCCGCGGCGGAGGCGCGAACGCGGTGGGCGGCTCCTCCGAAGCAGGCTTGATCCAGCAGAACACCGCGCAGCGGGGACAGCAGAACAACAACTGCTCCAACCCCGACCAAGTGGAATTCATCGTGAGCGGTGGCCGACTGGAATCCGTGTGCGAGGACACCGACAACTCGACCAACCACAAGGTCTTCGCCCAGGGCGGAGGCGCCGACGCCAACGGCGGATCGGCCGGGTCGGACCTGGGCCAGCAGAACACGGCCCAGGAAGGGCGCCAGAACAACGACTGTGACAACACCCAGGTCACGTCCGTCGCAATCAGTGGAAGTTCGTCCGAGGCGGCGTGCACGAACGAGGACGCGTCGGACAACAAGCTGACCTGGTCCAAGGGTGGCGGGTCCGAAGTCGACGGGGGCTCCTCCACAGGGGCCCAGCTGTTCCAGCGGAACACCGCGCAGCAAGGCCGCCAGAACAACCACTGCGCCAGCCCCCACCTGACGCCGGCCTCAGGAGGCAACTGCGCGAATGGGGACGAGTCGTCCAATGAGAATGCCTGGAGCCGAGGCGGTGGCGCACGTGCCGGCAGCGGATCCACCCCGGCCTTCACGGCAATCCAGAAGAACACCGCCCAGGAGGGGCGCCAGAACAACAACTGCGGCAACCCCCAGTACTCCCAGGACGCGTTGGGGGGCGGCTGCGAGAACGCGGACGCCTCGACCAACCACAGGACCGCCGTAAAGGGCCGTGGTGCCGAAGCCAGCGGCGGAGACAACACAGGGGCCGCCTACCAGCGGAACACAGCCCAGGAAGGACGGCAGAACAACCACTGCGACAACCCCAACATCGTTCTCCCCTTCGACGTCAGCGGGGGTTCGGCGGACGGCGACTGCACGCACGAGGACAACTCGTTCAGCCACAGGACCCTCGTCAAGGGTGGCGGCGCCGAGGCCAACGGCGGCAGCAACACAGGGGGCGACATCGTCCAGCAGAACACCGCTCAGGAGGGGCGCCAGAACAACAACTGCGCCAACCACAACGCGGGATCCATCGAGGTCACCGGCGGACGGTTCCACGTCGCATGCGGTACGACCGACAACTCCGCCGATGTGCGGACCTCCGTGACCAGCGGCGGCGCCCAGGCCGATGGGGGCGCGAGCGCCGGCCGACAGCTCCAGCAGAACACCGCCCAGGAAGGCCGCCAGAACAACAACTGCGGCAACCCCAACAACCTGGCCTTCACCCTCTCCGGCGGCCGCGCCACCGCCCAGTGCACGGCCACCGACGAGTCCAGGAACATCGACTCCGACTACCGGTAGCCGTACGGGCTCTCCCCGGTCGACCGCCACTTCCGGCCCCGGCTCGTGATTCCTTCCGAGCCGGGGCCGGTCCGTGTCCGGCAAGCGCTGCGCCGATCAGGGGATTTAGGCCACGGCCACCATGCCTCCTGCCGTTCAGGGGCGTTGATCGGATGACTGAAACGGCGTCCAGCACATCCCCCGGAGGCAGCAGTGAAGGTGCAGAAACTGGCGACCGCCACCATGGTGGCCCTTACGGTGGGCGGCCTCGCCTCCCTGGGCTCAGGGACGGCATTCGCCGACACCCCTGGGGCGAACGCATCGGGTGGCACGTCCACGACGGGGGCCGTGTTCCAGCAGAACACGGCCCAGCAAGGCCGTCAGAACAACCATTGCGCCAGCGAGAACGGCGACCCGGATTCGGTGGACCTCTCCGGTGCGCGCGCGAAGGGGCGGTGCGTCACCACCGACGGCTCCTTCACCGAACTCTCCGAGTTCCGCAGCGGCGGCGCCAATGTGGCGGGCGGCAGCAGTGGCGCGGGTCTGACGCAGCAGAACACGGCGCAGCGCGGCCAGCAGAACAACAACTGCGCCAACCCCAACGATTCCGTCATCTCGGTCTCCGGCGGCCGTTGGGAAACCGAGTGCGAGGACACGAACAACTCGTCCAACCACGGCGCGTTCGTTCAGGGCGGCCCTGCGGACGTCAACGGTGGCTCCTCGACAGCGATGAGCATGGACCAGCAGAACACGGCCCAGGAGGGCCGCCAGAACAACAACTGCGGCAACCCCAACCTCTCCGACATCGACATCAGCGGGGGTTCGTCGGAGAGCGCCTGCGGGAACGAGGACGGCTCGGAGAACAGGCGCACGTGGACCAAGGGCGGCGGAGTCGAAGCCAACGGCGGCAGCACGATCTTTGACGTCGGGCAGCAGAACACGGGCCAGTCAGGCCGGCAGAACAACAACTGCGCCAACCCCAACGCCTTCGGCAGCGCGCCGGGGGGCAGTTGCGCGAACGCCGACGACTCGGCCAATCACCAAGCCTTCGTCAAGGGCGGTGGCGCCGGCGCCAACGGCGGCTCCGGCGCAGGGCTCCAGGTGGGCCAGGTGCGCCAGCAGAACACGGCCCAGGAGGGGCGGCAGAACAACAACTGCGCCAACCCCCAGAGCGCGGGCTCCGACTCGGTCGGGGGCGACTGCGCGAACACGGACGCGTCGGCCAACGACAAGACCTTCTTCAAGGGCGCCGGTGCCAACGCCAACGGCGGCTCCAGCGAAGGGGGCCGCCTGCTGCAGCAGAACACCGCCCAGGAAGGCCGCCAGAACAACAACTGCGCCAACCCCAACGACACGGCTATCGGCACGAGCGGGGGCTCGGCCTCGGGTGGCTGCGCCAACGAGGACGGCTCGTCCAACCACAAGGTCGCGATCAAGGGCGGCGGGGCCGAGGCCAACGGCGGATCCGCGACCGCGGGTGACGTGCTGCAGCAGAACACCGCCCAGGAAGGGCGGCAGAACAACAACTGCAACAACCCCAACGCGGGCGAGATCGCCGTCACCGGGGGCCGCTACGAGGTGAACTGCGGGACGACCGACAACTCGGTGAACGCGCACATCACCGGGACCGGCGGGGGCGCCGAGGCCGACGGCGGAAGCAGCTCGGCGGAGCTGCTCCAGCAGAACACCGCCCAGGAAGGCCGCCAGAACAACAACTGCGGCAACCCCAACAACCTGGTACTCACCCTCTCCGGCGGCCGCGCCACCGCCCAGTGCACGGCCACCGACGAGTCCAAGAACTTCGGCTCGCAGTACCGGTAGGCCGCATTCGGCGTCCACGAGGGCTCGTCACCTCCGGCCCCGGCTCGTGCACCGTCCGAGCCGGGGCCGGCCCATGCGTGAGGTCAGAGCTGAGGCGGCGACATCGTAAAGCGTGCGTTGACGCGGGCGTACACCGTCTGGCGCTGCGGTTCCAGGTCGAGTGCCTGCGGCTCCGCGGAGTCCGCGCCGCCTCCCGCGTAGCCGCGCATCCTCGCGCCGCCCGGAGCCGCCGGCATGGGCGGTGCCGCGCCCTCCGCGCCCTCGTCGGCGAGTTCGACGAGCGCCGTCAACTCGGCGCCGAGCGCGCCCGCGTACTCGCGTGCCCGCTGCACCGCTTCCCGTACGGCCTGTTGCCGTGCGTCGCGATGGGCGGGTGAATCCGGGCGGAGCGCCCACCACGGGCCGTCCACGCTGGTCAGTTCGAGGTCGCCGAGACGGGTCACGAGCTCGCCGAGCGCCGTGAAATCGCAGAGCGTCGCCCCCACGTGCACCCGGCCGTGATACGCCCGGACACGCTCCCCTCGCCCCTTGTCGTTCAGCTGCGGGGTGATCACGAACGCGCCGGTCGACAGCTTCTCGACCGCCTCCCCGTAGGACTTGACGAGCTCGAGGACGGCGGAGTTGCGCCGCGTCAGGTCGTCGAGCGCGGCGCGACGGTCGGTGCCGCGGGCGCTGACGGAGATGCCGATCCTGGCGATCTCGGCGTCGACTTCGAGCCGCGCCTCGCCGCGGACGGCGACGCGCGGGACCTCGGGGGTGCCGTACGGGGCTGGCTGCGGTGTTGTCGTCATGCGGCCACTCTCTCAGGCCGCGGCGCGCGGCGGACCCTCCGTGCACGGTCATCGAACGGATACCGGTCAAGGGTGTTGCGCATACCCGCCCGTGGGCCAGAATCTACGCGCGTCGCCGATCGCGACCGACCACAGCCGAACATTGAGGAGTTCCCCCCATGCCCTTCGACCGAAGGAAATTCCTGGGCCGCAGCGCGGCGACCGGTGCCGCCGTGGCGCTCGCCGGAGCGGCGTCCGCGCCGGCCGCTCACGCACAGAGCGGCGGGCGGTCCTCCACGCGCTACTCCTTCACGGTCATGGGCACCACGGATCTGCACGGCAATGTCTTCAACTGGGACTACTTCACGGACAAGGAGTTCGACGACAAGGACCGCAACGACGTCGGCCTCGCCAAGATCTCCACGCTCGTCGAGCAGGTCCGCGAAGAGAAGGGCCGCCGCAACACCCTCCTCATCGACGCGGGCGACACCATCCAGGGCACCCAGCTCTCGTACTACTACGCCAAGGTCGACCCGATCACCGGCGCCGGCGGCCCCGTCCATCCCATGGCCCAGGCCATGAACGCCATCGGCTACGACGCCGCGGCCCTCGGCAACCACGAGTTCAACTACGGCATCCCCGTGCTGCGGAAGTTCGAGGAACAGTGCGACTTCCCGCTCCTGGGCGCCAACGCACTCGATGCCAAGACGCTCCGCCCCGCCTTCCCGCCCTATGTCTTCAAGAAGTTCCGCACTCCGTGCGGCCATGCGGTGCGGGTGGCGATCCTGGGTCTGACCAACCCCGGCATCGCGATCTGGGACAAGGCCAACGTCCAGGGGAAGATGTCCTTTCCCGGTCTGGAGGAGCAGGCGGCGAAGTATGTGCCGCGGCTGCGCTCGATGGGCGCGGACGTGGTGATCGTCTCGGCCCACTCCGGCAGCAGCGGCACCTCCTCCTACGGCGACCAGCTCCCGTACATCGAGAACGCGGCCGCGCTGGTGGCCGAGCAGGTCCCGGGCATCGACGCGATCCTCGTCGGCCATGCCCACACCGAGATCCCCGAGTACCGCGTCACCAACAAGGAGACCGGCAAGGAGGTCGTGCTCTCCGAACCGCTCAAGTGGGGCCAGCGGCTGACCCTGTTCGACTTCGGCCTGGTGTGGAAGCGGGGGGCCTGGACCGTGGAGTCGGTCTCCGCCAAGGTGCTCAACTCCAACGCCGTCGCGGAAGACCCGAAGATCACCGGGCTGCTGACCGACGAGCACCGGAAGGTCGTGGCCTACGTCAACCAGGTCATCGGCACCTCCACCGCCGCCATGGCCGCGACCGAGGCCCCGTACAAGGACGTTCCGGTCATCGACTTCATCAACCACGTCCAGGCGGAGACGGTGAAGAAGGCCCTGGCCGGGACCGAGCACGCCGAGCTGCCGGTGATCTCGCAGGCCGCCTGCTTCTCGCGTACGGCGTCGATCCCCTCCGGGGAGGTGACGATCCGGGACGTGGCCGGCCTGTACGTCTTCGAGAACACCCTCGAGGCCCGGCTGATCACGGGCGCACAGCTCAAGGACTATCTGGAGTTCTCGGCGCGCTACTTCGTGCAGACCGCGCCCGACGCGCCGGTCGACCCCGCCAAGCTCACCAACGCCGACAACACCCCGGACTACAACTACGACGTGATCAGCGGCGTCGGGTACGAGATCGACATCGCTGAGGCGGCGGGCTCGCGGATCGCGAAGCTGACGTTCGACGGGAAGCCGGTGGACCCGGAGGCGCAGTTCGTGTTCGCCGTGAACAACTACCGGGCCAGCGGCGGCGGCAACTTCCCGCACATCGCCGCGGCCAAGCAGCTCTGGTCCAACTCCGACGAGATCCGCAACACGATCGTCTCGTGGGTGAAGGCGAACGGGAGCATCGACGTGGACGCTTTCGCCTCCGTCGACTGGAAGCTCACGCGTGACGGAGTTCCCCTGTTCTGACGGCTCCGCCGCCCGCCCGCATCCCGCGCCTGCCGCCCGCATCGCCGTCCAGCCCGAAGGTGGTGAACGCGGTGCGGGCGGGCAGCCGATAGGGCTCCTCGTCCCAACCACCGGCCCGCGTCAGGGAGTTGAGGATGACGGCGCTGCGCCAGGCGGCCAGTCCCAGGTCGGGGGCGCCCACGCCGTGCGTGTGCCGCTCGGCGTTCTGGACGTACACCGCGCCACGGACACCGCGGTCCATGACGAGCCGGAACTCGTCGTCCACGCACGGCCGCCCGGAGGCGTCCCGCTCCATGGAGGCGTCGAGGCCCGCCAGGAGGCTGTCGACGCTGCGCTCGCGGTAGCCGGTCGCAAGGACCGCACCGTCGGTGGTGACCCGGCTGCGGGTGCCCTGCTGCACATGCTCCAGGTGGAGTTCGACGCGCCGGGTCCCGCTGCCGAACCGTCCCGCCGTGCGGATCCGGACGCCGGGGGTGAGGACGACATCGGGCCAGCCGCCGTCCAGGGTGCGCCGGTACAGCTCACCGTGGATGGCGGCGAGCGTGTCGTGGTCGATGCCCTTGTGGAGCTGCCACTGCCCCGGAAGCAGTTCGTCGCGGGTCCGCTCGGGAAGGCCGTGGAAGTAGCGGGTGTAATCGGGCGTGAAGTGCTCCAGCCCCAGCTTGCTGTACTCCATGGGCGCGAACGCGGGGGTGCGGCCCAGCCACGCGAGCCGTTCGCGCCCGGCGGGCCGCGCCCGCAACAGGTCGAGGAACACCTCGGCGCCCGACTGCCCCGATCCGATGACCGTGAGGTGGTCGGAGGCCAGCAACCGCTCGCGATGGGCGAGATAGTCCGAGGAGTGGACGACGGGGACGGCCGGGGCCTCGGCGAGCGGGCGGAGCTGCTCGGGGACGTACGGTGCTGTGCCGACGCCGACAACGACGTTGCGGGCGTGGACCCGGCCCAGGGACTCGGCCTCGCCGTCCGCGCCGACCCGGGCGAAGTCGACCTCGAACAGCTCGCGTTCGGGGTTCCAGCGGACGCTGTCGACCTGGTGCCCGAAGTGCAGTCCCGGCAGCCGCTCGCTCACCCACCGGCAGTAGGCGTCGTACTCGGCGCGCTCGATGTGGAAGCGCTCGGCGACGTAGAACGGGAAGAGCCGGTCGCAGGCGCGGAGGTAGCCGAGGAAGGACCAGGGGCTGGCCGGATCGGCGAGGGTGACCAGGTCGGCGAGGAACGGGACCTGGACGGTGGAGCCCTCGATGAGCAGCCCGGGGTGCCAGTGGAAGGCGGGGCGCCGGTCGTAGAAGGCGGTACGCAGGCCCGGTACGCCGTGGGCGAGGGCGGCCAGGGAGAGATTGAACGGGCCGATGCCGATGCCCAGGAGGTCCAGCGGCCGGCCGGCGGTGTCGCTCTCCTGCCCGGCGGCTGCGGTCCGGGCCGTGGGAAGCGCCCCCTTCGCCGGTGCGGCCCGGTCGGACGAGGCCGAGGGCCTGCGGGATGCGGCCGGGGGCGTCCCGGTCGGCGGCTCGGGCACGTGCCTTTCGGCCTCGGGCGCCGAGCGGGGCCCCGGCAGGGTCGGCGCGGTCCGCGGGGGTTCCGGGAACTCAGGGGTCTGGTCGGTCATGCGGCCGTGCTCCCTTCCACCACGCCGAGCAGGATCTCGAGATCCGTGGGCCGGGTGTGCGGATTGAGCACGGTGGCCTTGAACCACAACTTGTCCACGCCGTCGCGGTGGTCGGTGGCCCGGGCCCGTCCCAGGACCGCGCGGCCCTCGGTCATCAGATGGCGGCGGACCGACGCGACCCGCTCGTCGTCGGCACCGGCGGGGCGGAAGAGGACCGTGGACAGGGTGGGTCTCTCGTAGAGGTCGAAGCCCGGGTGGTCCTCGACGAGGTCGGCGAGCCGCTGGGCGGCGGCGCAGGCGTGCTCGACGAGCACGGCGATCCCGGTACGGCCGAGGGCGCGCAGCGTCACGGCGATCTTGAGAACGTCGGGGCGGCGCGTCGTACGGAGCGAGCGGCCGAGGAGGTCGGGGATGCCTGCCTCGGTGTCGTCCGCGGGGTTGAGGTAGTCGGCGCGATGGCCGAGCGGGGCCAGCGCCGCCCGGTCGGGTACGGCCAGCAGACCGGCGGCGACCGGCTGCCAGCCCAGCTTGTGCAGGTCGGCGGTGACGGAGTCCGCGCGGGCCAGGCCGTCCAGCTGAGGGCGGAGCGTGGTGCTGAACAGCAGCGGGAAGCCGTACGCGGCGTCCACATGGAAACGGGCGGAGTGCGCGGTGCAGACGTCGGCGAGCTGCGGCAGCGGGTCGATCTCACCGGCGTCGGAGGTCCCGGCGGTGGCGACGGCGAGCACCGGGCCGCGCAACTCGCCGAGTGCGCGGTCGAGTTCGGTGGGGCTGAGAATGCCGGCGGGTGTGGGCAGCACGAGGGGCTCGGGGAGCCCGAGGAGCCAGGCGCCGCGGATGATGCTGTGGTGGGCGTTGGCCCCGCACACGACGCGTACGGGTCCGTGGTCCCCGTCCGCCGATCCGGCTGCACCCGCTGCGCCTGCTGCTGCCCGTTCGCGGGCGAGCAGCAGGGCCATCTGATTGGACTCGGTTCCGCCGGTCGTCACGAGCGCGTCCGGGGCGTGCCCGGCGGGGAAGATCTCGGTCGCGAGTCCGCGGGCGACGAGGTCTTCCAGCGTGGAGGCGCCGGGAGCCTGGTCCCAGGAGTCCATCGACGGGTTGAGTGCGCTCGCGGCCAGGTCGGCGGCCGCCGCCACCGCGAGCGGCGGGCAGTGCAGATGGGCCGCGCAGAGCGGATCGGCGGGGTCGGCCGCGCTCTCGGCGAAGACCCGTACGAGCTCCCGCAGCGCGGTCTCGGAACCTGCCCCCGCCTCGGGGATGAGCGGCTCCGCCGCGGACCTGACGCGATGTCCGACATCCCGGGGGCCTCCCGCGGGGATCGGCCCGCCGCGGGCGGCGGCTCCCGCTTCGAGCGCCTCCAGCACGATGTCGAGCAAGGGCCGCAGGGACCGCGGGCCGTCGGCCCCTCCCGCCAGGGGCGCGGTCGAACGGAGCGAACCGTGCGTGCCATGAGCGCCGTGAGTGCCGTGAGTGCCGTCCGGCGGCAGAGGCATGGCGTGTCCTTCGGGGAGTGCGTCGCCGGGCAGGCCAACCGGCGGCCGGCGGGGTCCGCGGCCAGTCCCCAGTCTGAGCGGGCACGCCCACGGCACGTACGGTGAGCGCGCGATCAGAACCCGAAAGTGGTACCGCCACACGGCCCGGGTACCGGCCCGCGGTGTCACTCCGACGGGCGACGCACGGTGTACGGAGGGCGGCCGGGGCGCGTCGACCCGCCCGTACGCGGCGCGTTCGGGTGCGCGCCCGCGACCGCAGCCGTGCCCGTGCGCCCGCCGTGCCGGGACCGGGTGGGCGCCACTGCCGGGACCGGGCGGGTGCGCCGTGCCGGTCCCGCCGGTGCGCCCAGGACGTCACCGGCCCGAACGCCGGGGCTCGGGGGGTCCGCGTACGTGGCGCCCCCACCGGCCGCGCGTGCGGTGCCGCGGGCCGGCGACCGGCCGTGCCGTGCCTGCCCGTTCCGGTCCGCGCCCCGAACGAGGGGCGGCGGACCGGCGGTCAGGTGGTGCGGACGCGCAAAGCCCGGCGGAGGTCGTCCAGTTGGTCCGCGAGCCTGCGGCGCAGCGCAGGGATCGGCTCGTCGTCGCGCAGGCACTCCTCCCCCAGCCGCAGGGTCTGCGCGTCCACCGCGTGCGCCGGGAAGGCATAGCGGGCCAGGGCATCACCGATGGCCGCGCCGCGCCGGGCGGAGGCGGCCACGGCCGCCGGGAAGTACCGGGGCACGAAGTCGCGGAGAAGATGGTGCTGTTCCGGCTGCCAGAAGCCCTGTGCCGTGGCGGTGACGAGGTATGCGGACAGCTCGTCGCTCTCGAACATCTGCGTCCAGGCGGTCTTCTTGGCCTCCGGGTCGGGCAGGGCGGCCCGGCAGCGGGCGGCGCCCTCCTCGCCCGTGGCGCTCGGGTCGCGTTCCAGCTCGTCCGCGATGTCGTCCCGCGTCGCCGCGCCCAGCGTGCAGAGCCGTCCCAGCATGCGCCACCGCAGCTCCGGGTCGAGTTCGGGCCCGCCGGGAACGGCGCCGGTAGTGAGCCACTCCCGCAGTGTGTCGGGGTCGAAGGAGCTGTCGACGAAGGTGCGGAGCGCGGTGAGCCTCCGGCCCGGCGCGGATCCGTCCTCGGTGATCCGCAGCATGCTGCGGACGGTGACGGTGAGGGTCTTCAGCGCGTCGGGGCGCGCCTCGGGCGGCAGGAACCGGTCGGCGACATGGGCGCTCGCGAAGGTGAGGACGCCCTGCACGATCGCGTTGTCGGGCTCGTACGGCAGATGGGCGCGGGCCGCGTCCAGGTATGCGGCGGGCGCGAGGTCGCCGTCGCGGACCATGTCGCGGGCCGCGTTCCAGATCACGGCGCGGGAGAGCGGATCGGGAAGCCCGGAGAGGGAGTTGACCGCGGTCCGCCAGGAGCGCGCGTCGAAGCGGATCTTGGCGTAACCCAGGTCGCCGTCGTTGAGGAGCACCAGGTCGGGGTGGCGGCCGGGGTAGGTGAGTCGGGCCTCGCCGCCGGCCTCACTGTGCGGGATGTCGACCTCGAACCGCTCGCGCAGGACCAGGCGACCCGGCTCGACCACATCGCGGTCGTAGGCGCCGACCGCGACGCGGTGCGGGCGGCTGCCGTCGCGGTGCACGGTCAGGCTCCAGCGGCCGTCCGGCGCATCGGCGGGTTCGGCGGTGAGGGTGTCGACGCCGGTGGTGCGAAGCCAGGCGTCGGCCCAGGCGTGCACATCGCGGCCGGAGGAGCGGGCCAGGGAGTCGATGAAGTCGGCGAGTGTGGCGTTGCCGAACCGGTGCCGGGCGAAATGGTCGTTGATGCCCGCGAGGAAGTCGCGCTCACCGAGCCAGGTGACGAGCTGGCGCAGCGCTGAGGCGCCCTTGGCGTAGGAGATGCCGTCGAAGTTCAGGCGCGCGGCCTCGGTGTCCGGCACGCCGTCGGGCTCGGGCGCGACGGGGTGGGTGGAGGGGCGCTCATCCGCGTCGTAGCCCCAGCTCTTGCGGGCGACGGCGAAGTCGGTCCAGGTGCCGGTGAAGTCCGTGGCCTCGGTGAGGATCTGGAATCCCATGTACTCGGCGAAGGACTCGTTCAGCCAGATGTCGTCCCACCACTTGAGGGTGACCAGGTCGCCGAACCACATGTGGGCCATCTCGTGGGCGATGGTCATCGCACGGCTCTGGCGCTGGGTGTCGGTGACGGCGGAGCGGAAGACCAACTCGTCGCGGAAGGTGACGAGTCCGGGGTTCTCCATGGCGCCCATGTTGAACTCGGGCACGAACGCCTGGTCGTAGGAGTCGAAGGGGTACGGCTCGTCGAAGATCGCGTGGTAGCGCTCGAAGCAGCGGCGGGTGACGTCGAGCAGTTCGTCGGCGTCGGCGTCGAGGTGCTCGGCGAGCGACCTCCGTGCGTGCAGACCGACCGGCAGGCCGTCGATCTCGCTGCGCACGGAGTGGTAGGGACCGGCGGCCACCGCCATCAGATAGGTACTGATCGGCGGAGTCGCCGCGAGCCGCCAGCGTCCCTTGCCCCTCTCCTCGGCGATGCCGTTGCCGAGCACGGTCCAGTCGGCGGGCGCGGTGACGGCCACCTCGAAGACGGCCTTCAGATCGGGCTGGTCGAAGCAGGCGAAGACGGCGGGCGCGTCCGCCATGCAGCACATGGTGTAGAGGTACGTCTCGCCGTCGGCGGGGTCGGTGAAGCGGTGCATGCCCTCGCCGGTGCGGGAGTAGCGCATGTCGGCGTCGATGCGCAGCTCGTGCTGCCCGGCAGTGAGCCCGGCGAGCGGCAGCCGGCCGTCGGCGAAGGCCGCGGGGTCGAGCTTCCGCCCGTCGAGTACGGCGCTGTGCAGGGTGTCCGGACGCAGTTCGACGAACGTATCGGCCGACTCGTTCACCGTGAACGCGATGACGGTGGTGGAGCGGAACAGCTCCTCGCCGCGCGTCAGGTCGAGGTCGATGGCGTAGCACCGCACGTCGAGGAGGCGGGCTCGGGTCTGCGCTTCGTCGCGCGTGAGGACGGGCATGGGGCCCATGCTGCCGCATCCCCGGCGGGCTGCGCAGGTGGGCACGACTGCGGTGTCGCCTCACTGGTGAGCAGGCACATCACCCGTACACACGGTGACGGCGCGGATACACGGGGAGGTTCGGAACGCCTCCCGCACATGCTGTGCGGCGCCACCTTGAACGGCCGCCGGGGAGCGGCCGGTTGTGCTCAGCCGCGGGCGATCGTCTCGTGGTGGCGGATGACCTCGGCGATGATGAAGTTCAGCAGCTTCTCGGCGAACGCCGGGTCCAGCTTCGCGCCCTCGGCGAGCCGGCGCAGCCGGGCGATCTGGCGGGCCTCACGGTCCGGGTCGGCCGGAGGGAGGCGGTGCTCGGCCTTGAGGCGGCCGACCTGCTGGGTGCACTTGAAGCGTTCGGCCACGACGTGGACGAGCGCGGCGTCCATGTTGTCGATGCTCTCGCGGAGCCGGGTCAGCTCGGCCAGGACGGCGTCGTCGGCGGGGGCGGCCGGGGGCTCGGCCGGGGCGGCGTGGTTCACGGGCCGGTCGGGCTGATCGGTCATGGAGCGCGGTCTCCCGTAGCGGAACACATGCGGCGGACCACATGCGACGGAACCCTTGCGGGCGGCAAACGGCGTCACCGTAACAGGGCGGACACGCGCCCCGATCCGCATGACCGCTCCTCGGACGGGCGGATCGAGCGGGCATCCGCCCGGTGCGGCGAGGGGGCGGTGGGGAGGCCCAGGTGTCCTCCCACCGTCACCGCTCGGGTCGGGGCGGCCGTCACCGCTCAGGAGCCGCCGTGACCGTCACCGCTACGGCCGGGGCCACCGTCACCGCTCCAGTACGGCGACCGTCACCGCTCCGGTCGGGCGACCGTCACCGTTCGGGTCGGCGTAAGGGGTTACGCCGCGCCCGCCGGTCCGATCGTCGGCGGGTCGTCGGGGTCGGGTATCCGGTTGCTCCAGCCGCCGGGCACGGCACGTCCCTGCTGCTCGCGGAAGCGGACCGGGGCGGTGCCGACGCGGCGGGTGAACAGGCGGCTGAAGTACGCCGGGTCGTCGTAGCCGACGCGCCGGGCGACGGCGGCGACCGGCAGCTCCGTCGCGGCGAGCAGCTCCTTGGCGCGCCCGAGGCGGATGCCGAGCAGGTAGTCCTTGGGGCTGCACCCGGCGGCGCGGCGTACGGCGGCCCGCAGTTCGGCCGCGGTCATGGCGTGCCGGGCGGCGTGCTCGGCGACGGACAGCGGCCTGAACGCGTCGCGGGCCAGGGCCTGGAGGACGGGGTCGCCGTCGCGCCCCAGGTCGGCGCGGGCGCGGCGGAGGGCCACGAGCAGTTCGTGGACGGCGGCGCCGGTCTCGACCTCGAGGAGCGGATTGCCGCGGCGCGCGGCCCGCGCGATGCGCCCCACCGCGGCCCGCGCCCCGGCCGTGTCGGCGAGGGGCACCAGGGGCCGGTCCGGCTCGATGTAGCCGAGATCGGTGTACGTGGCGGTGGCGGGCCCGGTGAAGTCGACGAAGCTCTCGTCCCAGCCGGTCTCCGGGTCGGCGCCGTAGTGGTGCGGCACTCCGGGGAGGAGCCACAGCAGCGCGGGCGCGGTGACGCCGCGGTCCCGGCCGTCGGGGTCGCGCAGCCAGCCGCGGCCGGAGCTGATGACGACCGCCACATGGTGGTCGAGGGTGCGCGGCCCGACGGCGGGCAGGGTGCCGTGCTGGAGACCGACGCCGAGGCAGACCAGTCCGAGCCGGTGGTGGACCGGGCTGGGCGTGAAGTACCGCATCCAGGTGTGGTACACGGCGGGCCTCCCGTCCTCGCGACCGCTGCGCTCCGCGTGCTCGCAGGGTGAGCACCGCCGATCTTCGTTCATGGACGGGCGCGGTGCCAGGGGGCGGCGGCGAACCGGTACGGGAGGGCGGCTCCGCACACCAGGAGAGCCGGTCCCCGTCAGTTACGGACCGGCCCTCCTGGCGTCAGGACTTCTACCCGAGGTCCTCGACGGTGAAGCCGTCGAGGACGAATTCGGCGGTGGAGCTGTCGCCGGTCTTGCGCAGGCCCACCCAGGCGTCGCCGTCCTCGGGGGCGGTGAACTCCTCGGTGAAGGCGGTGGGGACGGTCGCCTCCGGCAGCGGCGTACGGTTCAGCTCGCGGGCGTCGGGGGTGTCGGTGGCGGTGATCCAGGCGTACTGCCCAGCCTGCTCGTTCTCGTACCGGAAGGAGACCCGGTAGCGGCGGCCGGCGGCGAAGCGGACGGTGTGCGGGACCGTCCGGTAGACCAGGCCTTCGTTCTCGCCGCGCGACTTGAGCGATTCGCGGCCGTCGACGACGTCGTCGATCGCCTTGCCGTTCCAGCCGCGCCGGGTGTACGGCGCGTGGAGCTGGGCGATGTGCGTGCGCGGGTCGGTGGCGCCGCCCGCGTCACCCTTCACGAACGGGCCCCAGCCGTGCGGCACGTGCTCGAAGTCCTCGAAGAGGAGTGTCCCGGGCCGGGCGGAGCGGCGGGCGTCGACGACGCGGACGTTCGCGAACCGCACCCGCGCCTCGCCCGCCTCGGCGCGCAGCGTGAGCCGCACAGGACCGCCGCCCTCGGGGACGGTGAACCAGGTGATCATCCGCTGGAAGCGGGTGCCGTGCTTGCGGTCCGCGGCCACGTAGTTGACGGCCGTGGACACATCCGTCCAGGTGGCGGCCGTGACCCCGTCCGCCGTACGGACCTCCAGCGCGGCCCTTCGGCGCTCCCCCGCGCTCTTCCCGACCTCGACGTCCGCCGAGGCCGCGTAGCTGCCGGGCGCGAGGCGGGCGAGGCGCTGCCCGACGGCCGCCGCTCCCCCGCCCGCGACGACCAGGTCGTGATCGCCGCGCTCGGAGAGGACCACGGACGCGGGGCCGGTGGCCTCCCAGCCTTCGAGGGAGCCTGAGTTGAAGCCGGGGTCGTGCAGCGGGGTGTGCTGCCCCCACTCCGGGGCGGGCTGCCGGGGCGGCCGGCCGCGGTAGAGGACGTACGGCTGCCCGGCCTCCGCCGCCACGGTGATGTGCCCCGCCCGTACGGGGAGGTCGCGGACATGGACCCGGCCCTGGTCGGTGAGGCGGTACAGGCCGACGGACGAGACGCCGGACCAGCCGCGCGGAATCCTCCAGCGCGTGGAGCCGCCCTCGGGGTTGTAGTGGTAGAGCTTTTCCGGGTCGGTGGCCCGGCGGGGCTCCCAGGGCAGCAGGTAGGTGCCGCCGTCGTAGACCAGCCGCCCGTCGGTGGTGATCCTGCGGGTGCCGTCCGCGTCGGAGACGCTCGTCGCCCCCGGCCCGAAGAAGGTGATCTCGTGCTCGTCCCAGCGCTTGATCGGGTGCGCCTGGAGGTACTTGGCGGGCAGGTTGTCGGTCCATATCTGCCGGTAGAAGGCGTGCCAGTCGGTCTTGCCGACCCAGCCCTCGAAGTTGCCGGTCCGCGGGATGCCCAGCAGCGTGGGCCACTTGTCGGCGAAGACGTCCTTCTGGTGGTTGCGGATGAAGCGGATCAGGCGGGAGTTGACACCGCGTGAGGTGTCGGGGCCGTAGTCGGTCTCGGTCGCCCAGTGGGACCAGAGGGCGGAGCGTTCGAAGCCGTGGCCCCACTCGGTGGTGATCCGCCAGCCCTGCGCGCGCAGTTCGCGCTGCAGCCGGTCGGAGGTCCAGCCGGACTCCCGGAACACGTCGATGTAGAGCATGTCCAGTGCCGGGTCGGTCTCCTCGCGCAGACGGCGGAAGCGGCGGACGATGTCGCCGGAGACCAGATCGCGGCGCTGGTCGATGCGGTAGGACTGGTCGAGCCAGTCCCACTGCGGGTCTCCCTTGTCGACGAGGGTCTCGGAGAAGGCGTCGGCGACCGGGTAGGACTCGGTGGCGTTGACGTGGACGGCGAAGTCGGAGTTCCATCGCCTGCCCGTACGGAGCAGGGAGTTGAGGTCCGCAAGGCCCCCGGCGCGCTTGTTGTGGTTGCCGCCGTAGTCGGGGTGGGCGGAGTCGTGGCCCTCTGACTGGTAGCCCTTGAGGAGCGTGAACTGCCGCAGCCCGTCGGTCGCCAGCGCGATCCGCTTGACGTTGTCCAGTGTCCTCAGGAACGGATTGGTGGCCTGGCTGGCGAAGTTGAACGGAATGTGGGGCACGACGCGCAGATGCTGCTCGTCCGCGCCGAGCGGTTCGACCATGATGTCGCGCAGCGCGATGGCAGCGTCCTGCCAGTCCACGACGCCGTCGCCGTTCCGGTCCCGGGTGAGGACGACCTTCGCATACGGCAGCGGTTCGGTGTCCGTCACGGGGGCGGTCGCGGCACGGTGGGTCCACTGGCCGCAGGCGATCCCGACCGTGACGTGGCCGTCCCGCCGCACCGCCCGGCGCCAGAAGCGGCCGTTCTCCCAGGTCGTGCCCGCGGCGCTGTCCGGCTTGTCGTAGACGGTGTTGCTCTCCAGGGCGGCGGCGAGACGGTCGGTGGCGACGACGGCGTACGCGCAGCCGGCGGGCTTCGCGTCGGGCGGGGTGGCGGCGGTGACCCGGACGTGGGTGTCGCCGTCCCCCGCCTTGTCCAGCTCGATCCGGGCGGTGCGCACGGCCGCACCCGGCTGGTCGCTGCGGACGGAGACCAGATGAAGGCCCGGTATCTGCAGGGTGCCGACACGGAGGGCGGCGGTGTCCGCGATCCGCGTGACGCGGAAGGTGACGGTCCAGCCGTCGACGGCGATCTCGGCATCGATGCGCGTACCGCCGTCGAGATCCAGGGTGTACGCGATGCGCCCGGCGCCCGCGCGGGCGGAGACCCGCGGGGTGTGCACGGCCCCGTCGACGAGGAGTGTGTCGACGGGTTCCTCCTGGCCGTGGAGCACGGCGCCGGTGGCGCGGTCGGTGTAGGAGACGATGCGAGGGAAGGCGGTGTCGACGCGTACCTCGAGTTCGGCCGAGCGCAGCACGGCGTCCTTGGCGACCGTGCGCGCCGCGGCTGCGTACGCTGTGCCGCCGCCGTGCGCAACGGCCGCGCCGAGCCCGGCGAGCGCGGTGGACACCACGACGGTGCGGCGGTTCGGTGCGGCGGTGGGGCCCGCCGATGCGTCTCCCCCGGCGGGGCGGCTCGATTCGGCGGCGGGCCGGGCCTGCCCGTCGGTGGGGCGGGCCGGCTCCCGCACGGGTTCCCGCTGCGGCCCCGGCTCCCGCCCGTATGTGGCCTCTCCGGCGTCAGCGTTCACGCGCCTCGCTCCTTCTCGCACCCGTGCCCGTTCGGTCGGGATCACCCTGGTCCGCAGGGGTCGGAAGCGCCTATGGACAAAGGGGAGGCAGGTGTTGGACAAACGGGCGGCACGTCCTACGGGGGGCGGACAGGACGGCACGGGGCAGGGCGGTGACTCCGGAACGCCCCCGAAACGGCCCCGCCCACCCGCCCGGACGGGGGCGGATGGGCGAGAAGGCCA
Organism: Streptomyces sp. NPDC048639; assembly: GCF_043199075.1. Lineage (NCBI taxonomy): Bacteria > Bacillati > Actinomycetota > Actinomycetes > Kitasatosporales > Streptomycetaceae > Streptomyces > Streptomyces sp. NPDC048639. Next base: position 239,949 of record NZ_JBICVP010000001.1, read on the forward strand.
CGACACAGCACGAACGTGGCACTTGGTGCGGAGAGGATCCGCGTGCGTGGGCGGGGACTCCGCCCCCGGCGCGCGGAGGGAGCCCGCGCGCCGGGTTGGTGCAGTTCAGTACAGATTGGTGCAGGTGGTGCGATTGCGCCTTACTTCAGCCGAGAATCAGGCGCCGAGCTCGTCCGCGGCCTTCTTGATGTCGGCGGCGAAGTGGCTCACCTCGGTGTAGACACCGGGCTTGCCCGGGCGGGCACAACCCTCGCCCCAGCTCACTATGCCGACCTGGATCCAGGCACCGGCGTCGTCCTTGCGGAACATCGGGCCACCGGAGTCGCCCTGGCAGGTGTCGACGCCGCCGGTGTCCATGAGACCGGCGCAGAGCTCCTCACCCTCGACCAGGTCGGGGTAGGCGGACTTGCAGGTGGCGTCCTCGACGAACGGCACGGTGGCCTTGAGCATCTTCTCCTGCTGGCCGCCGCCTTCCTCGGCCGCGCCCCAGCCGGCGATGGTGAACTCACCGTTGTCGAACTTGTCGCTGTCGGCGATCGGGAGGGTGGGGAGGTCCATCGCCTTGTCGAGCTTGATGAGCGCCCAGTCCTTGCCCGTGCCGTTGTAGCCCGGGGCCTGAAGGACCTTGGTGGACTTGGCGGTGACGGCGTCGGAGTCGTTCAGGTCCACGACGCCACCGGTGGCGGTGATGCTGGTGTCGTCACCGGAACCGTCCACACAGTGGGCGGCGGTGAGCACGACGTCCTCGGTGTAGAGAGCGCCGCCACAACCCATGGAGAGGCGGACCATCCACGGGAACTCGCCCTTCTCCGCGGGCGTTCCACCCACGACGGGGGGCTTGGCACCCGCGACCGGTGCCTGCTGGGCCTGGGCGGACAGCGGCTGGAGGCTGAAAGCGGCCAGGGCGACAGCACCGACAGCGGCAGTTCTCTGGAGAGTCTTGACCAGGGTGTTCAAGAGTTTTCCTTTCGTGGGGGGTTCTGCGCGCCTCCTGGCAGGCCCATGCCAATCCCGAAAAATCTGCAGGACGTGGGGGATGGGACAGCAAAAAGCGCGTTTGGATTATCCTGAGCGAGATGCGCGCATGACAAGACTGTGCAACCACCCATTTTCAGAGGGAGTTCGGGCCACCTCGGGCCCTGGCGGGGACCGGAACCGGTCGACGCGCCTGCTCACCGGCCGGACGGCCGGGGCGCGGAACCTTCCGGAAGGACCCCTTCCGACCTCGAATTTTCTTGCCCAGCGGGGGTCGCACGCACGTACAGTTGAACCCGTGGGCGTGAAAACGGGCAGCGACGTCATGCACGGCTACCCGCACATCGAGACCGTGCGGGCGTCCATCAACGCGATCTACAAACGGCTGTCGTACGACACCGTGCGCACCTTCGCCACCAGCGTGCTGCCCGCCGACGTCGCCTTCGCCGACGCCGACGACCTCTACCTCGGGGTGCAGCGGGTGGCCCGGGCGATGGTCCAGCATCTGCACCTGCCCGACGCCCGCATCATCGTGAGCTTCCGCGACATGCACCACGCCGCGAACGTCGAACTCGCCGCAGGACCCGAGTACTTCATCGAGCTGAACAGCCGCTTCAAGACCCACCGCCAGGACATCGGCGCCGCCCTCGCGCACGAGGTCATGCATGTCTATCTGCACCGCCTCGACCTGTCCTTCCAGGGCACCCGCGACAACGAGATCCTGACCGACACCGCCACCACGTACCTCGGCGCGGGGTGGTTGCTGCTCGATGCCTTCCGGGAGGACGCGGTGTCCTCGCAGAAGCTGGGCTACCTCACCCCGGAGGAGTTCGGGTATGTGCTCGCCAAGCGCGCGATGGTCTTCGGCGAGGACCCCTCCCCCTGGTTCACCAGCCCGCAGGCGTACACCGCGTACACGACCGGGCGGGCGCTGGCCCGGCGGGACGAGCAGCAGCCGCCGCTCACCGCATCCGGCTGGGCCGGGCGCCGCCGTTACGCGCGCGACCGGAGGTCCGTGCAGGACCGCCGCGGGCCGGGGGCGGCGGGCGCGGCACCGGACGGCGTCGCGTACGCCTTCGAGGGGCACGCCCCGCTGCGGGTGACCTTCCCCTGCCCCACCTGCCATCAGCGCATCCGGGTACCGGTGCAGGGCAGAGTCCGGGCGCGCTGTTCCCTGTGCCGTACGGTGCTGGACTGCGACACCTGACCACCCCACTGCGCGGCACCCCCGCCGGCAACCATCGGCCGCGGGCGTCGCGCGGCACACCGCACCCCCCTGTGGGACTGACCCTGATACCTCCTCTCAGCATGATCGTCCCCGCCGCGGGCGTGATCGTGAGCGTCCCGGGCATCGCTCTGCCGTGGTCGTCGGGGCCGCGGACCACCGCGGATCGCTCGTCGGCACCCCTCATTCGGGTCTCCACACCGATCATGGCCCCGCCCTGGAACTTGCCCTCGGCCGCATCGGCGGCGGCCCTCTCCTCGTCATTGCGCTCTCCCTCTCACCACCTCCTTCCGGGCGGTGCCCGCCTCCTCCGGCAGGAGCGCCGCCGGAACAGGTCGGCCGGCGGCGCTCCGGGCGTCGTAGGCGGGCCTGGTCAGCGGCCTCGCAGACGGCCTCGCGGGCCGGGGGCGAGCCGGGGCGGGCCGCACAGGGAACCGCCTTCGGCCCACACGCCACAGGGCCGCTCCCCCGGGTCGCAGAGCGCGGCGGGGCAGCGCAGGCTGGTGTGTGGAGGTCCGACGATGAGCACGCTCGAAGAGCAGATCGACATCGACGTACCGGCGAAGGTGGCCTGGGACTGCCTCCACCGCGTCGAGGACTACCCGCGCTTCGTGGGCGGCGTACGGGACGCCCGTTTCGAGGGCCTGCACCGCGCGCATCTGGCCATCGAAACGGGCGACCGGATCCAGGAGGTCGACGCGGAGATCCTCGACCGGGGCCAGGGCCGGCTGATGATGTGGCGGACCACGAACGGGGCCCGTCTGCGGGGCACTTTCTCCGTCCTCCCCCTCGACCCGCAGCACACGCGCGTCCAGGTACGGGTGCAGTACGACCCGGACACGATCAAGGAGGCGTTCGGCGGTCCCAGGGGGTTCGCCCAGGCCCATGCGATCGAACGGCTGGTCCGCGAAGACCTGCGGCAGCTCAAGGACCTCGCGGAGGAAACGGAATAAGTGGACGAGCGAACGGAAGGGAAGGACCGGCCATGGCCGAAACAGGAACCCTGAAGGTCCGGGACATCATGACCTCGGGTACGCAGTGCATCGGCGAGAACCAGTCGATCCTGGAGGCCTGTCGCATGATGCGCGATATGAAGGTGGGCAGCCTCCCCATCTGCGGGGCGGACGACCGCCTCAAAGGCATGATCACCGACCGCGACATCGTGGTGAAGTGCTGCGCCGAAGGCATGGACCTGGAGCGGACCAAGGCGGGGCGGTTCACCGGGGAACTGCACTGGATCGACGCCGACGCCCCGATGACCGAGGCCCTGGAAATGATGGAGAGGCACCAGGTCAAGCGGCTTCCGGTGATCGATGTGCGCGACAATCACCGACTGTGCGGAATGATCAGCGAACAGAACCTGGCACGGAGCATCAGCGACGAGCAGCTCGCGGAGTTCGTCGAGCGGGTCTACGCCTGAGCGCAGGCCGGAGCCGGCGGCCCCGAGCCCACGACCGAACCGGAACCGGAACGCGAAGCGGAACCCCAGCGGGAACCCCCCGGCAGGGTGCGGCCGTCACATCTGCGACATCAGGAGGCACGATGCGCAGAGGGGTGACGGCCGCACTGCTGGCCCTGGCCGCGGTGTTCACGGCGGCGGGATGCGGCGACGACACGACCACGGTGAGCACCGGCGAGGAGCCCTCGCGCTTCGACAAACGCGCGGAGCGGATCGTCGAGGACTGGCCGCAGCACGTACCCCCCGTCAAAGGGCGCGAGGACGACATGCTCCCGCTGGAGGGGGCCGAACTCCCCCGCGGCCGCGACGGCCACCAGTTCGTCGTCCGCGTCGGGCACGGCGCCTGCGACGCGGACTACGGCGCCCATGTGCACGAGACGGACAAGGTCGTCGTGGTCGCCGGCTGGGCCGTCGAGAAGAAGGACGTCGACGTCTGCACCGACCAGTTGGTGCTCGACGACGTCGACGTGAAGCTGAAGAAGGATCTCGGGGACCGCCCCGTGGTGGATGCGGCCACCGGCAAGCCGCTGCTGAACGGCTGAGTGCCGGCGGCAAGGCCAGGAGAACGGTCCGCGGCGCCTGCTCCGGTCGGGGGTGGAGGCAGGCGCCGCGGTTTCCGTCCGTACGCCGTTGTACGGAACAGCTTCTCCTGTTGTGCGGCAGGTTGTCGGGGCGCGCACGACCGGTGCGCCCAAGGCGCCACCCCGTCGTACGGCCGTACGTGCGCCCCGTCGTACGAGGCGACGCCCCTGTCCGTACGCGAGTTGCACGATCGGACGCAGCGGCCGTCGCGGACGCGGCCGTCGCGGATGCGTCCGTCGCGGATGCGTCCGTCGCGCCGCGCCGTCAGACCGTCAGCGCGCGGTCCGTCGGGCGGATCGGTGCCGGCAGGGAGCTGACCCCGGTCAGGAAGCGGTCCACACCGCGGGCGGCGGAGCGCCCCTCGGCGATGGCCCACACGATCAGCGACTGCCCGCGGCCCGCGTCACCGGCGACGTAGACGCCGGGCACGTTGGTCGCGAAGTCGGCGTCCCGGGCGACGTTGCCGCGCTCGTCCAGCTCCAGGCCGAACTGCTCGACCAGGCCGTTCTCGCGGTCGATGCCGGTGAAACCCATGGCCAGGGTGACGAGCTGGGCCGGGATCTTCCGCTCTGTGCCCGGCTTCTGCTCCAGCTTGCCGTCCTTGAACTCCACCTCGATCATGTGCAGCCACTGGACGTTGCCGTCCTCGTCGCCCTCGAAGTGGGTGGTCGAGACCGAGTAGAGGCGCTCGCCGCCTTCCTCGTGGGCCGAGGTGACCTTGTAGAGCATGGGGAAGGTCGGCCACGGCTGGTTCGGGCTGCGCTCCTCGCCCGGCTTGGCCATGATCTCGAGCTGCGTGACGGAGGCCGCGCCCTGGCGGTGGGCCGTACCGACGCAGTCCGCGCCGGTGTCGCCGCCGCCGATGACGACGACGTGCTTGCCCTCGGCGCTGATCGGGGAGGAGACGAAGTCGCCCTCCTGCACCTTGTTGGAGAGCGGCAGGTACTCCATCGCCTGGTGGATGCCGCTGAGTTCGCGCCCGGGCACCGGCAGGTCACGGGCGGTGGTGGAACCGGCGGCGATCACCACCGCGTCGTAGCGGCGGCGGAGCTTCGGCGCGTCGATGTCGCGGCCGATCTCCACCTCCGTACGGAACTTGGTGCCCTCCGCGCGCATCTGCTCGATGCGCAGGTTGATGTGGCGCTTCTCCATCTTGAACTCGGGGATGCCGTACCGGAGGAGACCCCCGATGCGGTCCGCGCGCTCGTAGACGGCGACGGTGTGGCCGGCCCGGGTGAGCTGCTGGGCGGCGGCCAGGCCCGCGGGCCCGGAGCCGATGACGGCGACGGTCTTGCCGGACAGCCGGTCGGGCGGCTGCGGGGTGACGTCACCGGTCTCCCACGCCTTGTCGATGATGGTGACCTCGACGTTCTTGATGGTCACCGCGGGCTGGTTGATGCCGAGCACGCACGCCGACTCGCACGGGGCGGGGCACAACCGCCCGGTGAACTCCGGGAAGTTGTTGGTGGCGTGCAGACGCTCGCTGGCCTCGGTCCAGTCCTCGCGGTAGGCGTAGTCGTTCCACTCGGGGATGAGGTTCCCCAGCGGGCAGCCGTTGTGGCAGAACGGAATGCCGCAGTCCATGCAGCGGCCGGCCTGCTTGCTGATGATGGGCAGCAGGGAACCCGGCTTGTAGACCTCGTTCCAGTCGCTGACGCGCTCCTCGACGGGGCGCGTCTCGGCGACCTCGCGGCCGGTGGTGAGGAAGCCCTTCGGGTCAGCCATGGGTCGCCGCCTCCATCATCTTCTCGTGGATCTCGGACTCGGGGAGTCCGGCTCGCTCGGCGGCGTCCTTGGCGGCGAGCACTGCCTTGTACGTGGCGGGCGTGACCTTGCTGAAGCGGGTCACGGCGGTGTCCCAGTCTGCGAGGAGTTTGTCCGCGACGGTCGAGCCGGTCTCCTCGTGGTGGCGGCGCACGACGTCGTGCAGCCACTCCTGGTCGTCGCTGTCCAGCGGTCCGACGGCGGAGGTCAGTTCCCCGTTGACGTTGTCGGGGTCGAGGTCGATGACGTAGGCGAAACCGCCCGACATGCCGGCCGCGAAGTTGCGGCCCGTGTCACCGAGCACGACCGCGTTGCCACCGGTCATGTATTCGCAGCCGTGGTCGCCCACGCCCTCGGAGACCACCGTGGCACCGGAGTTGCGGACGCAGAAGCGCTCGCCGACCTTGCCGCGGAGGAAGATCTCACCACTGGTGGCGCCGTACGCGATCGTGTTGCCCGCGATGGTGGAGAACTCGGCCAGGTGGTCGGCGCCCCGGTCGGGACGGACGACGAGCCGGCCGCCCGAGAGCCCCTTGCCCACGTAGTCGTTGGCGTCGCCCTCCAGGCGGAGGGTCACACCGCGCGGCACGAAGGCGCCGAACGACTGGCCCGCGGAGCCGGTGAAGGTGATGTCGACGGTGTCGTCGGGCAGGCCCGCGCCACCGAACTTCTTGGTCACCTCGTGGCCCAGCATCGTGCCGACCGTACGGTTGATGTTGCGGATCGCGATCTGCCCGCGGACCGGCTGCGCGGCCTCGGGGCTGTCGGCGGTCAGCGCGTCGGCGGCCAGCTTGATGAGCTCGTTGTCCAGCGCCTTGGCCAGACCGTGGTCCTGCTCGACCACCTGGTGGCGCACCGAGCCCTGGGGCAGGTCCGGCACGTGCAGCAGCGGCTCGAGGTCGAGGCCCTGGGCCTTCCAGTGGTTCACCGCCCGCCGGATGTCGAGGACCTCGGCGTGGCCGACGGCCTCTTCCAGGGTGCGGAAGCCCAGCTGGGCCAGCCACTCGCGGACCTCCTCGGCGATGAACTCGAAGAAGTTCACGACGAATTCGGCCTTGCCGCTGTAGCGCTCGCGCAGCACCGGGTTCTGGGTGGCGATACCGACCGGGCAGGTGTCCAGGTGGCAGACGCGCATCATGATGCAGCCGGAGACCACCAACGGCGCGGTCGCGAAGCCGAACTCCTCGGCGCCGAGCAGCGCGGCGATGACCACGTCGCGGCCGGTCTTCAGCTGGCCGTCGGTCTGCACGACGATACGGTCGCGCAGGCCGTTGAGCAGCAGCGTCTGCTGCGTCTCGGCCAGGCCCAGCTCCCAGGGGCCGCCCGCGTGCTTGAGCGAGGTGAGCGGCGAGGCGCCCGTACCGCCGTCGTGGCCGGAGATCAGCACGACATCCGCGTGCGCCTTGGACACACCGGCGGCGACGGTGCCGACGCCGACCTCGGAGACCAGCTTGACGTGAATGCGCGCCTGGGGGTTGGCGTTCTTCAGGTCGTGGATGAGCTGGGCGAGGTCCTCGATGGAGTAGATGTCGTGGTGCGGCGGCGGGGAGATGAGCCCCACGCCCGGCGTGGAGTGCCGGGTCTTGGCCACCCACGGATACACCTTGTGGCCGGGGAGCTGGCCGCCCTCGCCGGGCTTCGCGCCCTGCGCCATCTTGATCTGGATGTCGTCGGAGTTGACCAAGTACTCGCTGGTGACACCGAAGCGGCCGGAGGCGACCTGCTTGATGGAGGACCGGCGGGCGGGGTCGTACAGCCGGTCCGGGTCCTCGCCGCCCTCACCGGTGTTGGACTTGCCGCCGAGCTGGTTCATGGCGATGGCCAGCGTCTCGTGCGCCTCCTGGGAGATGGAGCCGTACGACATGGCGCCGGTGGAGAACCGCTTGACGATCTCGCTGACGGGCTCGACCTCGTCGATGGAGATCGGCTCGCGGTCGCCTTCCTTGAAGCCGAAGAGGCCGCGCAGCGTCATCAGGCGCTCGGACTGCTCGTCCACGCGCTCGGTGTACTGCTTGAAGATGTCGTAGCGGCGGGAGCGCGTGGAGTGCTGCAGCCGGAAGACCGTATCCGGGTCGAACAGGTGCGGCTCACCCTCGCGGCGCCACTGGTACTCGCCGCCTATGTCCAGCGCCCGGTGGGCCGGGGCGATGCCGGAGGCCGGGTACGCCTTGGCGTGCCGCTCGGCGACCTCGCGGGCGATGACGTCCAGGCCGGCGCCGCCGATCTTGGTGGTGGTGCCGTGGAAGTAGGTGTCGGCGAACTCCTCGTCCAGGCCGACCGCTTCGAAGACCTGCGCGCCGCGGTAGGAGGCGACGGTGGAGATGCCCATCTTGGACATCACCTTCAGAACGCCCTTGCCGAGCGCCTTGATGAGGTTCTTGATCGCCGTCTCGGCCTCCATCCCCGGCAGGAACGTCCCTGCGCGGACGAGATCCTCGACCGACTCCATGGCCAGGTACGGGTTGACGGCGGCGGCACCGTAGCCGATGAGCAGCGCGACGTGGTGCACCTCGCGGACGTCACCGGCCTCGACCAGCAGCCCCACCTGGGTGCGCTGCTTGGTGCGGATGAGGTGGTGGTGGACGGCGGAGGTCAGCAGCAGCGACGGGATCGGCGCGTGCTCGGCGTCCGAGTGGCGGTCGGAGAGCACGATGAGCCGGGCACCGGCGTCTATGGCCGAGTCGGCCTCGGCGCAGATCTCCTCGATCCGGGCGGCGAGCGACGCACCGCCGCCGCTGACCCGGTAGAGACCGGAGAGGTTGGCGGCCGTGAAGCCGGGCAGGTCGCCGTCGGCGTTGATGTGGATGAGCTTGGCCAGCTCGTCGTTGTCGATCACCGGGAACGGCAGGGTGACGCTGCGGCAGGACGCGGCGTGCGGCTCCAGCAGGTTGCCCTGCGGGCCGAGCGAGGAGTACAGCGAGGTGACGAGTTCCTCGCGGATGGCGTCCAGCGGCGGGTTGGTGACCTGCGCGAACAGCTGGGTGAAGTAGTCGAAGAGCAGCCGCGGGCGCTCGGACAGCGCCGCGATCGGCGAGTCCGTACCCATCGAACCGATCGGCTCCGCACCGGCCTTGGCCATCGGCGCGAGCAGGACCCGCAGCTCCTCCTCGGTGTAGCCGAAGGTCTGCTGGCGGCGGGTGACCGAGGCGTGGGTGTGCACGATGTGCTCGCGCTCGGCCAGGTCCTCCAGCTCGATGATCCCGACGTCGAGCCATTCCTCGTACGGCTGCTCGGCGGCGAGCTGGGCCTTGATCTCGTCGTCCTCGATGATGCGGTGCTCGGCGGTGTCGACGAGGAACATCCGGCCCGGCTGGAGGCGGCCCTTGCGGACGACCTTGGCCGGGTCGATGTCGAGGACGCCGACCTCGGAGGAGAGGACGACGAGGCCGTCGTCGGTGACCCAGTAGCGGCCGGGGCGCAGGCCGTTGCGGTCGAGGACGGCGCCGACCTGGACGCCGTCGGTGAAGGTGACGCAGGCGGGGCCGTCCCAGGGCTCCATCATCGTGGCGTGGAACTGGTAGAAGGCGCGGCGGGCCGGGTCCATGGAGGCGTGGTTCTCCCATGCCTCGGGGACCATCATCAGCACCGAGTGCGGCAGCGACCGGCCGCCGAGGTGGAGCAGCTCCAGGACCTCGTCGAAGGATGCGGAGTCGGAGGCGCCGGTCGTGCAGACGGGGAAGACCTTCTCCAGGCCGTCCTCGCCGAACAGCTCGCTGGCGAGCTGCGACTCCCGCGCCCGCATCCAGTTGCGGTTGCCCTGGACGGTGTTGATCTCGCCGTTGTGCGCGACGAAGCGGTACGGGTGGGCCAGCGGCCAGCTCGGGAAGGTGTTCGTCGAGAAGCGCGAGTGGACCAGGGCGACGGCGGTCGCGAAGCGGCGGTCGGACAGGTCCGGGAAGAAGGGCTCGAGCTGCCCGGTGGTCAGCATGCCCTTGTAGACGATCGTCCGCGCGGAGAGCGAGGGGAAGTAGACGCCGGTCTCGTGCTCGGCGCGCTTGCGCAGCACGTACGCCTTGCGGTCCAGCGCGATGCCCGTCGCCTGCCCGTCACGGTCCGTGACGAAGAGCTGGCGGAAAGCGGGCATGGTGGCGCGGGCGCCGGCGCCGAGCATCTCGGGAGCGACGGGGACCTCGCGCCAGCCGAGGACGGCCAGCCCCTCCTCCGCGGCGATGGCCTCGATACCGGTGGCGGCCTCGGCACCGGCCTCGTCCTCGGCGGGCAGGAAGGCGATGCCGACGGCGTACGAGCCGGCCTCGGGCAGGGCGAATGCGGCGGTCTCACGCAGGAAGGCGTCCGGGACCTGCAGCAGGATGCCCGCGCCGTCACCGGAGTCCGGGTCGGAGCCCGTGGCGCCGCGGTGCTCGAGATTGCGCAGCACGGTGAGAGCCTGCTCCACGAGCTCGTGGCTCGCCTCACCGGTGAGGGTGGCCACGAAACCGACACCGCAGGCGTCGTGCTCGTTGCGCGGGTCGTACATCCCCTGCGGAGCGGGGCGCCCGTCCATGGGCGACCAGGCGGCGGTGCCGCTGGTCGAGTGCGTGGACGCGGAACGCATCGGCTCTCCCGTCGTCGTCGTGGCAGTGTCAGTGCCGAGGGACGACGTTGGCCCTCTGCGCAAATTTTCGTGCAGGTTACATGATGGGGAGCTTCTCGCGAAGCGGATACATCATTCCAGCATGCGGACACCGCCCTGGTGCGGTGAGGGGGGCAAATACGGATGGATCGACATCCGTTGCCCGGGGGCACAGCAGGCGACACTGCCTGTAGCGCTTTCGGCTCATGCCCGCTCGTAAACGAGCTGAAACCGAGGAGAAACGTATTGGTCGAGGTCGGCAGGGCCGCCCGGAGGCCCTGTGCTAGCCGACCGCGGTGCCGAAGAGCACGCCGAGTCCGAAGGTGACCGCGGCCGCGGCTCCCCCCAGTATCAGCTGCCGGAGCCCGCTGTACCACCAGGAGCGGGCCGTGACCCTGGCCACCACGGCGCCGCAGGCGAAGAGCCCCACCAGCGCCAGCAGCGCCGCGGGCCACAGCGTGACCGCCCCGAGGAGGTACGGCAGCACGGGCAGCAGCGCGCCCAGCGCGAAGGAACCGAACGATGACACGGCGGCCACGGTCGGTGACGGCAGGTCCGAGGGGTCGACACCCAGCTCCTCCCTGGCGTGGATCTCCAGCGCCTGCTCGGGGTCACGGGAGAGCTGGCACGCCACCTTGCGCGCGAGGTCGGGATCCACACCTCGCGACTCGTACAGCGCGGCCAGCTCGTCCTGCTCGTCCTTGGGGTGCTTGCGCAGCTCGCGCCGCTCCACATCCAGCTCTGCGAGGACCAGCTCACGCTGTGAGGCGACGGAGGTGTACTCGCCGGCGGCCATCGAGAAGGCCCCGGCGGCGAGACCGGCAAGACCGGTGAGCACGATCGCCTGGGAGGACACGCTGCCCCCGGCGACACCGCTGATCAGGGCGAGGTTGGAGACGAGCCCGTCCATGGCGCCGAACACGGCGGGCCGCAGCCAGCCGCCGTTCACATCGCGGTGCGTGTGGTTGTCGCGATGGGCGTCGTGCAGGTCGGCGTCGGTATCGATGACGGACATCGTCTTCACGCGCTCCTTCCGAGGGGGCTACGGGGCCGTACGCCCTGTCCCCAACGCCTCGACCGTACGCACGCTTCCCCAAGATCGTCTAGCAAGGAAGGCCGAACTAACCACGCTGACCTGGGAGTTCTCCGTCGGACCGGTTGAATCGGACCGGTTGAAGGGGTCATGCGAAGGGGGTCTCCGGTGGCCGCGGACCCGCTCGGCCGCCGGGTCGGGGAGGGCACGTGGCGGGGCGGCGCATCGGAGTCGGCGCGGGGAGGCCGGGGCGTACGTCGGAGCCGTCGCGTGGAGGTCGGCCGTCGGGGCGGCATGCAGAGATCGCCCCGTCTGCACCACCGTCTGCATCAGCGTCCTCGTCGCCGCGTCCGTGGGTGCGTGCGTGGGGTCGCTGCGCATGCGAACGGCCGCCGGCCCGGGCGGGCGTGGCGGCCGTCGGCGTGGAACGGGGCGTCAGCGCTTCTTGCCGCTGCCCGCCTCGGTTCCGGACCCGGATCCGGAACCGGAACCGGAACCGGAACCGGAACCGTCGGCAGGTGCCGGCGCATCGCCACTGTCATCACCGGTGCTCGGCGCGGTGTCGGAGGGTGTGGCCGCATCGGAGTCCGTGGACGCGGTAGCCGCGTCCACGTCATCTTCCGGCGCGGACCGGTCCGGCCCGTCGGCGGCCTCGGAGCCGGCCGCAGCATCCTCCGCCACGGGCTCCGCCTCCTTCTTCCGCTCCGCTTCCGCGCGGGCGGCCTCGGCGGCCGGTTCGACCACGGCCTCGCGCCCAGGGCGGCGGTTCGCGGAAATGATCATGTAGGCGACGGCGGCCAGGAAGACGACGACCGACGTCCACACATTGAGCCGGACGCCCAGAATGTGGTGCGCCTCGTCGATGCGCATGTACTCGATCCAGCCGCGGCCCACGGTGTACGCGGCGACGTAGAGCGCGAAGGCCCGTCCGTGACCCAGCTTGAAGCGGCGGTCGGCCCAGATGACCAGCAGCGCCACGCCGATGCACCACAGCGACTCGTACAGGAAGGTCGGATGGTAGGTCCCCGCGACCCGGCCGGTGGCCGCATCGCCGTCGATCTTCAGGGCCCACGGCAGATCGGTGGCCCGGCCGTACAGCTCCTGGTTGAACCAGTTGCCCCAGCGTCCGATCGCCTGGGCGAGGGCGATGCCCGGCGCGACGGCGTCGGCGTACGCGGGGAGCGGGATGCCCCGGCGGCGGGCGCCGATCCAGGCGCCGACCGCGCCCAGGGCGATGGCGCCCCAGATACCGAGACCGCCCTCCCAGATCTTGAACGCGTCGACCCAGTCGCCGTTCTTGCCGAAGTACGGCTCGTACGTGGTGATCACGTGGTAGAGCCGGCCACCGACGAGGCCGAAGGGCACCGCCCAGACGGCGATGTCCGCCACCGTCCCCGGAAGGCCGCCGCGGGCGACCCATCGGCGGCTGCCGAGCCAGACGGCGACGAAGACGCCGATGATGATGCAGAACGCGTAGCCGCGAAGCGGGATCGGTCCGAGGTGGATCACGCCGGTCGACGGGCTGGGAATGTATGCGAGGTCCATGGCAGAACCGAACCTACAGTGCACCCCCGCCGCTTTCCCAGCCCGGTCCCTCCCCTTACTTCCCGAGCAGGGCGAACAGCGCGGCAGCCGCAGCGGTCGCCGCACGCCGGGGTCCCGCACGCCGGGGTCGCGGCACTGCGGCCAGGAGACGGCCCAGGGCGGCAGCACGCCGCCCCCGCTCCGATGCGCGGCGCGGGGGCGGCGAGAGGGGCGCAGGGCCCGGCCCGGGAGGTCCGTGGTGTGTCAGGACTTCTTCCGGGCTGCGTCCTCGACCATCTTCGTCAGCTTCTCGGGCGTCAGCGGGTCCTGCTGGTTGCTGTAGATGTTCTTGCCGTTGAGCAGAACGGTCGGGGTGCCCTGGTGGCCGGAGTTGGTGAACTCGCTGTTGGACTTCTCCACCCAGCTGTCGTGGCTGCCGTCGTTCACACACTTCTTGAACGTGGGCGTGACCAGGCCCTTCACCTGCCCGGCCAGGTCGATCAGATGGGTCTTGTCCGCGAAGGCGTCGTCCTGCTCCGCCGGCTGGTTGCGGTAGAGGACGTCGTGGTACGCCTGGAACTTCCCGGCGTCCTGCGCGCACGCCGCGGCATTGGCGGCCGCGCTGGAGCCGCTGCCGCCCATGTTGCCGTCGATGATCGTGGCCAGGTGGTAGTCGGTGCGGAGCAGGCCGCGGTTCTGCAAGGTGTGGACGGTGTCGCGGAAGCCGTTCTCGAACTGGCCGCACGCGGGGCAGCGGAAATCCTCGTAGACCGCGAGGGACGACGGCGCGGTGGACCGCCCGACCGGGATCGCGAGGTTGTCCTCGCCGTTGGCACCGGTCGGCGCGACCACGGGCCCGTCCCCGTCACCACCCGCCTGGGACACCGCGAAGCCCACGCCCCCGGCGATCGCAAGGACGGCGACGCCCACCACGCCGACGAACAGCGTCCGCTTCCGCTTGTCGCGGGCCCTGTCCCGCTCGCGCTCCACCTGCAGCCGCTCGCGTGCGCTGCTCTTACCGTCACGGTTCTTCTCGCTCACGTCTGGGAAACGAACCGGGGAGGCACGAGCGTGCCTCCCCGGTCCCAGATCCACCCTTACGAGCTACGCCGCCCGCTGACGGGCTCGACGCCTGCCCCGCCGCTCCGGAGCCTGCTCCGGAAGGGTCGACGGGTGCCCTGGTCAGGCGCGACGGCGTACGCCCTCGGCCAGTTCGCCCGCCAGCTCGCGGACCCCGGCCAGCCCCGATTCGATATCGGGCGCGTCCAGCAGCCGCTTGACGAAGGCCGAGCCGACGATCACCCCGTCCGCGAACCCGGCCACCTCGGCCGCCTGTTCGCGGTTGGAGACGCCCAGCCCGACGCACACCGGCAGGTCGGTCGTCGCGCGCGTACGGCGCACGAGGTCCTGGGCCTGCTCGCCCACCGACGCGCGCGTCCCCGTCACGCCCATGAGGGAGGCCGCGTACACGAAGCCCGCACCCACCGCCGTGATCTTGGCCAGCCGCTCGTCCCTGCTGCTCGGCGCCACGACGAAGACCGTCGCCAGACCGTGCTGCTCGGCGGCCTTCCTCCACGCCTCGGACTCCTCCACCGGCAGGTCGGGGAGGATGCAGCCCGCTCCCCCGGCCTCGGCCAGCTCGGCGGCGAAGCGCTCCACGCCGTAGCGGTCGACGGGGTTCCAGTACGTCATGCACAGCACCGGCGCACCCGTCGCGGCGTGCGCCTCGCGGACCGTACGGATCACGTCGGCGATGCGGACGCCACCGCGCAGGGCGATGTCGTCGGCGGTCTGGATGACCGGACCGTCGAGGACCGGGTCGCTGTGCGGCAGCCCGATCTCGACGATGTCGCAGCCGCCCTCCAGCATCGCGGTGACGGCGCGCACGCCGCCGTCGACCGAGGGGAAGCCGGCAGGGAGGTAGCCGACCAGGGCGGCGCGTCCCTCGTCCTTGGCCTTGGCCAGCACCGACCCCAGCAGTTCCAGGTTGCCCGCCATCACTTGGCTCCCTCGGTCTCGTCGACCGCGTCCGCCTCGACGGCGTCCGTCGGCTCGTACAGCCCGAAGTAGCGGGCAGCGGTGTCCATGTCCTTGTCGCCGCGGCCCGAGAGGTTCACCAGAACCAGGCCGTCCTCGCCCAGCTCGCGGCCGAGGTCGAGCGCCCCGGCGAGCGCGTGTGCGCTCTCGATCGCCGGGATGATGCCCTCCGTACGCGACAGCAGCCGCAGCGCCTGCATCGCCTGGTCGTCGGTGACCGGGCGGTACTCGCCGCGTCCCACGTCCTTGAGGTACGCGTGCTCCGGCCCGATGCCCGGGTAGTCCAGGCCGGCGGAGATCGAGTACGGCTCCGTGATCTGGCCCTCGTCGTCCTGGAGGACGTAGCTCCGCGAGCCGTGCAGGATGCCGGGCTCGCCGACGCTCAGGGTCGCGGCATGCTCACCGGACTCCACTCCGTGGCCCGCGGCCTCCAGACCGACCAGGCGCACCCCCTCGTCCGGGATGAACGCGTGGAACAGCCCGATCGCGTTGGACCCGCCACCGACGCAGGCGGCGAGCGCGTCCGGAAGCCGGCCGGTGCGCTCCAGGATCTGGCGGCGCGCCTCGACGCCGATGACCCGGTGGAAGTCCCGGACCATGGCGGGGAAGGGGTGCGGCCCGGCGACGGTGCCGAAGAGGTAGTGGGTGCGGTCGACGTTGGCGACCCAGTCGCGGAACGCCTCGTTGATCGCGTCCTTCAGCGTCCGGCTTCCGGACTTCACGGCGACGACCTCGGCGCCGAGCATCCGCATCCGCGCGACGTTGAGGGCCTGGCGCTCGGTGTCGATCTCGCCCATGTAGATCACGCACTCGAGCCCGAAGAGGGCGCAGGCGGTGGCGGTGGCGACGCCGTGCTGGCCCGCGCCGGTCTCGGCGATGACGCGGGTCTTGCCCATGCGCTTGGTCAGCAGGGCCTGGCCCAGCACGTTGTTGATCTTGTGCGAGCCGGTGTGGTTGAGGTCCTCCCGCTTGAGGAAGATCCGCGCGCCGCCGGCGCGGCGGGCGAAACGCGGCACCTCTGTGAGCGGGCTGGGACGGCCGGTGTAGTCGACGAGCAGCTCGTCGAGTTCGGCGGCGAAGGCCGGGTCGGCCTTCGCCTTGTCGTACTCGGCGGCGACCTCGTCGACCGCGGCGACGAGTGCCTCGGGGATGAACTTGCCGCCGAAGGCACCGAAGTAGCCCTGGGGGCTGGGAATCCGACCATCCGGGTCGGGCACAAAGAAGTCAGAGGACATCCGATGTACTCCTCGGACGGGGCCGACGGCCCCGCAATGTCGTTATGTGAACACGGTACGCGGGGTGCCTGCGCTCGCCGCTCCGCGGCATGACGGCCGAAGCCGGTCGTACGGGCGTGGGTGCCGTTGCCGGTCGGGCGTACAGGCCATGTGCCCGTACGTTCACCGGGCTTGCCGGGCGGGACGGCGACCTGGGCATGATGCCGCGGCGCCGAGCCGTCGGGCCGGCGGTGCGATGCCGACCGCGCAGCCCGGCTCAGCGGCCGGTGGGGACATGCCTCGGGGCGCCGCCGAACCACGGTCCGTACGGCCCGGTCCGCCGCGGCGCGCGGCCGCGGGTCCGGAACACCGCCGGGTGGCTACAGCGCAGGGCCTCCGGGCCATCGCATGCCGTTGACCTGCCCCGGCTCGCAGCCGATCACATAGCGCACCCGGCGTCCCCGGACGCGCCGTGCGGGCGCACGGCAGCCGCGCGGCCTGCAGCCGCGCGCGAGCCGTGCGTAGGCGTGCATCCCCGTCTCAGCCCCGTCCGTGCCGCAGTGCGGGGTGGGCGCCGGCGGCGACCAGGTCGGCGACGGCCGCCTTGGGGTCCCGGCCGGTGACCAGGGACTCGCCGACGAGGACGGCGTCCGCGCCCTGGTTGGCGTACGCGATGAGGTCGTGCGGCCCGCGGACGCCCGACTCCGCGACCTTCACGATGTGGTCGGGGATCTCCGGCGCGATGCGCTCGAACGTCCCCCGGTCCACCTCGAGAGTCTTGAGGTTACGCGCGTTGACGCCGATGATTCGCGCCCCGGCCTCCACCGCCCGATCGACCTCCTCCTCGTCGTGGACCTCGACGAGGGGGGTGAGCCCGATGGACTCGGCCCGCTCGACCAGCGACACCAGCGCCTCCTGGTCGAGGGCGGCGACGATCAGCAGGACGAGGTCGGCGCCATAGGCGCGCGCCTCCCAGAGCTGGTACGAGGTGACGATGAAGTCCTTGCGCAGCAGCGGGATGTCGACCTTGGCCCGTACGGCCTCCAGGTCGGCGAGCGAGCCCCCGAAGCGGCGCTCCTCGGTCAGCACGCTGATGACGGCCGCGCCGCCCGCCTCGTAGTCGGAGGCGAGCCCGGCGGGGTCGGCGATCGCGGCGAGGGCGCCCTTGGACGGGCTGGAGCGCTTGACCTCGCAGATGACATTGACGCTGTCGCCGCGCAGCGCGGCGACCCCGTCCTTGGCCTGGGGAGCCTTCGCGGCCAGCTCCTTGAGTTCGTCGAGGCTGACACGCGCCTGCCGCTCTGCGAGGTCGGCGCGGACTCCGTCGATGATCTCGTCGAGCACACTCACGCGAGCGGCCCCCTTCCGGGACGGGTACGGCTACGGGTACGGAGCGGACGGTTGGCACCTGCACGGCGCCGCCCCAGCAGGCGATGCACGAGGCACTGCGATGGTATCCGGCCGGGGGCGGAGGTCCCGCATCCGGTGGGCCGCGGTCCCACCACCTGGACGTTTGTGGGAGTTCCCGGGGCCCGCGCGGCTCCTGTGACGCCGGAGATCATGGCACGAGCCCGGTCCCGAAAGGCGAATTCCGGACAACGGTGAAGAGCACCACGACGGCCGCGAGAGACCACCCCTGGGAAGCGCGTACACGGAGCCCCAGCGGGCGCCCCCGTACGGCCCGCAGGAGCCAGAAGGTCCAGAGGGCGGCGAAGGCGGCGTACGCGGCGACGGCAAGGGCGTTGGCGCCGAGCGCGGCGGTCAGGTCGCCGTGCGCGACGGCGTGGGCGCTGCGCAGACCTCCGCAGCCCGGGCAGTAGAGGCCGGTGAGGTGGAGCAGCGGGCAGACGGGGTAGTGGCCCGGCTCGCCGGGGTCCACGGCACCGACGTAACCGAAGGCGCCGACGACGGCGGCCAGGGTGGCGAGCGGCGCGGCCAGGGCGGCGGCCCGGCGCGCCGAGGGTGCGGTGGCGCGGGGCTGGACGGGTGCGGTGGCGCGGGGCGCGGTGGGCCCGGCGTCCGCCGCGGGGAGCACGGACGGTGCGGACGGTGCGGCCTCTACGGGCCCTGTGGTCTGCGCGGAGTGCGCGGTCTGCCCGGGCCGGAGGGTTCGCGTGGGCCGGACTGCCCGTACGGGTTGCGGGGATTGCACCGTTTCGTCGGTCACACCATCGAGTCTCCCCGCAGACGCACAGCGGCGCAGCTCCGGACCTCGTACGGGCCGACGGGCCGTACGGGGCAGGAGCTGCGCCATGTGTGCGGCACACGGCCCCGCGCGGCGACGCGCAGGGCCGAACAGCGGCTCGGACTCCGGACGCGGCGCCTCCGGGCCGGGCGCGGGCCTCAGCTCTGGGCGGTGGCCTCGGAGGCGGCGGGCTTCTCCTGGCCCATCCCCGCGGCACGCATCGCCATGCCCACAACACCGCCGAGTGCGACGACGACGAGCCCGGCCAGGACGCCGAGGGGCTGGGCCGCCACTGTGAAGACACCGGCGATCAGGAAGCCGATGAAGGCGACGGTGACGCCGGTCCAGGCCGCCGGGGTGTGTCCGTGGCTGCTGCCCGCCATGAGTACTCCTCGTTGCTGTGTCGCGCGCCCGGATCCCGGGGCGTCGAAGGCTCAGCGGTCATTGTCCCCGACGCGTGGGGGTGCCGGTGATCGGGGGGCTCCGCGGACGCGCCGGGCGCCGCGGCGTGGCCCTGAGGGGTGGCTCGCGACGACGTGGGACCGCATGGGCGGCTCTCCCGGGCGGGCCTTCCAGGGGGCGGCTCTCCCGGGTGGGCTTTCAGGGGGCGGCTCTCCCGGGTGGGCTTTCAGGGGAAGGACCTCACGCGGTGGTCCTACCGGGCGCCGGCCTCGCCGGTGGGGTCCTCACCTCGGTCCAGGGCCTTCCATATCTCCTCGGGCCGGTCGGGGTCGGGCGCGCGGCGCGTGCCGCCGGGAGCCGGACGGCCACCGCGTTCGTAGCGCCCCGACATGGCCGGCCAGTGACGTCCGTAGCGGAGGGCGAGCAGCCCGGCGAGAAGCAGCAGCGCCCCTCCGGCGGCGGAGACCCAGGGCCAGGCGGTGTGCGTGACGTGCGCGACGCCGGCACCGGTCAGGCCGGTGGCCTCGGCGGCCTCGGCCTCCAGGGCGCCGGAGTCGGAGCCGCCGAGGACGGAGGTGAGCACGGCGGCCGCGCCGCTCAGCGCGAGCAGGGCGGCGACAAGGGCGCGGCCACTGCGCCGCACCGCGAACACCGCGACGAGCGCGGCGAGTCCGACGACGGCGAGCGCGGCGGGGAGGCCGGTCACGTCCCGGCCTTTCGCGGTCAGCGGCTGGGCACCCTGGGCCGCGGTCGACAGGCCCTCGCTCCAGGTCTGGCCTCCGGCGAGCAATGCGAGCGCGGCGCCGAGCGCGCCGAGCAGCAGGGCGATGGCAAGGCTGCGCCGCGCCGAAGGCGGCGGGGCCTGGGGTGTACGGGGATGAGGTACGGCACTCACCCCACCACTATGACGCGTCGGACATTCCGGCCCTCAAGGGGGTCACCCCCCGCACCGCCCGGCCCGCCCCTCCTCCCGCGCGGTGCGGTCCGGCGCGGGACCTTCCGTCCGGCCCGTGGACCGATCTGTCAGGACTTCTTGACACGCCAGCCTGTCAGGCTAGCCTGACAACCATGACAGGAAGGGACACGCCCGCCTCGCTGGCCGGCCGGGTCACGGACAAGGACCCAGCAGTCGGGCTGCACGCCGTCGTCTCGCTGCGGCGGCTGCTGGAGGAGCTGGAGCGGCTGCACGTGGACAACGCCCGCGAGCAGGGCTGGACTTGGCAGCGCGTCGCCGACGCGCTGCAGATCAGCCGCCAGTCCGTCCACGAGAAGCACGCCGGCAGACGCAGGGCCATGGGCAGGGAGAGCTGAGTTGTTCGAGTACTTCACCGACCGTGCGAAGCAGGCGCTTCTCGCGGCGCAGGACGAGGCCGTGGCCTTCGACCACGACTACATAGGGACGGAGCATCTGCTGCTCGGGCTCGCCGCCGTGGACGACAGCACCGCCGGGCGGCTCCTGGCCCGGCACGGCGTGGACGCACCGCAGGCGCGGCAGGAGACCGCACGGATCCTGGAGTCGGCCGGCGTCACCGGGGACGGCAGGCAGACATCCAAGGACGCCCTCGCCACGCTCGGCATCGACGTGGAGGAGATCAAGCAGCGGGCCGACGCCGCCTTCGGCCCCGGCGCGTTCCAATTCCCGCGGCCCGTCTACGACGAGGGCGCGAAGAAGACGCTGGAACTTTCCGTACGCGAGGCGCACTCCCCGGGGACAGGAACGCATCGGCACCGAGCACATGCTGCTCGGCCTCCTCGCGGACGACGAGGCGGTGGCGATCGGTGTCCTGGACGCGCTCGGCGTCCGGGTGGCGGCGCTGCGACACGCCCTTCCGACCCACCTGGACGAGGGCCCGTCCTGAGGCGAGCGGACGTCACCCCGGGGGCTGTCGCCCACTCCCCCGGGCCCTTCGGCTCACCCGGCCATCACGGGCCGCGCCCGCCGGCGCCAACGGCCGCTCTCCCGCAGCCCGTTGGCGGCGCGCATCGGGCGGATCTGCGGTCCCGGCACCCGAGCCCTGTGCCCGGTGCCGGGCCCGGGCGGCCAGGTCGTCCTACGGCGCGGTGAGCCCGCTCGCCATCGCCACCGCGCGCAGCACGGCGGAAGCCTTGTTACGGCACTCCGTGTCCTCGGCCACGGGGTCGGAGTCGGCGACGACGCCCGCGCCCGCCTGTACATAGGCCGTGCCGCCGCGCAGCAGAGCGGTGCGGATGGCGATCGCGGTGTCCGAGTCGCCCGCGAAGTCGAGATAGCCGACGCAACCGCCGTACAGCCCGCGGCGGGTGGGTTCCAGCTCCTCGATGATCTGCATCGCGCGGGGCTTGGGTGCGCCGGAGAGCGTCCCGGCCGGGAAGCAGGCGGTGAGGACGTCGAAGGCCGTACGCCCCTGGCCGAGGCGGCCGGTGACGGTCGAGACGATGTGCATGACGTGGCTGTAGCGCTCGATCGACATGAAGTCCACGACCTCGACGCTGCCCGGATCGCAGACCCGGCCGAGGTCGTTCCGCCCGAGGTCGACGAGCATCAGGTGCTCGGCCCGCTCCTTGGGGTCGGCGAGCAGTTCCTCGGCGAGGGCGGCGTCCTCCTGCGGGGTCGCGCCGCGCGGCCGGGTGCCCGCGATGGGGTGCACCATCGCGCGGCCGTCCTCGACCTTCACCAGGGCCTCGGGGCTGGAGCCGACGACGTCGAAGCCCTCCCCGCCGTCCACGCCGGGGAAGCGGAAAAGGTACATGTACGGGCTCGGGTTGGTGGCCCGCAGCACCCGGTAGACGTCCAACGCCGGGGCGGGGCACGGGGTTTCGAACCGCTGCGACGGCACGACCTGGAACGCCTCCCCCGCGCGGATCCGCTCCTTGATGTCGTCGACCGCCTCCTGGTACGAGCTACCGCCCCACCGTGCCGTGAATGCGGGCACCTGAGAGGACGGCAGAACGGCGGCGCTCGCCGGGACGGGCCGGGACAGGTCCGCGGCCATGGCGTCGAGGCGGGCGACCGCGTCCGCGTACGCCTCGTCGACGCCGGTGTCGAGGTCGTTGTGGTTGATCGCGTTGGCGATCAGCAGGACCGTGCCGTCCCAGTGGTCGAGGACGGCGAGGTCCGAGGTGAGCAGCATGGTCAGCTCGGGCAGGCGGAGATCGTCCTCGGTGCTGTCGCCGATCCGCTCCAGACGCCGCACGATGTCGTAGCCGAGGTAGCCGACCATGCCGCCGGTGAAGGGCGGCAGATGCTCCTGGGCGGCCAGGTCGCGCGGGGTGTGCAGGGTCTCGACGGTGGCGCGCAGCGCGGCCAGCGGGTCGCCCGAGACCGGTACGCCGACGGGCGGGGTGCCGAGCCAGTGGGCCTGGCCGTCGCGGACGGTGAGGGTGGCGGCGCTGCGAACACCGACGAAGGAGTACCGGGACCAGGAGCGGCCGTTCTCCGCGGACTCCAGCAGAAAGGTGCCGGGCCGTTCGGCGGCGAGTTTGCGGTAGAGGCCGACCGGAGTGTCGCCGTCCGCGAGCAGCCTGCGGCTGACGGGGATGACGCGGCGGTCGGCCGCCAGCTTGCGGAAGGTCTCGAGGTCCATCGTGGCAGCACCCGTGGTCATGGGGCGGGATCCTAGTCCGCCCGCGGCTCCCGCGCGGACGTGTCCAGGGGGAGCTCATCGGCGTCGAAGCAGGTGCGGTCGCCGGTGTGGCAGGCGGCGCCGACCTGGTCGACCTTCACCAGAACCGTGTCGGCGTCACAGTCCAGGGCGACGGACTTCACGTGCTGGACGTGTCCCGAGGTATCGCCCTTCACCCAGTACTCCCGGCGGCTGCGGCTCCAGTACGTGCAGCGCCCGGTCGTCAGGGTGCGGTGCAGCGCCTCGTCGTCCATCCAGCCCAGCATGAGCACCTCGCCCGTGTCGTACTGCTGGGCGATGGCCGGAAGAAGCCCGTCCGCGCTCCGCTTCAGACGGGCGGCGATGGCGGGGGCGAGGCCGGAGGGGCGCGGGGTGCTGGACATGGACTCCATTGTGCCGCGTGTGCGCGGCGCCGCGGACGGACGCCCTCCGGCGGGCGGGCGGGGGCGACGGGCCCGCGTGCTCGCGGTGGACAGAGCCGGGTCCGGTGCCGCCGTCCAGCGGCGGGCGCCGGTGGCGGCGGTCCGGCTCCCGATTCGCCTTGCAGCGCGGACCGATGGGCTGATTGTCGGTGCGATAGGGCATGCTTCCCGCATGACTTTCCCGCCCTCGCCGCACGAGCCCACGCCGCCCTCCCCGGGGGGCGGCTTCGGCCCTCCGCAGGGCTTCGGCCCCGTCGACGGCCAGGGGCAGGCGCCGGGCCAGGGGCAGCCCGGCCAGGGACAACCGGGCTATGGGCAACCCGGCTATGGGCAGGCGCCGGGACACGGGCCGGCACCGGGACACGGGCCGGCACCCGGCTACGGACAGGCACCCGGCTACGGGCAGCCGCCTTCCGGCTACGGGTCGCCCCAAGGCATGGGCCCGGGCGGCTACGGCCCGTTCCCGCCGCCCCAGCCGCCCTCCGGCGGCGGCCCGAGCGGCCCGAGGATGGCCGCGATCTTCATCGGGGGCGTGCTGGTGGCCGGTCTCGCCGTGGGCGGCTTCCTGTTGCTGGCGGGTTCCGACGACGGCGGCGCCACAGCCGACGCCAAACCCCGGGCCTCCTCCGGGAACCGGTCCGGCGACGGCCGGGCGGACGACGGCGCCGCAACGCCGTCCTCCCCCTCCTCCGCCTCCGGCGACCCGACCGGCAGTGCGTCGCCCTCGCCGGGCGACCTGGTGCCGTTCGTCGTCCTCAAGCCGGGCAAGTGCTTCGACCACCCGGCGCTGGACGGCTCGGTCGGCGTGATCGAGACCCGCCCGTGCGGCGGCCCCCACGACGGCGAGGTGATCGCCAACCGGACGCTCAGCGGGTCGTACTCCTCCGAGACCCAGTTGCAGAACAAGGCGCTGGAGCTGTGCGAGACGGCGGTGTCGAACCGGATGAAGTCGGTGCCCGAGGACGGCCGCCAGTACTTCAACTACGCCCTCTATCCCTCCCTGGACACCTACAGGGTGCGCCAGGAGAAGCGGATCTCCTGCGCGATGACACTCAGCGACGGCATCGGCGGGAAGAAACTGACCGCGCCGCTGCCCGGCTGACCCGGTCCGGCCCGCGACCGGCCCGACCGCCCGGAGCGGGCGGCACCCGCAGTTCCGCGTTGCGGGAAGCACGGCACTTCCGCGCCCCGCGACGCATCGGTGCCTCCGCGACCCCGCGGCGCCCCCACCGGCAGCCCTCCCGCACCAGCCGGGGCACTGCTGCCGGACCGCAACGAGACCACGCCCGGGCCCGAGCATGCAGGGACAGGGCCGGTGGGCGGCATCCTGGCCGGGCGCCCTGGCCGGTCGTACGCTGGCCATATGTCGACCCATGCGAAACGTGAACGCCTTCTTCTCGCCGATTTGTTGGAGTCCGCCGGCCCCGGGGCACCGACGCTGTGCCAGGACTGGACGACCCGCGATCTGGCCGCGCACGTCGTGATGCGGGAGCGACGGGCCGACGCCGCCGCGGGCATCCTCTTCAAGCCGCTGGCCTCGCGGATGGAGCGGGTGATGGCGGAGTTCGCCGCGAAGCCGTACGAGGAGCTGATCCAGCTCATCCGCAGCGGCCCGCCGCGGTCCTCCCCGTTCGCGCTGAAGCAGATCGACGAGGCCGCGAACACGGTGGAGTTCTTCGTGCACGCCGAGGACGTGCGCCGCGCCCAGCCCGACTGGACACCGCGCGAGATCGACACGGTGTTCGCCGACGTCCTCTGGGCGCGCCTGGAGCGCGGGGCCCGGCTACTGGGCCGCAAGGCATCGGTGGGCCTGGTGGTCCGCCGTCCCGACGGCCGTACGGCGGTCGCCCGCCGCGGCACGCCCGTGGTCACGGTCACGGGGGAGCCCGGCGAGTTGACGCTGTTCCTCTTCGGCCGCCAGCGCGTGGCGCGGGTGGAGATGGAGGGCGACAAGGAAGCGATCGCGCGGGTCCAGGACGCGCCGCTCGGCCTGCCCACGTAACTGCCCACGTAGAGCACGTGGAGTCCCGGTCTCCGGTCCGCCCGTGCCCTTACGGGGCGTCGGTCGCGGACCGGAGCCGGATGCGGGTCGACCGGAGTCGTGCGCGGGGCCGCGGGCCCGACGGACCACGGCTCAAGGACCGCGGCTCAACGGACTTCGGGTCACCAACCGCGGCGCAAGGACCAGGAGCTGAACAAACCAGAAGCGCAGCGGACCAGGAGTTCCGGACTCAGCGGACCGGGTGGCCCGCTGCCCGCAGGGTCTGCTTGACCTCACCGATCCGCAGATCGCCGAAGTGGAAGACGGAGGCGGCGAGCACCGCGTCCGCGCCGGATGCGACCGCCGGCGGGAAGTCGTCCAGCCGCCCCGCGCCACCGGATGCGACCACCGGGATGGTGACCTGCTTGCGGACGGCCTCGATCATGGCTGTGTCGTAGCCGTCCTTCGTCCCGTCGGCGTCCATGGAGTTCAACAGGATCTCGCCCGCGCCCAGTTCGGCCGCGCGGCGCGCCCACTCCACCGCGTCGAGGCCCGTACCGCGCCGCCCGCCGTGCGTGGTCACCTCGAAGCCGGACTCGGTGGCCGGTCCCCCGTCGGGAGTCGCGGTGCAGCGCCGGGCGTCGACGGACAGCACCAGGACCTGGCTGCCGAAGCGCTCGGCGATCTCGCGGATCAGCTCGGGCCGGGCGATGGCGGCGGTGTTGACGCCGACCTTGTCGGCACCGGCGCGCAGCAGCTTGTCCACGTCATCGGTCGTGCGGACCCCGCCGCCCACGGTGAGCGGGATGAAGACCTGCTCGGCGGTGCGCCGCACGACGTCGTACGTCGTCTCGCGGTCGCCCGAGGAGGCCGTGATGTCGAGGAAGGTCAGCTCGTCGGCGCCCTCGGCGTCGTACAGCTTGGCCATCTCGACGGGGTCTCCCGCGTCGCGCAGGTTCTGGAAGTTGACGCCCTTGACGACCCGACCGCCGTCCACGTCCAGGCAGGGGATGACTCGGACCGCCAGGGTCACGGCGCGGACTCCTCGGAGTTGCCGCGGAAGGCTTCGACTTCCACCTCGACCAGGACGCGGGAGTCCACGAAGCCGGAGACCACGACGAGGGTCGCGACCGGGCGTACGGCGTCGAAGATCTCCTTGTGCGCCCGGCCGACGGCGTCGACGTCGCGCTGGTGGGTGAGGTACATACGGGTGCGGATGACGTCCTCGGCTCCGAGGCCGAAATTCTTCAGCGCGGTCAGGGCGTTGCTGAACGCCGCGCGGGCCTGCTCGTACGGGTCGCCCTCGCCCTGCAGCACTCTGCCGGTGAACGGCATCGTGCCGGAGACGAGGACCCGGTCGCCGGCCGCGACAGCGCGCGCGAAACCGATCGTCTCTTCCCAGGGGCTGTCGGACTGCACTCGCTGCACGCCTTCGCTCATCCGGACACTGCCTCCAACGCTTCTCGCAGGGTGAACGCCTTTGCGTAGAGCGCCTTGCCGATGATGGCGCCCTCCACACCTTCCGGTACGAGACTGGCGATGGCCCGCAGATCGTCCAGCGAGGAGACGCCTCCGGAGGCGACGACGGGCTTGTCGGTCGCGGCGCAGACGTTCCTCAGCAGTTCGAGGTTGGGGCCCTGAAGCGTGCCGTCCTTGGCGATGTCGGTGACGACGTACCGGGCGCAGCCCTCGGCGTCCAGGCGCGCCAGCGTCTCGTAGAGGTCGCCGCCGTCACGGGTCCAGCCGCGCCCGCGCAGTGTCGTGCCGCGGACGTCCAGGCCGACGGCGATGCGGTCGCCGTGCTCGGCGATGACCTTGGCGACCCACTCGGGGGTCTCCAGGGCGGCCGTGCCGAGGTTGACGCGGGTGCAGCCGGTGGCCAGCGCCGCGGCCAGGGTGTCGTCGTCGCGGATGCCGCCGGACAACTCGACCTTGATGTCCATGGCGTGGGTGACCTCACCGATCCGGGCCCGGTTGTCGCCGGTGCCGAAGGCGGCGTCGAGGTCGACCAGATGCAGCCATTCGGCGCCCGCCCGCTGCCAGGTGAGGGCGGCCTGCAGGGGGTCGCCGTACGAGGTCTCGGAGCCGGACTCGCCGTGGACGAGGCGGACGGCCTGGCCGTCGCGGACGTCGACGGCGGGGAGGAGTTCGAGCTTCGGCATCACGGGGCTCTCAGTGCTTTCAGTGCTCAGGGGGGACACGGGGCTCACGGGGCTCACAGGGTGTTGATCCAGTTGGTCAGGAGCTGGGCGCCGGCGTCGCCGGACTTCTCGGGGTGGAACTGGGTGGCCCACAGCGGACCGTTCTCGACGGCGGCGACGAACCGTTCGCCGTGCGTGGCCCAGGTGACCTTCGGCGCGCGGATGTGGGCGTTGCCGGTCTCCAGCTCCCAGTCGCGTACGGCGTAGGAGTGCACGAAGTAGTAGCGGGCGTCGGCGTCCAGGCCCGCGAAGAGCCGGGAGTCCTCGGGCGCCTCGACGGTGTTCCAGCCCATGTGCGGGACGACGTCGGCCTTCAGGGGTCCTACGGTGCCGGGCCACTCGTCGAGCCCCTCGGCCTCCACGCCGTGCTCGATGCCCCGGCTGAAAAGGATCTGCATACCGACGCAGATACCCATGACGGGCCGCCCGCCGGCCAGGCGCCGCCCGACGACCCAGTCACCGCGGACCTCCTTGAGCCCGGTCATGCAGGCGGAGAAGGCGCCGACACCGGGGACGAGCAGACCGTCGGCGTTCATGGCCGTGTCGTAGTCGCGGGTGACCTCGACGTCGGCGCCGACGCGGGCAAGGGCGCGCTCGGCGGAACGGATGTTGCCGAAGCCGTAGTCGAAGACGACGACGCGCTTGGCGGATCCGGCGCTCATGCCAACACCCCCTCCAGGCGCAGGACGCCGGCGGCCAGGCACATCAGGCAGGCGATGCCGAGCACCACGATCACGCCTTTGGGCATCTTCTGCTTGGAGAAGGAGATGACGCCGCCGAGCAGGAACAGCCCGACGATGATCAGGAGGGTGGACAGGGTGTTCACAGCGTCCCTTCGTTCGCCCCGGCGACTGCCTGGGCCTCCGTCACAGCACAGTTCCGTTCGCTTCTCCGCCCGCACGGCGCACAGGCGCGGCCACCACCATCACCCGCGACCCGGCGCCAGTACGTGCGTCGCTCACAGCGCGCCCTTCGTGGAAGGCAGGATCCCGGCAGCGCGGGGGTCGCGCTCGGAGGCGTAGCGCAGGGCGCGGGCCAGGGCCTTGAACTGGCACTCGACGATGTGGTGGGCGTTGCGCCCGTACGGGACGTGGATGTGCAGGGCGACCTGTGCCTGTGCCACGAAGGACTCGAAGATGTGCCGGGTCATGGTCGTGTCGTACTCGCCGATCATCGGCGCCATGTTCTCCGGCTCGGTGTGCACCAGGTACGGGCGGCCCGACAGGTCCACGGTCACCTGGGCCAGCGACTCGTCCAGCGGCACCGTGCAGTTGCCGAAGCGGTAGATGCCCGTCTTGTCGCCGAGCGCCTGCTTGAACGCCGCGCCGAGCGCCAGCGCGGTGTCCTCGATGGTGTGGTGGCTGTCGATGTGCAGGTCGCCGTCGGTCTTCACGCTGAGATCGAAGAGACCGTGGCGGCCGAGCTGGTCGAGCATGTGGTCGTAGAAGCCGACCCCGGTCGCCACATCGACCTTGCCGGTGCCGTCGAGGTCGATCTCGACGAGGACGGACGTCTCTTTGGTGGTGCGCTCCACGCGGCCCACGCGGCTCATCGGTTCAACTCCTTCATCAGATCGCGCACCGCATCGAGGAACGCGTCGTTCTCTTCCGGGGTGCCCGCGGTGACGCGCAGGCGGCCCGGTACGCCGTTGTCACGGACCAGCACACCGCGGTCCAGCAGGGCCTGCCACACGGCATGGGCGTCGACGGTGGGGGCCCCTCCCACGCCCTTGAGGCTGTGGGGGAGGCCGAACTGCACGAAGTTCGCGTCGGATTCGGTGACATCGAGGCCGATGGCGCGCAGTTCGGCGACCAACCGGTCCCGCTCGGCCTTGAGCTGTTCGACGTACCCGAGCAGCGTATCGGTGTGTTCCAGCGCGGCCAGCGCGGTGGCCTGGGTGACGGCCGAGAGGTGGTACGGCAGGCGCACGAGCTGGACGGCGTCCACGACCGCCGGGTGGGCGGCCAGGTAGCCCAGGCGGAGCCCGGCCGCGCCGAAGGCCTTGGACATGGTGCGCGAGACCACCAGGTTCGGGCGCCCCTCGATCAGCGGCAGCAGGGAGGGGCGGTGGCTGAACTCGCCGTACGCCTCGTCGATCACGACGAGGGAGGGCTTGGCAGCCTGCGCGGCCTCGTACAGCGCCAGTACGGTCTCGGCCCCGACCGCCGTGCCCGTGGGGTTGTTGGGCGAGCAGATGAAGACGACGTCCGGCTTCCGCTCGGCGATGGTGGCGGCCGCCGCCTCCACGTCGATGGTGAAGTCCTCGTTGCGCGGGCCGGAGATCCAGCCGGTGCCGGTGCCACGGCTGATCAGCGCGTGCATCGAGTACGACGGCTCGAAACCGATGGCCGTGCGGCCGGGGCCGCCGAAGGCCTGGAGAAGCTGCTGGATGACCTCGTTGGACCCGTTGGCGGCCCACACCTGGGCGGGCTCGACCGTGTGTTCCGTGGTCCGCGTCAGATACGTGGCCAGCGCGGCGCGCAGCTCGACGGCGTCCCGGTCGGGGTAGCGGTTGAGCTCGCGGGCGGCCTCGGTGACGCGCTCGCCGATGCGCTGCACGAGCGCCTCGGGCAGCGGGTACGGGTTCTCGTTGGTGTTCAGGCGTACGGGCACGTCGAGCTGCGGCGCGCCGTACGGGGACTTGCCGCGCAGCTCGTCCCTGATGGGCAGATCGTCGATGCCGGTCACTGGTCCGGAACCTCTCCGTCGAACCGGGCCTTGAGAGCGGCCCCGTGCGCGGGCAGGTCCTCGGCCTCGGCGAGGGTCACGACGTGGTGCGTGACCTCGGCGAGGGCGTCGCGGGTGTAGTCCACGACGTGGATGCCGCGCAGGAAGGACTGCACGGACAGGCCGGAGGAGTGGCAGGCGCAGCCGCCGGTGGGCAGCACGTGGTTCGAACCGGCGCAGTAGTCGCCCAGCGAGACGGGTGCGTAGGGGCCGACGAAGATCGCGCCCGCGTTGCGGACCCGCGCGGCGACGGCGGAGGCGTCGGCGGTCTGGATCTCCAGGTGCTCGGCGGCGTAGGCGTCGACGACCCGCAGGCCCTCGTCCAGACCGTCGACGAGCACGACGGCGGACTGGCGGCCGGCCAGCGCTTCGGCGATGCGCTCGCGGTGCCGGGCGGCGGCGACCTGGGTCTTCAGCTCGGTCTCGACCTGCTCCGCCAGCTCGACGGAGTCGGTGACGAGGACGGCGGCGGCCAGCGGGTCGTGCTCGGCCTGGCTGATCAGGTCGGAGGCGACGTGCACGGCGTCGGCGGTGGCGTCCGCGAGGACGGCGATCTCGGTCGGGCCGGCCTCGGCGTCGATCCCGATACGGCCCTTGAGCAGACGCTTGGCGGCGGCGACGTAGATGTTGCCGGGGCCGGTGACCAGGTCGACCGGCGGACACTCGTCGGTGCCGTACGCGAACATCGCGATGGCCTGGGCGCCTCCGGCCGCGTACACCTCGTCGACGCCCAGCAGGGCGCAGGCGGCGAGGATCGTGGGGTGCGGCAGCCCGCCGCCCCAATGACCGGGAAAGAGGGCCTTCTGCGGGGGCGAGGTGACGGCGACCCCGCCGACGCCCGCCTCCTGGGCCGGGACCACGTTCATCACGACCGAGGACGGATAGACGGCGCGGCCGCCCGGGACGTAGAGGCCGACACGCTGTACGGGCACCCAGCGCTCGGTGACGGTGCCGCCGGGGACGACCTGGGTGGTGTGGTCGGTGCGGCGCTGCTCACGGTGGACGAGGCGGGCGCGGCGGATGGACTCCTCCAGCGCCGCGCGCACCTGCGGGTCGAGTTCGGCCAGGGCGCGGTCGAGCTCCTCAGCGGGTACGCGGACCCGCTCGATGCGCACACCGTCGAATTCTGCCGCGTAGTCGATCAGCGCCGCCGAGCCGCGATGCCGTACGTCGTCACAGATCGGCCGCACCTTCTCCAGGGCGGCCTCGACGTCGAATTCGGCACGGGGCAGCAGGTCACGCAGGGCGGCACCCTCGGGAAGGGCGTCACCGCGCAGATCGATACGGGAGATCACGGAGCCAATTGTCTCAGACCGGTTCCGGTGCGCGGTCGCGCGTATCAGTGGCTGATACACGCCTCTGCAGCGAATTCCTTGACACTGCTGACCGTTAGCGTTCAGGCCGTTACGGAACGGGAATAGGGAGCTTGAAGGAGCCGTGTGGGCCGCGCGGCTCGGAAAGGGGCTGCGAAGGTGTCCGGAGCAGGTGACGGTGAGCCGCCGGAGGGCCTGGAGCTGACCCCGGCCGAGTGGGGGATGTGGCAGGCGTTCCGCAATGGAAGCACTCATGATCTTCGCACTCGCAATCCCGTACACGATGATCCGGAGGGCCAGTACCACTGGGGGCCCGACCGCTCCGTCCGGGCGCGCATCGTGGCGCTCTTACTCCTCGACGGCCCGCCCCCGCAGCCGGGGCGGGTCGCCGCACTCAAGCTGACCGGTGCGTTCATCACCGGCACGCTCGATCTGTCCGGCGGCACCATCGAGCCGTACGTCGAGTTGTTCGGCTGCCGTTTCGAGAACGAGGTCCTGCTGCCCGAGTCCCGCTTCTCCACGCTGCGCCTGGTGTCCTGTGCGATACCCCGGCTCGAGGCCGCCCGGCTGACCACCGAGGGGGATCTGCATCTGGCCCGCTGCACGGTGCGCAGCGGCATACGCCTCACCGACGCGCACATCGGCACCGACCTCATGCTCAACCAGCTCACGGTCTACAAGGACCGCAAGGGCCGCTCCATCTCGGCGGACGGCATGACCGTCGCCCAGGACCTGCAGGCCGAAATGATGGAGTCCTACGGCGAGTTCAGCCTGCGCGGCGCCCAGATCGGGGTGTCGCTGAGCCTGCGCGGCAGCCGGCTCAGCAACCCGTACGGTCGGCGCGCGCTCAACGCCCCGCAGCTCACCGTCGAGCGGTCGCTCTACATGACGGCGGCCGGGCTCAGCTCCTCGCCGCTCGCCGGCTCCTCGGGCACCACACCGCCGTTCGGGATCACGCCGACCCGTGGCACGCGCATCCAGCACTTCGAGTGCGAGGGCGGGGTGCGGCTGGACGACGGGCGGTTCGGCGACGCCGTCGACTTCTACCAGGCCCGCTTCGTCATGGACGCAGGTCAGGAGGTGTCGCTGCGCCGCATCCAGACACCCGAGCTGCGCTTCCTCGGCGAGCGGCCGGAGCGGGGCCGGGTGGTGCTCTCGGGCTCGAAGGTCGTCAATCTCGTCGACAAGGCGACGAGCTGGCCGGGGCCCGGCGGTCTGGCGATGGCCGGGTTCGCGTACGAGACGCTGATACCGCGCGGCTCCTTCCCGCTGTCCGAGCGGCTGGAGTGGGTGGCCGCAGCGACCCCGGAGTACGCCCCCGAGCCGTATGAGCAACTGGCGGCCGCGATGCGGGCGAGCGGCGAGGACTCGGACGCGCGGGCGGTGCTGCTGGCCAAGCAGCGGCGGCGCCGGGAGACGCTGCCGCTGGCGGGCAAGCTGTGGGGCTATCTCCAGGACTGGACCGTGGCCTACGGCTACAAGCCGGGACGGGCGGCGTTGTGGATGGCGGTGCTGTGGGCGGTCGGCACGCTGCTCTTCGACCGGAATCCGCCGGCGGAGCTGCGCGACGGCGAAGCGCCGCACTGGAACGCCATGTTGTACGCGCTGGACCTGCTGCTGCCGGTCATCGATCTGGGGCAGGCGACGTTCTGGAAACCGGTGGGGCGCTTCCAGTGGGCGGCCTCGGTCATGATCCTTCTGGGCTGGATCCTCGCCACGACGGTCGCGGCGGGCGCGTCGCGCGTCCTGCGCCGCAGCTGACCCCGTACGACCGGACGTCCGCTGCCGTACGGCCGGACGTCCCACCCACCTGCGGCAGGACTCCGCGAGGCCGGGTGCGCCGGCGCCGTCCCGCCCGAGTCGGCGGGGAGCGTGCGGGCGGCACCCAGGGGCGGCCGAAGCGCAGGTAGGGGTCAGGTTCGGGCGTGGAGGCGCGAGCGGAGCTGCGGGGGCGTACGGGAGCGCGGGCGGCGCGGCAACCGCTTACCTCCCCGGCCTTTCACGCCCCCTGCGACCTGCACTCTTTACCCGGTATTGACCATTCCGAAAGCAACCTTTCCAACGATACAAAAGCTTCACCGAATTGCCCTGGCGCGCCCCCGACCTGCACCTTTCAATGAGCGCAGAACGCGCACCACACGGACCAGCAAACCGGACATACTCCCGTCCCCCCACAGCCCGGAGGCACCGTGGTCTTCCTCCGAGCGTTGATCACCACGGCTCGTATGATCCGCCACACCCCCCTCCTCGCCGCCGGTCTGCCACCCGACGACGACGTCCTGCTCGACGCGCCCGACGAACGGCTCGGCCCGGCACTCGCCGCCGCCGGGCGGGGCGAGCACCGCCCGGCGGCCGCGCTGCTCGCGGCGACCCGCGAGGCCGCCGAGTGGGAGTCGCGCGACCGGTACGCCACCTGCCTCGCGGTCTTCGCGCGCCACCGCTCCGACTGGTTCGCCCAGTGGCTCGCCTCCGCGCCCCGCGACCCGGACGCGGCGCTGGTCAGGGCCGAACTCGCGGTCCGGGCAGCATGGGAGTTGCCCGGCCGCGCCGAGCCCCTGCGCGAGACCGTGCCGCTCATCGAGTCCGCGGCACGGGCCGCGCCGGGCGACCCGGTGCCGTGGCGTCTCGCGCTCGACCACGCGCGCGGCACCGACGCCCCGCGCAGCGACTTCGACGCCCTGTGGGCCGAGGCCGTGAAGCGGTCCCCGCACCACTACGGCTGCCATGTCGCCGCGCTGGAGTACCTCAGCGCCCGCTGGCACGGCTCCCACCACGCGTGCTTCGACTTCGCGGAGCGCGCGGCCGAGCAGGCCCTCCCCGGCTCTCTGCTGCAAGCCCTGCCCGTCCGGGCCTCGTTGGCCGCGCTGCTCGCCGAGGAGCGCCGCCCGGAGAGCAGCACCGTGGTCGCCCTCAGCGGTCGCATCGACAGGGCGGCGGACCTGGCGATCGCCCTGTCGGCCCGCTATGTGCCCGGCGACCCCTGGCCGGCGGAGGTCCGCAACCTCCTCACGTACGTCCTGATCGTGCGGGGGCGCTGGGTCGAGGCCCTCGAACAGTTCCGGCTGATCGGCCCGTACGCGACCGGTTTCCCCTGGAGCGATGTCTGCGACGACCCGCTCGGTCAGTTCCTGGAAGCACGCGACGGCGTCCGCATCCAGGTCGCCTCC
The DNA here is from genome assembly GCF_043199075.1 of Streptomyces sp. NPDC048639. NCBI lineage: Bacteria > Bacillati > Actinomycetota > Actinomycetes > Kitasatosporales > Streptomycetaceae > Streptomyces > Streptomyces sp. NPDC048639. The sequence goes on from NZ_JBICVP010000001.1 coordinate 274,335, forward strand.
ACCATGCCCCTGCGTCGACGGTCCGGCAGGGCCGCGGCAACCGGCCATTAGGCTTGAGCGTTGTGACTGTCGTGCGCCTGCCACTCTTCCCGCTGAATTCGGTGCTGTACCCGGGCCTCGTGCTGCCCCTCAACGTGTTCGAGCAGCGGTATCGCGCCATGATGCGCGACCTGGCGAAGCTGGACGAGGAGACGCCTCGCCGGTTCGCCGTCGTCGCCATCCGCGACGGCCACGAGGTCGCGCCCAGCGCCCCCGGCATGCCGGACTCCACCGCCCTGCCCGAGCGCGGGCCCGGGGCCGGCTTCGGGGACGACCCGCTGCAATCGTTCCACCCGGTCGGCTGCATCGCGGACGCGGCCACCATCAGGGAGAAGAGCGACGGCGGCTTCGACGTCCTGGCCACCGGCACCACGCGCTTCCGCCTGCGGTCGGTCGACGCCTCGGGCGCGTATCTGATGGCCGAGACCGAGCTGCTCGAGGAGGACGAGGGCGAGGGCGCCGGGGCACTCGCCTCGGGCGTCATGCGGGCCTTCCGGACGTACCAGAAGCGGCTGGCAGGGGCGAACGAGCGGTCGCTGATGGAGGAGCAGGAACTCCCCGACGAGCCGTCCGTGCTGTCGTATCTGGTCGGCGCGGCCGCGGTGCTGGACACCCCGGCGAAGCAGCGGCTGCTGGAGGCCCCGACCACGGCGGAACGGCTCCGGCAGGAGCTGAAGATGCTCCGCGTCGAGAGCACGCTGATCCGGGGGATCCCGTCGCTGCCGGCGGTGGATCTCACGCGGCAGCCGACCATTCCCAACTGAGCGAGGAACCGGGGACCTTGGGAAAGAAGAAGCAGAAGGCCGGCCCGGGCGGGACGCCCGCCACGGTCGCCCTGACCGACGCCGGCACGGACTTCACGGTGCACGCGTACGAGCACGACCCGTCCGCCGCGTCGTACGGCGAGGAAGCCGCCCGGGCGATGGGCGTGGAGCCGGAGCGGGTGTTCAAGACGCTGCTGGCCGAGGTCGACGGCGCCCTGACGGTGGCCATCGTCCCGGTCGCCGGGTCGCTGGACCTGAAGGCCCTCGCGGCGGCGGTGGGCGGCAAGCGTGCGGTGATGGCCGATCCGACGGTGGCGGAGCGCACCACCGGCTACGTACGGGGCGGGATCTCGCCGCTGGGGCAGCGGCGCCGGCTGCAGACGGTGCTGGACGCCTCGGCGTCGTCGTACGGCACCGTGTGCGTGTCGGCGGGCCGCCGCGGGCTGGAGGTCGAGCTGGCCCCGACGGATCTGGCGACGCTGACGGGCGCGGTACTGGCCCCGATCGGCCGCGCGTAGGCGCCCCGGGCGACGCCGGAGGGGCGTACGGCGGGGCGGGGGCAGGCAGCCACGCCGGTCCCCGTCAGGACCGCTCGGAAGGGCGCAGGAGGCCCCGGGGGTCGGAGCTGGCCAAAGGCTGTGGGTCCCTGGTCGGACAGAGGACGCCGGAGGGCTCCGGGTCCCGGGGTCGGACAGGGACCGGAAGTTCCGGGCCCCGGGTCGGACAGGGCCGGAGGGCTCCGGGTCCGGTGTCAGACCGAGGTCCCGGGTCCGAGGTCAGACAGGGGTCGGAGGCTCCGGGTCCCGGGGGCCGAAGATGCCCGTGAGACAGAGGTGAACCGCCGTGGCCGCGATCGGCCAGGCCAGCAGCGCGCCCTTCGCCCGGAGCTGCAGCGGCGCGTCGAAGGTCTTGCCCTTCCCCACGGCGCGGGCGTGCGCCGCCACGTCCTGCGCCGGGCCGAGCCAGACGCCCAGCCGCCAGGCCAGGACCGAGGCGAGCAGGGCGCCCACCGCCGTCCCGATGACGATCGCGATGCCGCCACGCCGGAAGAACCAGAAGACGACCGCGCCGGTGAGCACGCCGAGGCCGGCGGCGATCAGCACGAACGTTCCGTCCGCGCCGATCGCTTCCTCGCCCTCGGAGTTCTTGATGAAGACGGCCTTGCCGTCCGAGACCAGCGGGACCCGCGGGGCCAGCCAGAGCCAGAGCAGGCCCAGCGCCACCCCGGCGACCGTCACTCCCAGCGCCAGCAGCGCGCCCTGCCGCAGCTCCACCCCCAGGCCCGGCCCGTCGGGGTCCTCGGGGTACGGCCCGCCGGCGGCGGAATTCCCACGCGGGTCGTGCGGATACTGGTCGTGCGGTGTCATCGGTGCGGTCACCCCGTCATCGTGCCAGGCCGGAGCCGTACCGGATCGAGCAGGACGCCTGTGCTGGCGCGTCATCGGACCGCCGCCCGCCGGTAGGCCCAGGTGGCGACGGCCAGCGACACCACGCCGACCGCCGCGCAGACCGCGAGGTCCGCGACGACCACGAGCCAGTCCGGCCGTGCCTCGAAGGTGCGGGCCAGCGCCTCGACGCCGTACGTCGACGGCAGCAGGTCCCGGGCCCAGGACACCGGGCCCGGCAGGTGCGCGGCAGGGAGCACGCCCAGCAGCAGCGCGGCGGACATGCCCAACTGGCCGAGCAGCGTGGCGATTTCCTGGCGCGGGGCCAGGAGGCCGAGCGCGGCGCCGAGTCCGGCGAGGGCGGCGCCCGCGAGCGGGATCACGGCCACCAGGATCCACAGATGCGTCAGCGGCAGGCCGAAGAGCAGGCTGCCGACCACCGCGGTGACGGCCGTACCGGGCGCGGTGAACGAGGCGTACGCCCCGGCCGCGCCGAGCACCACCGCGGCCGGCGGCACGGGCAGCGTGGCGTAGTGGTCGAGCCCGCCGCCGGCACGGAGCTGCCCGAAGTACTGGGCGAGAAGGTTGAGCGCCACGAAGGCCACGACGAGGACGCTCGACCCGGCGACCACGGCGCGCGCCTCGTCGCCGCCGTCGACGACCCCGCGCATCAGCACCATGATCCCGACGCTCTGGAACGTCGCGACGAACAGCAGCGGGATACGGGCGACGCGGGCCCGCGAGAGCTGGGCGCGGTAGACGGCGGCCAGGGCGGGCAGCAGGCGTGCGCGGGGGGCGAGCGGAGCCGCCGCACCGGGCAGAGGCTCGGCCTCCTGGGATCCGGTCGCAGGGGATCCGCTCTCGTGGGACCCGGCTGTCGCCGTCACCTGCCCGGACACCGCCTCCGCGGGCACGACACTCACGTTGCGCTGCTCCTGTTCGATACGGGCCGGTGGTCCACCATGCCACGCCTGCGGTCAGTCACCCTTCACCAGACCTTCCGTACGGCCGCCGAGCGCGAGGTAGACATCCTCCAGGCTCGGTGTGGCGACGGTGAAGTCGTCGAGCGCCGCGAAGGCCGCGCCGCCGGTGACGGCGGCGACCGCCGCGCGGGCCTCGTCCGGGGCGAGCCGCAGGACCCAGCGCCGTCCCGACTCGCGGGCGGAGGCGCGGAGCGCCGCGACCTCGGGCACCTCCAGCGGGGCGTGGTCGCGCCACACCAGTTCGAGCCGCACCTCGTCCGCGACGAGGGACTTCAGCCCGCCGGGCGTGTCGCAGGCGATGACCCGGCCCCGCTCCAGGACGGCGACCCGGTCCAGTACGGTCTCGGCCTCGATGACGTTGTGGGTGACCAGGACGACGGTGGCGCCCCGCTCCGCCCGGCGGCGGTCGACCGCCGCCCACACGGCGCGCCGGGCCACCGGGTCCATCCCGGTCGTCGGCTCGTCGAGGACGAGGAGAGTCCGGTCACCGACGAGCGCCGCCGCGAAGCACGCCAGCCGCCGCTGGCCGCCGGAGAGCCTGCGCAACGGCCGGCCGGCGAGGTCCGCGAGGCCCAGCTCGTCGAGGACCGCGTCGCGCTCGGCCCGTGCGGTACGGGTGTCGAGGCCGCGCAGCCGTCCCGTTGTCTCGGCGGCGAGCCCGACCGTCAGCTCGTCCAGGGCGGTGGACTCCTGGCCGAGGTAGCCGATGAGGCGGGCCGCACGGTCCGGGTGGCGTACGAGGTCGTGGCCGAGGACGCGGACACATCCGGAGTCCGGGCGCATGAGGCCGGTGAGCTGGCGGACGAGCGTGGACTTCCCGGCGCCGTTCGGCCCGAGAAGACCGAAGATCTCCCCGCGCCGTACCTCCAGGGTGATGCCGTCACTGGCGCGGACGGCGGGGGCGGCCGGGGTGCCGCGGCGGGCACGGGCAGCCGGGTAGGTCTTCACCAGGTCGCGTACGGCGCACGCGGGCGCGGGTTCCGCCGCGTCGGCCCTACTGCCCTGCCGTGCCTGTGCTGTGCCCGTCCTCACGAGCAACGAGAGTACGCGTCCGGCACCCCGTCACGCCCTGCGGGGCCCGATCCGCCCCGAAAAGCGACCTCCCCGGGAGGTTCAGCCGGAGGCGGGCGGGGTGCGGTCCGCCGACGTACGGGCGTCGAACTCGCGCCAGAAGCCGGCGCGGATCGCATAGCGGTCGTGCTCGTCGATCTGGTCGTCCTTGTGGGCGAGCAGCCCGAAGCGGGCCGCGTACCGCAGCAATTCGCCGTCGATCCGGTGCGGGATGCGCGGGTACTCCGTGGAGACCTGCTGGAGCTGTGCCGGGGACGTCAGCCGCTCGGTCCAGCGGCGGGCGAAGACCTGTCCCACCTCGAACGGGTCCCCGCTGACCGCCGTGATGTCCTCCTCGCGGTCGGCCCAGCGCTGCTCGGCGCTGGTGAGCTGGGCGAGGGTGGGGAGGGCGGCGATCTCCGGCGGCTCCGCGGGGCCGCCGCGCTCGACCCAGCCGCGGTCGGAGGACCAGCGCAAGGTGGCGTTGCCGGCCGGCGGCTGCGGCGGGTGGGCCGCGCCGGAGTGCGCACGGCCGAGACCGGCGAGGTCCTTGGGGGTCGGTACGCCCTTGCTGCCCGTGGGCTCGCCGGTGGTGGGGGCCGGTGCGGCGGTCGTGCCGTGGCCGGCCGATCCGTTCCGCGCGCTCTGCGCCGTCCCTGCCTCGCCTGTCGGGGCCTGGGTGGAGGACTCTGGCAGCGGCGCGGAGAGGATGGCCGCGATCTCGGGCCCGGGGGCGGACGGTGGCGCGCAAGGTCCCGCAAGATCCTTTGCGCGTACGGCCTGTGTGATCCAGATGCGGTCCAGTACGCGTCGTTCGTCGGCCTCGGCGACCAGATCCTCGGACTGGTTGAAGTCGCCGTCCGCGGCCTGCACGGCCCACAGATGGATGGCGACGCCGTGCTCCTTCGCGTCCATCAGACCGGGCAGCAGATCACCGTCACCCGTGACCAGGACGATGTCCGAACAGGCGCGATTGCGGGCGAGTTCGGTGAGTTCGGCATGCATGGCCGCGTCCACGCCCTTCTGCGCCCAGCGCCCGTCGCTGCGGGTCAGGGCACCCAGCCGGACGGTGACGCGGGGCATCACGCGCAACCGCCGGTGCTCGGGCTGCGGTACACGGTCGGGGGCGCCGTCGAACCAGTAGATCCGGAGCAGAGGGCGTTCGGTGTCGGCTTCGGCGCGGTCCCTCAACCCCTGGATGAGCGCGGCGTGATCGACGGTGATGCGAGAGCGGGCGGGCTCTCCGGCGAGGAGGCTCGCGGCAGCGCCCAGCAGATAGCCGGCGTCCACCAGGACGACGCAGCGGTCCACGTTCCACCCTCTTTCGTGAAGACCGTCGCCCCCCGGAACGGCGCTTTCGCATCGGATTTACTTCGAGTCTGCCCGACCGTACGAGGGTTATCAGTCGGAACTCGATCATCGGCGTGGCGAGAGGGAGAAGGGGGGCGGAAGCCCCTGTCCCACCCGCCCTTTTCACGCACGGTAATGGTTCGGGATGCGCTCCGTGTCCGGCCGTGCGAGCGTGGTTCGCGAAGCGGCTCCGGCTCCCCCCGGGCCGCAGGCCAGGTTCTGAGACCCCGCACAGGAGGCGATCATGGCCAAGAACAGGAACCAGAATCGGAATCAGCCCAGGAACCGCGGTGCCGGGCAGCGCCCCGACGAGCGCGCGCAGGGCCCGAACGCGCAGGGCGAGTCCTCGGAGTCCCAGAACCGGCAGCAGCCCCACTCCCCCGGTCAGGACGAGCCGTCCTCGCAGCGCAAGCGGAAGAGCAGCTTCGGTCACAACTGACCACCGCTGGGCAGCAGCCCGTCAGCGCTGAGGGGCGCGACCGTACGTGGTCGCGCCCCTCAGCGCTGCGGACACCGGCCCACTCGGCGCCTGTTGAGGGCCCCTCGGCGCCGTCCTGCTCAGCCGGCCAGACAGGACGGGCCGAGCAGCACCTTCAAGTCGCCGAAGAGCGCGGGGTCCGCGGTGACACGGTGCCGGTCCAGCCGCAGCACCGTGGTCTTACGGGCCCCGAGGAGCTTGATCCTGACCTCCGTGCTGCCCCGGTGGTGGGTGAGCACCTCGCCCAGCTTCTCGACCAGCGGCGGAGTCACCTTCACCGTCGGGATGGTGATCGTGACCGGTGCGTTGGCGGAGGCCTCGGACAGGTCGGGGACCATCAGTTCCATGGCGACCAGCCGCGGTACGTCCTCCCGCTTGTCCAGCCGCCCCTTGACGAAGACGACCGTGTCCTCGACGAGTTGGGTGGACACGAGCTGGTAGGTGGCGGGGAAGAACATGCAGTCGATGGAGCCCGCGAGGTCCTCGACGGTGGCGATGGCCCAGGCGTTGCCCTGCTTGGTCATCTTCCGCTGGAGCCCGGAGATGATGCCGCCGATGGTCACGATCGCGCCGTCGGAGTGCTCACCTCCGGTGAGCTGGGCGATCGCCGCGTCCGCCTTGTCGTTGAGGACGTGCTCGATACCGAACAGCGGGTGGTCGGAGACATAGAGGCCGAGCATCTCGCGCTCCTGGGCCAGCAGATACGCCTTGTCCCACTCGATGTCGGAGAACTCCACGTCCAGTCCGAAACCCGGGGTGTCGTCCTCGGAGGCGTCCCCCATGCCGCCGAACAGGTCGAACTGGCCCTCGGCCTCCTTGCGCTTGACCTGGACCACGTTGTCGATCATGGGCTCGTAGTGCGCGGTGAGGCCCTTGCGGGTGTGGCCCATCTCGTCGAACGCGCCGGCCTTGATCAGCGATTCGACGGTGCGCTTGTTGCAGACGACCGCCTCGACCTTGTCGAGGAAGTCGGGGAAGGTCGTGTACTTCCCCTTGGACTTGCGCGAGCGGATGATCGAATCCACCACGTTCTGACCGACGTTACGGACGGCGGTGAGGCCGAAGAGGATGACGTCGTCGCCCTGGGCGGTGAAGTTGGCCTCCGACTCGTTGACGTTCGGCGGGAGCACCTTGATGCCCATGCGCCGGCACTCATTGAGGTAGACCGCCGACTTGTCCTTGTCGTCGCGCACGGAGGTGAGCAGCGCCGACATGTACTCGGCCGGGTAATTGGCCTTGAGATACGCGGTCCAGTAGGTGACCAGGCCGTACGCCGAGGAGTGCGCCTTGTTGAAGGCGTAGCCCGCGAAGGGCACCAGCACGTCCCAGACGGCCTGGATCGCCTCGTCCGAGAACCCCTTGTCGCGGGCGCCCTTCTGGAAGTTGACGAACTCCGCGTCGAGGACTTCCTTCTTCTTCTTGCCCATCGCGCGCCGCAGCAGGTCGGCCTGGCCGAGCGAGTAGCCCGCGAGCACCTGGGCGGCCTTCTGCACCTGCTCCTGGTACACGATCAGGCCGTGGGTGATGTCGAGGACCTCCCTCAGGGGCTCCTCGAGCTCGGGGTGGATCGGTGTGATCTCCTGCTGGCCGTTCTTGCGCAGGGCGTAGTTGATGTGCGAGTTCATGCCCATCGGGCCGGGCCGGTAGAGGGCCGAGACCGCGGAAATGTCCTCGAAGTTGTCGGGCTTCATCATGCGCAGCAGGGAGCGCATGGGGCCGCCGTCGAACTGGAAGACGCCGAGGGTGTCACCGCGGCAGAGCAGTTCGTAGGTCGTCGGGTCGTCCAGGGGCAGGTCGAGGAGCTTGAGGTCGATGCCCTTGTTGGCCTTCACCATCTTGACGGCGTCGTCCATGATCGTGAGGTTGCGCAGGCCGAGGAAGTCCATCTTCAGCAGGCCGAGCGTCTCGCACGTCGGGTAGTCCCACTGCGTGATGGTGACGCCGTCGGTGTGGCGCACCCAGACCGGGATGTGGTCGGTGATGGTCTCGCTGGACATGATCACGCCCGCGGCGTGCACACCCATCTGCCGGACCAGGCCCTCCACGCCGCGCGCGGTGTCGATGACCTTCTTCACGTCCGGCTCGTTCTCGTACATCCCCCGGATCTCGCCCGCTTCGCTGTAGCGGGGGTGGGCGGAGTCGGTGATGCCGGAGAGCGGGATGCCCTTGCCGAGGACATCGGCGGGCATGGCCTTGGTGAGCCGGTCGCCCATCGCGTACGGGTAACCCAGCACACGCGCCGAGTCCTTGATCGCGTTCTTGGCCTTGATGGTGCCGTAGGTGCCGATCATGGCGACCTTGTCGGCGCCGTACTTCTCGGTCACATACCGGATCACCTCGGCGCGCCTGCGCTCGTCGAAGTCGATGTCGACATCGGGCATGGAGACGCGCTCGGGGTTGAGGAACCGCTCGAAGATCAGGCCGTGTTCGATCGGGTCGAGGTCGGTGATGCCCATGGCGTACGAGACGATCGAGCCGGCCGCGGAGCCCCGGCCGGGGCCGACGGCGATGCCGTTGTTCTTCGCCCACATGATGAAGTCGGCGACGACGAGGAAGTACCCCGGGAACCCCATCTGGATGATGATGTCCATCTCGTACTCCACGAGGCGCTGCCGGTCCTCGGGGATGCCGCCGGGGAAGCGCCGGGCCATGCCGCGCTTGACCTCCTCGCGGAACCAGGTGACCTCGGTGTAGCCCTCGGGGACGTCGAACCGGGGCATCAGGTCGCGCTTCTCGAACCAGCCGGTGGTGTCGATGAGCTCGGCCACCCTGGCCGTGTTGGCACACCCCTCCTGCCAGGCGTCGGAGGAGTCGATGGCGTACATCTCGTCGGTGGACTTGAGGTAGTAGCCGGTGCCGTCGAAGCGGAAGCGGTCCGGGTCCGAGAGGTTCTTGCCGGTCTGGATGCACAGCAGCGCGTCGTGCGCGGACGACTCGTGGGAGTACGTGTAGTGCGAGTCGTTGGTGACCAGCGGCGGGATGCCGAGCTTCTTCCCGATCTCCAGCAGGCCGTCACGGACCCGGCGCTCGATCTCGATGCCGTGGTCCATCAGCTCCAGGAAGTACCGCTCCTTGCCGAAGATCTCCTGGTACTCGGCCGCCGCCTTCAGCGCCTCCTCGTCCTGACCGAGGCGCAGCCGGGTCTGCACCACACCCGAGGGGCAACCTGTGGACGCGATCAGGCCCTCGGCGTGCTCGGCGATGACCTCCTTGTCCATCCGGGGCCACTTGGTGAGCCAGCCCTCCTTGTAGGCGTCGGAGGAGAGACGGAAGAGGTTGTGCAGGCCCTTCCGGTTGCTCGCCCAGATCGTCTTGTGGGTGTAACCACCCGAACCGGAGACGTCGTCCCGCTTCTGGTGCGGCTGACCCCACTGAATACGCCGCTTGTTGCGCCTCGACTCGGGGGCCACGTACGCCTCGATGCCGATGATCGGCGTGATGCCGGCGGAGGTGGCCTGCTGGAAGAAGTCGTACGCCCCGTGGAGGTTGCCGTGGTCCGTCATGGCGATGTGTGACATGCCCATCTCCTGACAGGCATTGAACATGTCCTTCAGCCGCGCCGCACCGTCCAGGAGGGAGTACTGAGTGTGCACGTGCAGGTGCGTGAACGGCGGCTTTGCCACGGCTGGGGACCTCCGGCGCGACGTCGATGGCGGGTTGGGCTTCGGGCTCGAAGTCTATGCCTCCGCACTGACAGCTCACGGGCACTCGCGGGTACCCTCGCGCGTTGGAACAGCCGGAAGCAGACCCTCTCCACAAGGCACCAGGAGGCGCACCACGATGTCGTCCCAGCAGGACACGGCGGACCAGGCCGAGCAGCGCGGCGAGGAGATCCTCGCCGTCTTCGACACCGCCTTCGGGCAGCTCCTGAGTGCCGATCCGGCCGCGTTCCGGGTCAAGTTCCGCAAGATGGCGGCCTCCGCCTTCGCCTTCTACCGCGGCACGGCCTGCCTGTTCTACAACGACCTCGAGAGCGGGCGGGACAGCGGCCCGTATCTGGACGAGCGCACCGCCCGGGTGTGGATCCACGGCGATCTCCACGCCGAGAACTTCGGCACGTACATGGACGCCAACGGCCGCCTGATCTTCAACGTCAACGACTTCGACGAGGCGTACGTGGGCCCCTTCACCTGGGACCTGAAGCGGTTCGCCGCCTCCGTGGCCCTGATCGGGTACACCAAGGCGCTCAGCGACGAGATGATCAGCGATCTGGTGCGGACCTACGCCGCCGCGTACCGCGAGCGCATCCACGCGCTGGCCACCGGCGCCAAGAACGACGAGGTGCCGCCCTACTCGCTCGACACCGCCCAGGGGCCGCTGCTGGGCGCGCTGCGCGACGCCCGCGCCCTGACCCGCTTCGGGCTGCTGGACTCCATGACCGAGATCCGGGACTTCGAGCGCCGCTTCTCCCCCGGCGGCGGCGCCATCGAGCTCGACGCCGCGACGCGCTACAAGGTGCTGGCCGCGTTCGACGGCTATCTGGAGACGCTGCCGGAGTCCAGCCTCGCGCGGCCCGACTCGTACCGCGTCAAGGACGTCGTCGGGCGCCGCGGCATCGGCATCGGCAGCGCGGGCCTGCCCTCGTACAACATCCTGCTGGAGGGCAACAGCGACGCGCTGGAGAACGATGTCGTGATCTACATGAAGCAGGCGCAGACCCCGGCGGTCTCCCGGCACATCACCGACGAGCGGGTCCGCTCCTACTTCCAGCACGAGGGGCACCGCACGGTCATCTCGCAGCGGGCGCTGCAGGCCCACGCCGATCCGTGGCTGGGCTGGACCGAGCTGGACGGCTCGGGCCAGCTCGTCGCCGAGGTGTCGCCGTACGCGGTGGACCTCGACTGGTCCGACCTCGACGACCCGGGCGAGATCTCCGAGGTCGTCGGCGACCTCGGGCGGGCCACGGCCACGATGCACGCGGCGGCGGACGACGAGAGCGGGCACTCGCTGGTCCCGTTCTCGACGGAGCGCGCCATCGACGCGGCGATCGCGGCGGACGAGAACGGCTTCGCCCAGCTCCTTGTCGACTTCGCGCACGAGTACGGGACGCGGGCCCGGGCGGACCACCAGATCTTCGTGGACCTGTTCCGGAACGGCCGGATCCCGGGGCTGTAGCGGAGGTTCCGGGGGCTGCAGCCGCCCTGGGGCTCCAGCCACGGGCCCTGAAGGGCGGCGGCCATCGGCCCACAGCAGCGGCGTTCCGGGGGCTCCGGCGTTCCGGGGACTGCGGCAGGCCGGGGCCGGGGCCGCCTGGCAGCCTCCCCGGCCGGGGACGCGGGAGCCTCCGCCGACGGGCGGCTCCCGCGGACAACGGGCCCTGTGACGCGGCCCACGCGCAGGACCGCGTACGCCACGGGAGCGCCGACGACGGGCCCCTGGGAAACCGAGGGCTCGTTTAGTCGCCCCTTACCAGCGGGCATGGCACACTCTGCGGCGATGGACATATCCGGGGCTCAGTTGAGAACACTGCGCGCAGCGCTGTTCACGGCGCTGTGCGTCACGCTGTCGGCTGCCTCGCACGTCCTGCTCTCAGGTGTCCCGCTCCCGGTCACCACCGTCGCCGGGCTCTCCGTCGGCGTCTTCGCCATCGCATGGGCCCTGGCCGGACGCGAGCGCGGATACGGCGCCATCGCCGCCCTGCTGATCCCGCTGGAGCTGGCCGCGGACACGGTCTTCACCACCGGCCAGCACGCCTGCTACGGCCAGGCCGGCGGTCCGGTCGCCGGCTCGCTGCGCTCGGTCGGCGTGGATCTGCTGTGCAGCGGCGGCGACTTCGGCACACCGCTCGCCCACATGGCGAGCCGGCAGCCCGCCGCGACGCTGACGGCCGCGAGCGACCCGGCCACCCCCTGGCTGCTGCTGGCCGCCCATGTCGCGGTCGGCCTCGTCGCCGCGGCCTGGCTGCGGCGGGGCGAGAGCGCCCTGGTGCGCCTGCTGCGCGCGCTCGGGGCCTTCGCCTTCCGGCCGCTGCTGATCGCCTTCGCGACGGTACGAGCGCAGAACGGCCCCGCGCGCCGGGCGTTCGGCACCGTACGGCGGGCGCCGGCCACCCGTGTCCAGCCGCTGCTCGCCCACTCCGTACTGCGGCGCGGACCGCCGTGCCCCGTGGCCCTCTGAGACCTCTCGGAGCCCACCCGGCACAGCAGTCCCCCCACCATCACGGAGCAGAAGGAACCTCATGAGCAACCGCAACAGCAAGGCCAACAAGGCAGCCGCGCGCGAGCGCCTCCGCGAGGAGCGCGCCCGCCAGGCGAAGCGCGAGAAGATCCGCCGCCAGCTCGTCGTCGGCGGCTCGATCGTCGCCGTCCTCGGCATAGCCGCCGGTATCGGCATCGCCGTCAGCAACATGGGCGGCGGAAGCGGCAAGGTCAGCAACGACGACTGGGTGGCCGCCGCGAAGAAGGAATCCTTCGCGAAGCCGGCCAACACCTCCGGTGACAAAGGCACGGTCGTCGTCATAGGCGACAAGAAGGCCAAGAACACCGTCGAGGTGTACGAGGACATGCGCTGCCCGGTGTGCGCGAGTTTCGAGCAGGCCTCCGGGGACAAGGTCACCAAGGACGTGAAGGACGGCAAGTACAAGCTGCAGTTCACCCTGGGTGCCTTCCTTGATGAGAACCCGCAGATCAAGGGGTCCGGTTCCAAGAACGCTCTCAGCGCGCTGGGAGCAGCTCTGAATGTCGGCCCCGATGCCTTCCTGGAGTACAAGAAGGCGCTGTTCGCCCCCGGCAACCACCCGGAGGAGACCGAGGACAAGTTCGCCGACGACGCCTACCTGCTGAAGATCGCCAAGAAGGTCGATGCGCTCAAGGGCAACGCGGCCTTCGAGAAGGCGGTGAAGGGCGGCACCTACGACAGGTGGGCACTGGCGATGAAGGACCGCTTCAACGACGCCAAGGACGTGACCGGCACACCGAGCTTCAAGGTCAACGGGGTGAAGATGACGGTCGAGGGCGCCCAAGAGGGCACCCCCATCGTGACGCCCGAGCAGTTCGACGCCGCATACGAGAAGGCGCTCCAGCAGAAGGGCTGACCCTGCGACGCCGGCGGAGTCGCCGTTCATCAACGCGGCTCCGCCCGTTCGCGTTCACCGCATGTCGCTCGGCTCGACCGCCCTGCGCGAACGGATCGCCGCGAGAGGCGGCTCTTGGCGTGCGGCGGGCGTGAAGGGGATGCGTCCACCATGCGGCGAGTGGCATGCGAGGCCTTCTGCCTCCGAGACCGACGGTCGCTCATCGTGGCCCCCGGCACTCTCAAGTGCCGGGGGCCACGAGCGTATTCGGGCGTCGTTCCGGACGCCCGGGTGCCCCTGCGGTGAACACGACAAGAAGGGGGCGGCAACACACTCCCCAACGACCGTACGCGCCAGTAATCTGATCGGCCGTGACCGATCTCCTACCTAACAACACAACGCGCCGCACGGTCGTCAAGGCCGCTGCCGCCTCCGCCGCGCTGATTCCGCTTGTCGGAACCGCCAGCGCCATGGCCGCCAACAACGCGGCCCCCGTCTTCCTGCACGGCGTCGCATCGGGCGATCCCCTCCCCGACGGCGTGCTCCTGTGGACCCGTGTCACGCCCACTCCCGAGGCCATGCCCGGCTCCGGCCAGGGGCCGGAGGTCACGGTCGGTTGGCAGATCGCCGAGGACAAGTCCTTCACCAAGGTCGTCGCCAAGGGCAGTACGAGCGCCCGTGCCGCGTCCGACCACACCGTGAAGGTCGACGTCCGCGGACTGCGCCCGGCCACCGCGTACTTCTTCCGGTTCAGCCACGGCGATTCCACTTCCCCCGTCGGCCGGACGCGCACCGCGCCCGCGCACGACGACGCCGCGCACTCCGTCCGGTTCGGGGTGGTCTCGTGCGCCAACTGGGAGTCCGGTTACTTCTCCCCGTACCGCCATCTCGCCGCCCGCACCGACCTCGACGCGGTGCTCCACCTCGGCGACTACATCTACGAGTACGGCACCGGCCAGTACCCCGAGCCGAAGTACGTCGTCCGTCCCCACTCCCCCGTCCACGAGATCGTCAGCCTCACCGACTACCGCGTCCGGCACGCCACGTACAAGACCGACCCCGACCTCCAGACGCTGCACGCCGTGCACCCGGTGGTGGCGATCTGGGACGACCACGAGTTCGCCAACGACGCCTGGTCCGGCGGGGCCGAGAACCACACCGCGGACGGTGAGGGCGCCTGGGCTCAGCGCATGGCCGCCGCCAAGCAGGCGTATTTCGAGTGGATGCCGGTGCGCACCTCCACCGAGGGGACCACCTACCGGCGGCTGCGCTTCGGCAAGCTCGCCGATCTGCATCTGCTCGACCTGCGCTCGTTCCGGTCGGAGCAGGCGAAGACCGGCAGCGGCGGCGTCGACGATCCGGACCGTACGATCACCGGCCGGGCCCAGCTCGACTGGCTGAAGAACGGGCTGGCCTCCTCCGACGCCTCGTGGAAGCTGGTCGGCACCTCGGTGATGATCTCCCCGTTCGCCTTCGGCTCCCTGCCGGCTCATCTGCTGGAGCCGATAGCCGAGTTGCTGGGGCTGCCCAAGGGGGGACTGGCGTTCAACAACGACCAGTGGGACGGCTACACCGACGACCGGCGCGAACTGATCGCGCATCTGCGCGACCGGGGCATCACCAACACGGTCTTCCTGACCGGCGACATCCACATGGCCTGGGCGAACGACGTGCCGGTGAAGGCGGCCACGTACCCGCTCTCGGCGTCCGCGGCCACGGAGTTCGTGGTGACGTCGGTGACCTCGGACAACCTGGACGACATCCTGCACGTACCTGCGCAGACGGTCTCGCTCGTCGCCGCGGGGATCATCAAGGCGGCCAACCGCCACGTGAAGTGGGTGGACCTGGACTCGCACGGCTACGGCGTCCTCGACGTCACCGCCGAGCGGACGCAGATGGACTACTACGTGGTCTCCGACAAGAGCGACCGCGACGCCTCGGCGGAGTGGAAACGTTCATATCGGACCAAGTCCGGTACTCAGAAGGTCGAAAGGGTCGACTCTCCGGTCCGCTAAGGGCAAACTTTCGGCCATATCAATCTCGTATACGACAGGTCTTGAGCGGTCGCGGTGAGTGGTGCGTTCCGGGAACAAACCGGGGCATGCCACTCACCTCCGCTACTTCCGTCGTAACCGATGTGTCTCATAGTGGGGAAGTTGTCAGAAGATCTCTCACCAACGTCCACAATTGCCCCACTTATTGATTGGGCCAGATCGAATCTGCTGAAGATCTGACACAGCCTCGTAATCTCCCGGCGACGGGCGGAAATTCCACCCGTCACCGTGCTGGCGAGGAGCCCACATGCGCCCAACTGCCCGTATATCCCCGCGCCTTCGCAACCGCTTCATCGGCACCGCTCTGGTGGCGGGGGCCATGGCCTTCGCCCCGCTGTCCGCTCCTGCCGGCGCTGCGACCGCGCCCCAGGAGAGGGCTGCGGCCACGGCCGAAAACTGTGCCGACGGAAGCGCTGCGGGCGCCGCGGCGCGCGTGGCCGACCCGAACAGCAAGTACGGCAGACCCGGTGCGCACGAGCCCGGCGAGGTGAGCGCCGCCGAGGCGAAGGCCATGGACAAGAGACTCGACCGCAGGGTCGAGCAGCTCCGTAAGTCCCCGCAGGGCCGGATGCTGGCGGCGAAGGCCGCGGCCGCCACCACCATCCCCGTGTACTTCCACGTCGTCCACGACGGCGCCACCGGCAAGCTGACCGCGGCCGACGTCGACGGTCAGATGACCGTGCTCAACGAGGCGTTCGCGGGCAAGGGCGACGGCAACACCGCCAGCCAGTTCAAGTTCAAGCTGGTCAAGACCGACTACACGGACAATGCCGAGTGGTACAACCAGCTCGAGCCCGACGGCGCCCAGGAGCGCGCCATGAAGACCAAGCTCCGCAAGGGCGGTTCGAGCGCCCTGAACATCTACTCCGCGGACCTCGGCGGCGGTCTGCTCGGCTGGGCGACCTTCCCCGACTGGTACCCGGACGACCCGAAGATGGACGGTGTCGTCGTCCTCGACGAGTCCCTGCCGGGCGGCTCGGCGACCAACTACGACGAGGGTGACACCGCCACCCACGAGGTCGGCCACTGGATGGGCCTGTGGCACACCTTCCAGGACGGCTGCTCGGACACCGGCGACATGGTCGCCGACACTCCGGCCGAGGCGAGCCCGGCCTTCGAGTGCCCGGTGGGCCGCGACACCTGCGGCGCGGAGGGCCTGGACCCGATCAAGAACTTCATGGACTACACGTACGACTCGTGCATGACGCAGTTCACGCCGGGTCAGGTGGAGCGCATGACGGAGTCCTGGCTGGCCTACCGCGCGAGCTGATCACCGTCTGACACGCACCCCTTCTCCATCGCTGCCTGCCGCACACGCCATGTGCGGCAGGCAGCCGTGCGTTCGCGACCGTGCGCGCCCGGGGACCACGGACAGGCGGAACGGACCGGCCCCGCCCGACCGCACCCACCGCTCGTCGTTACAGCTCGTCCAGGAACCCCAGCGCCACCGACCACGTGGCCTCCGCCGCCTCCGCGTCGTGGTCCGGCAGATCCGGGTCGGTGTAGAGGTGGCCGGCACCGGCGTACCGGAACACCTCGACCTCCGCGCCGGCCCGCCGCATCCTCAGATACCACGCGTTCAGCCAATCGTCCGGCTCGAACGGGTCCGGGTCGGCGACATGGAGCTGCACCGGAAGCTCGTCGACCGAGGCGCTCTCCGCGAGGTCGGAGGTGCCGTGCAGCAGAAGCAGCCCGCGCGCCTTGCCGTCCGCTATCGCCAGGTTCTGCGCGATCGAGCCCCCGAGCGAGAAGCCCGCGTAGACCAGGCCCCGCTCGGAGAAGGGCGCCGAGGCCGTGATCGCGCGCTTGAGCAGCTCGTGCTGCCCGATCTCGTCCTTGATCTCCATGCCCTCCTCGACGGTCTCCGCGATGAGGCCGTCGTACAGGTCCGGCACATGCACCTCGTGGCCCGCCGCCCGGAGGCGGTCGGCCGCCGCGTGCACCGCGGGCCTCAGCCCGTAGGCCGAGTGGAAGAGGACGATTGTCGAGGACGCCACGGCTGGTCACTTCCCTCTCGGTGTATCTCTCATCTCACATCGTGCCAGCTACCTTCGTGGGTACGTGGACAGCCGTGGGTGCCATGACGGCGCCCGGCCGACCACCCGAAGGGAGCTGAAGTGTCCATGGAGGACGTGCTGCGTCCGGTGCTCGTGTTCGGCGGCTCGGTGGCAGTGACCGTCGTCATCGGCTGGATCGTCGACGTAATTCTGCGCAGAACCGACGCCAGGCACCCGGAGACCCCGCTGTGGGGCCTGTTGCGCCGGTGCAGAGTACCCCTCCAGGTCGTGCTGTGCGCCGCCCTGGTGCGCAGCACCTACGATCAGGCGCACATCGCCCGCGCGCACGGCAAGGGCATCGGCCAGGCACTGACGATCACCCTCATCGGTGCGACGGCCTGGCTGCTCATCCGGATCTCGGCGGCGATCGTGGAGTCGGCGTACTCGAAGTACGCGACGGGGACCCGGGACGCCGCCCGCGTACGGCGGGTCCGCACGCAGGTCACCCTCATCCAGCGCGTGGTGACCGCGGTCGTCGGCGTGCTGGGCATCGCCCTGATGCTGCTGACCTTCCCGGCCATGCAGACGGTCGGCGCCTCCATGCTCGCCTCGGCCGGTCTCCTCGGCATCGTCGCCGGTATCGCCGCCCAGTCCACCCTGGGCAATCTCTTCGCTGGGCTGCAGATCGCCTTCGGCGACATGGTCCGCATCGGCGACACGGTCGTGGTGGACGGCGAGTGGGGAACGGTCGAGGAGATCACGCTCACCTTTCTGACCGTGAAGACCTGGGACGAGCGCCGGATCACCATGCCGGTCTCGTACTTCACCAGCCAGCCGTTCGAGAACTGGTCGCGCGGCGGCCCGCAGATGACCGGCACCGTCTTCTTCCAGCTCGACCACGCCGCGCCGGTCGACCTCATGCGGGAGCGGCTGCACGAGATCGTGCAGGAGTGCCCGGCCTGGGACGGGCGCGACTGGAGCCTGGTCGTCACCGACACCACCCCGACCACGATGGAGGTGCGCGCCCTGGTCACGGCCCGGGACGCGGACACGGTGTGGGCGGTGCGCTGCGAGGTGCGGGAGCGGATGGTCGCCTGGCTGCGCGAGGAGCACCCGTACGCACTGCCGCGCATTGTCACGGCCACGGTGCAGGAGACCTACGGCACGGGCTCGCGCGGTCCGGAGCACAAGAAGGACGAAGGGGAGGACGGTCCCGGCGGAACGAGCGCGGGGGACGGCGCCTTCCGCTGACGTCCCCGCACGGCCGGTCGGGCCGGCGCGGTCTCCTCCGCGGCCGGGCTGCCCCCGGCTCTCGCCAGGGCGGACTGCCCCGGAGGCCGGCTAACGCCCGCGCTCCGCACCGCCGTTGACGTGGATCACCTGGGCGGTGATGTGGTCGGCCGCCGGGGAGGCGAGCCAGTGCAGCGTCCCGGCGACGTCTCCCGGGTGTCCGGCCCGGTGGTTGAGCGTCTCGTCGATCACCTTGCGGCGCCGCTCCTCCGGCAGCTCGCCGCCGAAGAACCCGGTCTCCTCGACGTAGCCCGGCGCGACGAGGTTCACGGTCACGCCGCGCGGCCCGAGATCCCGTGCGAGCGCGAACGCGTACGGGTGCAGCGCCGCCTTGGCGGAGCCGTACGCATGGGCGCCGGACCCGCGCAGGGCTGCGATCGAGCTGAGGAAGAGCACCCGTCCGCCGGGCGAGGCCATGTGGTCGCGGAGCGCCTCGGTAAGAAGCACGGCGGTGAGGACGTTGAGGCGGAAGTTGAGCGTCCAGTCGTAGGCGGTGGCGGCCAGCGGGTCTTCGGCACCAGCCGGGGCTTCGAGGCCGCCGTTGCCGCCCGCGTTGTTGACGAGGACGTCGACGGCGCCGAACTCCTCGCACACGAGGTGCGCGGCGCGAGCCACCGCATGCGGATCGGTCAGATCGGCGGGGCAGGGGAACGCTCCCGGGATCTCCGCCGCGGCCCGTTCGAGGACATCCGCGCGCCGCCCGATGAGCACCACGCTGTCGCCGTCCCGGGCGAAGGTCCTCGCCGTCGCGAGCCCGATCCCCGTACCGCCACCGCTGATGACGACTGTGCGCGACATCCTTGCCCATCTCCTCGTCCTGAGAGATCCCAGCGATCCGTAGAGATCAGGTCTCCGATCCTACGGCGGGCCGCTGCGCAGGCTCCGCATGTCGAGCTGGCGCAGGACGCGGTCCACGACCTCGGGGTCCGCGCCCGGTTCGCTGCGCGCCGCGAGCACCTCGTGGCGGGCCGCCGACAGCAGTTCGCCCTGGATCCGCTGAACCCGCCGGACGCGCTGGGTGCGCTTGCGGTGGGACTCGCGCCGCTCCTCGTCGACGATGTCGGGCGAGATACGGGAGGCCAGGTCGTAGGCGCGGCGGAGCATCTGCTCGGACAACTCCTCCGGCAGCTCCTCGACCTCCTCGATCTCGCGCAGCCGCCGCTTGGCCGCCTTGGCGACACGGACAGCCAGACGGCGCTCCTGCTCGCGCTCGACGTCGGTGTCATGGCGTACGTCGAGCCGGTTGACGAGCCAGGGCAGGGTCAGGCCCTGCAGCACCAGGGTGGTGAGCACGACGCCGAACGCGATGAAGACGATCTCGTCACGGGCGGGGAACCCCCCGCCGTCGTCGACCGTGAAGGGGATCGCGAGCGCCAGTGCGACCGAGGCGACCCCGCGCATCCCGGCCCACCACATGATCACGGTCTCCCGCCAGGTCAGCGGGATGTCCTCCTCGACGTCCGAGCGGCGGTGCATGCGCCGCGCGGCCCAGGCGGCGGGCAGCAGGTACAGCAGCCGGACCACGATGACGACCCCGACCACGGCGGCGGCCGCACCGAGCATCTGGCCCCAACGGCCCGTCGCGGTACCGAAGACGTTGTGCAGCTCCAGGCCGATGAGGCCGAAGGCGACACCGGTGACCAGGGTGTCGACGACGTTCCAGAAGGTGTCCCCGGCGAGCCGCCCGACGACGTCGTCGGGGTCCATCGCGTACTCCGCGAGGAACAGCGCGGTGGTGAGGACGGCGAGCACGCCCGACCCCTCGAACTCCTCGGCGAGGACGTACGAGACGAACGGCACGAGAAGCGTCAGGCCGATCTGCAGCGTGGCCTCGCCCAGCACCGCCATGAGCCTGTGCGTCGCCCAGCCGAGGCCCAGGCCGACCGCCACGGCGACCACCGCGGACAGCACCAGCTCACCGATCGCCCCCGGCACCGAGAAGGTGCCGCCCACCGCGGCGCCGAGCGCCACGTGGTAGAGCACGATGGCCGTGACGTCGTTGAACAGGCCCTCGCCCTCGAGGATCGACACCATACGGCGCGGCAGCCCGAGCTTCCCGGCCACCGCGGTCGCGGCCACCGGGTCGGGCGGTGCGACGAGCGCGCCGAGCACGCAGGCGGCCGCGATCGGCAGCCCCGGGACGACGGCGTGCGCGACCGCGGCGACCGCGGCCGTGGTGACGAACACCAGCGCCACGGCCAGCAGGAAGATCGGCCTCCGGTTGGCCGCGAACTGCCGCCAGGACGTGCGCTGCACGGACGCGTACAGCAAGGGCGGGAGGACCAGCGGCAGGATCAACTCGGGCGGCACCTCGACGTTCGGTACGAACGGCAGCAGCGCGCTGACGATCCCGCCGAGCGTCATGAGCACCGGCGGGGGCACGCCGAGCCGCTCGCCGAGCGGGACCGTGACCAGGGCTCCCAGGAGCAGGGCGAACAGCAGGGCCAGTTGGTCCACGGTCGGCACGCTCCGGGAGGTCAGGAACGGATGATCAGCGGACCAAGCGTGCCATGGGCGCGGAACGGACCGCCCCGGCGTCCGGTCCGCGGACGCGGTCCCACCAGTACGGGTTGCTCAGCGCGGCTCGGATTCGGCCCCCTACGGCTCGGGCGCCGGACGGACGCGAGCCGGGGATCACGGGTCCAGGCGTCCGGGCGTCCGGGCGTCCGGGCGTCCGGGCGCCTCAGTTGCCCCATCCCGGCGTCCGTCCGGCCGAGGCTTCGCCCCGCCGGCTTCCCCAGGCACTGCCCGGGAGCGATTCACATGGATGCGGCCGAACGGTTCTTCGCGACGCGGCGTACGGCGGCTTCGCCTACGGCTGGAGCGGCTTGCGCATCGACCGGTGGGCGATGCCCGCCTCCCGGAACTCCTCGCCGTAGGCCGTGTACCCCAGCCGTTCGTAGAAGCCGGTCGCCGACTCCTGCGCGTGCAGGTCGATGGCGCTCAGGCCGAGCCGCCGTCCCTCCCCCTCCATGGTCCGCACCAGCGCGGCGCCGACCCCCAGGCGCCGCGCCGCTCGCGTGACGGCGAGGCGGCCGAGCACGCCGACGCGCTCGTCACCGCCGTTCCTGGCCGCGGCGGGCGGACCGTGCAGCAGCCGTCCGGCACCCAGCGGCCCGTCGGGGCCGACGGCCAGGACGTGCACGGCGCCGCGGTCGTCCGCGTCGGACTCGAGCGCGGCGGGCACGCCCTGCTCGCCGACGAAGACCTCCGTGCGCACCGCGAAGCAGGCGTCACGGTCGCCGTCGCCCTCGGCGACCCGCGCCTCGTACGGCAGCCCGCGCGGTGCCCCGGGAGTTGACGCATCGGACAGGGAGGACGCGCCCGCGGTCACGCGCTTTCCGAGCGGACGATGTCCAGCGCCCGCTGCAGGTCCTCCGGGTAGGTGCTCTCGAACTCCACCCAGCTTCCGTCCGACGGGTGCTCGAAGCCGAGCCTCACCGCGTGCAGCCACTGGCGGCCGAGCTTCAGCCGCTTGGCGAGGGTGGGGTCGGCGCCATAGGTGAGGTCGCCGACGCAGGGGTGGCGGTGGGCGGCCATATGGACCCGGATCTGGTGGGTGCGGCCGGTCTCCAGCTTGATGTCGAGGAGGCTGGCGGAGCGGAACGCCTCGATCAGGTCGTAGTGCGTGACGCTCGGCTTGCCCTCGGCCGTCACGGCCCACTTGTAGTCGTGCTGGGGGTGGCGCCCGATGGGGGCGTCGATGGTGCCGCTCAGCGGGTCCGGGTGGCCCTGGACGAGGGCGTGGTAGCGCTTGTCGACCGTGCGCTCCCGGAACTGTGTCTTGAGAGTGGTGTACGCGCGCTCGGACTTCGCCACGACCATGAGGCCCGACGTACCGACGTCGAGGCGGTGGACGATCCCCTGGCGCTCGGCGGCACCCGAGGTGGAGATCCGGTAGCCGGCCGCGGCCAGCCCGCCGATCACGGTCGTGCCGCTCCAGCCGGGGCTGGGGTGGGCGGCGACGCCGACGGGCTTCATGATCACGACGATGTCGTCGTCGTCGTGCACGATCTCCATGCCCTCGACGGGCTCGGCGACGATCTGGACGGGCGGCGCGGCCTGCGGCATCTCCACCTCGAGCCAGGCACCGCCGCTCACGCGGTCGGACTTGCCCGCGGTGGCGCCGTCGACCTGGACCTTCCCCGAGGCCGCGAGCTCGGCGGCCTTGGTCCTGGAGAAGCCGAACATGCGGGCGATGGCGGCGTCGACGCGCTCACCCTCCAGGCCGTCGGGTACGGGCAGTGTGCGGATCTCGGGAAGCGTGCTCACCCGTCGAGTATGCCGGACTGCGGGCAGCGACTCGTACGCCTACTCGCACACCCGCTCGTACGCCCCCGGACGACCGGCTCCGACCGGTGCCGTTCGTGCCCGCCCGGCTCAGTCCTTGTGGACGGTGCCGTCCGGGTCGAGTCCGCGGAAGGAGAGGATCACGATCAGGATGCCGCCGCAGACGATCGCGGAGTCGGCGAGGTTGAACACCGCGAAGTGGGCAGGCGCGATGAAGTCCACCACGGCGCCGTGGAAGAGCCCGGGCGAGCGGAAGATGCGGTCGGTGAGATTGCCGAAGGCACCACCGAGCAGCAGTCCGAGGGCGATGGCCCACGGCACGCTGTAGAGCTTGCGGGCGATCCGTGCGATCACGACGATCACCGTGACCGCGATGACGGTGAAGACGATGGTCAGGGCCTCGCCGATGCCGAACGCGGCACCCGGATTCCGCACCGCCTCGAACTTGAGCAGGTCGCCCACGACCTCGATCGGGGGATGGTGCTCCAGCCGGGCCACCACGATCATCTTGCTGACCAGGTCCAGGGCGTACGCGAAGGCGGCGACCCCGAGCAGGACAGCGATCCGCCGCCTGCCCTTGGACGCGGGCTCCCCGACCTGGTCCGGCTCCGGCGCCCCCTCCTCGAACCCTGGAGTACCGATCGTCCGCTCCGCCTCTGCCACGTCAGTCCCTCAGCCTGTGTCCCCGGGCCGGAACGTGCCCGGCCGAACTGAGGACGAGAGTACGGCACACACGTGCGGCCACTCAGTGCCGCTCCTGCTTCTGCTTGCATTCCACGCACAGGGTCGCGCGCGGGAAGGCCTGCATCCGCGCCTTGCCGATCGGGTTGCCGCACGACTCGCAGAGCCCGTAGGTGCCGGCGTCGAGGCGCTCGATCGCACGCTCGGTCTGCATGAGCATCTCCCGTGCGTTGGCGGCGAGCGACAGCTCGTGTTCGCGGGTGATGTTCTTGGTGCCGGTGTCGGCCTGGTCGTCCCCGGCGCCGTCGCCGGAGTCGCGCATCAGGCCGGTGATCGCCGCATCGGAGGCGAGGAGCTCGTCGCGCAGGCGCTCGGCCTCCTCGCGCAGCTCGTCGCGGGCCGCCGCCACCTCCTCCGGTGTCCAGGGGGACTCTCCGGGGCGTACGGCGAGATCGCCGGGCGCAGCCTTGGTGGCGAGCGCGGGGGACGCGGTGGAAGCGGCGGCCGCGGGGGCCTTCGCCGCGGCGGACGCCCGGCCCGCGGTCTTCTTCGCAGCCACCGATCCGGCTCCCGTCTTCTTCGCGGCGGGTCTGCGGGCGGCCGGCGCCGCCTTCTTCGCCGATGCCGCCTTCTTCGCCGATGCGGCCTTCTTCGCCGTGGACTTCCGGGCCGCGGACTTCGCCGGCACCGCGGTTCCGGCCTTTTCCTCCACGGCTTCCTGTACCGGCGCCGCCTTGCCCTCGGCCGCGGCCTTCGGTGCGGTCTTCTTCGCGGCGGTCTTCTTCGTGGCCGTCTTTTTCGCCGTGGTCTTCTTCGTATCGCTCTTCTTCGCCGCGCTCTTCTTCGCAGCAGTCTTCTTCGCCGTGGCCCTGGCCGCGGTCCTCCCGGTCCCGGAGGTGCCCGGCGTGAGCTCCTCGGCCGCGGTGACCGGCTCCGAGCCGGGCTTCTCCGGCTCGGACTGATCGGATGCGGAGCCCCGGGCCGCCGTCTTCCTCGGCGCGGTCTTCTTCGGTGCCGTCTTCTTGGAGCCGGTCGTCACGGCGGTCTTCTTCGCCAGGGCATTCCTCGCAGCCGACTTCTTCGGGGGCGCGGTCGTGGCCGCCGCTCCCTGCGGCTTCTTCTCCGTCGCCGTCTTCGCTACTCGCGTGGTCGTTTTCACGGTGCTCTTCCTCGCCGACGATTTCCTGGACGGCGTGCCGGGCGATCCGGCCGACGCCGACTTCTTCACGGCGGACTTTTTCGCCACCATGGTCGCGGCCCCTTCACATATGTGATCTTGCACGCGAGTCGTGCTGGGACGATAAATCGACTCCAGGACGGCGGCAACGGGGCAAACCACCGCTGCCACACCATCCGGGCGGGTCTGCATCCGTTGTGCCCCACTCCCCGCGCCGTAATCCGCCGCCCGGACTCCGTCGTGCGCCATGTCGCCATTCGGGTCACGGGAAATCCGGTCGGCCGCGGTGGGCGATGCCCCGTACACTGGGCGCAGCGAAAGGCGTGGAAGGGGACGAGTAGCGCCGTACGCAGCCATGAGCGACCCGGGGACGGTGCGAGCCCGGGGGCGAGCGCGACGTGAAGATCACCCCGGAGTCGCCGGAAGAAAGCTCCGCGGCAGCGGCCCAGTGGCCGGCGGTCCGCGAGCGAGTAGAACCGGCTTCGCGGCCCCAATGAGGGGGCGGTGAGAGCAGTGCTCACCGCCAAGGAGGGTGGTACCGCGGGAGCCCGTGCTCTCGTCCCTCCGACGGACTGCATTTTTCTACAGACGTGATGTCCGCCGGAGGAAGATCCGATGACGCAGTACCGCCAGGTGCCCGCCCAGGTCGACCTGCCCGCGCTCGAGCACGCCGTGCTCGACTTCTGGCGCGAGGCCAAGGTCTTCTCCCGCAGCCTGGAGCAGACCGAGGGCCGCCCCGAGTGGGTCTTCTACGAGGGCCCCCCGACCGCCAACGGCATGCCCGGGGCCCACCACATCGAGGCCCGCGTCTTCAAGGACGTCTTCCCCCGCTTCCGGACCATGCAGGGCTACCACGTCGGCCGCAAGGCCGGCTGGGACTGCCACGGCCTGCCGGTCGAGCTGGCGGTCGAGAAGGAGCTCGGCTTCACCGGCAAGCGGGACATCGAGGCGTACGGCATCGCCGCCTTCAACGCCAAGTGCCGCGAGTCGGTCACCCGTCACACCGACGCCTTCGCCGAGCTGACCACGCGCATGGGCTACTGGGTCGACCTCGACGACGCCTACCGCACCATGGACCCGGAGTACATCGAGTCGGTCTGGTGGTCGCTGAAGGAGATCTTCGGCAAGGGTCTGCTCGTCCAGGACCACCGCGTCGCCCCCTGGTGCCCCCGCTGCGGCACGGGCCTGTCCGACCATGAGCTGGCGCAGGGCTACGAGACGGTCGTCGACCCCTCCGTCTACGTCCGCTTCCCGCTGACCTCCGGCCCGCTCGCGGGCGAGGCGGCCATGCTCGTCTGGACGACGACCCCGTGGACTCTGGTCTCCAACACCGCGGTCGCCACCCACCCCGAC
Source organism: Streptomyces sp. NPDC048639 (assembly GCF_043199075.1). NCBI lineage: Bacteria > Bacillati > Actinomycetota > Actinomycetes > Kitasatosporales > Streptomycetaceae > Streptomyces > Streptomyces sp. NPDC048639. The sequence goes on from NZ_JBICVP010000001.1 coordinate 300,238, forward strand.
GTGACGTACGTGGTGGCGACGGACGGCCAGGAGAAGCTGGTCGTCGCCGAACCGCTGCTGGAGAAGGCGCTCGGCGAAGGCTGGGAGACCACCGGGCAGACGTTCACCGGCCGCGAGATGGAGCGCTGGACCTACGAGCGCCCCTTCGGGCTCGTCGAGATCGAGAACGCCCACTTCGTGGTCAACGCCGAGTATGTGACCACCGACGACGGCACCGGCCTGGTCCACCAGTCCCCCGCCTTCGGTGAGGAGGACCTCAAGGTCTGCCGCGCGTACGGGCTGCCGGTGGTGAACCCGGTCCGCCCCGACGGCACCTTCGAGGAGGACATCACCCTCGTCGGCGGCCAGTTCTTCAAGAAGGCCGACGAGGCGCTGGTCGCCGATCTGCACACCCGCGGCCTGCTCTTCAAGCACCTGCCGTACGAGCACAGCTATCCGCACTGCTGGCGCTGCCACACCGCGCTGCTCTACTACGCGCAGCCGTCCTGGTACATCCGCACCACCGCGATCAAGGACGCCCTCCTCCGGGAGAACGAGCACACCAACTGGTATCCGGAGGCGGTCAAGCACGGCCGCTTCGGCGACTGGCTCAACAACAACATCGACTGGGCGCTCTCCCGCAACCGCTACTGGGGCACACCGCTGCCGATCTGGCGCTGCGAGGAGGACCACCTCACCTGCGTCGGCTCCCTCACCGAGCTGTCCGAGCTGACCGGCACCGACCAGTCCGGCCTGGACCCGCACCGCCCGTTCATCGACGGAATCACCTTCACCTGCACCGCCGAGGGCTGCTCGCTGACCGCGACGCGGGTCCCCGAGGTGATCGACGCCTGGTACGACTCGGGCTCGATGCCGTTCGCGCAGTGGGGCTACCCGTACCGCAACAAGGAGATCTTCGAGAAGCGCTACCCGGCGCAGTTCATCTCCGAGGCCATCGACCAGACCCGCGGCTGGTTCTACACGCTGATGGCGGTCGGCACGCTCGTCTTCGACAAGTCGTCCTACGAGAACGTGGTCTGCCTCGGCCACATCCTCGCCGAGGACGGCCGCAAGATGTCCAAGCACCTGGGCAACACCCTCCAGCCGATCCCGCTGATGGACCAGCACGGGGCCGACGCGGTCCGCTGGTTCATGGCGGCCGGCGGCTCGCCCTGGGCGGCCCGCCGCGTGGGCCACGGAACCATCCAGGAGGTCGTCCGCAAGACCCTGCTGACGTACTGGAACACGGTCGCCTTCCAGGCGCTGTACGCCCGGACGTCCCAGTGGACACCCAGCGACGCCGACCCGGCCCCGGCCGAGCGCCCGCTGCTCGACCGCTGGCTGCTGAGCGAACTGGGCGCTCTCACCGACCAGGTCACCCAGGCCCTGGAGGCGTACGACACCCAGCGCGCCGGCAAGCTGCTGTCCGCCTTCGTCGATGATCTGTCCAACTGGTACGTACGCCGGTCCCGCCGTCGCTTCTGGCAGGGCGACAAGGCCGCGGCGCGGACGCTTCACGAGGTGATCGAGCGGATCACCCAACTGATGGCGCCGATCGTCCCGTTCATCACGGAGCGGGTGTGGCAGGACCTGATCGTTCCGGTGACGCCGGACGCACCCGAGTCGGTGCATCTGTCGCCGTGGCCGGCCGCCGACACCGCGCTCATCGACCCCGAACTCTCGCGCCAGATGGTGCTGGTGAGGCGGCTGGTGGAGCTGGGGCGTGCGACGCGTGCCGAGTCGGGTGTGAAGACCCGTCAGCCGCTGTCCCGTGCCCTGGTCGCGGCGGCCGGCTTCGAGGCCCTGGGAGCCGAACTGCGCGCCCAGATCGCCGAAGAGCTCAACGTCAGCGAACTCGCTTCACTGTCCGAGGTCGGTGGATCCCTGGTCGACACCACGGCCAAGGCCAACTTCCGCGCGCTGGGCAAGCGGTTCGGCAAGGGAGTCCAGGCGGTCGCGAAGGCCGTGGCCGAGGCGGACGCCGCCGCGCTGTCGATCGCGCTCCGCAACGGCACGGCATCGGTGGAGGTGGACGGCGGGACGATCTCCCTCTCGCCGGAGGAGGTCATCATCACCGAAACCCCGCGCGAGGGCTGGTCGGTGGCCTCCGACTCGGGTGCGACCGTGGCGCTCGACCTGGAGATCACCCCGGAGCTGCGGCGTGCGGGGCTGGCCCGTGACGCGATCCGGCTGATCCAGGAGGCGCGCAAGAACAGCGGTCTCGACGTGGCCGACCGGATCGCGCTGCGCTGGGAGTCCGCGGACGAGGAGGTCCGTACGGCACTCGCGGACCACGCCGCGCTCATCTCCGACGAGGTGCTCGCCACGGACTTCGCACCGGGTGAGGCGGACTCCTCGTACGGCGACCCGTTCGAGGACGCGGGCCTCGGCCTCACCTTCCGCCTCCGCAAGACCGAGGCGTAGCACGGAGCGAGGAGGCGGCGCGTCCCGGCCGGGGCGCGCCGCCTCCTCGCATCAGTATCCCGACGTATCCAGTACGTGGTCCTGTACGTGTCCCGTACGTGTCCCGTACGCCCGAGGGCCTCAGCCGAGCTGGAGGCGCTCCGAGAGCGTGCCCCGGGGACCGGACGCCACGTAGAGCATGTGCGCGACAAGCGCGTTGGGGCTCTCGTACACGGTGAAGCCGCCCGTGGTGAGGATCTGGCGGATCGCCTCCCGCATCACATCCGCAACATGGGCCCCGTAGCGCACCACCGGTGCCTCGGCCTGGTGTTGGAGAGTGCACCGAGTGATCGCGGACGACAGCCACGGATGGATCCGCCACTCCACGTAGACGCCTCCGGTGGCGTCACTTCCCGGGTCGATCGCCACGCGGACGCCCGCGCTGACGCGTGCGTCCATCCCGGGAACGACCGGCAGCCCCGCCGCGGCCAGCTCGGTCGACACATCCTCCGCGAGCATGCCCCATCGCCGCCGCGTCTCGGCGCTCGCCTGCTGGTAGCCGTCGCCCATGGTGGGGACGTTAGCGCAGAAAAGGGCCGGGCCCCGGGATTCGCCCCGGGGCCCGGCCCTTGATCTGCCGACTGCTACGCGCTCATTGCGCGATGTTCCGTCAGTTGTCGTCCTCGTCGATGAGGAATCCCCGCATCGGGGACGGTGCCTGCTGCATCGGCTGCGGGCCCTGCGGCCGCACCGGCGCCATCGGCTGCGTCATCGCCGGGGACATCTGCTGCTGGCCGCCGTACGACGGGCCACCGCCACCCGGGCCGTGGCCGTGACCGTGACCGCCCATGGACTGGTTGCCGCCCATGGTGTGGCCGCCCATGCCGGCACCTGCACCCGCCATCGACGGGGACGGCGGCAGGGATGCGGTGGCCGGGGTCCGCGGCGGAGCCAGCGAGTCGTCGGCCTGGTTCTCGAGCTGACGGAGCTGGCTCTCCAGGTACGACTTCAGACGCGTGCGGTACTCCCGCTCGAAGCCGCGCAGGTCCTCGACCTTGCGCTCCAGCGTGGCGCGGGCGGACTCCAGGGAGCCCATCGCGACGCGGTGCTTCTCCTGGGCGTCCCGCTCCAGCGCGTCGGCCTTGGCGCGGGCGTCCCGCTCCAGGCCCTCGGCACGGCTACGAGCCTCACCGACGATCTTGTTGGCCTCGGAACGGGCCTCCGCGATCGCCTGGTCCGCGGTCTGCTGCGCGAGCGAGAGGACGCGGGCGGCGCTGTCGCCACCGGGACCCTGCTGCGGCAGGTGCGGACCACCGGGACCACCGGGGCCGCCCATCGGACCACCCATGGGACCGCCCTGGCCCATGGGACCGGGACCGTGCGGCCCCTGGGGGCCGTGGCCACCGGGACCGGCAGGCAGCTGGGGTGCTCCACCGGGCAGCTGGGGCGGGCCCATCTGCTGCTGCGGCGGCACCGGCTGCGGGCCCGATATGGCGGCGGGCACGGGGGCCCCGCCTCGGTCCTGCTGGTCCGGAGGCTTGCGCATACCCTGCTGCTGGTTCTGCGCGGCGGCACGGGTCGCTGCGGCCAGCTTGGCGCGCAGGTCCTCGTTCTCCCGCAGCAGCCGGGTCAGTTCGGCTTCGACCTCATCGAGGAAGGCATCGACCTCGTCCTCGTCATAGCCTTCTCGGAGGCGGACGGTCGTGAACTGCTTGTTCCGAACGTCCTCGGGGGTCAACGGCATCTCTTCACCTCAACGTAGTCGTCGGCATATCGGCAGACCGTATCGTTCACAGCCGGCTCACGACGGTGATCAGGATGTAGACGATGATCATCAGTACGAAGAAGGACAGGTCGAGCGCCACGCCCCCGAGACGCAGCGGCGGTATGAACCGCCGCAGAAGCTTGAGTGGCGGATCAGTGACAGTGTAGGTGGCTTCGAGGACCACCACCATGGCCTTCCCGGGTTGCCACGAGCGGGCGAACTGGAAGACGTAGTCCATGACCAGCCGGAAGATCAACACGATGAGGAAGCAGTACAGCGCGATGTAGATCACCTGGAGTGCGATGTCCATCTCGCGGTGCCTCTCCCCTTACTCGTGCCGGGCCTCGCGGCCTCGTGACCGGTGTTGCGTCTCAGCTTTGGTTGAAGAACCCGCCCTCTGCGATACGGGCCTTGTCCTCCGCCGTGACATCGACGTTAGCAGGCGACAAGAGGAAGACCTTCTGCGTCACTCGCTCGATACTGCCGTGAAGACCAAACACCAATCCAGCCGCAAAGTCGACAAGTCGCTTCGCATCGGTGTCATCCATCTCCGTCAGATTCATGATCACCGGGGTGCCCTCACGGAAGTGTTCCCCGATGGTACGGGCTTCGTTGTACGTCCGGGGGTGCAGAGTCGTGATGCGGTAGGGCTCACGCTCGGACACGACTTTGGGCATGATCACCGGGGCGTTCTTCTCCAAATTCTGACGTTCAGGTGTGATGGACGCCACGGGGGCGATACGCGCGGGTCGTCCGCTTTCCGCGGCAAGAGCCAATGGCTCACGGGGAGCCGGGGTATGGACGACACGTACCGATTCGTCCTGTTGTGTCCGTTCGGACTGATGGGACTGGTGTTGTCGGCGAGGCCGCTCGGGCTCCGGCTCGGGTTCGAAATCATCATCGGGGTCGAAGCCCCGGCCGTCGTACCCATCGTCCTCCACGAGGCCGAGGTAGACCGCCATCTTGCGCATCGCGCCGGCCATGCTCTGCGTCCTCCGCTCTGTGGTGGATCGGCTCCGTCACCGGTTGCCGTGGATCCACTCGGCCTGACCGCCTATTGACGGAAATGACCATATTTTCTACTGTGGTCCGACTTGCTTGGCGACGTTACCGGAGCCGGGGTCTGACTCCGAGTACCGCAGTGCCGACGCGTACATGTGTCGCTCCGGCCGCCACGGCGTCCTCGAGGTCCGAGCTCATACCTGCCGAGACCATGTTCGCAGCAGGATGCTCCACGCGCAGGCGTGCGGAGATTTCCATCAGCCTCTCGAATGCCGCCCGTTGACGGCCTTCGTACACGCCGGAGAGGGGTGCGACGGTCATCACACCGCCCAGGCGCAGCCCTTCCGCACCGGCGATCGCGCGGGCGATCTCCGGCACCTCCTCCGGCGCGGCCCCGCCCCTGTCCACGGCGTCCCCTTCCCCTGCGTCCAGGGCGACTTGGATGAGACAGCCGACCTCGCGGCCGGCACGTACGGCCGCACCCGAGAGGGCGTTGACAAGTCGCCTACGGTCCACGGATTGCACCATATCGGCGTAACTCACCACGGAACGCGCCTTGTTCGTCTGAAGTTGCCCTACGAAGTGCCAGTCGAGGGTGAGCCCGGAGCACTCGGCCGCCTTGGGCGCCGCCTCCTGGTCCCGGTTCTCCGCGACATGGCGCACGCCCAGCTCCGCGAGCAGCCGGACATCGCTCGCGGGGTAGGTCTTGGTGACCACGACGAGGGTCACCTCTTCCCGCTTGCGGCCCGCGGCGGCGCAGGCCGCGCAGATACGTTCCTCCACCCGCGCCAGGTTCTCGGCGAGTTGAGCCCTGCGGTCAGTCATGCGAGTCCCATCAGTCCAGCCAGACATGGCCGGCCAGCCGACCGGTCGTGCGATCACGCCGGTAGGAGAAGTAATCGGTCGATTCCAGCGTGCAGATGTGACTCTTCTCGCACATCTCAACGCCAAACCGGGCAAGTTGAGCGACCACGCCGGCCGTGACGTCCACAGCCGGGGTTCCCCAGCTGGTGGTCGACCACGCCTCCGGGACGTCCCGCGCCACCTCCGCCCGCATGTCCTCCGGCACCTCGTAGCACCGCCCGCAGATCGCCGGCCCCATGACGGCGGTGATCCGCGACGCTTCCGCGCCGAGGGCGAACATCGCCTCCACGGTCGCCGGGACGATGCCTGCCACCATGCCGGGACGCCCGGCGTGCGCCGCGGCGGCGACGCCCGCCACCGGGTCGGCCAGCAGAACGGGGGTGCAGTCGGCGGTGAGAACGGCGAGGCCGAGGCGGCGGCGGGTGGTCACCAGCGCATCCACGCTCGGGATCTTCTCGTCCGGCTTCCACGGACCGTCGACGACGGCCACGTCCCGCCCGTGCACCTGGTTCATCCAGACGACGTCGCCGGGGACCAGGCCCAGCTCCTTCGCGACGAGTTCGCGGTTCGCCCGTACGGCGCCGGGGTCGTCGCCGACCGCGCCACCGAGGTTGAGCTGCTCATAAGGAGCGGCGCTCACCCCGCCCCACCGGTCGGTGAAGGCGAAGTGCGCGCCGCTCGTTCGATGCTGGTGCCCTATCACGTCGGGCCGGTTACTTCAGGAAGTCCGGGACGTCCAGCTCCTCGGCCTGGCTGTCCTGGTACGGGCGGGCCGACGGCACCTGCGGCGGGGCGACCGGAGGCGACGGCACCTCGCTGACCGGGGCCGGCTCGTTGCGCTCCGGCTCGGCCTCGTCGGCGTCGCGCGGGGCGACGGCGCCCAGCCCTCCGAAGGAGGGGCGGCTGCCGGTGTCGGAGGAGGACGGACGGTTGCCGCCCTGGTACGACTCCTCGCGACCGCTGCTCGTACCGAGAACCTTGTCGCGGTTCTTGGACGGCGGCTGGCCGCCGTCGAAGCCCGCCGCGATGACGGTCACGCGGACCTCGTCGCCGAGGGCGTCGTCGATGACCGCGCCGAAGATGATGTTCGCCTCGGGGTGGGCCGCCTCGCTGACGAGCTGAGCGGCCTCGTTGATCTCGAACAGACCGAGGTCCGAGCCACCGGAGATGGAGAGCAGCACACCGCGGGCGCCGTCGATGGACGCCTCCAGCAGCGGCGAGGAGATGGCCATCTCGGCGGCGGCCACGGCGCGGTCGTCGCCACGGGCCGAGCCGATGCCCATGAGGGCGGATCCGGCCTCGGACATCACGGACTTGACGTCGGCGAAGTCGAGGTTGATGAGGCCGGGAGTGGTGATGAGGTCGGTGATGCCCTGGACACCGGAGAGCAGGACCTGGTCCGCGGACTTGAACGCGTCGAGCACACTCACCTGGCGGTCGGAGATCGACAGCAGGCGGTCGTTCGGGATCACGATGAGGGTGTCGACCTCGTCGCGCAGCCCCGCGATGCCGTCTTCGGCCTGGTTCGCGCGGCGGCGGCCCTCAAAGGTGAACGGGCGCGTGACCACGCCGATGGTCAGGGCGCCCAGCGTGCGCGCGATGTTCGCGACGACCGGTGCGCCACCGGTACCGGTGCCGCCGCCCTCACCTGCGGTCACGAAGACCATGTCGGCCCCCTTGAGGACCTCTTCGATCTCCTCGCGGTGGTCCTCGGCGGCCTTGCGGCCGACGTCGGGATTGGCGCCGGCGCCGAGTCCGCGGGTGAGTTCGCGGCCGACGTCGAGCTTGACGTCGGCGTCGCTCATCAGCAGGGCCTGTGCATCGGTGTTGATCGCGATGAACTCGACGCCCTTGAGACCGACCTCGATCATCCTGTTGATGGCATTGACGCCACCGCCGCCGATCCCGACGACCTTGATGACTGCGAGGTAGTTCTGCGGTGCTGCCACGTCGAAGGCCTCTCGCCTCGAGTTACGTGTCCGGCCTCCCGCGATTTTTCGCGGAGCGCGGACGCATGCCGATTTGGGACGGTCCAAAGCCGACCCGAACCCTAACGGTCAAGTTTAGGGTTACCAGTTGTGTCTGCCCTGTGGACTCTTCGAACGAGACACTAAGTCGACAAGTGCTGCGCGTTCAACGAACACGCCGAACCTCCCGTTTTTCTTTTCACCCTATGTGATCACGCCATGTGCTAGCCAACCAGGGTGCTGGCGCGCCGCTCCAAACGTCAACTCCCTGACACCACAGGGGCGGTAGGAGCACTGACATCGAAGTGCTCGGCGCCCCGCGCCGTTTTCATGAGTGCGAGAAGTGTCTCCACCTTGGCGGCTCCGCGTTCGCTGCTTCCCCACGCCACGGTCCGATCCCCCGTCAGTTCCAGCGTGATGGAGTCATATGAACTGACTCGGACGACCCGGGTGTCACGTCGAATCACCTCCGGGAGTCCGGCCGCGACCCGGACCGCCTCCCGCTCGAGCCTCTCCGGGCCGAATCTCCGAAGACTCGGCGAACGGCTCGCATCCAATTCCAGAAGCGGAACGCCTTTCGGCGCCTCGGGAACGGTCGCGAAGCGAACTCCGCCACTGTCCACTTCGATGAACTTTCCGCCCTTTTCAATAAGGACTTCCGGTTTGCGCTCCGTTACTTTCAGTCGGATTTCGTCGGGCCAGACCCGTACGACGTCCACCGCGCCGATACGCGGCAGCTTCGCGCGGAGCCGGGCAGCGATCCCCTCCGTGTCGATGGACATGAGCGGGGTGTTGAGCGGTACGGCCGCCACCTCCGTCACCTGACGGGGTGTGAGAACCCGGGTTCCCCGGGTGCTCACCGTGTCCACCCGCAACCACTTCGAGCCGTAGACGACCCAGACTCCGGCCGCGACGACGAGCACCACCAGGGCCAGGGTCACGAGGAGGAAGCGGCGACCCGGCAACAGGAACCGGAACTTCCGTTTCCTGGGCACCCGGGGCGGGCCGGACGGCGCTGACTTCCTGGCACCACGATCGGCGGTCGTCGGTCCGGCCACGCTCCCTGGCTCCTTCCGGGGGCCCGGGGAAACCCCGGGCCGTTACGGCCTCACGCCCTGTGACGCGCGGCCACGGCCTCGTACACCATGCCGACGAGCAGGTCGTCGGCATCCCGGCGGCCGAACTCCGCGGCGGCGCGGGACATCTCGTACAGCCGGTGCGGGTCGCACAGCACCGGGCGCACCTGGTTCTGCACCCACTCCGGCGTCAGCTCGGCATCGTCGACCAGCAGGCCGCCGCCCGCCTTGACCAGAGGCTGGGCGTTGAGCCGCTGCTCGCCGTTGCCGATGGGCAGCGGCACGTAGGCGGCAGGAAGTCCGACCGCGGAGAGTTCGGCGACGGTCATCGCGCCCGCGCGGCAGAGCATCATGTCGGCCGCGGCGTACGCGAGGTCCATCCGGTCCACATACGGTACCGGGACATAAGGGGGCATTCCCGGCATGTTGTCCACATGCGGCATTTCGTTCTTCGGGCCGACCGCGTGGAGAATCTGGACGCCGGAGCGCTGGAGCGCGGGGGCGACCGCCTGCACCACCTCGTTGAGGCGGCGGGCTCCCTGCGAGCCGCCGGAGACCAGCAGCGTCGGCAGGTTGGGGTCGAGACCGAAGGCGGCACGGGCCTCCGGGCGCACCGCGGCCCGGTCGAGGGTGGCGATGGAGCGGCGCAACGGGATGCCGATGTAGCGGGCGTTGCGCAGCTTGCTGTCGGGGGTGGCGACGCCGACCTGGTGCGCGTACCGCGAGCCGATCTTGTTGGCGAGGCCGGGGCGGGCGTTGGCCTCGTGGACGACGATCGGTACGCCCAGATGCTTGGCGGCCAGGTACCCGGGCAGGGCGACATAGCCCCCGAAGCCGATCACGCAGTCGGCCTTGGTCCGCTCCAGGACCTTCTCGGCCGCCTTGATGGTGCCGCGCAGCCGGCCGGGGACGGTGATCAGCTCCGGCGTGGGCCTGCGGGGCAGCGGTACGGCCGGGATCAGCGCCAGTTCGTACCCCCGCTCGGGTACGAGCCGGGTCTCCAGTCCGCGCTCAGTGCCGAGGGCTGTGACCCCTACGGTCGGGTCCTGCCTGCGCAGGGCGTCCGCGAGGGCGAGCGCGGGCTCGATGTGACCGGCGGTCCCCCCACCGGCTAGTACGACATGCACCGAAATTCACCGCTCTCCGGACGGCCGCCTCCTGGCGCGCCGTCGCATCGTCTTCCGTCTCACACCCGCCAGCTTCCTCCGGAACGCCGGCTGCCGCGTGGCCAGGGCCACGCGGGCCGAGGGCTCGGCTCGCGCGAACGCGATCAGCAGCCCGACGGCGAACATGGTCGGCAGCAGAGCGGACCCTCCGTAGGAGAACAGCGGGAGCGGGACGCCGGCGATCGGCAGCAGACCGAGCACCGCACCGATGTTGATCACGGCCTGAGCCGTGATCCAGGTGGTCACACCTCCCGCGGCGTACCTCACGAAGGGGTCCTCCGTGCGTCCGGCCACGCGGATACCCGCATAGCCTAGAGCCGCGAAGAGTGCGAGCACCGACAGCGTCCCCGCCAGGCCGAGTTCCTCCCCGGTCACGGCGAAGATGAAGTCGGTGTGCGGTTCCGGGAGTTCACCCCATTTCTCCACACTCGCACCGAGCCCGGAGCCGAACCATCCGCCGTTGGCCAGGGCGTAGATCCCGTGCACGGCCTGCCAGCAGCGGTCGCCCTCGCCAGGCTCGGTGGCCCCCAGGCACGCGAGCCGTGCCATCCGGTTCTGGCTCGTGGTGATGAGGATGATCCCGAGAACGCCGGCGCCCGCGAGCACGCCCGCGAAGAGCCGCGTGGGCGCCCCGGCCAGCCACAGCAGGCCGAAGAGGATCGCGGTGAGGATGATCGCGGTGCCCATGTCGCCGCCGAGCATGATCAGCCCGAGGAGCATGAACGCCGCGGGGACGAGCGGGACGAGCAGATGCTTCCACTGGGTCAGCAGGCGCAGGTCCTGCTTGCGGGCGAGCAGATCGGCGCCCCACAGGACGAGCGCGAGTTTGCCGAACTCGCTGGGCTGGAGCTGGAACGGGCCGCCGAGCTGCAGCCAGTTGGTGTTGCCGTTGACGGTGTGCCCTATCCCCGGCACCTGCACCAGGGTCATCAGGAAGACGGAGACGGCCAGCAGTGGATACGCCAGCAGGCGGTGGGCGCGTACCGGCAACCGGGAGGCGAGCAGCAGCAGCCCGGCACCGAGGACCGCGGCGACGAGCTGCTTGCGGAAGTAGTGGGTGGGCGCGAGCCCGGACTGCAGGGCCTGGATCATCGACGCCGAATACACCATCACCAGACCGAGCACGGTGAGCAGGAGGCTCCCGCCGAGGATCAGGTAGTACGCGGTGAGCGGACGGTCCCAGGCACGCCGGAGGCGGGTGGGGAGCTGCTGCAGCCCGCGCAGCGCGCTGCCGCGCGGGGGTCGCGCCGGGGTACGGGCACCGGCTCCGCCCGGTCGCGCCGGCCTCGGCCGTACGGGGCGGGGCGCGGCCGTGCGCTCGCGCAGCGCCACCAGCGGGCCGCCGGCTCCCGCCGCGGCCGTGCTCAGACGGCGGACGGCGGCGATGCGGCCGCGCAGAACCGCCACCGGTCGCGACCGGCCGTCCGCGGCGGTACCGGGCTGCTCGGCCGTCATGTCCCCTCCGTATGTCTGGTGCGCCGGATACTTGCACGGCGGGGACGCTCCGGCTCTACTGCCCCTGTTCGCCGCCGGCCGTTCGCAGTCCGCGTACGGCTTCGGCGAAGGCGTCCCCGCGCATGCCGTAGTTGACGAACATGTCCATGGAGGCACAGGCCGGGGCCAGCAGGACGGTGTCTCCCGGCCGGGCGAGCCGCGACGCCTCCCGGACCGCCGCGGTCATCGCCCCAGTGTCGGTCCGGTCGAGGTCCACGACCGGGACCTCGGGGGCGTGTCGCGCGAGCGCTTCGCGGATCAGGGCCCGGTCGGCGCCGATGAGAACCGCACCGCGCAGCCGGCCTCTGGCACCGGCGACGAGCTCGTCGAACGTCGCTCCCTTGGCGAGGCCGCCGGCGATCCACACGATGTGCTCGAACGAGGCGAGAGACGCCTCGGTGGCATGGGTGTTGGTGGCCTTGGAGTCGTTCACGTACGCGACGCCGTCGACATCGGCGACATGGGCGATGCGGTGCGCGTCGGGGCTGAAGGCGCGCAGCCCGTCGCGTACTGCCCCGGGCTCGACGCCGTAGGCGCGGGCGAGAGCGGCGGCGGCCAGCGCGTTGGCGATGTTGTGCGGGGCGGGCGGCCTTACGTCGGAGACCTCGGCCAGTTCCTGGGCGCTGCTGTGGCGGTTCTCCACGAAGGCGCGGTCGACGAGAATGCCCTCGACGACGCCGAGTTGGGAGGGCGCCGGGGTGCCGAGGGTGAAGCCGATGGCGCGGCAGCCCTCCTCGACGTCGGCGGCGCGGACCAGTTCCTCGGTGGCCGGGTCGGCGGCGTTGTAGACGCAGGCGACCTGGTTGCCCTCGAAGATCCTGCCCTTGTCGGCGGCGTACGCCTGCATCGAGCCGTGCCAGTCGAGGTGGTCGGGCGCGAGGTTGAGGACGGCGGCGGAGTGGGGGCGTACGGAGGGCGCCCAGTGGAGCTGGTAGCTGGAGAGCTCCACGGCCAGGACGTCGTACGGCTCGGCCCCCTCCTGCCCCTGGGCGAGTACCACGTCGATGATCGGGGTGCCGATGTTCCCGACGGCGGCCGTACGCAGCCCGGCGGCCGTCAGGATCGAGGCGAGCATCTGGACGGTGGTGGTCTTGCCGTTGGTGCCGGTGACGGCGAGCCAGGGGGCGGCCCCGGGCCGACGGAGCCGCCAGGCGATCTCCACGTCGCCGACGACGTCGACACCGGCCTCGGCCGCGGCCAGGAACAGCGGGCTGTCCGGCTTCCAGCCGGGCGAGGTGACGACCAGCTCCGTGGCCTCGGGGAGCGTGGCACCGTCGCCGAGCCGGACGGTGATCCCCTCGCCCTCAAGGGACTTGGCGGTCTCGCGCTGCCGCTCCCCGTCGCCGCCGTCCACGACCGTGACGACGGCCCCGAGGCGGGCCAGGGCGCGGGCGGCGCTCACGCCGCTCACACCGAGGCCCGCGACGGTGACTCTCCCCCAGCTGCCGCCGGGAGGTGCCCCCGTGTCCTGCCTGGTCACTTGTCGGCCGCCCAGCCCGCGTAGAAGAGCCCGAGACCCACGATCACGCACATACCTTGAATGATCCAGAATCTGACCACCACGAGCACTTCGGTCCAGCCCTTGAGCTCGAAGTGGTGCTGCAGCGGCGCCATCCGGAAGACCCGCTTGCCGGTGAGGCGGAAGGACCCGACCTGGATCACCACGGACATGGTGATGAGGACGAACAGTCCGCCGAGCAGGGCGAGCAGCAACTCCGTACGGGAGCAGATCGCCAGGCCCGCGAGCGCGCCGCCGAGGGCGAGCGAACCGGTGTCGCCCATGAAGATCTTGGCGGGTGAGGTGTTCCACCACAGGAAGCCGAAGCACGCGCCCATGAGGGCGGAGGCGACGACGGCGAGGTCGAGCGGATCGCGGACCTCGAAGCACGCGCCGGGGTTGGTGAGCGTGGCGGCGTTGGCGCAGGACTCCTGGTACTTCCACACGCCGATGAAGGTGTACGCGCCGAAGACCATCACGGAGGCGCCGGTGGCCAGGCCGTCGAGACCGTCGGTGAGGTTCACGCCGTTCGACATCGCGAGGATCATGAACAGCGCCCAGATGGTGAAGATGACCGGGCCCAGCGCCCACCCGAAGTCCTGGGTGAACGACAGCTTGTCGATGGCGGGCGTCTGGCCGCGCGAGTCGGCGAAGTTGAGCGAGAGGATCGCGAAGGCGATACCGACGATGAGCTGGCCGGCCATCTTCGCCTTGGCGCGCAGGCCGAGGCTCCGCTGCTTGACGATCTTGATGTAGTCGTCCAGGAAGCCGACCAGGCCCATGCCGGTCATGAGGAAGAGCACGAGCACGCCGGAGAAGGTCGGCTCGCTGGAGGTGATCACCTTCGTCAGGACGTACGCGATGAGCGTGGCCAGGATGAAGGCGATACCACCCATGGTCGGGGTGCCGCGCTTGCTGTGGTGGTCTCGCGGACCGTCGTCGCGGATGAACTGCCCGTATCCCTTGCGGGCCAGCAGGCGGATCAGCAGCGGAGTACCGACCAGGGTGAGGAAGAGCCCGATGACTCCGGAGAAGAGGATCTGCCTCATCGACCGGCGACCTCGCCCTCGCCGGCACCCTCCAGGAGGGCCTGCGCGATCCGTTCCAGGCCGGCCGACCTGGATGCCTTCACCAACACGGCATCCCCCGGGCGCAGCTCAGTGCGCAACAGGTCGATCGCCGCCTCCGCGTCGGACACGTGCACCGACTCCTCACCCCACGAACCCTCGTTCTTGGCGCCCATGTCGAGCCAGGCGGCCTCCTGGCCCCCCACCGCCACGAGCTTGCTGACGTTGAGCCGGACGGCCAGCCGTCCGACAGCGTCGTGCTCGGCCAGCGACTCGTCGCCGAGCTCGGCCATAGGACCGAGGACCGCCCATGTGCGGCCCCCTTTCTCCCGGGAGGCTGCTCCCATGGCGACGAGCGCGCGCAGGGCGGCTCGCATGGAGTCGGGGTTCGCGTTGTAGGCGTCATTGACGACCGTCACGCCGTCCGAGCGCTCGGTGACCTCCATCCGCCAGCGGGAGAGCTGTCCCGCCTCGGAGAGCGCCTGGGCGATCTCGTGGGCGGGCATGCCCAACTCGTGGGCGACGGCGGCCGCGGCGAGCGCGTTCGACACGTGGTGCTCACCGTACAGGCGCATGGTCACAGTGCTGCACCCGGTCGGTGTGCGAAGCGTGAACGTGGGTTGCCCGGTGGCCGTGAGGCCGACGTCCTCGGCACGGATGTCGGCCTCCCCCGCCTCGCCGAACAGCACCGTACGGGCCTTGGTGCGGGAGGCCATGGCGCGTACGAGAGGGTCGTCGGCGTTGAGCACGGCGACGCCGCCCTGGTCCTCCGGGGGCAGGCCCTCGACCAACTCCCCCTTGGCCTGGGCGATCTGCTCACGACCGCCGAACTCGCCGATGTGGGCGGTGCCGACGTTGAGGACGAGCCCGATCCGGGGCGGGGTGAGCTCGGCGAGATAGCGGATGTGGCCGACGCCGCGGGCGCCCATCTCCAGGACGAGGTGCTGGGTGCCGTCCTCGGCGCGCAGGGCCGTGACCGGCAGACCGATCTCGTTGTTGAAGTTGCCGAGCGTGTAGACGGTGGGCCCGATCCGCTCCAGGAGCTGGGCGATCAGGTCCTTGGTGCTGGTCTTCCCGGACGAGCCGGTGAGGGCCACGACCGTGGCGCCCAGGCGCTGCACGACATGGCGTGCGAGGGCGCCGAGGGCGGCGACGACGTCGTCCACGAGGATCGCGGGCACGCCGACGGGGCGGGTGGCCAGTACGGCGACTGCTCCCGCTTCGACGGCGCGCTGCGCGTAGTCGTGTCCGTCGACCCGCTCACCGGGGAAGGCGGCGAAGAGGCTGCCGGGCCGTACCTCCCGGGAGTCGATGACGACGGGTCCTGTCACCTGCCGGTCGGGGTCAGGTATGTCGCTCGGCCGCCCGGAGACCACCTGGGCGATCTCGGCGAGGGAGAGGGCGATCACCGGTCACCTCCGTCACGGCTGGGAGATTTCCGGCTGGTGTTCGGTGCGCGCATGGCGTTGTGTCATCCCTGGAGTTTCGGGTGTTCGGCGGACTCGATGGCCTCGCGCAGCACCTTCCGGTCGTCGAAGGGGCGCACCACACCGGCGATGTCCTGCCCCTGCTCGTGCCCCTTGCCGGCGACGAGCACGGTGTCGCCGGGCTCGGCGCGTGCGACCGCGGCCGCGATGGCGGCAGCCCGGTCCTCCTCGATGAGGACGGTGCCCCGCTCGTGGATCGGCACCTCGGAGGCGCCGGAGAGCATGGCGGCGAGGATCGCGAGCGGGTCCTCGGAGCGCGGGTTGTCGGAGGTGAGGACGGCGGTGTCGGCGAGCCGGGCGAGCGCGGCGCCCATCCGGCCGCGCTTGTGCGGGTCGCGGTCGCCGCCGCAGCCGAGCACGGCGTGCAGCTTGCCGTCGGTGACCTTGCGCAGGGCGCGCAGGACGGACTCGACGGCGTCGGGCTTGTGGGCGTAGTCGACGACGGCGAGGTAGTGCTGGCCGGCGTCCACGCGCTCCAGCCGGCCCGGGACGCCCGGAACGGCCGCGACGCCGTCGGCGGCGGTCTGCGGCTCGACACCGGCGACGACGAGGGCGGTGAGGGCGGCCAGTGCGTTCGCGACGTTGAACGGGCCGGGGAGCGGGGCGGCGGCCCGTACGGACTCCCCGTTCGGACCGAGCGCGGTGAACGTCGATCCGAGCGGGCCGACCTCGACGTCGTCGGCACGCCAGTCGGCGTCGGGGTGCCCCTCGGCGGAGAAGGTGGTGACGGGGACGGCGGACTCCTCGGCGAGGCGCTTGCCGTACTCGTCGTCGAGGTTGACGACGCCGACGCGGCTGCGGGCCTGCGTGAACAGCTGGGCCTTGGCCGCGAAGTAGTCCTCCATGTCCGGGTGGAAGTCCAGGTGCTCGGGCGAGAGGTTGTTGAAGACGGCGACGTCGAAGACGGTGCCGTCGACCCGGCCCAGCACCAGCGCGTGGCTGGAGACCTCCATGGCGACCGAGTGGACGCCGCGCTCGCGCATCACCGCGAAGAGCGCCTGCAGGTCCGTGGCCTCCGGGGTGGTGCGCTCGCTCTTGAGCCGCTCGTCGCCGATCCGCGACTCGACGGTGCCGATGAGCCCGGTGAGCGCGGGCGTACGAGGTCCTCCGGCCGCCGCCCCGGCAGCGGCCTCGCGCTGCTTCTCGGCGGCCCGCAGACCGCCTTCGATGAGGTACGCGGTGGTGGTCTTGCCGGAGGTGCCGGTGATGCCGATCTGCAGTAGATCGCGGCCCGGCTCGCCGTAGATCGCGGCCGCCAGGGCGCCCATCCGGCCGCGCGCGTGGTCCACGACGAGGACGGGAAGGCCGGTGGCGGCGGCGCGGTCGGCCCCCACGGGGTCGGTCAGGATCGCGGCGGCACCGAGGTCGACGGCCTGGGCGGCGAAGTCGGCTCCGTGGAAGCGGGCTCCGGGCAGCGCGGCGTAGATGTCGCCGGGGCGTACGGCCCTGGAGTCGTGGGTGATGCCGGTGACCTTCGCGTCCACGCCCGGCTCGGCGACGAGCCGGGGACACACGGTGTCCGCGCCGGGGGTGCCGGCGGGTGAGGGAGGGGCCGTGATGCCGAGCTGATCCGCCAGGGCCACGAGCGGTGTCGGGCGGACCTGCTCAGGACGGGGTGGTCCCGGATAGGTCGCGGTGACGTTCTCCGGGACAGTGGGGGACTGATCAGCATGTGGCACGGCGGTGAGCGTACCCGGCGCGGCCGTGCTGTCGCGAAACAAGGTCCGGGACGCGTCCTGGTTTCCGGAATCGGGCGTGATCGTCACGGCTCCCCCTCGCTAGAACGTGACCGGGAGCCGCGCGGGCTTCTCGCCGGTCGGGGCGACCTGCAGGGACTTCAGCGCGAACTCCATGACGCGCTTGAATACGGGGCCGCAGACCTGGCCGCCGTAGTAGCTGCCGTTGGTCGGGTTCTGCACGGCGCAGTAGACCGTGATCCGCGGCTTGTCCGCGGGCGCGAAGCCCGCGAAGGAGGCGGTGTATCCACGGTAGCGACCGGTGTCCGGGTCCACTCGGTTGGAGGTGCCGGTCTTTCCCGCGACGCGGTAGCCGGGGATACGGGCCTTGGCACCCGTCCCCTCCTCGTCGTCCACGACCGACTCCAGCATGTGCGTGACCGCGGTCGCCGTGTCCTTGCTGACCACACGTGTCGAGTCGGGTGCGGTGGCCGGGGTGAAGCGGCCGTCGGGGCCCCGCGTGCCGCGGACGAGCGTCGGCGCGACCCGCCGGCCGCCGTTGGCGATCGTGGAGTACACCGAGGCGGCCTGGACGGCGTTGACGGAGAGGCCCTGGCCGAACGGGATCGTGTACTGCTGCGAAGCGCTCCAGTCCCCCGGCCTGGCCAGGATGCCGGGCGTCTCCCCGGGGAAGCCGAGCCCGGACTCCCGCCCGATCCCGAACTTCCGCAGGTACGAGTCGAGCACCCGGTTGGTCTCCTTGCGCGTCTTGCCGAGCTGCTCGACGGCGAGGATCGTGCCGATGTTGCTGGACTTGGCCAGGACACCGTTGAGCGTGAGCTGCCAGGTGGGGTGGTCGATGTCGTCGGCGAAGAGCCGGTCGGCGCGGTGCAGCCGGTTGGGGACGACCACGTGGGTTCCCGGGGCGGCCGCTTCCTCCTCCAGCACGGCGGCCATGGACATGACCTTGCTGGTGCTGCCGGGCTCGTACGCGTCCTGGAGCGCGGCGTTGCCCAGGGACCGGCCGCCCGCGGCGGAGAGGTCGTTGGGATCGAAGCCGGGGGCATTGGCCATGGCCAGGACCTCACCGGTGCGGGTGTCCTGGACGATGACGTAACCGCGATCGGCGGCGGACTCCTGGACCTGCTGGCTGATCGCCTTCTGCGCGGCCCACTGGATGTCCCGGTCGAGGGTCAGCTCGACGTCGGAGCCGGGGACCGCGGGCTGCTCCTGGGTGCCGACGGTGGGGACCTGGCGGCCGCCGGACTGGGCGTAGGTGATCTTGCCGTTCTTCCCCGCGAGCTTGCGGTCGTACAGGCCCTCGAGCCCTCCGCCGCCCCGGCCCTCGGAATTGACGAAGCCGAGCACACCGGCGGCCAGATCCTTGTTCGGGTAGACCCGCTTGCTGTGCGGCTCCTGGAAGACGCCGGCGAGGACGTTGTGGCCCTTGCCGCTGCTCTTCTTTTCCTCGAAGGCGCGCTTGAGGTCGCTGATCTGCTTCCAGACCTGCGGCGACTGGCGGCGGGCCAGCACCGTGTACCGCGTCCGGGGCTTGGCGAGCTTCTCCGCGAGTTCCTTCTCGTCCTTGCCGAGGGCGGGTGCGAGGAGGGCCGCGGCCTGCTGAGGCGCGTCCGCGACTTTGCTCTGCTCCGGCGTGAACAGGAGCGGGTCCGCGGTGATGTCGTACGCGTCCACGGTCGTCGCGAGGGCGACACCGGTGCGGTCGGTGATGGAGCCGCGCTCGGCGGCGAGGGTGTGGGTGACGTAGCGGTTGACGTCGCCCTTGGCCGCGTACGCCCCTGCGTCCACGGCCTGCACCTGGAGCAGGCGCACGACGAACGACAGCAGCACCACGGTCAGGCCGAGGCTGACCAGCCGGAGGCGGGGGCGGTGCGCGGCGAGCCGGATCAGCTGGGGCGCGCGCGCAGGGCGCCGGGCCGGGCCGCGCGCCCCTCCGCGCGGCCTCGGGGGTCCGGGCGCACGGCGGCGCGGGGGCTCCTGCGGCGGGGTCATACGGTGGCCTCCCGGGAAGAGGCGAGGGCCCCGGTCACGGCGTGGCCCTCGGTACGTACTGGCCGGGCGCGGCGGACGGCGAACCCCGGACGGTGCCGTCGGGGAGCAGGAACACAGGGCTTCCGCCCGGCACGAGCCCGAGTTCGCGCGCCCGCTGCTCCAGGGCGTCCGGCGCGGAGTAGCCGTCGACCTCCTCCTGGAGCGCCTGCTGCCGGTCCGTCAGCTCGGTGGTCTCCTTCTTCAGCTTGCTGAGCCTGAACGAGCCCTGGTTCAGCGAGGAGTTGAGCAGCAGCAGCGTGATCAGCCCGCTGCCGAGGAGCAGCACGACGAGAAGCACGAACGGCATCCGGGGAGCCGGCCCCGACCGCGTCGGCACCAGCCGCGCGAGGCGCGCGGCCCTGCCGCGGACGGCACGCTTCACGCCACGTCCTCCCGGATGCGCTCGGCGCCGCGCAGGCGGGCGGGGGCGGCGCGCCGGTTCTCGGCGATCTCCTCCTCCGTCGGCAGTTCGGCACCGCGGGTGAGCAGCTTCAGGCGTGGCTGGTACTGCTCGGGCACCACGGGCAGTCCGGGCGGTGCGGTGTTCGCCGCGCCCTCCGCGAGGACCTGCTTGACCATGCGGTCCTCGAGCGAGTGGTACGCGAGCACGGCGATCCGGCCACCGACGGCGAGCGAGGCTACCGCGGCGGGGATCGCCCGTTCCAGGACGGCGAGTTCGCCGTTGACCTCGATGCGCAGCGCCTGGAACGTGCGCTTGGCCGGGTTGCCGCCGGTGCGCTTGGCGGCCTGCGGAAGGGCCTCGCGGATCAGCTCGACGAGCCGGGCGCTGTTGCTGAACGGCTCGCGCTGCCGCTCCCGGACGACCGCCTCCACGATCTTCTTGGCGAACTTCTCCTCGCCGTACACCCGCAGGACGCGGACGAGTTCGCCGGGCGGGTAGGTGTTGAGGACCTCCGCCGCGCTGATGCCGGTCGTCTGGTCCATCCGCATGTCGAGCGGGGCGTCCTGGGCGTATGCGAATCCGCGGTCCGCCTCGTCGAGCTGCATCGAGGAGACGCCGAGGTCGAACAGGACGCCCTGGACGCCCGGCACGCCGAGGCGTTCGAGGACATCGGGCAACTCGTCGTAGACGGCGTGGACGAGGGTGGCGCGGTCGCCGAACGGGGCGAGCCGTTCGGCGGCGAGCTTCAGCGCCTCCGGGTCACGGTCCAGGCCGATGAGCCGGGCGGCCGGGAAGGCGGTCAGCAGCGCTTCGCTGTGACCGCCGAGGCCGAGGGTGCAGTCGACGACGACCGGCCCCTTGCTCCCCCCGGCCCCACCGGCGGTGCCCCCACCGGCGGGGGGAGCCCCGCCGGGCGTCGTGGCGAGAGCCGGCGCCAACAGGTCCAGGCATCGCTGGAGCATTACCGGGACATGCCGGGTCTCGCTCATGCGCCCCTCTCAGGTCCGGCGTGCGCGGAGCACACGTACCGCCTGGTCCCCGCCCGCTCTGAAGGGGAAGTGGTCTGCTGGCGCCGGGGAAGTGACGTCAGACGACCGGGAGCGGGAGGAGGCCGAGCCGTACGTACGCACCGCGCACGCCTGGGGAATCGGTTCCGAGGGGAGCATTACGCCTCCCACTTCGCGTCACTTTAGTCCACTCGTCCCCTCGGTCAACCAACTCGCCCTGCGCGCCGCAGAACCGGTTCTTCACTCATCCGGAGGACACTGGACCGGCCCTGTGGGTTACCTCACAGGGACATGCGTTGACCCTCTATGCCCGACCTCACAGGGAGCCGCGGGCGGGGTGACGACATACCGTTTACGCATGTCGACATCCGCACACCGCTCCGCCGGCTCCGAAAGCACCGCCCGCAGAGGCGGCACCGTCACCGACCGTCTCGTCGAGGCCAACAGGAGTTACGCCGCCGAGTTCACCGATCCGGGGATGGACGCCCGTCCGGTCCTCAAGGTGGCCGTGGTGGCGTGCATGGACGCCCGGATCGACCTGCACGCGGCGCTCGGCCTCCAGCTCGGCGACTGCCACACCGTCCGCAACGCGGGCGGGGTCGTCACCGACGACACGATCCGCTCGCTCACCATCAGCCAGCGGGCGCTGGGCACCCGCAGCGTCATACTCATCCACCACACCGGCTGCGGTCTGGAGAGCCTTACCGAGGACTTCCGGCACGAGCTGGAGCTGGAGGTCGGACAGCGACCCGCATGGGCCGTGGAATCCTTCCGGGACGTGGACCAGGACGTGCGGCAGTCGATGCAGCGGGTGCGGACCTCGCCCTTCCTGCTGCACACCGACGACGTCCGGGGCTTCGTCTTCGACGTCCACACAGGCCTGCTGCGTGAGATAGACCCCCAGTCATGAACGGGGCATAGCCGAGTGGTCGCGACATACCGACCCCGGTTATCCACACCCGAGTGACGTAAAGCCGTATCGACAGCAAGAATGCGTGGTGTGACACCGCATCCCGGGCACCCGGGATGCGCTGCGCACACTTCGGGGAGGGCCGGCGTCCGTCGAGAGGGCACCGGCTCGTAGAACGGGCCGAGGAGGGCCGGGTGACGACCTATGACGATCGAGCGAGCCTCACGGATCTGACCACCACAGCGGAGCGGATCCGCAGGTCGGTGGAGAACGTGATCGAGGGCAAGCCGGAGGTCGTACGGCTCTCGCTGACCGTGCTCCTCGCGGAGGGGCACCTGCTCATCGAGGATGTTCCGGGCGTGGGCAAGACCATGCTCGCCAAAGCACTCGCGCGGTCCATCGACTGCTCGGTGCGGCGGATCCAGTTCACGCCCGACCTGCTGCCTTCGGACATCACGGGCGTGAGCGTCTTCGACCAGCAGCGGAAGGACTTCGAGTTCAAGCCGGGCGCGATCTTCTCGCAGATCGTGATCGGCGACGAGATCAACCGCGCCTCGCCCAAGACCCAGTCGGCGTTGCTGGAGTCGCTGGAGGAGCGGCAGGTCACCGTGGACGGGCAGACCTATGAACTGCCCAGCCCCTTCATGGTGGTGGCCACGCAGAACCCGGTGGAGATGGAGGGCACGTATCCGCTGCCGGAGGCGCAGCGGGACCGCTTCATGGCCCGGGTGTCGATCGGCTACCCGAGCCCGGAGGCCGAGCTGGAGATGCTCGATGTGCACGGCGGCGCCTCCCCGTTGGACGATCTGCAGCCGGTGGCGCACGCCGACGAGATCGTGAAGCTGGTCGACGCTGTGCGCACGGTCCATGTCGCCGACTCGGTGCGGCGCTACGCCGTCGACCTGGTCACGGCCACCCGCAACCACCCCGAGCTGCGGCTCGGCGCCTCGCCGCGCGCCACGCTCCACCTAGTGCGGGCGGCGAAGGCCGCCGCCGCCCTCTGCGGCCGTGAGTACGCACTGCCCGACGACATCCAGGCGCTGGCCGTGGCCGTGCTCGCCCACCGGCTGCTGCCCACCGCACAGGCTCAGCTCAACCGCCGTACCTCCGAGCAGGTCGTCGCCGAGATCCTCCAGCAGACCCCGGTGCCCGACCCCGCGTCGCAGCAGTGGCGGCATCCGCACACCCACCCGTCATCCGGCCACCGGCCGCCCGGCGTTCGGGGGCTGTGATGTCCGCGGCACCGCCGCCGGAACCGCACCCCGAGGAGGACCCGGGCCCTCTGCGCTCCGCGCTCGCCGGGCTGACGACGCGGGGCCGGTCCTTCCTGGCGGCGGGTATCGCCGCGGCCGTGTGCGCCTACATCCTGGGACAGTCCGACCTGCTGCGGGTCGGACTCCTGCTGGCCGCGCTGCCTCTGGTCTGCGTCGGCGTGCTGCTCCGCACCCGGTATCTGGTGTCCGGGAGCCGACGGCTGTCCCCCGCGCGCGTGCCCGCCGCGGCCGAGTCGCGCGTGCACCTGCGCGTCGACAACGTCTCGCGGCTGCCCACCGGACTGCTGATGCTGCAGGACCGGGTGCCCTATGTGCTGGGGCCGCGGCCCCGCTTCGTCCTGGACCGCGTGGAGCCCGGCGGGCAGCGCGAGGTGTCCTACCGGGTCCGGTCCGATCTGCGCGGCCGCTACCCGCTGGGGCCGCTGCAGCTCCGGCTCACCGACCCGTTCGGGATGTGCGAACTGAACCGCGCTTTCAGCTCGTACGACACGCTGACCGTGGTCCCGCGAACCGAGCCGCTGCCCGCGATCCGGCTCTCGGGGGAGGCTTCGGGCTACGGCGACGGGCGGCAGCGTTCGCTGGCCCTGGCCGGTGACGACGACGTGATCCCCCGCGGCTACCGTCACGGCGACGACCTGCGCCGCGTCCACTGGCGGTCCACCGCCCGCTACGGCGAGCTGATGGTGCGCCGCGAGGAACAGCCGCAGCGCACGGGCTGCACGGTGCTCCTGGACACCCGGCGGTGCGCACACCGGGGCGCAGGTCCGGACTCGGCATTCGAGTGGGCGGTGGCGGGCGCGGCCTCGGTAGGGGTCCATCTCCTGGAGCGCGGATTCTCCGTACGCCTGCTCACCGACACCGGCAGCACGGTCCCGGGCCCCGACGGCGGAGGCTTCGGCGGGGACTCCTCGGATGTGGCCGGGCTCCTGCTGGACACCCTCGCCGTGATCGACCACTCCGAGGAGCCGGGGCTCTCCCCGGCCTACGACGTGCTGCGGAACGGGCGCGAAGGTCTTGTGGTCGCCTTCCTCGGCGGCCTGGACGAGGAGGAGACCGCGGTGGTGTCCCGGATGCGCCAGCGCGCCGGCGCGGCCGTGGCGTTCGTCCTGGACGGACCGGCCTGGTCCAGGGACGGGCGGAGCGACACCGACCAGGCGTACGAGGAGCGGCTCGGGCAGCTGCGCGAGGCCGGCTGGACGGTGGTCCCGGTCAATCCTGGCGACCGCCTGCCGCGGCTGTGGCGCGAGATCGACGGGCAGCCCCTGGGCGCCGGTGCGTGGCCGGGTGGTCCGGCGGGGGGCAGGCGATGAACGAGGGGCGTGTGCGGGGGCGGAGCATGACCGAGGACGAGGGCAGGGCATGAGCGGGCGGGGACGGCTGACGGTCTGCGCGGCGGTGGCCACGCTGATGGCCGCGTGCGCCCTGCTGCCGCTGGTCGAACCGGCCGTGTGGATCGTGCAGGCGGCGTTCCTGCTGGGCATCGTGGCCGGAGTGGGCGCGCTGACCCGCAGAGTGCCGCTGGCCCGGCCGATGACCATCGCGGTGCAGGCACTCGTGGCCCTGCTCGTGCTGACCATCGCCTTCGCCCGGGAGCAGGCGCTGGGCGGGATCCTGCCCGGCCCCGATGTGTTCCGCGAGTTCGGCCAGCTCCTGGCCGAGGGCAGCGAGGACGTCAGCCAGTACGCGATTCCCGCGCCGGTCACCTCGGGCATACGGCTGCTGCTGGTCGGCGGTGTCCTGCTGATCGGGCTGGTCGTCGATGCCCTGGCCGTGACGTACCGCAGTGCCGCGCCCGCCGGACTGCCGCTGCTCGCGCTCTACTCCGTCGCCGCCGGGCTGTCGCCGGGTGGCGCGGGCTGGGTGTGGTTCCTCATCGCGGCCTGCGGCTATCTGCTGCTGCTTCTCGCCGAGGGTCGGGACAAGCTCTCGCAGTGGGGGCGGGTGTTCACCGGAGGTACGCGCGCCCCCAGCCGCCTGGGGGCGGGGCTGGAGCACAGCACCGCCTCGGCGGTCGCTCCCGTGCGCACAGGGCGGCGCATCGGTGCCGTTGCGCTCGGCATCGCTCTGGTGGTGCCCGCGGCGCTGCCGTCACTGAGCGGCGGACTGCTGGCGTCGCGGACCAGCGGCTCGGGCGTAGGTCCGGGCGGCGGCACCATCTCCGCGGTGAACCCGTTGGTGTCGTTGCAGAACAGCCTCAACCAGCCCGAGAACCGGGAGGTCCTGAGCTACCGGACGAACGCCCCGAGCACGCAGAACCTCTACCTGAGGATCGTGGCCCTCGACCGGTTCGACGGGAAGTCCTGGAAACCGTCCGAGCGCAAGGTCACCGATGTGCCGCCGACGCTTCCCTCACCACCCGGGCTGAGCCCCGGTGTCCGTACGAGCGTGGTCGAGACGACGGTCGCGGCGGCGGGCTGGTACCGGCAGAACTGGCTGCCGCTCCCCTACCCGGCGTCCCGCGTGGACATCGGCGGACGGTGGCGGTTCGAGCCGGAGGGCAGGACCCTGGTCGGCGACCGGGGACAGACGACGCGGGACGCGCAATACCGGGTCACCAGCCTGCTGGTGGAGCCGACGGCCCGGCAGCTCGCCCGCGCGGGGGAAGCGCCAGCCGACGTGAAGCGGGAGTACACCCAGGTGCCCGACTCGCTGCCGGGGGTGGTGGCCGCCACCGCGAGGGACGTGACCGGGGGCGCCTCCAACGCGTACGAGCGGGCCGTCAAGCTTCAGGACTGGTTCTCCACCAACGGCGGCTTCACCTACGACACGGATGTGTCGGCGGGCAGCGGGACCCAGGCGATCGCGCGATTCCTGAAGGACAAGGAGGGCTTCTGCGTCCACTTCTCCTTCTCGATGGCCGCGATGGCACGGACCCTCGGCATCCCGGCGCGCGTGGCTGTCGGGTTCACCCCGGGTGCCGCCCGGGCGGACGGCACCATGTCGGTCGGGCTGAAGGACGCTCACGCATGGCCCGAGCTCTATTTCGAGGGCGTCGGCTGGACCCGCTTCGAACCGACCCCCACCCGTGGCACGGTGCCCGACTACGCGGTCGAGGAGGCGCCTTCGGGCGGCGGCACCGACCCGGAGCGCCCGGTCCCGTCCACGTCGTCCGAGCCGTCGGCCGAGCCTTCCCCGTCGCAGAGCTGCAGCCCTGACGAGCGGCGCGTGGGCGACTGCGGCATCCCCGCCGAACAGGCCGGCGGCGGGCCCACGGACGAGGGGCCACCGTGGGGGCGGATCCTGTCGTGGACGGCTCTGGGCATGCTGCTTCTGGCCGTACCCGCCCTGCCGCTGCTGTGGCGGGTGCGGACCCGCCGACGGAGACTCAGCGGCGCCGGGCCCACCCTCGGGGACGCCACCGTGCACTTGGAGACCCCTGGGCAGGGAGGCGGCGACGCGGCGGGAGCCACCACCGACCGAACCCTCGCGGCCTGGCGCGAGCTGATCGACTCGGGATGGGACTACGGCATCCTGCCGGACGACACCCAGACGCCCCGGCAGGCGGCAGACCGGCTCGCCGTCAGCGGCGACCTGGACGCCGCGTCGGCGGAGTCGGCGCGGCGTGTGGCCGCCGCCGTCGAGCAGGTGCTGTACGCGCCCGAGCCGCGCCCGGCGCCGGACCTCGCGGATCACGTACGGCGGGTGAGGACCGGACTGCATGCGGCGGCGGGCCGGGGCGCCCGGCTGCGGGCGCAGCTCGCACCGCGCTCAGCCGTGCGGGTGGCGTGGGCGTTCTCCCGGTGGTGGTCCGGGGTGGCCGCTCGTTGGGGCACGGAGCGCTGGGCCCGGACCCTGCGCCGGCTCAGGCCGAGCAGACAGGGGAGCTGAGACAGCCCCGGCAGCGACCACTGCGCAGCGGGGACGCCAGGGTCTCTCCGACGGGGCCGAGGCCCGGCTGCGGCCTGGGCCGCAGCCGGCCGAGCGGTCGTGGGGTGCTTCCCCGCGGGCTACGCGAAGGGAGTGGCGCGCTTGGCTCCCTCTTCCACCACCTGTGTGGTCGAGGCGTCGTCCGGAGACGGCGTGCCCCACACGCGGCCCCGCACACCTGACACCCCGCGTTCCTCGGGCCCGTACGCCTGAAGCACCCCGCGCAGGGCGTACGCCTGGCGGCCTCGCGAGCAGGCCCCGCATGCCTGACGCCCCGCATCCCTCGGGCCCGTACGCGTGACGCCCCGCATCCCTCGGGCCCGTACGCCTGACGGCATCCCTCGGGCCCGTACGCCTGACAGCACCACGCGCAGGCCCGTACGCCTGACAGCACCACGCGCAGGCCCGTACGCCTGACAGCACCACGCGCAGGCCCGTACGCCTGACAGCACCACGCGCAGGCTCGCCGTACCTGGGGGCTCTCCCGCGCGGGCGCGCGCACGAGTCCCCGCACGCGAGCCCGCATGCGTGAAGGGTGGCCGCCTTTTGGCGGCCACCCTTCACGGGAGTTTGTCGGGGCGAGGTCAGTGACCTTGCTCGTCGCGGCGGCGCTGCCACCGGTCCTCGATGCGGTTCATCAGCGACCGGCGCTGCCGCGGATGGCTACGGCGGGAGTGGCCACCCTGGCCATTGCCGCCCGCCGTCTGCGTCTGGCCCTGCTCACCGGGCTTGGGGGCTTTGCGCCAACCGGTCACCGCGAGCACGGCACACCCGAGCATGACGAGGAACCCCACCACGCTGATCCAGATCTGCTGCGCGACCATTCCAGCCATGAGGAGCGCGATACCCACCAGAAAACCGGCCACCGCCTGGTAGACCCGTCGCCGGGTGTACTGGCGCAGCCCGCTTCCCTCAAGCGCTGTCGCGAACTTGGGATCTTCGGCGTACAGCGCTCGCTCCATCTGCTCGAGCATTCGCTGCTCGTGCTCCGAGAGCGGCACGGAGTCCTCCTACTCGTCGGTCGCGGGGGGCGACCGGGGTGCGACCCTTTCAGGATAGGCAGGGAATCGCCCCCGTGAAACCCGCCCCTCTGCGCCAATTCGCCATGACGGGCCGCCACAGCGGCGCAGGTGGTGGGACGTCCATTCCCCGGCCCCCTGTCCGCCATGCCAGACCGTGTTCCCCGATCATACGGGGCAATGCGTCTGATCGGGTGGCGTGTGGCCTACTGCATCCGCCGATCCTTGCCGATCAGAGCGCTGTACTGGGGTCCGTGGCTCCTCCGTGAGGAGTACGCACCGGACGCCCCGGCCCCTGCCGTACAAGCCGGTACGGGCCCGCGCGGACCGGTACGGACCTGCCCGTAGGAGTCCGGAAGTGCGGACCCGCAGAGAGCGCTCCGCGGATCCGGCCACGTACGCGCGACCGGATCCGTCACGTCATGGGACACCGGACCCGTCACGCGCGCGACCGGAGGCGGCACTTGTGCGGGACGGGGTGGCGGAGGATACGGGCTCAGTCCCGGTCCCGCTCGGCGAGCACGTGGAGCTGGCTGGCCACCGCGTGGAAGGCCGGGAGTTCGGCGGCCGCTTCCTCGAGCTTGAGCAGAGCGTCGACGGCACCGGGCTCGGTGTCGACGAGCACTCCGGGCACGAGGTCGGCGAAGACCCGGACGCCGTGCACCGAGCCGACGGACAGTCCCGTTGCCGTGAGCAGGCCGGTGAGCTGCTCCGGGGTGAACCGGCGGGGTACGGGGTCGCCTTCGCCCCAGCGGCCTGCGGGGTCGGTGAGCGCGTGCCGGGCCTCGGTGAAGTGGCCCGCGAGAGCGCGGGCGAGCACCGCACCGCCGAGTCCCGCGGCGAGCAGGCTGAGGGTGCCGGCGGGACGGAGCGCCGCGACGACGTTCCGCACGCCCTCGGCGGGGTCGTCCACGTACTCCAGCACTCCGTGGCACAGCACGACGTCGTAGCCGCCGCGCTCGGCCACGTCGAACAGGCCGTGCGTATCGCCCTGGACACCGCGCACGCGCTCGGCGACTCCCGCCTCTGCGGCTCGTCGCTCAAGGGCGAACAGCGCGTTGGGGCTCGGGTCGACCACGGTCACGCGGTGGCCGAGCTGGGCCGCGGGCACGGCGAAGTTGCCGGTACCGCCGCCGGTGTCGAGGACGTCCAGACTCTCCCGGCCGGCGGCTTTCACCCGGCGGTCCAGGGCCTCCCGGAGCACCTCCCAGACCACGGCGGTGCGGAGGGCGGCACGGGGGCGCATCGGGTCGGACACAGCGAGTGGCTCCTCGGCGCGGGGACCGCCGCGGACGGCGGGAAGCGAACTGCGGGTGGTTCCCACCCTATGACCTCCGGAGCCTATTGCTTTCCGGCCGTGCCGCCTTTCCGACCGTGCTGCTCGGCGCCCCGTTTCAGGCCGTGCTGCCCGGCGCCCACTCGGCGCCGGAGACGTCCCCGCTCCGCGAGGACGGCAGCACCGGGCGCAGCAGGAGCATCCGCTCGACGATGCGCAGGAACATCCCGGTGTCCCTCAGCAGGTCGTCGGCGTCCCGGTGGCTCGCCGCGCCCTCTATGCCCGCCTCGGCGCGGGCCCGGCGGTCGGCGCCGGACGCGAACAGCGCGCTCCACTCGGCCAGTTCGGGGGCGATCTCGGGCAACACATCCCAGGCGCTGCGGATGGGCTGCCGCCGTTGACGCCGCGAGGCGCCTCCGCCCGCTCGGCGCGGCGGCGGCTCGGGCCTGCCCCGGACCGCGAGCACCGCGGCGGCTATGCGGAGCGCGGCGAGGTGGGCGGTGGCGTACCGCTCGTTCGGGTCCTCCAACTCGGCCGCCTCACCGAGGCCCTTGTGGGCCTGGGCGAGCAGGCCGAGCGCTTCGGGCGGTGCGGCATCGCGGCGGACGACGGGATGCACATCGCCTGCGGAGCCGCTCTGTGCGGAGTCGGGACGGGGCGCGCGGCGGCGCGCTGCCTGGAGGGCGGGCGCAGTGCCCGAGTCAGGAGTGGGGTTCGAGCGACGGGCGGGCGTACTGACCATGACGAACCTCCTGTCGTCGCGGACGGCTCCTAGCCGTATGCCCACATCGTGGGGCACACCACTGACAATCGGCTCCGACCTGCAGTTTCCCCACCCGCGTTTCCGGCCCGCGGTGTCAACGGCCGCGCTCCGCGCCCGACCTCGGCCCCCCGCGCCCGTGGCCACACGCTCGCTCCGCCTCGGCCTCATCGACCCGGCCCGGCCTCGCACCCCACCCCGCCGTGCGTCCTTCGCACACCATGCGGCATACTTTTGCACTGACCAGTCAGTTCAAAGGAGGGGTACCGTGGACAGCACCCCACACGGGGCGGCGGTCACGGCCGTGAAGTTCGGCGTCAAAGGCCCACGGGGATGGGCGTTCCAGGACATCGACCTCAACGCCGGACCCGGCTCCCTCATCGCCGTGACGGGACCCTCGGGCTCGGGCCGCACCAGCCTTCTGCTCGCACTCACCGGGCGCATGCGCCCCGCCGCCGGCCACGCCGAGGTCGCCGGGCTGCGACTGCCCCAGAAGATGGCCGACGTCCGCCGGATCAGCGCTCTCGGTCACGTACCGGGTGTCGCGGAGCTCGATCCGGCGCTCACCGTCACGGAGCATATGCGTGAACGGGCCCTGCTGCAGCGGCGGTTCAACGGCTCGCTGCGCGCCCTGCTGCGTCCCCGTCACGAACGCGCCGGCGAAGCCCAGCACTTGATCGACGCCGCGCTCGCGGCGGCCGGCCTGGACCTGGACCCGCTCCCCAAGGGTCCGCGCACGGCCGTACGGGATCTGGAGCGGCTGGAGGCCCTGCGCCTCTCGGTCGCCCTCGCGCTGATCGAGCGGCCCCGTCTGCTGGCCGTCGACGACACGGACATGAAGCTCTCCGACGACGAGCGCGAGCAGGCGTGGGCGATGCTCCGCACCGTGACGGAGGCGGGGACGACGGTCCTGGCCGTCTGCAGCCAGGCACCGGAGGGTGCGGTGGTCGTCTCGACCGCGGCACCGGAGTCCACCGAACTCGCCGACGGCGCACCGCAGTCCGCGGACGCACGGCCCGGCGCCCGTTCCGACGACGGCGACGGCGACAGCGACAGCGACAGAACTGCCGGGACCCCACCCGGCACGGACGCCGACCCGGACGCCGACGCAGGAGCCGGCTCGGACGCCGACGCAGCATCCCCGGGCCACCCGCACACGAAGGACACCAAGACCGAGGAGGGGGCGGCCGATGCGTTCGCCGAAACTGGCCGCGCTTGAGCTCAAGCGCTTCGGCAGGGGCAAGCTGCCGCGCGCCGCACTCGTGGCCCTGCTGCTCCTGCCCCTGCTCTACGGAGCCCTGTACCTGTGGTCGTTCTGGGACCCGTACGGCCGCCTGGACCGGATCCCCGTCGCCCTCGTCAACTCCGATCAGGGCGCCACCGCCCAGGGCCGCCAGGTCACCGCGGGCGACGAGATCGTCAAGGGTCTGCGCGACAGTGAGACCTTCGAGTGGCACGAGGTGAGCGCGGACGAGGCGCGCAAGGGTGTCGAGTCGGGTACGTACTACCTCTCCCTCACCGTGCCCTCCGACTTCAGCAAGCGCATCGCGTCGAGCTCGGGCGACCACCCGGAGACCGGCGCGCTCAAGGTCCGCACCAATGATGCGAACAACTACATCGTCGGGCAGATCTCCCGGAGTGTGTTCTCCGAGGTGCGGTCGGCGGCGTCGGTGAAGTCCGCCCGGACCTTCCTCGACAGGATCTTCATCTCCTTCTCCGACATCCACGGGGCGACGCAGAAGGCCGCGCAGGGCGCCGACACCCTCGACGGCGGGATCGGCAAGGCCAAGAAGGGCACGGACAAGCTCGCGAACGGCCTGACGGACGCGAAGGACGGCAGCCGCGACCTCAAGAACGGTGTCACCGAGCTGCACACCGGATCGCGCAAGCTCAAGGACGGTTCGCGGAAGGTCGCCGACGGCACCCACACCCTGGCCGGCAAGGTCAACGTGGCGGCGGACAAAGCCGGTCCGTTCCTGAAGGACCACGGCGACGAGATCGCCACCGGTGCCCGGCACGTCGCCGAGGCGAGCCGGGTGCTCAAGAAGGACCTCGACAGCCTGCCCACCCGGGCCGCCACCGCGGCCGAGGAGACCCGCCGGATATCCGACCGGGTGGCGGAACGGTACGAGCAGAACTGCAAGGGCACGATCAAGCTCGACCTCCTCGCCGACTGCGCGGACCAGAAGAAGCTGGTGGACGCGGCCGACAAGGCGGCGGACGCGGCGGAGGACTTCAACGACCTGGTCCAGGACCACAAGGACCTGGACGAGCTGGGCACCCATCTCGACGACCTCAACCGCATGGCCCTCGACCTCGCCGACCGCGCCCCCACCCTGGGCAAGGACCTCGACTCCGCCGTCGCGAAGGTCAACGCGCTCGACAAGGGGGCCCAGGCGGTCGCCAAGGGCGCCAACCGCCTTCACACCGGCCTCGGTTCCGCCCAGGACGGCTCCACCGAGCTCGACAGCGGCATCAAGGAGCTGTCGCAGGGCGCGAACACCCTCGGCGGCGGGATGTTCAAGCTCGAGGACGGCTCCGGCAAGCTGGCTGGCGGACTGCACGACGGCGCGAAGAAGATCCCCGACTACGACGAGCAGGACCGGGACGCCCGTACGGCCGTGATGTCCGACCCCGTGCAGCTCGCCTCGCAGTCCATGCACCAGGCGCCCAACTACGGCACCGGCTTCGCCCCGTACTTCATCCCGCTGTCCCTGTGGGTCGGCGCGATGGTCGCCTACATGATCATCCAGCCGCTGAACCGCCGCGCGCTGGCCGTCGGCTCCTCGCCCTGGCGCATCGCCCTGGCCGGCTGGCTGCCGGTGGCCGCGCTCGGCATGCTGCAGACGGGGGCCCTGATGTCCGTACTGCACTGGGGACTCGGCCTGGAGATGGCGCGCGCGGCCGGCACGGTCGGCTTCCTGCTCCTGACCACGGCCTGCTTCGCCGCCATCGTGCAGTGGCTCAACGCACGCTTCGGGCCGGCGGGGCGGATCCTCGTCCTGGCGCTGCTGATGCTCCAGCTCACCTCGGCGGGCGGCACGTATCCCGTGCAGACGAGTCCGGGCTTCTTCAACGCCGTCCACCCGTTCCTCCCGATGACGCATGTCGTCGAGGGCCTGCGGCGCCTCATCAGCGGTGGCGGGCTGGAGCCGGTGTGGCAGGGGACCGCGGTGCTGCTCGCGTACACCCTCGGGGCGCTCGCCCTCACGGCGTGGTCCGCCCGGCGCAAGCAGGTGTGGACCCTCGACCGGCTGCACCCGGAGCTGAGTCTGTGATGTCCGCCACCGGAACCCGCCCCGCGGCGGGCAGAATCGACGGCATGAACAGCAGCACTACGCGACGCCGCCAGGCGACTCGCGCGAAGCTCTACGAGGCGGCCGTCACCCTCATCGCCGAGAAGGGCTTCTCCGCCACCACGGTGGACGAGATCGCCGACCGCGCGGGCGTCGCGAAGGGCACGGTCTACTACAACTTCGCCAGCAAGACCGAGCTCTTCGAGGAACTGTTGCGGCACGGGGTGGGCCTGCTCACCGGCTCGCTGCAGCAGGCCGCGGACGAGGTGGCCGAGAGCGGCGGCAGCCGGGTGGACGCGCTGGACGCGATGATCCGCGCCGGACTGGTCTTCATCGACCGCTACCCGGCCTTCACCCAGCTCTACGTCGCCGAGCTGTGGCGGACCAACCGCGCCTGGCAGTCGACGCTGATGGTGGTGCGGCAGCAGGCCGTCGCGGTGGTGGAGAACGTGCTGCGCGAGGCCGTCGAGAACGGGGAGCTCAACGACGAGATCGACGTACAGCTGACGGCCGCGGCCCTGGTGGGCATGGTGCTGGTGGCGGCACTGGACTGGCAGGCGTTCCAGCCGGAGCGGTCGCTGGACGATGTGCACGCGGCGCTGTCCCGGCTCCTCCAGGGCCGGGTCAGCGGCGGATAGGGGCGTACGGGGGGCCGTCCCGTATACAGCAAAGACAAGCGCCGCCCGCCGCGGCTCGATCCCCCCGAGCCGTGACATGGCGGCGCTTCCCCCGTGATCCCCCGTTCCCCCGTATCGCGGGCGTTCCTCCCGGGCCCCCCGTGGCCCCGGGCATCACCCCCGCGATTTCCCCTCCGTCCGGGGAGCCGCGCCGTTCCGCCGCCCCGTGCCGGCAGTGCCGGCGCCGCGCCCCTTCCGTGATGTCCACTCTTTCGTTCGCGCAGGTCGGCGCCCATCCGCGCGGCTACTCAACCCGGCGGATAGGTACCCCTACTCAGTCCCTCCGCTCCCGTCCTCACGCGCACGCGGGGAGCCTCGGTAGGGTCTCGTCCCATGGCACGGATTGCGGTGATCGGCGCCGGCATGGGCGCGATGGCGGCCGCGGCCAGGCTGGCCGTGGCAGGCCACCGGGTGGCGGTGTACGAACGCGGGGAGACCTACGGGGGCGGTGTGCGCCGCTTCGAGCGCGAGGGGTTCGGTTTCGACACCGGCCCCGGCCTCCTCCATCTGCCCGCCGTCTACCGCGACTTGTTCCTCAAGACCGGCAAGGAGCCGCTGGAGAGCTGTGTGGAGCTCTCCCAGGTCGACCCCGCGAGCCGGCACGTCTTCGCCGACGGCACCGACGTCTCGCTGCCGAACGCCTCGCGCGCGGGCGTCGTCTCCGCCCTCGACACCGCGCTCGGCGCGGGCGCCGGTGAGCGCTGGAGCGATCTGGTCAACCGCGCGCGGGACGTCTGGGACGCCACCCGCCGCCCGCTGCTGGAGGAGCCGCTGCACGACGACTGGCGGACGCTGACCCGGGATCCGTACCCGGCCGTGCGCCGGGGGCTGCTGCGCCGCGGTGCCCGCACGCTCGCCGAGGTCGCCCACCGGGAACTGGAGGATCCGCGGCTGGGTGCGCTGCTGGAGAGCCACGCGCTGGCGTACGGGATCGATCCGCGCGACGCCCCGCCGAGCGCCGTGGTCCTGCCGTACGTGGAGCAGACCTTCGGGAGCTGGTACGTCCGCGGCGGCATGCGGGCGCTCGCGCACTCCCTCTACGAGCGCTGCCTGGCCCGGAAGGTGGAGTTCACCTTCGGCGCCGAGGTCGACGTCATCACCGAGAAGGACGGGCGGGTCTCCGGCCTGCTGCTGGTGGACGGCACCGAGGTGGGCGCCGATCTGGTCGTCGCGGGCGTGGACCCCTGGGTGCTCGCGGTCATGGTGGGCGACTCCCCCGTCGCCTTCACCAGGCTGTACGAGGCGCGCGACGTGCTGCCCCGGCTGCGCCGTCCCCGCGCCCGCTTCACCGTGCTGCTCGCTCTCCGGGGTGCCCGGCCCTCCGGAGCCGCTCACCGCACCGTGGTGCACACGGCCGACCGCGACGCGGAGTTGGCCTCGGTCTTCGGCACCGGCGGCGGCCCGGCCGCGCGGCGCGCCCCGTGCGAACGGCCGACGGTCACGGTGCTGCGCCCCGACGACCCCGCGCAGCGCCCCGACGACGCGCACGAGGCGGTCACCCTGGCGGTGACCGTGCCCGGCCATGCCGAGGACGCACCGGATGCGATCGACTGGGCGGCCGACGGCGTCGCCGAGGACTTCGCGGAGCGGATGGTCTCGGTCGCCGAGGCGGCGATACCGGATCTGCGCGAGCGGCTCCTCTGGCGCGAGATCCGTACGCCCGCGGACGCTGCCGACGAGACGGGGGTGGCGGGCGGAGCCGTGCCGGGGCCCTCCCTTGCGGGGGCTCGCGGGGAGCAGCTCCGCGCGGCCAACCGCACCCGGCTGCCGGGGCTCTACACGGTCGGCGGCTGGTACCACCCGGGCGGCGGGCTCGCGCACGCCGGGATGTCGGGCGCGCTGGTGGCCGGACTCATCGTCGAGGGTGACGACTGGCGCGGCTCACAGTGAGCGGCGCGCCCTGACCGGTTCGGGCCGCGTCGCGCGCCCGTCGCGGTGCCGTGTCCCGGTCAGTACCGGTACTGGTCGTCGTAGCCGTTTCCGTTGCCGTTGCTGTAGCCGTTCCCGTTCCCGTTCCCGTAGCCGTTGCCGTAGCCCTGCTGGTACGGGTACGCCTGCTCGTCCGGCAGTTCGCCGGGCTGCTGCTGGTCGCCGGTGCCCTGCTGCGGCGCCCACACCCCGCCGGGCGGGGTGTCGCCGTACTGGCCCTGGGAGTTGGTGCCGTACGGGTCGGCGTACTGGCCGTAGTCGTAGCCCTGCCCGCCGTAGGACGCGTACGGGTCGTAGTTCTGGGCGCCGGTGTCGGTGCCCGGATACGGGTCGGTGTACGCCTGGTACTGCCCCGTCCCGTAGTCGTACTGCCCCGCGGCCGCATAGCTGCCCGGGTCGCCCAGCGGGTCCTGCTGCTGGCCGTAGTCGCCGTAGGCGGGCGTGGTCGCGTAGGCGGAGGTCGCCGCGTACGCGCCGCGGTTGTCCTGGCCGGCGCCCAGACCGTCGTACGCCGCGTCGCTGTAGATGCCGTACTGGCCGGTGTCGTCCGGCATCGGCTGCGGCTGGTAGACGTCGCGGGGGTCCTGCCCGGCCTCCTGCTGGTACTGCTCGTACGGCTGGTACTGCTGCTGGTACTGCTCGTCCCCGGGTGCTTCGAGACCGGAGACCTCGAGCGTGGGGTCGGCGTACTCGGCGACGTCCTCCTCCTCGTCCTTGCGGCGCCGGTTCTCGACGATGCCGTTGCGGAGCGCCCAGCCGGTGGAGAAGCCGCGCCGGAAGGAGAGCGTGACGTAGGTCTGGCCGACCGCGAAGGCGGCCGCGCCCGCCCCGATGACGACGACCGACTGCGTCAGCACGCCGATGACCACGCCGAGGAAGCCCACGAAGGCGAGCAGGCGCCATCGCAGTCGCGCCTTGTACTGCAGGAGGACCTCGCCGAGCAACCACAGCGCGACGACGCCAAATGCGATGTAGAGGACCGTCCAGCCCATGTCCGCCCCTCTTCCGCCGCTTTTCGGCCTAGCCGTCAGGACTGTTGGGACAGTCCCAGATTCTCGTAGATTTCCAGAGTCGCTGTGGAGTGGTTCAACGTAATGAAATGCAACCCGGGGATGTCCTCGGACATCAGCCGGGCGCACAGCTCCGTCGCGTACTCGATCCCCACCGAGCGTACAGCCGCCGGGTCGTCTTTGACCGAAAGGATTCTTTCCGCCAGCTCGGGCGGGAAGGCAGCGTTGCTGAGCTGGGCGAATCGCTCGATCTGCCGGACGTTGGTGACCGGCATGATCTCCGGGATGATCGGCGTGCTGCAGCCCGCGGCCTCGACGCGGTCCCGCAGCCGGAGGTAGTCGTCGGCGTAGAAGAACATCTGCGTGATCGCGAAGTCCGCACCCGCACGGCATTTGTCCACGAAGTGACGTACGTCGGAATCCCAGTCCGCGGAGCGGGGGTGCATCTCGGGGAAGGCGGCGACGCCGACACAGAAGTCGCCCGACTCCTTGATGAGCCGGACGAGATCGGCGGCGTACTGGACACCCTGGGGATGGGCCACCCACTCCCCCATCGGGTCGCCCGGCGGGTCCCCGCGCAGCGCCAGCATGTTGCGGATCCCGGCGTCGGCGTAGCGGCCGATGACATTGCGAAGCTCGGCGAGGGAGTGGTCGACGGCGGTGAGATGGGCGACGGGGGTGAGGGTGGTGTCGGTCGCGATGCGCTCGGTGGCCCGTACGGTGCCGTCGCGGGACGAGCCGCCCGCGCCGTACGTCACGGAGACGAAGGTGGGGGCGACCGCCTCGATGCGGCGGATGGCGTTCCAGAGGGTCCGCTCGCCCTTCTCCGTTTTCGGGGCGGCAAACTCGAAGGAATAGGACCGCTTGCCTGAGGCAAGCAGGTCACGGACGGTACGCGCGCGGTCCATTCTGGTGGACGCAGTGCCAAGGGCCATAGGGGCAGGTTAACCAGCGGCCGGGCACAGCCCCAACAAAAGCCGACGATATGCCGGGTTGGCCCGGATCCCGTCCACCACTCGGACAACCCGTCCGGTTACGCACCGCGCTCGCCGCGACGGTGACGGCCTGCTGATGCTCCGCTCACGCCCCGCGTTCGCGCAGCCGCTTCGCCAGATCCGCCGCCGCCGCGCCGGGGTCGTCCGCGTCCGTGATCGCCCGGACGACGACGACCCGCCGCGCCCCGGCGTCCAGCACCTCGTCCAGACGGGACGCGTCGATGCCCCCGATCGCGAACCAGGGCCGTACGGGCTCCAGCGACGCCGCATACCGCACGAGCGGCAGACCGGGGGCATGGCGGCCGGCCTTGGTGGGGGTGGGCCAGCACGGACCGGTGCAGAAGTAGTCCACACCGGGCTCGGCCACCGCCGCGTCGACCTCCGCCTCGGCGTGCGTGGAGCGCCCGATGACCACGGAGTCGCCGAGGAGCGCGCGGGCGGCGGGCACGGGCAGGTCGCCCTGGCCCAGATGCAGTACGGCGGAGCGGCTCGCATGGGCCACATCGGCCCGGTCGTTGACGGCGAGGAGCTTGCCGTGGCGGCGGCAGGCGTCCGCGAAGACCTCGAGATGCTCCAGCTCCTCCGCGGCCTCCATGCCCTTGTCGCGGAGTTGCACGATGTCCACCCCGGAGGCCAGCACCGCGTCGAGGAACTCGGGCAGATCGCCCTGGCGCTTGCGCGCGTCGGTGCAGAGATAGAGCAGGGCGTCGGCGAGCTGGTCGCGGGCGGTGGGGGCTGCGGCGGCCATGGGTTCCCCTCCCCGGGTCGGCGGTGTGCGGGCCGGAGGTCCGGCCCGCACACCGTACGGGGTTGCCGGTCGGGGCATCGAGGCGCGGTCACCGGGGAGGACGCGTGCGCGCGTCCATCCCCGCGCCGCGCAGGGAGGCTGCGCAACCGCACGGGAAGCTGCCGCACCGCGCGGGAGGCCCACCTCACCGCGCCGGAGGCCACCGCGCTGCGGGCAGGCGGTACTTCACGCCCGGGCGGCAAGGCCCGGACGCTCGCGCCCGGACGCCGTGCGGCCGGGCGTACGGACACCGGTGCGGTGAAGGACCCGCTGCGGGCGCGGTGCCCTGCGGTGCGATGCGGTCAGACGGCGAGCGCCTGGGCGCGGCGCTTCACCTCCGTGCCGCGGTTCTCACGCAGCGCCTGGGCCGGCGTGCCTGGCAGGGTCGGGTCCGGCGTGAAGAGCCACTCCAGCATCTCCTCGTCGGTGAAGCCGTCGTCCCTGAGGAGCGTCAGCGTCCCGGCGAGGCCCTTGACGACCTTGCCGTCACCGACGAATTCGGCCGGCACCTGCAGAACCCGGTTCTCTCCGCGGCGGACCGCGATGAGCTGGCCCTCCTTGACGAGCTGCCTGACACGGGTCACCTCGACGCCCAGCCGTTCGGCGACGTCGGGGAGGGTGAGCCAGGCGGGAACAAGCGCATCGGTCTTGGTGTCAATCTCGGTCACGGACACCAGCCTGCCATCCCGGACTGACAGCCGGTAGCAGAGCGCGGCCGGGCGGGGCTGATCGTCGGCCCTCCGCCGGTGGCTCCGCCTCAGCCCAGGACGGCCGTCTTGAGCGGTACGGACTGGTCCGCGGCCCGTTCCGGGTCGAGCCGCGCGCCCTGTTCGATCAACCGTCGCCCCTGCGCCAGATCCCGCGGCCGGCCCACGGCCAGCAGCGCCACCAGGACCCCGTCGCGCAGCCAGCAGACCGACCACGAGGCGCTGGTCGGGTCGCCCCGCCAGACCGTGGTGTCGGCGCCGGAGTGATGCCCCGCGTACTGCACGAACCGGCCGAACTGCTCGGACCAGAAGTAGGGCACCGGGTCGTAGACGGATCCCGCGGTCTCCTCGCCGACGATGTTCGCGGCGACCGTGCGCGGCCCCTGCAGCGCGTTGTCCCAGTGGTGCACGAGAAGGCGCACCCCGTAGCGGCCGGACGGGAAGGACGCGCAGTCGCCGACCGCGTAGACGTCGGGCTGCGAGGTGCGCAGACGCTCGTCGGCACGGACGGAGCCGTCCGGGCACAGCTCCACATCGGAGTTGGTCAGCCAGGCCGTGGTGGGGCGGGCCCCGATGCCGACGAGCACGGCGTCCGCGCGCAGCCGCTGTCCGTCCTCCAGCACCACCGCGCCCGCCTCGACCGCCGCCACCCGGGCGCCGGTGATCAGCCGGGCGCCGTTGTCCGTGTACCAGGCGGCCATGTGCTCGGCGACCTCCGCCGGGAGGGCCCCGGCGAGCGGCCGGTCCGCGGCCTCGACGACGGTCACCGGGCAGCCGGCCTCCAGCGCGGCGGTCGCGAACTCCGCTCCGATCCAGCCCGCGCCGACCACCACGACCTCCTGCCGGCCCTCGAGCACGGGGCGCAGCCGCTCCGCGTCGTCGAGGGTGCGCAGCACGTATACGCCGGGTTCGGCCTCGGTGCCGGGGAGGGTGACCGGTTCGGCGCCGGTGGCGATGACCAGCGTGTCGTACGGGACGGGCCCGTCGGCGGTCTCCAGGACGTGCCGGTCGGGGCGGAG
The DNA here is from genome assembly GCF_043199075.1 of Streptomyces sp. NPDC048639. Classification (NCBI taxonomy): domain Bacteria; kingdom Bacillati; phylum Actinomycetota; class Actinomycetes; order Kitasatosporales; family Streptomycetaceae; genus Streptomyces; species Streptomyces sp. NPDC048639. Next base: position 340,670 of record NZ_JBICVP010000001.1, read on the forward strand.
TCTGGTGACGTGTCGGCTCAGCAGCAGGTCGATGCCCAGGGCCGGGAAGTCGATCTCGAGGGCGGATCCGTCGGCCTTGCCGAGGAGCACGGCCTTGGAGAGCGGCGGCCGGTCGTACGGCTCGTGCGACTCGGCCCCCAGCAGTGTGATCGAGCCCCTCCAGCCCCGCTCGCGCAGGGCGACCGCCGTCTGCACCCCGGCCATTCCGGCGCCGACGATCACGACCCGCTGCTCTGGCTGCTTGTCATCGCTCACACGATCACTCTAGGACGGCTTCGGGGGCGGGCCGCAGACGCGCGCGTCGAGATCTCTGACACAGCATCACGTACGCCGGAGTGTGCCGCGGGCCGGGCGCCCCCCGCGCACACCCGGTGCCGCTCCCTTACTCCCCGTCGGAGCCAGGGACTATGGTGGCGGATCGAGAGCACTCGCGGGAGCCCGGACGCACCGGGCTGAGAGGGAGGCTGGACGGCCTCCGACCGTACGAACCTGATCCGGGTCATGCCGGCGAAGGGAGGGGCCGGGCGCCCATGCACGCATCCGACACCAGCAGTTCACACGGTCCTGGCGGGCGGGACGGACCCGCGCCCGCGGGCTACGACGTCCTCGTCGTCGGGGGCGGGATCATCGGCCTCGTCACGGCCTGGCGCGCGGCCCAGCGGGGCCTGCGCACGGCGGTCGCCGATCCGTCGCCGGGCGGCGGCGCCGCGCAGGTCGCCGCCGGCATGCTGGCGGCCGTCACCGAGCTCCACTACGGCGAGGAGACCCTCCTCGGGCTCAATCTCGCCTCCGCCGAGCGCTATCCGGACTTCGCGGCCGAGCTGCGGGAGGCGAGCGGGCTGGACATCGGCTACCGCGCCTGCGGCACCCTCGCCGTCGCGCTGGACGCCGACGACCGCGCCCATATGCGCGAGCTGCACGCACTCCAGCTCCGGTACGGGCTCGACTCGCAGTGGCTGACCGGGCGCGAATGCCGCCGCCTGGAGCCCATGCTCGCGCCCGGCGTACGCGGCGGCCTCCGCGTGGACGGCGACCACCAGACCGACCCGCGCCGCCTCGCCGCCGCCCTCCTGCGGGCCTGCGAGCGCGCCGGTGTGGAGCTGCACCGCTCCTGGACCCGGCGGCTCACGGTCGTACGGGACCGGGCCGTGGGCGCGGTGCTCGACGACGGCAGCGAACTCTCCGCGGAGCAGACCGTCCTCGCGGCGGGGAGCCGGAGCGGGAAGCTCGACGGAGTGCCGGAGGACGTGGTGCCGCCGGTCCGGCCGGTCAAGGGGCAGGTGCTGCGGCTGCGCGTTCCCGAGGCGTACCGGCCGTTCCTGTCGCGGACCGTACGGGCCGTGGTGCGCGGCGGGCAGGTCTACCTCGTACCGCGGGAGAGCGGTGAGCTGGTGATCGGCGCCACGAGCGAGGAGCTCGGGTGGGACACCACGGTCACCGCGGGAGGGGTCTACGAACTGCTGCGTGACGCCCACGAGTTGGTGCCCGGCCTCACCGAACTCCCGCTCGTCGAGACCCGCGCGGGGCTGCGTCCCGGTTCCCCGGACAACGCGCCCCTGCTGGGGCCGACCGAGCTGCCGGGCCTGCATCTGGCGACCGGTCACTACCGCAACGGCGTGCTGCTCACGCCGGTCACGGGCGATGCGATGGCCGAGGTGCTGGCCACCGGCGAACTCCCCCAGGAGGCCCGCCCGTTCACCCCACAGCGTTTTCTGTCCGCACCCCGCCGACTCCAGGAGTTGCCCGTATGACCGTCTCTGTGAACGGGGAGCCGCGGGACGTCCCCGCGGGGACCACCCTCGACGAGGTGGTCGCAACGCTGACCACGGCACCGTCGGGTGTCGCCGCCGCACTGAACGAGACCGTCGTGCCGCGCGGCCGGTGGTCCGGCACGGCGCTGGGCGACGGCGATCGTGTCGAGGTGCTCACCGCGGTCCAAGGAGGCTGATCCGGACGATGACCGACACCGCATTCCGCGACACGGCGGCCAACAGCACGTCCGGGGGCACCGGCACCGGGGCGGCCCCCGGTGCCGACATGCTGACCATCGGCGACAGCGCGTTCGCCTCCCGGCTGATCATGGGCACGGGCGGTGCGCCGAGCCTGGAGGTGCTCGAGCGCGCGCTGGTCGCCTCCGGCACCGAGCTGACCACGGTGGCGATGCGTCGCCTGGACCCGACCGTCCACGGTTCGGTGCTGTCCGTACTGAACCGGCTCGGCATCCGCGTCCTGCCGAACACCGCAGGCTGCTTCACCGCGGGCGAGGCCGTGCTCACCGCCCGCCTCGCCCGGGAGGCGCTCGGCACCGACTGGATCAAGCTGGAGGTCGTGGCCGACGAGCGGACCCTGCTGCCCGACCCGGTCGAGCTGCTGGACGCGGCGGAGACCCTGGTCGACGACGGCTTCACCGTGCTCCCGTACACCAGCGACGACCCGGTCCTGGCGCGGAAGCTGGAGGACGCGGGCTGCGCCGCGATCATGCCGCTGGGCTCCCCCATCGGCTCCGGACTCGGCATCCGCAACCCGCACAACTTCCAGCTGATCACCGAGCACGCGCGCGTCCCCGTCATTCTCGACGCGGGAGCGGGCACCGCCTCGGACGCGGCGCTCGCCATGGAGCTGGGATGCGCGGCGGTCATGCTCGCGTCGGCCGTGACCCGGGCCCAGGAGCCGTTGCTGATGGCGGAGGCGATGCGGCACGCGGTCGAGGCGGGCAGGCTGGCGCATCGCGCGGGCCGCATCCCCCGGCGCCACTTCGCCGAGGCGTCCTCGCCGACGGAGGGGGTCGCGGCGCTGGACCCGGAGCGGCCCGCGTTCTAACCGGACCGGGCGCGTGGGACGGCACCGGTGGCCCGTCCGTACCGGCCGCGGAGAGCCCGGCGGGCCCGGAACGCTCGCGCCCGCGATGCGGGCCGGGCCGCCCCCGGACGGCTAGCGTGGAAACCGAGGCCGGAGACCGGAGGTGCCCTGTGAGCGTCGACCTGATCGAGCGCGAGGCGTACGTCCCCGCCCCCGTGGAGCGGGTCTGGCGCGTGCTGACCACCGCGGAGCACATCCGGACCTGGTACGCCTTCGGAGGCGCCGAGGTGGACCTGCGCCCGCGCGGGGCGCTGCGCTTCCGCTGGGACGAGCACGGGGAGTTCCACGCGCGGGTGGAGCTGGTCGAGGCACCCACCCGGTTCGTCTTCCTCCTGGCCGCCGACCCCGACCAGCCGCCGGAGCGGGGCGACGCGACCCTGGTCGAGTTCACGCTCGCGAGCGAGGGTGCGGGCACCCGCGTCACCGTCGCCGAGACGGGGATCGAGGCGCTCGACATGACCGACGAGGGCAAGGCGCGGCACGCGGAGTACGCGCGCATGGCGTGGACGGCGGCGCTGGAGGAGCTAGCCGCCATCGCCGCCGCGTCCCACGGCTGAGCCACTCCCCCGCCGCGAACGCGTCCCCCAGGCGTCCCACGGCTGAGCCGCCCCATCGCGCCCCCGGCACCGCCGTCCGGGGCCGGCTGTCACCGTTCGGCTGCAGTCCGCACCCTAGGGGTCCTGGTGGACCGGTGTGTCCGCGATGGCTCGTAGACTGCGTGATCGTGGATACGACCCTCCAGGACCCGCTCGTCGGGCAGGTGCTCGACGGCCGCTACCGCGTGGACGCACGGATCGCCGTCGGCGGCATGGCCACGGTCTACCGGGCCGTGGACACCCGTCTCGACCGGGTGCTGGCCCTCAAGGTGATGCACCCTGGCCTCGCCTCCGACGCCGCGTTCGTGGACCGCTTCATTCGCGAGGCCAAGTCGGTGGCCCGGCTCGCCCATCCCAACATCGTGGGCGTCTACGACCAGGGCACCGACGGCCACTACGTCTATCTGGCGATGGAGTACGTCGCCGGGTGCACGCTGCGCGACGTGCTGCGCGAGCGCGGAGCCCTCCAGCCGCGCGCCGCCCTCGACATCCTGGAGCCGGTCCTCGCGGCCCTCGGCGCCGCCCACCGCGCCGGGCTCGTCCACCGCGACATGAAGCCGGAGAACGTCCTCATCGGCGACGACGGCCGGGTCAAGGTCGCCGACTTCGGGCTCGTACGGGCCGTGGACACCAACACCACCGCTTCCTCCGGATCACTGCTCGGCACTGTGTCCTATCTCGCACCGGAGCAGATCGAGCACGGCACCTCCGACACCCGCGCCGACATCTACGCCTGCGGGGTCGTGTTCTACGAGATGCTCACCGGCTCGCGTCCGCACAGCGGCGACACCCCCGCCCAGGTGCTCTACCAGCATCTGCACGAGGACATCGCCCCGCCGTCCACGGCCGTGCCCGGGCTGGCCCCCCAGCTCGACGGTCTGATGGCGGCGGCCACCGCCCGCAGCCCGGAGCTGCGCCCCGCCGACGCGGTGGCACTGCTCGCGGCCACCCGGGACGTCCGCGCCACACTCACCGACGAGCAGCTCGACGCCGTACCGCCGCAGGCCGTGGCGGACGACGCCGCCGGTTCGGAGAACCGTACGAGCGTCATCCCGCGCGTTGCCGGGGCGACGAGCGCCGATGACGCGATGAACCGGACCAGCCTGCTGGAGATGGAGCCGGGGGCCCCGTCCGGGCCGGGCAGGGGCGCGAGCGCGGGCCGGGCGAGGCGGCGCCCGCCGCGGCGCGGTGTGCTTGCCCTCGTGACGGCCGTGCTGCTGGCACTGGGGATCGGCGCGGGCGTCTGGTACATCAACTCCGGTCAGTTCACGCGCGTCCCCGGGGTCCTGGCGATGCCGCGGGACGAGGCGGAGCAGAAGCTCCAGGACGCGGGGCTCGACGTCCGTGCGACCGAGGCATTCAGCACCAACGTCGACCGGGGCAAGGTCATCGACACGGACCCGGCGCCCGGCAAGCGCATCCGCGGCAACGGCCCGGTCACCCTCGTCGTCTCCAAGGGACCCGAGGTCGTGAAGATCCCGAGCCTGGAGGGCATGCCGCTGGCGAAGGCCAAGTCGGAGCTGCGGAAGCTGGGCCTGGCTCCGGGCATCGTCAGCCGGGAGTTCAACGACCAGGCACCGCGGGGCACGGTCCTCCGTACGGAGCCGGGCTCCGGTGTGAAGCGCAAGCCCGGATCCGCCGTCGCGATCACCGTCAGCAAGGGCGAGCCCGTCGAGGCGCCGGACGTGGTCGGAGACCGGCTCGAGGACGCGACGAACGAACTGCGCGAGAACGGGCTGAAGGTGAAGGTGGCCCCCACGCGCGTCTTCTCCGAGCAGGACAAGGGCGAGGTCGCCGTCCAGTCGCCGGGCGAGGGCAAGCAGCTCGCGCAGGGCGACACGGTCACGCTCACCGTCTCCAAGGGCCAGGAGATGGTGGAGGTGCCGGACGTCGAGGGCACCAAGGAGGCCGACGCCAAGCGGCAGTTGGTGGAAGCGGGCTTCAAGGTCGAGGTCGCGCGGTTCTTCTTCGGGGACACCGTCTTCGACCAGTCGGTGGACGGCGGGGACGAGGCACCCAAGGGCAGCGAGATCACGATCCGCGTGAGGTGAGGCGGTTCGGCGGCGCCGTGCGCGGTGACGCGTACGGCGGCCCGTGCGCGGTGACACGTACGGCGGCCCGTGCGCGGTGACACGTACGGCGGCCGGCGTGCAGTGATGCCGTACGGCCGCCCGGGTCCGTCGCGACCGAGCGGTACGGCTCGCGCCCGGTGAGGCACATGCGGACGCCATGGGATCCTGGACGGTGTGAGCAGCAGCCCCATCCCCCGTTCCCGTAACCCCGTCGGCAGTCATGTCCCGGTCGCCGGCGGTCTCGCCGCCACCGGTCTGGCCTACGCCCGCGAGATCGGCGCGGAGACCGTGCAGGTCTTCGTGGCGAATCCGCGCGGCTGGGCCACGCCCGCGGGCAATCCGCGTCAGGACGAGGAGTTCCGGACCGCATGTGCCGATGAGGGCGTCCCGGCGTACGTCCACGCCCCGTATCTGATCAACTTCGGGTCGCACACCGCGGCCACGGCCGAGCTGTCGGTGGCATCGCTGCGGCACTCGCTCCGCCGGGGCCGGGACATCGGCGCACTCGGCGTCGTCGTCCACACCGGCTCGGCCACCGGCGGCCGGAGCCGTACGACCGCCCTCGCACAGGTACGGGAGCTGATGCTGCCGCTGCTCGACGAGCTGACCCACGACGAGGATCCCTGGCTGCTCCTGGAGCCGACGGCGGGCCAGGGATTCTCCCTGTGCTCGCTCGTCGCCGATCTCGGCCCGTACTTCGATGTGCTCGACCGGCATCCGCGCCTCGGCGTCTGCCTGGACACCTGCCATGCCTTCGCGGCCGGGCACGACCTGGCCGCGCCCGGCGGAGCGAAGACCATGCTCGACGAACTGGTCGGGACGGTCGGCCCGGGCCGTCTCCGGCTGATCCACGCCAACGACTCCAAGGACGTCGTGGGTGCCCACAAGGACCGGCACGAGAACATCGGCACCGGTCACATCGGTGCCGACCCGTTCGGCGACCTCTTCGGGCACCCGGCGACCGAGGGCGTGCCGCTGGTGATCGAGACCCCGGGCGGCAAGTCCGGTCATGCGGCGGACGTGGCCCGGCTGAAGGAGATGCGCGACGTCTGAGCCGGGGCGCGTCGCGATCCGGCATGAAGGGGAATACCCCTGGGGGGTATATTGCTGGGTACGGGTGACAGAGACGGTCACTCAGCACCGGGGAGCTCAGCGATGGAGCACGTAAACGGCGAGCACCACGTCCACGGCGAGCCGGGGGTCCACGCCGAAAGGGACATCCACGGCGAGGAAGGCGTCACCGCCGAGCAGAACGCACATGACGAGCAAGGTGGCCACCACCAGGCCGCCGCCGACTGGCCGACGGCCGCGCGGGCCACCGTGCACTGCCTCACCGGGTGCGCCATCGGCGAGATCGTCGGCATGGCCATCGGCACCGCCCTGGCCTGGCACAACGCCCCGACCATGGCCCTCGCGATCGTGCTGGCGTTTCTCTTCGGCTACTCGCTCACGCTCTTCGCCGTGCTGCGCGCGGGCCTCGACTGGAAGAGCGCCCTGAAGGTGGCCCTGGCCGCCGACACCGTCTCGATCGCGGTCATGGAGCTGGTCGACAACGGCATCATCGCGGTGACGCCGGGGGCCATGGAGGCGGAGCTGTCCGACGGCCTCTTCTGGGGCGCGCTGGCCCTCGGCTTCCTCATCGCGTTCCTGATCACCACACCCGTCAACAAGTGGATGATCGGCCGCGGCAAGGGCCATGCGGTGATGCACGAATACCACCACTAGCCACGGCCGCAGAAGCGCCGGCCGGCCGTATCACCACCGAGCCGGAAGGCGGTCTAGAACTCCGGGCCGTCGCCCGGGCCCTCCTGGTACGAGTAGCGCTGCTCGCCCCAGGGGTCCCCGACGTTGTGGTAGCCGCGCTCCTCCCAGAAGCCGCGGCGGTCCGCCGTCATGTACTCGACACCGCGGACCCACTTGGGGCCCTTCCAGGCGTACAGGTGAGGCACGATCAGCCGCACCGGGAAGCCGTGCTCGGCGGTCAGCAGCTCACCGCCCTTGTGGGTGGCGAAAATCGTGCGCTCGGAGGCGAAGTCGGAGAGCCGGAGGTTGGAGCTGAATCCGTACTCGGCCCACACCATCACATGGGTGACGTCGTCGGCGGGCGGTGCGAGATCGAGGATCGTGGCAGCGGCGATGCCGCCCCATTCGGCCCCCACCATGCTGAATTTCGTGACGCAGTGGAGGTCGGCCACGACCGTCGTGTACGGCAGGGCCGTGAACTTCTCATGGGTCCAGCAGTGCTTCTCGCCGTCGGCGGTGGCGCCGAAAACCCGGAACTCCCAGCGGTCCGGCTTGAACTTGGGGACCGGACCGTAGTGCGTGACCGGCCAGCCGCGCTGCAGCCGCTGCCCCGGAGGAAGCTGGACCTGTGCCCCTTCGTGGCTTTCCGGCTGACCCATGACTCCATGGTGACAGACCGCGAAGGGTGGTCGTGACCAGGCCAATACCGGGCAGCGCAACTCGTACTAAGCATGCACTTACTGGATCACACGGGCGGGCGGTGCGAGGATGCGCGCATTGCGCCGTACTTCTCTGGAAGGAGCCGCTGCGATGCAGGGCGACCCCGAGGTCATCGAGTTCCTGAACGAGCAACTGACCGCCGAGCTGACCGCGATCAATCAGTACTTCCTGCACGCCAAGCTGCAGGAGAACTACGGCTGGACGAAGCTCGCGAAGTACACCCGTGCCGAATCGTTCGACGAGATGCGGCACGCCGAGGTCCTGACGGACCGGATCATCTTCCTCGAGGGGCTGCCGAACTACCAGCGGCTGTTCCATGTACGGGTGGGGCAGACGATCACCGAGATGTTCCAGGCCGACCGGCAGGTCGAGGTCGAGGCGATCGACCGCCTCAAGCGCGGGATCGAAGTCATGCGGTCCAAGGGCGACATCACATCGGCCAACATCTTCGAGTCGATCCTCGCCGACGAGGAGCACCACATCGACTACCTCGACACCCAACTGGAACTGGTGGAGAAGCTCGGTGAGGCGCTCTACATCGCCCAGCTCGTCGAGCAGCCCGAGAGCAGCTGATCGGGCGTACCGATCAGGCGGCGTCGGCCGCCAGCACACCGGCGACGGGACGCGCCGCTTCGGCGGCCACCGCCGGGTCGACGGACAGCGCGGCGGGCTCACCCTGGTCGACCAGTTCACGCCGCGGGCAGCCATCGCGGCCCAGCAGTGCCTGAATGCGGCGGACGCACGAGCCGCAGTCGGTGCCGGCCTTGCAGGCTCCGGCAATCTGACGGGGGGTGCAGGCGCCGGATCCCACATGCTCGCGCACCTGCTTCTCGGTGATACCGAAGCATGAGCAGACGTACACACGGTCTCCCAGTGATCAATAAGGTAACCCTTACCTTACCCGGCTTAGGGAAGCCTTACAACGCCGTGGGGCGCGGATCTCTGTGATCCGCGCCCCACGGCGTTGCTGCTGCGATCAGCGACCGGTCACTGGTCCCGGTACATCTCCGCGACCAGGAAGGCCAGGTCGAGCGACTGGCTGCGGTTGAGCCGCGGGTCGCACGCCGTCTCGTAACGCTGGTGCAGATCGTCGACGAAGATCTCGTCGCCGCCGCCCACGCACTCGGTGACGTCGTCACCGGTCAGCTCGACGTGGATGCCGCCCGGGTGGGTGCCCAGGCTCTTGTGGACCTCGAAGAAGCCCTTGACCTCGTCCAGCACATCGTCGAAGCGCCGCGTCTTGTGGCCGGACGCCGCCTCGAAGGTGTTGCCGTGCATCGGGTCGCAGACCCAGACCACCTGCGCGCCGGAGGCGGTGACCTTCTCGACCAGCTCGGGAAGCCGGTCGCGGATCCGGTCCGCGCCCATGCGGGTGATGAAGGTCAGCCGGCCCGGCTCGCGGTCCGGGTCGAGCCGCTCGATCAGCGTGAGCGCGTCCTCGGGCGTCGTCGTCGGGCCGAGCTTCACGCCGATGGGGTTGCGGATGCGCGAGGCGAACTCGATGTGCGCCCCGTCCAGCTGCCGGGTCCGCTCGCCGATCCAGACCATGTGGCCTGAGACGTCGTAGAGGTTACCGGTGCGCGAGTCGGTACGGGTCATGGCCGACTCGTAGTCGAGGACCAGCGCCTCGTGGGACGAGTAGAACTCGACCGTCTTGAACTCCTCCGGGTCCACCCCGCAGGCGTTCATGAAGTTCATCGCCCGGTCGATCTCGCGGGCCAGGGCCTCGTAGCGCTGGCCGGACGGGGACGACTTCACGAAGTCCTGGTTCCAGGCGTGCACCTGGCGCAGATCGGCGTAGCCACCGGTGGTGAAGGCCCGTACGAGATTCAGCGTGGCGGAGGAGGCGTGGTACATCCGCTTCAGCCGCTCGGGGTCCGGGGTGCGGGCCTCGGGGGTGAATTCGAAGCCGTTGACCGAGTCGCCGCGGTACGTGGGCAGGGTCACCCCGTCGCGCGTCTCGGTCGGCTTCGAGCGCGGCTTGCTGTACTGACCGGCGATCCGGCCGACCTTCACGACCGGCACGGAGCCGGCGTAGGTCAGCACGGCGCCCATCTGCAGCAGGGTCTTCAGCTTGTTGCGGATCTGGTCGGCGCCCACGGCGTCGAAGGCCTCGGCGCAGTCGCCGCCCTGCAAGAGGAACGCCTCGCCCCGGGCGACGGCTCCCAGGCGGGCGCGCAGCTCGTCGCACTCGCCGGCGAAGACGAGGGGCGGATACGACTCGAGGTCCGCGATCACATCGCGCAGAGCCTCGGCATCGGGCCACTCGGGCTGCTGCGCCGCGGGAAGGTCTCGCCAGGTGTTGCCACCGGCACGGGATTCAGCGTTCACGGTCACCTTGTCAACATTACGGGGTCCGCAGGAGTGCCCGGTCCGGCGCCCACAAAATGAGACAACGGGCACGAGGACCGAGACGTCGGCTAGGGTGCACAGCATGTTCGCGCACTCGAACCTGTACTGGTGGTGGACCGCTTTCGAGGCGGCCCACTGATCGCGCGTTCCCCACGAGACCACCGCGAAGGCCGCCCCGAGGGGCGGCCTTCGGCGTTTCCGCGAGCCGTTCCTCCGAATCCGGTCATGAACCGATCCGAATCCATAAGGAACAGCTCACGATGCATGCCGACATCCCCGGGCTCCTGCGCCGCCTCACCCGCGACGGCCACCCGCCCTTCGCCCTGATCCACCGACGTACGCCCGGCCGTCCCGACGATGTCGTCGAGGTGCTGATCGGCCCGGTCTCGGACGTGGACCGGCTGGCCGCCATCCCGCTCGGCGAGGGCGCGCCGGGCCGCCCCGTGACCGACGCGCTGGCCCTCGTCCCGTTCCGGCAGATCCGCGAGCGCGGCTTCGACGTACGCGACGACGGGACGCCGCTGACCGTGCTGCGGCCCGAGGAGTCCTACGAGCTGCCGCTGGACGCCGTACGGGAGGCGCTGCCCGCCCATGAAGTGAGCGTCCAGGGCGGAGCATTCGACGTGGACGACGAGGAGTACGCGGCGATCGTCGGCCGGGTCGTCGAGGAGGAGATCGGCCGCGGCGAGGGCGCGAACTTCGTGATCCGCCGCAGCTTCCAGGGCGAGATCCCCGGCTACGGCCCCGCCGACGCCCTGGCCCTCTTCCGGCGTCTGCTGGAGGGCGAGCGCGGCGCGTACTGGACGTACATCGTGCACACCGGCGGCAGCGGTGGAGACGGAGCCGGCGGGCGGACGCTCGTCGGGGCCAGCCCGGAGGTCCACGTCCGGATGTCGGGCGGGACGGTGGTGATGAACCCCATCAGCGGGACGTACCGGTACCCCGCCGAAGGGCCCGCCGTCGACGGACTGCTGGCGTTCCTGCACGACCGGAAGGAGGTGGAGGAACTGTCCATGGTGGTGGACGAGGAGCTGAAGATGATGTGCACCGTGGCCCATCTGGGCGGCGTCGTCGTCGGCCCCCGGCTGAAGGAGATGGCCCACCTCGCCCACACCGAGTACGAGCTGCGCGGCCGCAGCGCCATGGACGTACGGGACGTGCTGCGCGAGACGATGTTCGCGGCGACCGTCACCGGCTCGCCGGTCCAGAACGCCTGCCGGGTCATCGAGCGCCACGAGCCGCACGGGCGCGGCTACTACGCGGGTGCCCTGGCGCTCCTCGGGCGCGATGCGAGCGGGACGCAGACCCTGGACTCCCCGATCCTCATCAGGACCGCCGACATCGACGCGGGCGGAAAGCTGCGTGTGCCGGTCGGCGCCACGCTCGTACGCCACTCCGACCCGTACGGCGAAGTGGCCGAGACGCACGCCAAGGCCGCCGGGGTGCTGACCGCGCTCGGGGTGCGGAAGGCGCCCCCGCGCGCGGCGGACGGGCCGCGCCCGCGGCTGGCGGACGACCCCCGCGTGCGCGCCGCGCTGGACGCCCGGCGGGCCGATCTCGCGCCGTTCTGGCTGCGGATGCAGCAGCCGGTCGAGGAGGACGCCTCCCCCGCCCTCGACGCCGTGGGCCCGGCGGGGCACGCGCTGGTGATCGACGCCGAGGACACCTTCACGGCGATGCTCGCGCACCTGCTGCGCACCACCGGGCTGGAGGTGACGGTGCGGCGCTACGACGAGCCGGGGTTGCGGGAGGCGGCGCTCTCCCACCCGGGGCCGGTGGTGCTCGGGCCCGGTCCCGGCGACCCGGGGGACACGGCGGATCCGAAGATGCGCTTTCTGCGCGGGCTGACGGCCGAGCTGGTGCGCAAGCACGGGCACGGTCCCGCGCGTCACCCGGCCGCCGCCCCTCATCCGGGCCCTTCGGGCCGCAGCTTCTTGCTGGGGGTGTGCCTGGGGCACGAACTGATCGCGGCCGAGCTGGGGATGGACATCGTCCGCAAGGACGTCCCGTACCAGGGAGCGCAGGAGCGGATCGACTTCTTCGGGCGCGAGGAGGTCGTGGGCTTCTACAACACCTTCACCGCGCGCTGCGACGGGTCCGCGGAAGCCGAACTGGCCATGCACCGCATCGAGTTGAGCCGGGATCCGGTCTCAGGCGATGTGCACGCGCTGCGCGGTCCCGGCTTCGCGGGGGTGCAGTTCCACCCGGAGTCGGTGCTGACGCTGGAGGGCGCGTCGATCACCGCGGCGCTGCTGGCGGCCGTCCTGGTCTGAGGCTGCACGACGGGTGGGACACACCGCACCGGAGGACCGGAGGCGTCCGGTCCTCCGGGGTGACCGGAGCGGGGCGAAAGGGCCGCGGAGAGGGCCGGGCGCCGTCAGCCGAAGAAGACGCCGATCTCCTCGTAGAGCGCTGGATCGACGGTCTTGAGCTTCGCCGTGGCATCGGCGATCGGGACCCGGACGATGTCCGTGCCGCGCAGCGCGACCATCTTCCCGAAGTCCCGGTCGCGCACGGCGTCGATCGCGTGCAGTCCGAACCGCGTGGCCAGCCAGCGGTCGAAGGCGCTCGGGGTGCCGCCGCGCTGCACATGCCCCAGTACGGTCGTCCGGGCCTCCTTGCCGGTCCGGCGCTCGATCTCCTTGGCCAGCCACTCGCCGATGCCGGAGAGCCTGACGTGCCCGAACGAGTCCAGGGTTCCGTCCTTGAGCACCATGTCGCCGTCCTTGGGCATGGCGCCCTCGGCGATCACGACGATCGGTGCGTAGCGGATCTTGAAGCGGGACTCGACCCATGCGCAGACCTCGTCGAGGTCGAAGCGCTGCTCGGGGATGAGGATGGCGTTGGCGCCGCCGGCCAGGCCCGAGTGCACGGCGATCCAGCCCGCGTGCCGTCCCATGACCTCCACCACGAGCACCCGCATATGGGATTCGGCCGTGGTGTGCAGGCGGTCGATGGCCTCGGTCGCGATGTTGACGGCCGTGTCGAAGCCGAAGGTGTAGTCGGTGGCCGAGAGATCGTTGTCGATCGTCTTGGGCACGCCGACGCAGTTGATGCCGTACTCGTCGGAGAGGCGCGCCGCGACGCCGAGGGTGTCCTCGCCGCCGATCGCGATCAAGGCGTCGACCTCGTACTTCTTGAGGTTCTCCTTGATGCGGCGGATGCCGTCCTCGACCTTGAGCGGATTGGTGCGCGACGATCCGATGATGGTGCCGCCGCGGGGCAGGATGCCGCGCACGGCCGGGATGTCGAGCTGGACGGTGTCGGCTTCGAGAGGGCCGCGCCAGCCGTCGCGGAACCCGATGAAGTCGTAGCCGTATTCCTGGACACCCTTGCGGACGATGCCGCGGATGACCGCGTTGAGTCCGGGGCAGTCGCCGCCACCGGTCAGAACTCCGACCTTCATGGATCCTCCCTTTCTCCCTCGAAGACCCGGTCGCGGCACACGCTAACGGTGATCCGGCTCATGACGGGATGGGGCGAACCGACGAATCCGGTGAATTCAGCGTGACCATGTGGACGGGGTATCACTCGTACGAGAGGTGAGACGCGGGAGACGCATGTGACAGGAGTGTCGCCAGGTCCCAGGGAGTCGCCAGGTCCCCAGGGAGCGGAGTCCGGTCGCCTCAGTCAGTCGCCTCAGTCGTCGTCCAGACCGCGCTCGATGGCGTACCGCACCAGCTCGACGCGATTGTGGAGCTGCAGCTTCCCCAGGGTGTTCTGGACGTGGTTCTGCACGGTGCGGTGCGAGATGACCAGGCGCTCGGCGATCTGCTTGTACGAGAGCCCCTTGGCGACCAGGCGCAACACCTCGGTCTCCCGGTCGGTGAGCCGGGGCGCACCCGGCTCGTCCGGTGCGGAGGGGGCCGAGTCGGAGGCCAGCCGCCGGTACTCACCGAGCACGAGGCCCGCGAGGCCGGGGGTGAAGACGGGGTCGCCGACGGCCGTTCTGCCCACCGCGTCCAGGAGTTCCTCGGTGCTGGCGGACTTCAGGAGATAGCCGGTGGCACCGGACTTGACCGCCTCCAGCACATCGGCGTGCTCACCGCTTGCGGACAGGACGAGCACGCTCAGGGCCGGGTTGGCGCCGACGAGCTCCTTGCAGACCTGAACTCCCGGCTTCCCGGGCAGGTTGAGGTCGAGGACCAGCACGTCGGGTGCGGCGGCCAGGGCCCTGCGCACCGCCTGCGGGCCGTCGCCCGCGGTCGCCACCACCTCGAACCCGGCGGCGGCCAGGTCACGCGCCACCGCGTCGCGCCACATCGGGTGGTCGTCGACCACCATCACCCTGACCGCCGTGCCGCCTGCGGCCCCGGCCGTCGTCTCCTCCTCGTCACTCATCGCTTCGCCTCGCTCCCCCGGGAAGCCGCCGGCTCCCTCGGAACCCTCAACTCGACCTCCGTGCCCTGGCCGTGGACCGACACCAACTCGGCGGTCCCGCCCAGCTCCCGCAGCCTGCCGCGGATGGACAACGCGACACCGAGGCGGCCTTCGCGCTCGGCCGCCGCGAGCCGGCCCTCCGCTATGCCCGGGCCGTCGTCCCGTACGGTCACCAGCACCGCGTCCGCCTCGTCCTCCAGCAGAATCCACGCCTGTGCGTCATCGCCCGCGTGCTTGCGCACATTGTCCAGGGCGGCACCGACAGCGGCCGCCAACTCCCCGGCCACCGCGGCCGGGAGGAGGACCGGCGCCCCGGGCTGGGCCAGGGACGTCCGGGCTCCGGCATAGGGGGCGAGCAGCGCGCGGACATCGCACACACCGCTCTCGTCCCGCGGGTCGCCCTCCCCCGGAACCCTGTCCGTGCCCGGAGAGAGCGGGCCGTCCTGCTCCTCGGCACCGGTGGCTTCCACGGCGCTGCGCGCTCCCGGGACCAGTCCGCCGGCGACCAGGGTGCGAAGCGCGACCTCCTGTTCCCCCGCCAGCCTGCCGAGTTCGGACGCCTCGCCGCCGATCTCCGCACCGCGCCGCTGCACCATCGCCAGCACCTGGAGGACGCTGTCGTGGATGTCGCGGGCGAGCCGCTCGCGTTCGCGGGTGGCGGCGTCGACCTGAAGAGCGCGGGCGAGGGTGCGCTCACTGGCCCGCGCCACCTCGACGACGTAGCCGATCGCGACGCTCGCGACCCACACCAGCAGGACGTTGTGGACGGTGTCGCGGGCGAAGCCGCCGCGCTCGACGACATTGGCGACCGCCACGAGCGCCGAGGCCACGGCCGCCCAGCGCCAGCCCCCCTTGATCGCGAAGCCCAGCACGGCCCCGGCCGTCCAGATCGACGGCAGGGTCGCGGCACCGTCGGCGATACGGGCGTGGGTGTCGATCAGGGGCGTGAGGAGTATGCCGGTCAGGGCGATGGTGAGATCGGCGATGAGGAAGCGCTTGGTGCACCGCTCCGGCGAGGTGACCCGGTTCCAGGTCAGCAGCATCCACACCACCAGCAGGGCCATGTAGGCCGCGGCGCCGAGCGGGTGGGCGTACTGCTCGCGGGCGATGACGAAGAGGGTGACCGCGTAGGCGGAGGTGAGGATGCGGTACCCGGTCAGGGCGCGCCAGAGCGGCAACTCGACCGACATGCGCAGGACTTTGCGTCCCGTGCGCGGCTCGCGCTTCTGCTGCGCCATGCCCCCGACTCCCTCCCCGTGGCGGCTAGGCCCCGGCGCTCCTGCCGCCCTCGGCCCCGTCGTCGCCCTTGGCCGCGTCCTCGCCGGCCTCGGCCGCCTTCTCCTCCTCGGCCTGCCGCTTCGCATCCTCAGCCTGCCGCTTGGCGGCCTCGGCGATCCGGCGCTTGGCCGCGGTCGCGTAGATGTCGACGTACTCCTGGCCGGAAAGCTTCATGATCTCGTACATGACCTCGTCGGTCACCGAGCGGAGGATGAATCGGTCGTGCTCCATCCCCATGTACCGCGTGAAGTCCAGGGGCTTCCCGATACGGATGCCGGGCCTGATCATCTTCGGCACGACCTGACCGGGCGGCTGGACCTTCTCGGTGTCGATCATCGCGACGGGGATCACCGGGGCGCCGGTCGCGAGCGCGACGCGTGCCAGGCCGCCGGGCTTGCCGCGGTAGAGGCGGCCGTCGGGCGACCGGGTGCCCTCCGGGTAGATGCCGAACAACTCGCCGCGCTCCAGCACCGCGATGCCGCTCTTGATCGCCGCCTCCCCCGCACCGCGCCCGCCCGAGCGGTCCACCGGGAGCTGGCCCACGCCCTTGAAGAAGGCCGCGGTGAGCTTGCCCTTCACACCGGGCGAGGTGAAGTACTCGGACTTGGCGATGAAAGTGACCTTGCGGTCGAGCACCGCGGGGAGGAAGAAGGAGTCGGAGAACGAGAGATGGTTGCTGGCAAGGATCGCCGCACCCTCGGCGGGGACGTTCTCCAGCCCCTCCACCCAGGGTCGGAAGGCAAGCTTCAGCGTGCCCCCCACGGACAGCTTCATTGCGCCGTACAGCAACCGAGAACCTCCTGTGTTCCGACGAACAGACCTTAACCTGCTGCGACCTGCCGCGGCGCAGGTCCCGGCCCTCGGGGCGCCCGCCGGACCTACCCGGTGTCGGCCCCGTCGCGTACGGTGAAGACCACACCGAGACTCACACCGGACATCCACGATCCCACCACGACGAACGGAGACCGAAGGTGCCGGTCCTCCCCGGAGCCCAGCCGTTCCGCCATGAAGGCGGAGAGGTCGGCGTCCTCCTGTGCCACGGTTTCACCGGCTCACCGCAGTCGCTGCGTCCCTGGGCCGAGTTCCTGGCCGAGCGCGGCCTGACCGTCTCACTGCCCCTGCTGCCCGGGCACGGCACACGCTGGCAGGACATGCAGCTCACCGGCTGGCCGGACTGGTATGCCGAGGTGGACCGCGAGCTGCGTCTGCTGACCGAGCAGTGCCGGCAGGTCTTCGTCCTCGGTCTCTCGATGGGCGGGGCGCTCGCGCTGCGCCTGGCCGCGAAGCACGGCGACGCGATCAGCGGCGTCGTGGTCGTGAACCCGGCGAACAAGGTGCACGGTCTTGCCGCGCATGCGCTGCCCGTCGTGCGTTATCTGGTGCGGTCCACCAAGGGCCTGGCGAACGATGTGGCGAAGGAGGGTGTGGACGAGATCGGTTACGACCGCGTGCCACTCCACGCGGCGCATTCTCTGCGCCGGTTCTTCCGTCTCGTGGACTCCGAGCTGCCGCAGGTCACCCAGCCGTTGCTGCTGCTGCGCAGCCCGCAGGACCACGTCGTGCCGCCCGCCGACTCCGCCCGTATCCTCAGCCGGGTCTCGTCGACGGACGTCACCGAGACGGTGCTGGAGGAGAGCTACCACGTGGCGACGCTGGACCACGACGCCGAGCGGATCTTCCAGGACTCCTACGAGTTCATCGGGCGGCTCGCGCCCGGCGCGGGTGCGAAGAGCAAGGAGACGGCGAGCGGTGGCTGAGCGGGACGCCGGACCGGGGCGCGACGAGGACGGTCGCGAACCGCTCGACGAGGACGCCGCCTGGGCGGCGATTGTGGCGGCCTACGGCGAGGAACCGCCCGACCTCGATTCGTCCCCGGATTCCGGGGGCGACGCGGGCAGAACGGGTGCGCGCTCCTCCGTCAAGGAGGGCGCGGGTGCGGGCTCCTCCGCCTCCGGCCGGTCCGACGCGGACACGGGTGACTCCGGCCCGGACCGTACGGGTCGTGCCTCCGGGGCGAGTACGGACGCCGGAACGGACCGGGACGGCGACGCGGACGGGGACAGCGAGGACGCCGGGACCCCGGCCGGGACCGGGGCCGGGAAGGAGACCGGGGAGACCGGGGATGCCGCCGGACCGGGCACGGACCGGCCGCTGGGTTCCAGCGTCACGATCCACCCGGCCATCGGACCGCGCGACTGGTCGGCGGTCGAACCGTCCGACGACGACCCCGACGGCAGCGACGAGGGGCACTTCGTCCCGCCGGAGCCGCCGCCGCTCCCCGAGGCGGACACCACGGCCAAGTTCGCCTGGCTCGCGGTCACCGGCGGCCCGTTGCTGCTGCTGCTCGCCGTGCTGCTGCAGTGGAACATGACGTGGTGGATCACCACTCTCGGGGTGGGCGGTTTCATCGGCGGCTTCGCCACGCTCGTCATTCGTATGGGTGACAGCGATGAGGACGACGATGACGATCCGGGGCGCGGCGCGGTCGTCTGATCCGCACACCGCCCCCGGCTGTCGGTGTGCGGTCCGTCCGTGTGCGGTCCGTCGGTGCGTAGTCCGTCAGCGCCCGGCCCCTCGGAAGGCCGGTCCCTTCAGGAGGTGGTCCGCCCGAGAGCGGTCCGTCCGGCAGAAGTGGCGGGGACGCGGACCGCGGCCAGCACCGGCAGGTGATCGGTCGCGGCCCGCAGGTCCGCCTCGGTGACGCCGGGCAGCCCGAGCGGCACGCCGCACCCCAGCACCTCCGTACCGCGCGTGGCGAAGATCGCGTCGATGCGCTGTGGCGGGTCACCCGGGCGGGTGGTGTGCTCCCCGCCCCACGGCTCGACCGACCAGCCGTCCTGAAGTTCGGCGGCGAGCCTGCGGAACGTACGCCCGCCGGGCCGGTCGTTGAGGTCACCCGCCGCGATCGCATGGGGCACACCGAGATCCGCCAGGCGTTCCAGCAGCAGCCCGCCCTGTGCGAAGCGCTCGTCCGCCCGCATGCTCAGATGGCACGAGAGGACGCCGAGGCGGGCGGTGCCGAACCGCAGGACGGCGGTGGCGAAGCCGCGTTGGTGCAGGCCGGGCGTACGCGGCAGCAGGATGTCCTCCGCGCCCTGCACATGGGCGCGCAGTGAGCTCAGGATCATCGGCCCGGCGGCGGTCGCCCCGCCAGTGACGTGGACCAGCCCCGACTCCCGGGCGAGCCAGGCGGCCCGCTTGCGCCAGCGGAAGAACCGCGGGGCCTCCTGGACGCACACGATGTCGGGGGCGCAGGCGCGGATGACACGGGCGAGCGCAGTCCGGTCGTCGCGCATCGAGCGGATGTTGTAGCTGAGTACGCGGATCAGGGCGGAGCCGTCCGGCTCGGTGCGGGAGGCAGGGAGATCCGGCAGCACGGAGGAACTCATGCGCCCTCCCTACCCCGTTCCGCCCGGAAAGCGCACCGGCGCGGAAAGTTCCGCGCCGGTGCGGGGAGGAGCGGTGCCCGCGGCGGTGCCGGGGTCACGGCCGCACCGGCGGTGCGTACGACCGTGATCCGGGCGGCCGCTGCGCGGATGATCAGCCCTGGCGGGCCAGGTCGGCCGCGCCCACCAGTCCGGCCCTGCCGCCGAGCTGGGCGGCGAGCACCTGGGCGTGCGGCCGGTACTGCCCGCCGACCAGCCAGCGGCGGAAGGACTTGCGGATCGGGTCGAGCACGAGGTCGCCCTCGTCGGAGACGCCGCCGCCGACGATGAACGCCGACGGGTCGAAGAGCGAGGCCAGATCGGCCAGGCCGGCACCCGCCCAGCGGGCCAGCTCCCGGAAGGAGTCGACCGCCACCGGGCAGCCGAGACGCGCGGCCTCGCTGACGTGCTTGCCCTCGACTCCGGCGGGCGTGCCGTCGCCCAGGCCGAGCAGGAGCTCGGCGTTCTCCGGGGTCGCAAGGGCGCGCTGCTTGGCGTACCGGACGAGGGCGCGCCCCGACGCGTACTGCTCCCAGCAGCCCTGGCTGCCGCAACCGCACAGCAGGCCGTCCGGTACGACGCGGATGTGGCCGAACTCGCCCGCGACGCCGAAGCGTCCGCGGCGCAGTTTGTTGCCGATGATGATGCCGCCGCCGAGACCCGTGCCGAGGGTGATGCAGATGACGTCGTCGTGGCCCTGGCCCGCGCCGAACCTGTACTCGCCCCAGGCCGCGGCGTTGGCGTCGTTCTCGACGACGACCGGGAGGCTGACGCGCTGCTCGACCTTGTCCTTCAGCGCCTCATGACGCCAGTTGATGTTGGGCGCGAAGAGAACGGTGGCGCGCTTGTCGTCCACGTAGCCCGCGGCGCCGATGCCCACGGCCTCGACCTGGTGGCCGGTGCTGACCCGGCGCACCGCGTCCGCGATGGCGTCGACGACTCCTTCGGGCGTGGGCGGGGTCGGTACCGTGCACGTCTCGAGAATCGAGCCCTCTTCGTCGACCACGCCGGCCGCGATCTTCGTGCCGCCGATGTCGACGCCGATGGTGAGTCCCATGTGTCCCTCAGTTATTCGGTCGATCCCCGCCGCGACCAACCGTACCGGAGGGCACTGGGTGGAGGATTCTCGCGCCGATCGGCGAGACGGCCCTCGTGGGAGGGCCGTCCGCTGCGTCGATCGGTGCTCCGACCGTTCAGTCGAGGTCGATGCGCTCGGTGCCGGAGGGGCCCTCGGGGTCGTCGGGGCCGGTGGTGCCCTGGGGGCCCTGCGGGGTGTCCGTGCCCCGGGTCCAGCGGCGCTCCTGCCCCTCGACGACGGCACGGTAGGCGGCCAGCAGTTCCGATCCGGCCGCGGCGAGGTGGTCGAAGACCTGGGGGTTCCGCTCGACGACCGGCTCGACGGCGGCCTTCGCCTGCGCGAGGAGCTGCTGTACGGCACCGGCCGCGGCGGCACCGGCGATCGGGACCTGGATCGAGGAGAGCTTCTCGGCGACCGCGTCGGCCAGCTTGCGCAGTTCCTCCGCGGCGCTGCCGGTCGGCGCCCCGTACTGCGCGCGCCGCCGCGCGCGCTCGGCGGCGAGGTCCTCGGCGCAGGCCGTCGCCCAGGCGTCGGCGTCGGGTGCGTCGGCTGTGTCGGCGCCGGGGCGCTCGGTGGCATCGCTCATCGCGGGCTCCTGCATGCGGCTGGGGAGGTATCTCGACGTTACCCGAACGAAGGGGCGACGTTCACCGGCCGTCGGGCATCTGCGGCCAGAGGGCCGGATCGGGCGTGAACCGGATCCTCAGCGCCCCGTCGGCGAGACCCGCCCCGGAGACCGAGCAGCGGCGCAGCGCGGACGGGAGCGGCAGGATGCGGCGGAACGGGCCCACGGCCAGGACGAGTTCGTCACCGCGCCGTACGAGGTCCAGCTCGTCCCGGCGGGCCCCGGGCAGCGGCACGCTCCACACGAGGACGCCCTGGTCGGCGAGGTGGTCCTCCACGGCGCCGAGGGCGGGCGCGGCGCCGAACGCACCCTCGGGCCCCTCGGCCCCCTCGCCCGCGGCCTCCCGGACGGCGCTGTCCGGCGAACCGCTCGCACCGCCCGGTCCGGCGGACCGTCCGGCGAGCGGCCCCGCGGACCGCGCCGCGAGCCGCTCGGCCAGCGGGCCGAGATCGTCGCGACCGCGCGGTTCGCGGCCCAGGTGGGGCAGCTCGCACACGGCCGCCGCGCCCGACGGCTCCTCGTACAGCGCCTTGAGTGCGGCCTGCTGGCGGCCGGAGGCACCGGCCAGCCAGGGGTCGGTGGACCCGGTGGGCAGCACGCGGTTGGCGATCACGGCGTCGAGGGCCATGCCGTGCAGCGCGAGCCCGGCGCGGGCGGTGCGCAGCGTGTCGGCCGCGGCCGGGCCGGGCTCGACCACCAGACGTACGCTCGTCGCGGAGTCGTCGAACACGGCCTGCGCGGCGGCGAGTTCATCGGCGCAACGGCCCGCGACCTCGTACAGCACCTCCGCCGGCATCGGCACCCCGGCGAGCTGGGCGAGCACCGGACGCAGGGCGCGGGCCGCCTGCCGTTCGCTCGGCAGCAGCCGGCGCAGATAGCGGCGGAGCTGCTCGGGGAGGGCGATCAGGGACACGGCATCCGGCACCGGCGGCAGGTCGACGACCACGACGTCCCAGCCCGCGCGGCTGTCCGTACGGCCGGAGCCGTCCCTCACGGCGGCGCCCTCGTGGAGGCACTTCAGGGCGTGCAGCAGGGCGAGTTGGGGGGCGCCGGGGAGTTCGGTGAGCTCGTCCCGGTCCAGCGGGCGGGCCCCGAGCAGTCCGAGGACGGCCGAGCAGCGCTCCTGCAGGGCGAGCAGTTCGGTACGGAAGTGCTCGCCGGAGTCGAGCCGAGCGGCCCACAGCCCGGGTTCCACCTCGGCGGGCGGGGTCCACGCGCGGGAGGAGCCCGGCACCGGGGGCCGGTCGTCGGGGTCGCGACGGGGCGCGGGGACGGTGGCGATGTCGGACCCGCCGCGCAGCACGGCCGCACCGAGTGCGGCCTCCGCGGAGCCGAAGCGGTCGGTGGTCAGCAGCAGGGCGCGCCGGCCGCTCCGTGCCTCGGCCAGGGCGGTCGCGGCGGCGACCGTCGTGCGCCCGGCACCACCGGCGCCCGTGACCAGGACGGTGCGCACGCTCAGGACTGGATCTCGCTCTCGACCCGCTTCTTCAGGCCCGCGAGCGCCCGGTCGATGATGACCTTCTCCGCCTTGCGCTTGATCATCCCGAGCATCGGGATCTTGACGTCCACGGTGAGCTGGTAGGTCACCTCGGTATGGGTGCCGCCCTGCGCCGGCGCCAGGCTGTAGGAGCCGTCGAGGGCGCGCAGCATCTGGGACTTGACCAGCGTCCAGCTCACGTCGTTCTCGCCGGTCCAGGTGTACGACAGCGTGTGGTCGTCCTTGATCGCTCCGGCGTCCAGCAGCAGCCGGACCTGCTCGGCCCTTCCCTGCTCGTCCTTGGCCAGGACCTCGGCCTCCTTGACCTCACCGGTCCACTCCGGATAGCGGTCGAAGTCGGCGATCACCCCCATCACCTCGGAGGGCGCCGCGTCGATCGTGATGCTCGAGCTGGTGTGTTCCGCCATCGCCGTGGCTCCTCCACTACGGTTCGGTCCGCGGCCTGTGTGCCTGCGGCTGAAGGCTACCGCGCACAGGTGGGAGGCAGGAGCACGCCCTGCGTCACCTTTTCACGGGCCATCACCGCCGTACGGTGGTCGCCCGCGTCGCGCGCGGCCGCCGAGGGGGCGCCCGCCGCGTTCACCACTGGAGGGCCCACGGCCTGCCGGTGGCGGCGAAGTGCCCGACGTTCACGCACTCGGTCATGCCGATCCGCATCCGCTGGGCCAGCGGCTGGTGAACATGACCGAAAAGGGCGTATCGCGGCCGTGTTGTGTGGATCGCGTCCAGCAGCGCGGAGCTGCCCCGCTCGAAGCGGCGCGCCACGGTGTCGTAGCAGAGCTCCGGCACGGCGGGCGGGATGTGGGTGCAGACCACGTCCACCTCTCCCAACGCGGCGATCTTCGCGGCGTACGTCTCGTCGTCGATCTCGTACGGGGTACGCATCGGGGAGCGCAGACCGCCGCCCACGAAGCCGAAGACGCGGCCGCCGATCTCCACGCGCTCGCCGTCGAGCACCGTGGTGCCCTGCTGCGCGTACTCGGCCCACAGATGCGGTATGTCGACGTTGCCGTAGGTGGCGTACGTCGGCTGTGGGAAGGCGGCGAACAACTCGGCGTACTGCTTGCGGACCGCTTCCTCGATCGCGGACCTGCGGTCGAACTGCTCCTCGCCGGCGGCCCGGGCGGCTCCGGCCCAGAGCTCCGCCCCGAACTCGCGGGCCTCCTCGAAGCGCCGCGCAGTGCGCAGCTCGACGATGCGGTCGGCGTTCTCCGCGCCGAAGAGGTCGGCGAAGATGCCGCGGGTGTGGTCGGCGTAGTCGAGGAAGAGGACCAGGTCACCGAGGCAGATCAGAGCGTCAGCACCGTCCCCCGCCCGCGCGAGGTCCCGGCTGTTGCCGTGCACGTCACTGACCACATGGACTCGCATGGCCAGACCCTACGCCGTGGGTCCGGATCCCGGGAGACTGCCCCCACCTGCGGTTACTTCCGCGTCGTCGAAAGCTGGACTAACCTGCGCTGAGCCACACGCAGCGGTATGTGACGCATGGAACATCTGACCGGCCCCCCTACCGGGAACCCAGTACTGATGGGTAACGTCCGGGCAGTCCACACCCCCTGCCTGACATGGACCGCAGTCGGCGCACCTCCACACGACGACGTGGCGCCGGCGCCCTACGAGGAGCAGTCTTGCGCGAGTTCAGCCTTCCGGCCCTGTACGAGGTCCCCGCGGACGGCAATCTGACGGATCTGATCCACCGTAATGCCGCGCAGCATCCGGACGTTCCGGTGATTGCCCGCAAGCGCGGGGACCGCTGGGAGGACGTGACCGCGACCGCCTTCCTCGGCGAGGTGCGCGCCGCCGCCAAAGGCCTGATCGCGGCCGGTGTGCAGCCGGGGGACCGCATCGGCCTGATGTCGCGCACGCGGTACGAGTGGACGCTGCTGGACTTCGCGGTCTGGAGCGCGGGCGCGGTCACCGTGCCGGTGTACGAGACGAGTTCGCCGGAGCAGATCGCCTGGATCCTGGGCGACTCGGGCGCGGTGGGCTGCTTCGGCGAGACCCCGGTCCACGAGGCGGCCGTCGAGTCGGTGCGCGACCGGCTGCCGGAGCTGAAGAACATCTGGCAGATCGAGGGCGGCGCCGTCGATCGCCTGCGCAGCGAGGGTGCGCACGTCACGGACGCCGAGGTCGACGAGCGCAGCGCGATGGCGAACGCCGACTCGCCCGCCACGATCGTCTACACCTCCGGCACCACGGGCCGCCCCAAGGGCTGCGTCCTCACCCACCACAACTTCTTCGCCGAGTGCGGCAACATCGTCGAGCGGCTCCGTCCGCTCTTCCGCACCGGCGACGCGTCCGTCCTGCTCTTCCTGCCGGTCGCGCACGTCTTCGGGCGGCTGGTCGAGATCGCGTCCGTGCTCGCGCCGATCAAGCTCGGCCACGTGGCGGACATCACGAACCTCACCGACGAACTCGCCTCGTTCCGGCCGACGATGGTGCTCGGCGTGCCCCGCGTCTTCGAGAAGGTCTACAACTCGGCGCGGGCCAAGGCGCAGGCGGACGGCAAGGGGAAGATCTTCGACAAGGCGGCGGACACCGCTATCGCGTACAGCCGGGCGCTGGACACCCCGTCCGGCCCCTCGCTGGGCCTGAAGTTCAAGCACAAGGTCTTCGACCGGCTGGTCTTCAGCAAGCTGCGGGCGGTGCTCGGCGGGCGCGGTGAGTACGCGATCTCCGGCGGCGCTCCGCTCGGCGAGCGCCTCGGCCACTTCTACCGCGGCATCGGGTTCACGGTGCTGGAGGGCTACGGGCTGACCGAGTCCTGCGCCGCGACGACCTTCAACCCCTGGGACCGGCAGAAGATCGGCACGGTCGGCCAGCCGCTGCCCGGTTCGGTGGTGCGGATCGCCGACGACGGCGAGGTGCTGCTGCACGGCGAGCACCTGTTCGCGGGCTACTGGGGCAACGAGGCCGCGACGGCAGAGGCCATGTCGGACGGCTGGTTCCACACCGGTGACATCGGCACGCTCGACGAGGACGGCTACCTCGCGATCACCGGCCGGAAGAAGGAGATCATCGTGACCGCGGGCGGCAAGAACGTCGCCCCGGCCGTGATCGAGGACCGGATCCGCGCCCACGCGCTGATCTCCGAGTGCATGGTCGTCGGCGACGGACGGCCGTTCGTGGGCGCGCTGATCACGCTGGACGAGGAATTCCTGCCCCGCTGGGCGGAGAACCACGGCAAGCCGGCCGGTGTGACGCCCGCCGAGCTGGCTGCGGACCCCGAACTGCTGGCCGCGGTCCAGCAGGCGGTCGAGGACGGCAACGCCGCGGTGTCGAAGGCGGAGTCGGTGCGCAAGTTCCGCATCCTGCCCGCGCAGTTCACCGAGGAGTCCGGGCACGTCACGCCGTCGCTGAAGCTCAAGCGCAATGTGGTGGCGAAGGACTTCGCGCACGAGATCGAGGCCCTCTACACCGGCTGACCGCGGTTACCGTACGGGCCGGTGGATCCCCGCCGCCCGTACGGGTTCCACCGGCCCGTACGTATTCCACCGGCCCGTATGCGCTCCGGCGGACCGTGCGCGTTCCAGCCGTGCGCGCCGGGGACCGGCCCGTACGCGAGATCCCGTCCGCCTTCAGGAACCGACACCGTCCTCGGCCAGGACGCGCGCGAGATTGCGTTCGGCGAGAGCGGTGATCGTCACGAACGGATTGACGCCGATCGATCCGGGGATGAGCGATCCGTCCGTGACATAGAGACCGGGGTGGCCGCGCACCCGCCCGTAGTCGTCGGTCGCCTCCCCGAGGACGCAGCCGCCCAGCGGGTGATAGCAGAAGTCGTCGGCGAAGGCCCGGTTCCCGCCGAAGAGATCGTGACGGTAGACGGTGGCGTTCCGCCAGTTGATGCGATCGAAGAGCTTTTTGGCAGCGGCGACCGAGGGCTCGTTCTGCTCCCGTCTCCAGTTCAGCAGGGCGCGGTCGGTGGCGGAGTCGTAGGTGAACGTCGCGCGCTCGCGGCTCCGGGTGATCGCGAGGTAGAGGCTGATCCAGTGCTCGAACCCCATCGGCAGCGGTGCGATCTCCGCGAACACGGGGTTGTCCGGGTTGCTCCAGTCGTCGATGGCCAGGGTCGGGATCGTCGACTGCTGGGCGCCCGTGGTGTCCCAGATGTGGTTGGCCCGCGCCGTCATGATGTTGCCGTTGGTGCCCCAGCCGGTGCCGATGCGCGGGTCGAGACCGGGCAGGGTGCCGGTCTCGCGGGCGCGCAGGAGCAGTTCGGTGGTGCCGAGGCTCCCGGCGCCGAGGAACAGATGGCGGCAGCCGATCTCGCGGGTCTCGATCACCTGGCCGGTCTCGTCGATCCGCTCGGCGGTCAGGACGTAGCGGCCGTCCGGCTCGCGGCGGATCGCCTTCACACGGCAGAGGGTCTCGATGGTGACGCGGCCCGTGCCGAGGGCGTCGGCCAGATAGGTCCGGTCGAGGGTGCGCTTGCCGTGGTTGTTCCCGTAGATGACCTCGCCGTCGAGCGCGGACCGGGTGACCTCGCCGGCGTCCTCGCGCCGCATGTACGCGAAGTCGTAGACGTTGGGCACGAACGTCGTCCGCAGGCCCGTGCGGTGGGCGTGGGTGCGCGAGACCCGGGCGAAGCGGTACCAGGGCGTGGACTCGAACCAGTCGGGCGGCACGGTGTTGACGCCCAGCGTGCGCTCCGCGAGCGGGAAGTAGGTGTCGTACATCTCCGCCGCGTCCACATGCGGAAGGACCTCGGAGAAGTACGCGCGCGACGGGGTCACCGCCATGCCGCCGTTGACGAGCGAGCCTCCGCCGACACCGCGGCCGACGTACACGGACATGGCGTCGAACCGCACCCGGTCCAGGACGCCGGGGTACGGGTCGATGTCGCGGTTGACGACGTCCAGCCAGAGGAAGGTGGCCAGCGGCGCCTCGGTGCGGGTGCGGAACCACATGGACCGGCGGTCCGGGGACCGGGTGGAACAGAAGATCCGTCCGTCGGGGGCGGGTTCGTGCCAGAGCCGCCCCATCTCCAGGACCAGGGTGCGCACTCCGGCCTCGCCGAGCCGGAGCGCGGCCACGGCGGCGCCGTAGCCGGAGCCGACCACCACGGCCGGGGCGTAGTCGGTCGGTGCGGCGGGCCGGGAGGGAAGTGCCGCGGCGGGGGCGGCGATACGGGTGAGCCCGAGGGCGGCGGCCGTCTGGAGGGCGGCGAGGCCGAGAAAGTGACGGCGCGTCAGGTATGGGGTCATGCGCGCATGATGAGCGGGAAACCGTGAATCGCCCATAGCCGTGCACATGACCGTTTTCGAGCACGGTCGAATACCCGACGTCAGCAGGGAGTCCCGTGGCACCGGCCCAGCCGCACGGGCGCCCACCGCATCGGTCCGACGGGGCGGGGGCCGGCGGCACCCGCCGCGCCCCGCAGCAGCCCAGCCCCGCAGCAGCGCAACCCCGCAGCAGCCCAGCCCTACAGCAGAGCCGTCAGCCGCTCCGCGAGGATGTCCCAGCGCCAGCGCTCCTCCACCCAGGCGCGGCCCCGCTCGCCCATGCGGCGGCGCAATCCGGCGTCCTGCAGGAGCGCGGTGACCCGCTCGGCCGTCTCCTCGGCCGAGCCGCCGCGCACCACCCATCCCGTCTCGCCGTCGAGCACCGCGTCCGGCGCACCGCCCGAGTCCCCGGCCACCACCGGCAGTCCGGTCGCGGACGCCTCCAGGTAGACGATGCCGAGGCCCTCCACGTCGAGGCCGCCGCGGCGCGTACGGCACGGCATGGCGAAGACGTCCCCGGCCCCGTAGTGCGCGGGCAGTTCCTCCCACGGGACCGGCCCGGTGAAGCGTACGGAGCCGGCCACTCCCGTCTCCTCGGCGAGCCGCTCCAGGTCCTTGGCGTACGGGCCGCCGCCGACGATCAGCAGCACGGCGTCCGGCACCGCCGCGAGCACCCGCGGCATCGCCCGGATCAGAGTGTCCTGCCCCTTGCGCGGCACCAGCCGCGAGACGCAGACGACGACGGGGCGCCCTGCCAGTCCCAGCCGGGCCCGGATCTCGTCGCCGCCGGAGGCGGGATGGAAGGTCTTCTCGTCGACGCCGGGCGGGAGTTGGACCATGCGCCCGGCGGCCTCCGGCGTGAGCGCCGCGGCGATCCGCGAGCGGGTGTACTCGCCGAGGTAGGTGATGGTGTCGGTGGACTCGCCGATGCGCCCCAGCAGTTGGCGCGCCACGGGCAGTTGCGCCCATCCGGCCTCGTGCCCGTGCGTCGTCGCGACCAGCCGCCGCGCGCCCGCCTTCCGCAGCGCCGGGGCCATCAGCCCCAGCGGTGCCGCCGCCCCGAACCAGACCGAGGTGCAGTCGTGCTCGCGCAGCAGCGCCGTCGCCCGCCGGGTCACGCGCGGGGTGGGCAGCAGCATGGTCGTACGGTCGCGGACGACCGTGAAGGGCTGCTCGGCGTCGAAGCGGGCCATGGCCTCCAGGCCCTCGCGGTCCCGCTTCCAGGTGGAGGCGTAGACGACGACCCGCGCCGGGTCCAGACGCAACGCGATGTTGTGCAGGAACGCCTGGATGCCGCCCGGCCGGGGCGGGAAGTCGTTGGTGACGATCAGGGTCTTGTCCATCGCATGCCGACAGTAGCGGGTCCGCGCGGGTCGACCGCCCGCGGCCCGTCCCGTACGCCATGATGCACCGAACAGTGCGTAATACGACAGAACGGGACGAGCTCCATGGAGCAGGCGACCGTGGTCCCGGGCCGGCGGCAGGCGCTCGTCGCACCGGTGGCGGTCTGGGCGGTGACCCGGGCTGTCGTACTGCTCTACGCGTTCCAGGTGCTGGTGCTCCCGGGCCCCGACCTGACCAGTGACGTCTCGGTGATCTACCGCGGCTGGTTCGAGGTGCTGCGCACCGGCAGCTTCCCGGTGAACGACGTGACATGGCAGTACCCGCCCGCTGCCGCCCTCGCGATCCTCTCCCCCGCGCTGCTGCCGTTCCTCGGCTACGCCTCGGCGTTCTTCGTGCTGGCCTGGCTGACCGACGCCGCGGTACTGGCGCTGCTGCTGCGCGCCGGCCGGGCACCTGGTCGCCAACCGGCCGGAGCCTGGGTCTGGGTGGCCGGGGTGCCGCTGCTCGGCCCCACCGCGTACGCCCGTTACGACGTGATGGTGACGGCCGTCGCGGTGGCAGCGCTCCTCGCCCTGCCGCGCCGTCCGCGCGCGGCGGGGGCGCTCGCGGCCCTCGGCGCGCTGCTCAAGGTCTGGCCGGTCCTGCTGCTGATCGGGGTCCGGCGCGGACCCGTCACCCGGGCCTGCTGGACGGCGGCCGCGGTGACGGCGGCGACCGTGGCCGTCCTCTTCTCCGCGGCGATGCCCGGGGCCCTCGCGTTCCTCACCTCCCAGCGCGACCGCGGCACGGAGATCGAGTCGCTGGGCGCACTGGTCTTCCATGTGGCGCGGTACTTCGGCTGGGAGGGCCGGGTGCTGCTCCACTACGGCTCCGTGGAGTTCCTCGGACCGTACGTGCCCGAGGTGAGCCGTCTCGCGCTCGTCCTCACCGTCCTCGCTCTGATCTGGATGCTGGTCTGGCGCCGCCGGGCGACCCATGCCGGAGCGTGCGCACCGTACGACGCGGCGCTCGCGGCCGTGCTGCTGTTCACCACGACGAGCCGCGTCATCAGCCCGCAGTACCTGCTCTGGCTGCTCGGTCTGGCGGCGGTGTGCCTGACGCTGCGGGGCAGCCGTCAGGGTCCGACCGCGCTGCTGGTGCTCGCGGCCACGGCCGTCACGCAACTCGCGTTCCCCATCTGGTTCCCGCACGTGGTCGTCAGCGATCCGCTGGGCATCGCCGTTCTGGCGGTCCGCAACGGGCTGCTCGTCGTAGCGACCCTGGTCTGCTGCCGACGCCTCTGGCGGCAGACGGTGACCGAACCCCGGCTGCGAACGTCCGGCGGCGGAGCAGCGGTCCCGCGTCCGGCCGATGCGGACGCCTCCGAGAAGCTCCCCGGCTGACCCGTCGACCCGGCGTGACCGGCTGACCGGTCGACCGGCCGACCGGCCTGACCGGTTACCGCCTGACCGGTTACCGCCTGACCGGCCTGACCGACCGACCGGCTGCACGTACGGATCACGCGGCCCGCCTCCGCCGACGCTGCCGCCCGGCCGCGTGCCGCCTACGCCGTGCGCCCGCCCGAGCTCAGCTCCTTCGCGACGTACGCGCGCCAACGCACAGTGAACGCCTCGGAACCGATCCCCAGCACGTCGTGCAGCGCCCTTTCCACCGCCCCCTCGCGCGTCTTCTGCGCGCCCACGGCCCGGTAGAACTGCCGCAGTTTCTCCTCGCCCCACCGGTCGGCGACCATCCGGCAGGCCAGCCATCCGCCCTCGTACGCCGCCGCGAGCCGGCCGCCTCCCCCGCCGAAGCCGAAGTCGTCGTCGCCGGGCAGTTCCCGGGGCAGACGGCCCTCGGCCGCGTCCCGGCTCAACTCAGAGGCGATCTCCTGCACCGTGCGGCCCGTGCCGCGGTAGCCGACCCAGTCGGCGAAGCCCTCCGACAGCCACAGCGGGGTGGCCGCCGAGGTGTCCTCCCGCGTCGCCACATGAGCGGTCTCGTGGGTGAGCACCACGCCCTGCCCGGTGGCGCCGAGCAGCCCGTACGCGTCGGGGTTGACGATCACGCGGTCCGCCGGCGCGCGCCCGTCGCCGCCCGCCTCGCCCGTGGTCACCGCCGCTATCCCCCGGTACGCGGTGACGGGCGCACCCAGCAGCGCGCCCATCCCCTTCACCGACCCGGGGACGAGGACCACCACGCGCCGCGCCCACCGCCCCCGCCACGCGTCGTCGACCGCGGGCACCGCCCCGTCGGCGGTGCGTGCCACGCGCCGCAGCAGCCGCTCGTCCTGGCCGGCACCCAGCAGCAGGCTGCTTCTGCCGCGGACGACGGTGACCCGGCCCTGCTCCCACAGCGGACGCGCACGGGCCTTGCCGTCGGCGGAGCGCGAGTCCTCGGCGGCGACGTACCAGCGGCCGTCGCGCTCGGTGAGGGTCAGCCGCTGAACGGACTCCACGGGCGCCGTGTCGTAGCCCTCCAGGCGGTAGTCCAGCCGGACTTCGGCCGCGACCCGGTGCCCGTCGCCCGCCGCGGGGCGGAACCCGCCGGTGCGGACGAGCCGGTAGCGCCAGCCGTCCAGCGGTACGTCGGCAAGGTTGCGGAAGATCTTGCGCTGCTGTGCGCGGTAGGCGGTGGCGCGGGGGTCGACGGCGGAGAGGAACCCGCGCCCGTCGCGGTCCAGCAGCGCCTCGGCCCGGCGGTCGAGCATGCGCTGGATGGTGCGGTCGTCGGGGGCGCGGGAGTCGGTGGTGCCGGATCCGCAACCGGCCAGCGCCACGGGCCCCGACAGCAGGGCCATGACCAGCGCCACGCACCGTGCGGCCCGCCGCCTCGCCCCGCTTCCCTGCCCTGCCACGCCCTCGATCGTACGAGCCCGGCGCGGCTGCCCGCTCCCGAGCGGGCGGTATCGGACAGGGAAGTCGGTGACGGGGCTCAGATACGGGTCACCGTGGCGCCGGGGATCATGCCGACGGGGTCGTAGCGCACCCGAGCGCCCGGGTAAGGCGCGTGCACCACCTGCCCGTTGCCGACGTACATCCCGACATGGCTGGCGTCGTTGCGGTAGGTGACCAGATCGCCGGGCCTCGCCTGGCTCAGCGGCACCTGCTGCCCGGCGAAGCGCTGCCCCTGCGAGGTGCGCGGGATGGCCATCCCCGCCTGGGCGTACGACCAGTAGGTCAGTCCCGAGCAGTCGAAGCCGCCGGGCCCGGCCATGCCCCAGATGTACGGTGCGCCGACCGCGCGCCGGGCGGCCGCCACGGCCGCGGCGGCGCGGGAGGACAGGGGCGCCGCGTCCCCCCAGGCACCGCCCGGGAGCGCGTCGGCGCGGCCGCCGGCGCGCGAGGCCCTGGCGTACGCCGCCCGCGCGTCGGGGGGCAGGGAGTTGAGCAGCGTCCGCGCCACCGCGAGCTTGCGCTCCACGGACTTCTTGCTGCGGGCGACATCGGCGCGGGAGCGCTCCAGCTCGGCGAGCTTCCGGCTCGCCTCCTGGCGTTCCTGCCGCAGGACGCGCTGCGCCTCCTGGAGGGCGCGCAGCCGGCCGGTCTGGCGGTTGCCGATCCGGTCGAGCGTGGACGCCTTGTCGAGATAGCTCTGCGGGTCCTCGGACAGGATCAGGGAGAGGGCGGGGTCGATGCCGCCAGAGCGGTACTGGGCTCCGGCGAGCGCCGCGAGCCCGTCCCGCAGGCGGTTGACCCGCTCCTGGCCGCGGGCGGCCCGGTCGCGCAGCTGCTCGGTCTGCCGGCTCAGCCGGTCATGGTGCTCGTCCGCAGCGTTGAACCGCTCCGTGGCGCGCTCCGCCTCCTCGTAGAGGCGGTCCACCCGCGACGTCACATCCATCGGGGTGTCGCGCGGGTCCGCGTCGGCGGATCCGGCGGAGAGCGCCGCGGCGGCGGTGGCCGCGGCGGCGGTGGCCGCGGCGGCGGACAGGACGGAGACCCGGGTGGCCCGGTCGGAACCGGACCGTGGGGGACGGCGATGGGACGCCACTGGCGGCCGCTCTCCCTTCCGCTGATTGGCCCCCACCGCCCGGTGGGCGGAGCTGGGGCCGACGACTGCGGGGCAGAGAGTAACCGCATGATCGCGCAGCGTTCAAAACCGGGAAGGGGTACGGAAAGTGACGCCCCGCCGGAGAACGCAGGTCACCGGCGGGGCGTGGAGACTTCGAGAGGGCGCCAATTCCCCCGGATGGGCGGTGTGCGGACTCCGTGCACCGAGGTGCGGAGCGACGCCGGCCGGAGGGAGTGAACCACCGGCCGTCCGCCGGGGATTCGCCCTGGGGTCAGACGCGGACCCCGAACTGGAAGGGCATGTTGTTGATCGACTCGTAGCGCACGCTGGCACCCGGCTTGGGGGCGTGCAGGATCTGGCCGTTGCCGGCGTAGAGACCTATGTGGTGCAGGTCGCCGTAGAAGAGCACCAGGTCGCCCTTCTTCAGGGCGCTCTGGCTGGAGATCCGCGTACCGGCGTTGGCCTGCGACTGCGAGGTGCGCGGCAGGGAGACACCGGCCTGCGAGTAGGCCCACGAGGTGAGACCGGAGCAGTCGAAGGAGCTCGGTCCTGTCGCGCCCCAGACGTACGGGGCGCCCATCTTGGACTGGGCGGCGGAGAACGCGGCCCCGGCGCGCTGCGAGGACGGCAGGGCGTTGCCGAGGTCCACGCGGCTGCTGGCACGGTTGGCGCGCTCGGCCTCCGCGGCGGCGAGCGCCGCACGCTCCTTGGCCGTCAGGGAGTTGAGCAGGGACTGGGCCTTGGAGAGCTTGCCCTGGATCTGCTTCTTGTTGTCCCCGAGCGTCTTACGGGTCTCCGCCAGCTCCTCGAGCTTCGTGGAGGCCTCCTGGCGCTGCTGCTTGAGCGTGCGCTGCTTGTCCGCGATCTTGCGGAGCGCCTCGGCCTGCTTGGTGCTGAGCTGGTCGAGGGTGGACGCCTTGTCGAGGTAGGTGTCCGGGTCGGAGGAGAGGAGAAGCTGCACGGACGGGTCGATGCCGCCGGTGCGGTACTGAGCGGTGGCCATCGAACCCAGGCCGTTGCGGAGCTCGTTGAGCTCGCCCTGGCCGCGGGCGACCTTGTCCTGGAGTTCGCCGACCTGCTTCTCGAGCTTGTCCTGCTTCTCCTTGACGCCGTTGAACTTCTCGGTCGCGTTCTCGGCCTCTTCGTAGAGCTTGTCGACCTTGGCCTTGACCTCTTTTTTGGTCGGCTTCGGGTCGGCCTGCGCGGCCTGGGAGGTCAGGGCGACAGCCGCAGCGGCGGTCGCGGTGAGCACGGTCACGCGCGTGCGGCTCGGCTGCTTGGGTCGACGGTGGGACGCCACGGAGGCGAGCTCCTTCTTCCTCAGCCGCCTGCCGGGTGAGTGGGGAGTGGAGCGATGACGCGTGCCCCGGACTCGGCGGTTCCCCCACGGTCATCCCGGATGGACGATCAACCGCGCGGAGGTTCGAGCCCAGACCTTAGTGACCTTCCTGTGATCGCTTCAAATCCTCACCCGAAAAAAGTCTGGTACGCCGCGCATTCTTTACATACTTCACACTGGCAGTAACGGGTACCTGACGCACCGCTGCCCCCAATTCGGGCAATAGGCCCAGGAGTTGCTCAGGTACGCGAAAGCCGTTTGAGCAGCAGAGCGGATGCAACGGGACGCGCGCCCGCGCGTGCGACCCCGTCGGCGACCTCGCGGTCGGTCGACACCACGACGACCGGACGGCCCGGCGGTTCGGCCCGTACGAGCCGGCGGATCAACTCGTCCGCGGTTTGCCCCGGTTTGCTGAACAGCACCCGAACTCCGCGCGGCGGCGCGAGCAGTACCGGTGCGGCCAGTTCCGCCCCGTCGAAGACGCACGTCATCTCGGCACCGGTCTGCGCCGCGAGCACCGCGAGCCCACCGAGCAGCCGCAGCCGCTGCTTCTCCAGCGGCATCGTGGGATAGCCGGTCTTGGTGACGTTGTAGCCGTCCACCACCAAGTGGGCCTGAGGCAGGGCGAGGAGCTGGTCCAGCAGCGCGGGGTCGGTGTCCGACAGGGCACGGCTGGCCACGTCCTTGGGCGTCATCCGGCCCGGCTCGACCGCTTCGACGGTGTCGGCCGGATGCATGGGCGCGGGCGGCAGCGCCAGCTCGCGGCGCAGTCCCTGCGCCGCGTCCAGCACCGTGTCCAGCAGCAACCGCACCCGCATGTCCTCGACGCTGCGGCCC
The DNA here is from genome assembly GCF_043199075.1 of Streptomyces sp. NPDC048639. Classification (NCBI taxonomy): domain Bacteria; kingdom Bacillati; phylum Actinomycetota; class Actinomycetes; order Kitasatosporales; family Streptomycetaceae; genus Streptomyces; species Streptomyces sp. NPDC048639. The sequence goes on from NZ_JBICVP010000001.1 coordinate 376,031, forward strand.
TCGCGCGCGGCCCTCCTGCTCGCCTCGAGCGCGGACTCCGTCTCGGCCAGCCGCGTCTTCAGCCGCCGCGCCTCGGTCTCCGCGGCGGACTTCTCCGCCCCGGCGGCTTCCCGTACGGAGTCGAGCTCGGCCGCGGCCTTGCGCAGCGCCGCCTCCCCGCGCCGTACGTCGTTCTCCGCGCTGCGCAGCTTGCGATGCAGCCGGTCGGCGTCCTTGCGGACCGCCTCCAGCTCGGTGCGCATCTGCTCGGTCTCGTCGCGGGCGGCCGAGCGCGCGGCGGTCAGCTCCTCGCGCAGCCGCTGCAACTCCCGGGCCGTGTCCTCCTCGGCCTTCTCGGCCTGAGCGCGCTGCACTTCCTCGCCGGCGGCGGCGACCAGCTTCACCCAACCGGGCGGACGCAGCACGTACGCCGCGGCCGCCATGTCCAGCGGATCGGCGGCCGCCGGTACGGATCCGGCGTCCAGCGCCTCGGCCAGCTCCGGCTGCGCCTCGCGGACCAGCTCGGCGACCCGCTGCCGGAAGAGCGTGTGGCTCTCCAGCGCGGACGCCATGGCATTGCCCGCGAACTTCGCACGCCGGGTGGGGGTGAAGCGGGCGTACTGCCGCAACTGCGTCGGGAGTTCCGCCACGGTGAGATCGCCGAAGGCGTCCGCGACGAGGGCGATCACCTTCCGCCGTACGCCCTCGGGCAGCGGGCGGTCGAGCACCTCGGCGGCACCGGCGCCACCGGCGGCCTCGTCGGCCCCGGCAGCGCCGCCCTCGCTACGCTCCACCACCTGTCACCGCTCCGTTCTCAGGCGCTCTCGCCCGAGCGGTCCACCAGCTCGGTCCGGTCCACCGCGTCGCATCAGCGGCAGGACACCGTAACGATGGTCCCACCGACGACGTCACGCTCCTCGGCCCCGGCGTCACCGGCCGGGCCGAGGTGAACGTACCCGACCGCCCGGGTCGTACGGGTGACGCCGAAACGCGTGGGGTCGCCGCCGGGGGTGCGGCGCCGGCGGGTTTCGGCCGCCTGCTGGGAAACGCCCATGGATGTCGTCCTTCTCCGGGTGCTTTCCGTCACCCTACGACCTGGCGGGGAGGGGGCGCCGGGACCGGGCGGCGAACGGGGGCACGGCGAGGCACTCTGGGTAGTTTGGTCGGGTTGCGCCATGCTCTGTTCATGATCAGCAAGGCGATCACGGCGCAACGGGTCCGGGTGGCTGCGGCCCGAAGGTTCCTTCCCCGGGCACGGCACGGGCGCGAGCCGGTCGTGACGTACACGCTGATCGTCCTCTGCTTCGTGATCTTCGTCGCGGGCCCCTCCGCCGGCCTGAACCCCGTGTACGGGAGGGGGGCCGATCTACTCGCGGCCCAGGCGGCGCACTTCGAACGGTGGGGCGTCGTCCCCCACGACCTGCTGGCCGGCTCCGCCCGCGCCCTGCTCACCCCGTTGACGGCTCTGTTCGTGCACGGCACCTGGCTGCACCTGCTGGGCAATCTGCTGTTCCTCTTCGTCTTCGGCGGGATGGCGGAGGAGCGCATGGGGCGGGCCGAATTCACGCTCTTCTATCTCGGAGTCGGCTATCTGGCACTGGCCGGCTTCGCGGCGGCACACCCCGGCTCGACCCAGTCGCTGGTCGGGGCCTCGGGTGCGATCTCCGGAGTGCTGGGCGCGTTCCTCTATCTGCTGCCGACGGCCCGGGTCACCAGCCTCTTCCCCTTTCTCTTCTTCCTCCCGCTGCGCTTCCCCGCCTGGATGGTGCTGATCTTCTGGTTCGTGCTGCAGTGGCTTGCCGCCCGTGCCGTCACGACGAAGCCGGGCGTGGCCTACCTGGCGCACCTGATCGGCTTCTGCCTGGGCTTCCTCTACGCGTGGGCGCGTTACGGACGCGGGGCGAGCGGGGGCAGCGCCACGCGGCAGGGGAGCGCGGACGGTGAGGCTAGAGTGAGCAGCGCAGCCAGGGCGACCGAGGGAGAGAGCCAGCCGTGATCACCGCGATCGTGCTCATCAAGACCAGCGTGGACCGGATTCCCGAGATCGCCGAGACGATCGCCGCCCTGGAGAACGTCAGCGAGGTCTACTCGGTCACGGGGAACTACGACCTGGTGGCGATGGTCCGCGTCGGCGAGCACGACGACCTGGCGGACATCATCCCGGGGCGGATCAGCAAGATCCCGGGTGTCGAGGTCACGGACACGCATGTGGCGTTCCGGACGTACTCCCAGCACGACCTGGAAGCGGCGTTCGCGATCGGCCTCGACGCGTAACGGCTGCGGGCTCCGGCCCTCGCCGCCTCGCGCTGCGGGCCGGTGCCGATCCGGGGTTCGGGCTCGGAGGCTCGGGGCTCGGGGCTCGGAAAGCCTGGGGAGTTTCCGTGGGCTCCGCTCGACTTCGGGGTACGGGCCCCTTGGTACGCCCCCTTTCCCTTCGTCCCCTGCCCTTGAGAGTTGGGGGCCCTGCGCCTCTGCGCGCCGCGGTCCCGTTCCGCCTGCACGTCGGGGACGTGAGCCGGTTCCGTGCCGCCCCGCCCACTCCGATACGGCGGGATGCTGAGTGCCGCGTCGCCGTGTCGGGAGGTCCGTGGCCGTCCCGGTCCGGTCCGGTGGCCGCCCGCGGTCGCCGCCGTTGCACCCACCCGTCCCGCCTGGCCGTTGCCCCCGGTCCCGCCCCTGGCGGAGACCTGCCGCAGCGGCGGACAACGCACGCTGCGAACCGTGGCGGTGACCAACCGGCCGCGGGCGAGGGCTCGTTGACATCCGACCCCGCCCGGCGGACGAGGGCCGGCATGCTCCTGACCGCCGTCGACCGACTTCCGTGGCGCGGCCCGCCGCGCCGCGGAGTGCGTGGCCGTCAACTCACCGCGAACAGCAGCCCGTTGGAGCGGGTCTCGCCGGGCCGCGAGGCCGAGCAGCCACCTGCCCACCGTCCTGTCCACCTCGACCGAACCTTGGGCGTCCCGGGCCGAAACGGGCCGTCGAGGCCGTCGCAGCGCGGCTCGCCCGCACGCGTCCGACGACCCCCTGGGCACCGACCCGTCGGCGTCCGGGCTGCGCCCGGCGGCACACCCGTCCCCGGCCCAGGCCGCCCGGAGCACGGCCCGCCCGCCACACCGGGTGCTCGGCCCCTGCGACTGGACACCCTGACACTCTCAGCACATACGCCTGGCACACGGCGGGCCACCGTTGCGTCCGCGGCGCCCCGCCCCCGCCGCGCCCCCGGCCGCGCGCTTACGCGTCGCGGTCCGGGACGCAGCGGCCGTCCTCCGTGCGGTAGGTCCACTGGGCGCCGTTCGCGACCAGTTCCTTCACCGCCGCGACGAAGCGGTCCACGTGCTCGTCCGGCGTGCCCGCGCCGAAGCTGACGCGGATCGCGTTGAGCGACTTCTCCCCCGGTGCCGCCTCCGGCGCCCCGCACTCGCCCGGCTCGTCCGCATGGCTGCCCAGCAGCGTCCTGACCAGCGGGTGCGCGCAGAAGAGCCCGTCCCGTACGCCGATGCCGTACTCCGCGGACAGCGCCGCGGCGAAGTGCGAGCTGTTCCAGCCGTCGACGACGAAGGAGAGGACGCCGACCCGGGGGGCGTCGTCGCCGAACAGCGACAGCACCTTCACCTCCGGCACCTCCGCCAGCCCCTCCCGTACGCGCGTGACCAGCGCCTGCTCGCGTTCCACCAGCGCGTCGAAGCCCGCCTCGGTGAGCGCCTTGCAGGCCGAGGCGATGGCGTAGACCCCGATGACGTTGGGCGAACCGGCCTCGTGCCGCGCCGCCGTGGTGTGCCACTCCACGTCCACACCGCCGTCCGGGCGCCGGGCGACCGTACGGCTCGCTCCGCCGCCCGCGAGGTACGGGTCGGCGTCGCGCAGCCAGTCGGCGCGTCCGGCGAGGACGCCCGAGCCGAACGGGGCGTACAGCTTGTGCCCGGAGAAGGCCACCCAGTCCACGTCCGACTCCGCGATGTCCACGGGGTGGTGGGGTGCGAGCTGCGCGGCGTCGAGCACGATGCGCGCGCCGTGGGAGTGCGCGGCGGCGGTCAGCTCCCGTACGGGCCACAGCTCGCCGGTGACGTTCGACGCCCCCGTCACGCACACCAGCGCGGGACCGTACGGCTCCCTGCTCGCGAGCGCCCGCTCCAGCGTCTCGACGGCCTGCCAGGGTGTGCGCGGCGCGTCGAGGACCTCGACCTCGACGCCCGGTGCCTGCTGCCAGGGCAGCAGTGACGCGTGGTGCTCGGTCTCGAAGACGAACACCCGCGTGCCCTGCGGGAGTACGGACGCCAGGAGGTTGAGCGAATCGGTGGTGGAGCGGGTGAAGACGACCTGGTCGTCCTGGCGGCAGCCGAGGAACTCGGCGACGGCGGTGCGGCTGTTCTCGAAGAGATCGGTGGAGAGCTGCGACAGATAGCCGGCGCCGCGGTGGACGCTGCCGTAGTACGGGGCGAAGGCGGCGACGTCGTCCCACACACGCTGCAGCGCGGGCGCGCTCGCCGCGTAGTCGAGGGCGGCGTACGTGACTTCGCCGCCGGTGACGAGCGGTACGAGGACGTCGCGGCCGAGCACGGGCAGCGGGGCGCCCACGGTGGGCACGGCACAACAGGCGTCGGAGGCCGCCCCCGAGGCGGCGTCGTCGGAGGACGGGGCGGTGACGGTCTCAGCGGCGGTGGCGGTGAGGGTGGCGGTGGCGGTGGCGGCAGCAGGGCGCACGGACATGGCGGAATCTCCCGGTGAAAAGTGAAGGCTTCTCAAGGACGCACGCATCGCGCAGAGAGGCGAAGGCGTACGGGATGCGCCTCGACGCGCGGACGAACACCGCACGGAGGCTGTGGGATCAGGGCCGCAGGCCCTAGCGCATTCGCTGATTCACGGAAGATCTCCCTCGACGACCCAGGATCCCTGGCGAGGGATCCGCGCTTGCCGCAGACCTCGCTGCCTGCGGCCTGGTCATCACCCGGGGCACCCCGCCACGGACGGAGGGTTGCCGGACAGCGGGCCGGGGCCTGTGTCGCTGTCACTCGTGACCTGCCGAGCATCATGCCACAAGGTCATCACCGCGCAGGCCGCTGTCCGATACGTGGACAGCGGCCTGCCTCAGCGGCCTGTGGCGCCGAAGTGCGGTCCGTGGCGGCGGGGCGCCCCGCACCGCGTACCGGACCCGTCGAAGTCCTTGTGGCGCTCAGCCGTTGGTGGCCCCGACCCAGCGGTCCAGTGTCCGCCGCGCCGCACCCGAGTCGACCGACTCGGCGGCCCGCTCCAGCGCGGTCGCGATCTGGTCCGTGAGCGGCGCGTCCTGCGGGTTCAGGGCGACCAGCGCCGCTGCCGAGTTGAGCAGCACCGCGTCCCGTACGGGCCCGGTCTCGCCCGCCAGCAGCCGCCTGGCGACATCGGCGTTGTACGAGGCGTCGGCGCCGCGCAGAGCCTCCACCGGTACCAGTTCGATCCCGATGTCGCGAGGGTCGAAGGTCTCCTGCCGTACGGTCCCGTCCCGGACGACCCACACCTGCGAGGTGGCCGTGGTGGTCAGCTCGTCCAGCCCGTCGTCCCCGCGGAAGACGAGCGCCGACGAGCCGCGTTCGGCGAGGACGCCCGCCATGATGGGCGCCATGCGCGGGTCGGCCACACCGGTGGCCTGGGCCCGCACCCGGGCCGGATTGGTCAGCGGACCGAGGAAGTTGAACGTGGTGGGGATCCCCAACTCCCGCCGCGCGGGGGCCACATGGCGCAGTGCGGGGTGGAACTTCACCGCGAAGCAGAAGGTGATGCCCGCCTCCCCGGCGACCTCGGCCACCCGCTCCGGTGACAGATCGAGGTTGACGCCCAGCTTCTCCAGGACGTCGGAGGCTCCGCTCGCCGACGAGGCGGCGCGGTTGCCGTGCTTGACGACCCGCGCGCCCGTACCGGCCACGACGATCGCCGACATCGTCGAGATGTTCACGGTCTTCGCCCGGTCGCCGCCGGTGCCGACGATGTCCACGTTCGGCCCCGGGACATCGATGACGTTGGCGTGCTCGTACATCGTCCGGACGAGGCCGGAGACCTCCTCGACCGTCTCGCCCTTGGCGCGCAGGGCGACGGCGAAGCCGGCGATCTGCACATCCGTGGCCTCGCCGCGCATGATCCGGTCCATGGCCCAGGCCGTGTCCTCGGCCGTCAGGTTCTGTCCCGCGAGGAGAGAGGTCAGGACATCCGGCCAGGTGCGGGCCGCCGCGGGGCTGTCAGCTCCGGCTGGGGTCACACGGTCCATGGTCCGCTCCTGGATGTCGGATGAGCAGGGGACGGCCGCCACCTGCGGCCTTGCGGCAAGCCTATCGGCGTGGCGCTCCCGGGCGGCGGCCGAGCCCGCAGTCCGGACAGCGAGGGGCCCGGCGACGGCCGAAGCCCGCTCCGTGAGCCCCGACGGTCCGCTCTCCCAGTGCCCGCGGACCGTACGGCGACGGGCTCGCACGCCCGAGGGCCCCGGGTCCGCTCCCCGAAGGGGCGGGCCCGGGGCCCTCGTCAGGCTCCGGCGGAGTCCGGCGCACCGGCGGGTCGGGTCAGTGGTGACCGTGGCCCTCGGTGATCTCGCGGTACTCCTCGGCGCTCGGCTTGGCAATCTGGCTGTCCCGGCCGTAGAAGCCCCGCGACATCCGCGCGCGCAGCTTCTGCGTGCGCTTGATCTTCCGCCGTACACCGTTCTCGTCGACCTCGGGGCCGAGTTCGAGCGGCGTGTACTGATCGTGCTGCGTGAGGGTGTGGAGCTGCTGCTGCGACAGCGGCTCGTGGACCTCGATGAACTCACCGTGCGGCAGCCGCTTGATGATGCCGGTCTCCCGGCCGTGCAGCACCTTGTCCCGGTCACGCCGCTGCAGACCCAGGCAGATCCGCTTCGTCGCGATGAAGGTGAGCACCGGCAGCACGAAGAAGCCGATCCGGCCGAACCAGGTGATGGCGTTGATCGACAGATGGAAGTGCGTGGCCCAGATGTCGTTGCCACCGCCGACGAGCAGGATGAAGTACACGCTCAGCCAGGCCGCACCGAAGGCCGTACGGGTCGGGGCGTTGCGCGGGCGGTCCAGGATGTGGTGCTCACGCTTGTCCCCGGTCACCCAGGACTCGATGAACGGCCAGACGGCGATGGCCACCAGCACCAGCGGGAAGATCATCAGCGGGATGAACACACCCAGCGCGAGCGTATGGCCCGCGAAGTTGATCTCCCAACCGGGCATCAGACGGATGAGGCCCTCGGAGAAGCCCATGTACCAGTCGGGCTGGGCGCCGGTGGACACCTGGTCCGCAACGTAGGGCCCCAGGGCCCAGATCGGGTTGATGCTCGCAATGGCCGCGATCACCGCGGTCAGACCGAACACCAGGAAGAAGAAGCCGCCCGCCTTGGCCATGTACACCGGCAACAGCGGCATACCCACCACATTGGTGTTCTTCTTCCCCGGACCCGGGAACTGCGTGTGCTTGTGGTAGAAGACCAGGATCAAATGCGCCACCAGCAGACCCAGCATCAAACCGGGCAACAGCAACACATGCACCGAGAAGAACCGCGGCACGAAATCCGACCCCGGGAACTCACCACCGAAGAGGAAGAACGACAGATACGTGCCCACGATCGGCACGGAGAGAATCGCACCCTCCATGAACCGCACACCCGTACCCGACAACAGGTCGTCCGGCAGCGAGTAACCGGTGAACCCGGTGAACATGCCCAGCACCAGCAGCAGGAACCCGAACAGCCAGTTGACCTCACGCGGCTTGCGGAACGCCCCCGTGAAGAACACCCGCATCATGTGCACGAACATCGCCGCGATGAAGATCAGCGCACCCCAGTGGTGAATCTGCCGGATCAGCAGACCACCCCGGACATCGAAACTGATGTCCAGCGTCGAGGCATACGCCTCCGACATCCGCACACCCTGCAACGGCACATAACTGCCGTGATACTCCACCTCGTTCATCGCCGGATGGAAGAACAGCGTCAGATAGACACCGGTCAGAATCACGATGATGAAACTGTAGAGCGCGACCTCGCCCAGCATGAACGACCAGTGGTCCGGGAAGATCTTGCGCATGTTCGACTTGGCCAGGCCGTAGATCCCCAGCCGGCCGTCCGCCCAGTCCGCAAGCCGCTCACCACGGGGCGCCGGACGGCGCTTGTCGGTTGCCGTACTCATCCGCGCTCCCAGAAGCTCGGGCCGACCGGCTCTTCGAAGTCGCTGAGCGCCTCGAGGTAACCGTCCTTGTTCACACCGATCCGCAGCTGAGGCAGCGCGTGACCGGCAGGGCCGAAGATCACTCGGCCGCCGTCCGCGAGGTCGAAGGTCGACTGGTGGCAGGGGCAGAGCACGTGGTGCGTCTGCTGCTCGTACAGGCTGATCGGGCAACCGACGTGGGTGCAGATCTTCGAGTACGCCACGATGCCCTCGTGGGACCAGTCGAGCTCGCGCTTGTCCTTGATGTTCTCCGGCTGCAGCCGGACGATCATCAGCGCCGCCTTGGCGATCTGGCTCTGGTAGTCGTGCGCGTCCTCCTCCAGGCCCTCGGGCTTGGCGAAGGTGAGCGAACCGACGACCACGTCCTCGGGACGCAGCGGCTCATCGGTGTTCTGGTTGATGAGCAGCTTGCCCTTGGACCACAGCGTGTGGCGGAGCTTGTCCTCGGGCAGCGGGCCGAGGTCGCGCAGCAGCACCACACCGGAGAGCGGCACCATGGCCAGCGCGCCGAACATCGTGTTGCGGATCAGCTTGCGCCGGCCGATGGCCGACTCCTTGGCGCCCTGCCGGAAGTCCGACATCACCTTGGCCTTGACCTCGGGCGGCGCCTCGATCGGGTGGCGCTCGTCCGCGGTCTCCGCGTCCGACATCAGCGTGCGGGCCCAGTGGACCGCGCCGGCGCCGATGCAGAACAGGGCCACACCGAGGGTGGTGCCGAGAGCGAAGTTCAGCGCGCTGATGTGACCGATCGGCCACACGTACACGATGTCTTCGATCCCGATGGCCACATACGACGCGATGAACGCGATCGTGGCCAGCATGGACACCGTGAAGAGCAGCGCGACGGTGCGCTCGGACCGCCTGGCGGCCCGTTCGTCGATGTCCTGGATGCGCGGCTGGTGGGGCGGCAGCCCGGGGTCGGCGAACGGGTCGTCCGCGGGGGCCAGCGTGCCGGCCCCGGCCTTTGCCTGCTCACTCGGCAGGTGTTCTTCGGACACGTCTTTGTTGGATCCAGTCTCGCTCATGACTTCTTGGCCTTTGCGGTGTGCGCGGCGACCCAGACGGCGGCGGCGATCATCACGCCCAGGCCGAAGATCCAGCCGAACAGGCCCTCACTGACCGGGCCGAGCCCGCCCAGCTCGAAGCCACCGGGAGAGGGGGAGTCGTCCTCACCGACTGCCTTGAGGTACGCGATGATGTCCCGCTTGTCCTGCTCCGGCATCGTCGTGTCCGGGAAGGACGGCATCTGCTGCGGGCCCGACTGCATGGCCTCGTAGATGTGCTTGGAATCGACGCCTTCCAGCTCCGGGGCGTACTTGCCTCCGGTCAGGGCGCCGCCCTTGCCGGTGAAGTTGTGGCACTGCGCGCAGTTGGTCCGGAAGAGCTGGCCGCCGTTGGCGATGTCCGCGCCGCTCGGGTCGTACTGCTCCTTGGTGGGAGTGATCGGACCCGCCCCCAGTGAGGCGACGTACGCGGCGAGCTGATCGATCTCGGCCTGCGAGTAGACCTTCGGCTTCTCCGGCGCCTGCGCGCCGGGCTGCTGCGCCGGCATACGGCCGGTGCCGACCTGGAAGTCGACGGCGGCGGAGCCCACGCCGACCAGGCTCGGGCCGTCAGAGCTGCCCTGACCGCCGGTGCCGTGGCAACTCGCGCAGCCGACGGCGTAGAGCTTCTTGCCCTCCTCGATGGCAAGGGACTGGGCGGTGTCTTGCGCCTGCGCCTTGTCCGCGGGCGCGAACGCTGCGTACAGCCCCCCGGTGACCGCCAGCGCGAAGAGTAGGACGACGAGCGCCGCCAGCGGATGGCGCCGTCGTGCGGAGAGCTTTTTCACGGATTACCCCGGTGTCAGGATCTTCTGCGTCGATGCTTTGGGTATGTCTGTGCGGTAACGCGAGTCCGGTGGACCGGACGGTCCGTTACTTGATCATGTAGATCGTGGCGAAGAGGCCGATCCAGACGACATCGACGAAGTGCCAGTAGTAGGACACGACGATGGCCGCCGTGGCCTGTTCGTGGGTGAAGCGCCTGGCCGCGTACGTCCTTCCGAGGACCAGGAGGAAGGCGAACAGACCGCCCGTCACATGCAGGCCGTGGAATCCGGTGGTCAGGTAGAACACCGAGCCGTAGGGGTCGGACGAGAGCGACAGGCCCTCGTGCTTGACCAGCTCGGTGTACTCGTAGATCTGACCGCCGATGAAGACCGCGCCCATGATGAAGGTGGTCACGAACCACATGCGCAGCTTCTTCACATCACCGCGCTCGGCGGCGAAGACGCCGAGCTGGCAGGTGAGGGAGGAGAGCACCAGGATCGTGGTGTTCGTCGCCGAGAACGGGAAGTTCAGGGCGTCTGCCATGTCCTTCCAGTGCTCGGCTCCCATCACCGATCGCAGGGTGAAGTACATCGCGAAGAGGGCCGCGAAGAACATCAGCTCGGAACTCAGCCAGATGATGGTTCCGACGCTGGTGAGGTTCGGCCGGTTGACCGACGGGTGCGCGTGCCCGGTGTCTACTGTCGTTGCTGTCGCCACGACCGACATTATGTCGGTCGCTTATCCCGCCCTCACTCCGGGGGGTACCGTTCGGTGTGTCAGCACTTCGGACCCCTCCTCGCCAGGGCCTCCGGCGGAGTAGGCTCCGCCCCAACGGACCCACCCCGACGACGCGGAGGAACGATGCAGCCGACTGCCACGGTGCTGGTCTACAGCGATGACGCGGGCACCCGCGAGCAGGTACGGCTGGCGACGGGGCGACGCCCCGCTCCCGGTCTCCCCGAGGTCGAGTTCGTCGAGTGCGCGACCCAGCCGGCCGTCCTGGATGCCCTGGAGGCCGGCGGGATCGATGTCTGCGTTCTGGACGGCGAGGCGACGCCCTCGGGCGGCATGGGCATCTGCCGGCAGATCAAGGACGAGATCTTCCGCTGCCCGCCCGTGCTGCTGCTGATCGGGCGCCCCCAGGACGCCTGGCTGGCGACCTGGAGCCGCGCCGACGCGGCGGTCACGCACCCGATCGACCCGGTCGAGTTCGCGGAGGCGCTGGCCGGACTTCTGCGGACACGCCTCGCCGTCGAGGCCTGAACCCTCGGAGCCCGAAGCCCGGATCCCGGAAGGTTCGGAGCCTGAATCCTCAGGGTCATGAGCCTTCCCGGTCCCGGCCTCAGACCGTGGGCCGCAGGCGGGCGGAGTCGGCCGGGGTGCTGTCCACATGGCTCCCTGCGGGGACCACGGCACTGCCCTTGCGCCACTTCGCCCAGTCCACGTTCCAGTCGCCGAAGCCGTTGTCGAACGGCGTCATCATGTCGCCGTTGCTGCCGACCACTTGGACGACGTCCCCGACCTTGACGGTGTCGAAGAACCACTTCGCGGCCTCGGTGCTCATGCCCGTACAGCCATGGCTCACGTTGGCGGCACCCTGCGACCCGGTGGACCAGGGGGCGGCGTGCAGGTACTCGCCGCTCCAGGTGACACGGGTCGCCCAGTAGACCGGAAGGTCGTAGAAGTCCGAGGCGCCGATGCTCGCGCTGGTCATCCGTACGAAGGATTCCTTGGCGAGGACGACCTTGACTCCGTTGCGCGTGTCGTATCCGGGCTTGCCCGTGGTCACCGGAATCGTGCGGATGACCTTGCCGTTGCGCTTGACCGTCAGCGTGTGGGCCCCGGCGTCGGTGATCGCCTCGACTCGGTCGCCGATGGTGATCTTGAGAGGTTTGGCCGAGCCGCCGTAGCGCTTGCCGACCTTGATGCCGTCGAGCTGGCTGCGCACCTCGACCGTGGCCCCGGCGGGCCAGTACTCGCGGGGGCGGAAGTGCAGCGTCTTGTCGTTGGCCCAGGTCCAGCCGCCCTCGACGTGGGGCTGGGAGTCGACCTTCAGCGCGCGCTCGACGGTCGCGCGCTCCTCGGCGCTCTTGACGGGGTGGCTCAGCTCCGCGGTGACGGGCTGGCCCACGCCGTAGGTGCCGCTGTCCGGGCCGAGAGAGACCTTCAGCAGCTTGCCGGCGGGCTTGGTGTCGAAGCCGATCGTACGGCGGCCGGGAGCGCCGTCATCATCCTCGGTGCTCACCCGGACGGTGTAGTGGGCGCCTGCGGCCAGCGGTGAGGTGCTGCGCCAGCGGGTGCCATCGGCGGAGAGTTCGCCGCGCACGTAGCGCCCTGCGGCGTCCGTGGCGGTCACGTCGGTGATCCTGCCGTCGTCGTCCTTGGCGGATATCTCCAGCGGCTTGTCTGGTTCTATCTTGCCGCCGTCATCCGCGTTGAAGGCTATTTGGTCGGCCGCGTCGTAGGGCGTGGCCGACAACGGGTGTCCGTCGTCGCAGGCGCCGGCGAATATCGCCAGCGGGGCTATCAGCAGAGCGCAGCTCGCTGCCGTCCGGATTCGAGAGGAGTGACTCATGGTCACAAACTAAGAAAACTTGGACCAAACGGCGCGTCGGGTGACTGCAAACGGGTCAGGCCCGGACAACCTGAGGGGTTGCCCGGGCCCGGTGCGTCCGTACGAGGGGTGCCTACTGGGTGCGGTTCTCGCCCCGGTAGTACTCGAAGACCCAGCCCCACAGGCCCATCAGGACGACGGGCAGCGAGAAGTACAGCAGCCACCAGCCGAAGACGATGCCCAGGAAGGCCAGCGCACCACCGATGGCCAGGGAGAGCGGCTGCCAGCTGTGCGGGCTGAAGAAGCCCAGGTCGCCGGCGTCGTCGGCGACGTCCGCCTCCTTGTTGTCCTGCGCCCCGGTGTCCACCCTGCGAGCCGTGAAGGCCAGGTAGTAGCCGATCATGACGGACAGGCCGAAGGCGAGGAAGAGCGCCGTGGTGCCCACCGGCTCCTTCGACCACACGCCGTAGACGATGGCCATGGCCAGGATGAAGACGGCCAGCCAGATGAACATGCGTCCCTGGATCTTCACTTCCCGGCCTCCTTGCCCTTGCCGCCCGCGAGCTCCTTCTCACCCGCGTGGAACTGGAGCTCGTCCAGCGCCGCGATCTCGGGGTGGTGCAGATCGAATGCCGGGGATTCGGAACGGATCCGCGGCAGGGTGAGGAAGTTGTGGCGCGGCGGCGGGCAGGAGGTCGCCCACTCCAGTGAGCGGCCGTAGCCCCACGGGTCGTCGACCTCGACCTTCTTGCCGTACTTGGCCGTCTTCCACACGTTGTAGAGGAACGGCACGACCGACAGGCCGAGGAGGAAGGAGCTGATCGTCGAGATCGTGTTCAGCGTGGTGAAACCGTCCGCGGCGAGGTAGTCCGCGTAACGCCGCGGCATGCCCTCCGCGCCCAGCCAGTGCTGCACCAGGAACGTGCCGTGGAAGCCGATGAACAGCGTCCAGAAGGTGATCTTGCCGATCCGCTCGTCCAGCATCTTGCCGGTCCACTTCGGCCACCAGAAGTGGAAGCCGGCGAACATCGCGAAGACGACGGTGCCGAACACCACGTAGTGGAAGTGGGCGACGACGAAGTACGAGTCCGAGACGTGGAAGTCCAGCGGCGGCGAGGCCAGGATGACGCCCGTCAGACCACCGAAGAGGAAGGTGATCAGGAAGCCCACGGACCACAGCATCGGTGTCTCGAAACTGAGACTGCCCTTCCACATGGTGCCGAGCCAGTTGAAGAACTTCACACCGGTCGGTACCGCGATCAGGAAGGTCATGAACGAGAAGAACGGTAGGAGCACTCCGCCTGTGACGTACATATGGTGCGCCCACACCGTCACCGAGAGGCCGGCGATCGAGATCGTGGCGGCGATCAGACCGATGTAGCCGAACATCGGCTTACGGCTGAAGACCGGGATGACCTCGGAGACGATGCCGAAGAACGGCAACGCGATGATGTACACCTCTGGATGGCCGAAGAACCAGAAGAGGTGTTGCCACAACAACGCCCCGCCATTGGCCGCGTCGAAGATATGCGATCCGAATTTGCGGTCCGCCTCCAGCGCGAGCAGCGCGGCCGCCAGCACCGGGAACGCGATGAGCACCAGCACACCGGTGAGCAGGACGTTCCAGGTGAAGATCGGCATCCGGAACATCGTCATGCCGGGGGCGCGCATGCAGATGATGGTGGTGATGAAGTTGACCGAACCGAGGATCGTGCCGAAGCCGGAGAGGGCCAGGCCCATGATCCACATGTCGGCGCCCACACCCGGCGATCGGACGGCGTCCGAGAGCGGGGAGTAGGCGAACCAGCCGAAGTCCGCGGCGCCTTGCGGGGTGAGGAATCCACCGACCGCGATGAGCGAGCCGAAGAGGTAGAGCCAGTACGCGAACATGTTCAGCCGCGGGAACGCCACATCGGGCGCGCCGATCTGCAGCGGCATGATCCAGTTCGCGAATCCGGCGAACAGCGGCGTCGCGAACATCAGCAGCATCACGGTGCCGTGCATCGTGAACGCCTGGTTGAACTGCTCGTTCGACACGATCTGTGTGCCGGGACGGGCGAGTTCGGCGCGCATCAGCAGCGCCATCACGCCGCCGATGAGGAAGAAGACGAACGACGTCGCGAGGTAGAGCGTGCCGATCGTCTTGTGGTCGGTGGTTGTCAGCCACTTGACCACGACGTTGCCGGGCTCCCTGCGGTGCGGCGGCATTTCGTCCTCGTAGGCCCCGCTCTCGGCAGCACCCTGGGGTTCGTTGAGGATGCTCATTCTTCGTTCGTCTCCGCATTCTTGGCGGCATCAGTCTGGGGAATTCCGGACTGGATGTAGCCGGTCTGGCCCTGCTTCGCCAGGTCCTTCAGGTGCGCCCGGTACCGCTCGGGAGAGACGACCTTGACGTTGAAGAGCATGCGTGCGTGGTCGACGCCGCAGAGCTCGGCGCACTTGCCCCGGAAGGTGCCTTCCTTGTCCGGAGTGACCTGGAAGACGTTGGTGTGGCCCGGGATGACGTCCTGCTTGAAGAGGAACGGCAGCACCCAGAAGGAGTGGATGACGTCGCGCGAGGTCAGGATGAACTGGACCGTCTCGCCCTTCGGCAGCCACAGGGTCGGGCCCGGGCTCGGGTTGCCCGGCGTCCACTCGCCCGGCGTGCCCGTGTCGTAGACGCCCTCGGCGCCCTTGGGCACGGCGGCGAGCCTCTTGTCCGGGATGGTGCTGACCGCGGCGGGGACCTTGGCAGGAGTGCTGAGATCGCCGTCGACGTTCTCCATGTAGTTGAAGCCCCAGCTCCACTGGTAGCCCACGACATTGATGACGTGGTCCGGCTTCTTGGAGGTCTTCAGCAGCTCGCTCTCATCGCGCGCGGTGAAGTAGAAGAGCACCGCGACGATGATGATCGGGACCACGGTGTAGAGGGCCTCGATCGGCATGTTGTACCGCGTCTGCGGAGGAACCTCGACCTTGGTCCTGGACCTCCTGTGGAAGATGACGCTCCACAGGATCAGACCCCACACCAGTACGCCCGTGGCGAGCGCAGCCGCCCATGAGCCCTGCCAGAGGAAGAGGATCCGCGGTGCTTCCTCCGTGACGGGGGTTGGCATACCGAGGCGGGGAAAGTCCTTGTATGTGCAACCGGTGGCGGTCGCAAGGACCATGCCCGCGGCAAGCGCCTGCGGCAGCTTCCGCCGCATCGGGCGCCGCGACGAGCGGTCGGAGCCGTTGGGACTCACGTAGCGCCTTCCCGAGAGTCTCGCCCGCGCGGCCGGCTGCGGCCGTCTCGCTGGTCGGTCGCCGGCCCTGTCGCGGGCAGGGGTTTGATGTTTATGCGGACCAAACCCTACTGGACGCAATTTGGGGTCGCGCGGGGAGGGTGCCCAACGCGGCGCGCCGCACCCCGAAGGGGTGGAACTGGCGCCCACGCGAGCCTTCTGACACGCCTTCGCATACGGCGTGAGCAGCGCATCCGCGAGCCTGCGCCACCCGGGAGGGGTGATGCCTCCCGGCCCTCCGGAGAGCCGTCGCCGCGCCGCTCGCCGGTACGCGGCCGGGGCCCTGTCCCTGGGCGCCATGGGCCGGTCCGCGCCTGGTCGAGGACCCCCGGTGGCCGGGTCGCGTTAGCGTTCATACGTGGTGTACTTCGATTCGGCGTCGTCCGCTCCGCTCCATCCCGTCGCCCGCCAGGCGCTGATGGCCTCGCTCGACGAGGGGTGGGCCGACCCGGCCAGGCTGTACCGGGAAGGACGACGTGCGCGGCTCCTGCTTGACGCCGCGCGGGAGGCGGCGGCCGAATCCGTCGGCTGCCGGCCGGACGAGCTGGCCTTCGCTCCCTCCGGCACCCGCGCCGTGCACAGCGGGATCGCCGGCGCTCTGGCCGGCCGGCGCCGTACGGGCCGGCACCTCGTCGTGTCCGCCGTCGAGCACTCCTCCGTCCTGCACGCCGCCGAGGCGCACCGGGCGGGCGGCGGCGAGAGCGACGAGGTCCCCGTGGACCGCGCGGGCCGGGTCGACCCGCCGGCGTACGCAGCGGCACTGCGCCCCGGCACGGCTCTGGCCTGCCTGCAGTCCGCCAACCACGAGGTGGGCACCGAGCAACCGGTGGCCGAGGTCGCCCGGGCGTGCGGGGAGGCAGGCGTGCCGCTGCTGGTGGACGCCGCGCAGTCGCTGCCGTGGGGGCGGGTCGCGGGCGACTGGTCGCTCCTGACCGCGAGTGCCCACAAATGGGGCGGGCCGCCGGGCGTCGGCCTGCTCGTCGTACGCAAGGGAGTGCGGTTCGCGGCCCAAGGGCCCGCGGACGAACGGGAGTCGGGGCGCGCGCCCGGCTTCGAGAACATCCCGGCGATCGTGGCCGCGGCCGCCTCCCTGAGGGCCGTACAGCAGGAAGCGGCCCAGGAGGCGGAGCGGCTGCGCGGGCTGGTGGACCGGATCCGGCGGCGGGTGCCCGAACTGGTGCCGGACGTCGAGGTCGTCGGCGACCCGGTACGGCGGTTGCCGCACCTCGTCACCTTCTCCTGTCTCTATGTCGACGGAGAGACGCTGCTGCACGAGCTGGACCGGGCGGGCTTCTCGGTGTCCTCGGGCTCCTCGTGCACGTCGAGCACGTTGACGCCGAGCCATGTGCTGCGCGCGATGGGGGTGCTCTCGGAGGGCAACGTCCGGGTGTCCCTGCCGTCCGGTACGCCGGAGGAGGAGGTGGAGCGCTTCCTCGCGGTGCTGCCGGAGGCGGTGCGGGGTGTACGCGAGCAGCTCGGTGCCCCGGCGGGACGGCCCGCGGAACCGTCGCCGGAGGCGGTCACGCGCGAGGGCCGGGGACCGGCGACGGAGACCGGCACGGGAGAGGGGACGGCGCCCGGGTCCGCGGACGCGGGCCGGGAAAAGGCCGGGGATGAGGCTCGGGACGAGGCCCGGGCGGACGAGAAGCCCGCCCTCACCGTCGACTCCCTCGGCAAGCGCTGCCCGGTCCCGGTGATCGAACTCGCCAAGGTGATCGGGGACATCGGGATCGGCGAGATCGTGGCCGTCCTCTCCGACGACGAGGCGGCGCGGCTGGACTTCCCCGCCTGGTGCGCGATGCGGGACCAGGAGTACGTGGGCGAGCGCCCGGCCGACCGGGGCACGGCCTATCTGGTGCGCCGCCGCTCCTGAACCGCCCGAACCCGCCACCCCGTTCCCGCCCGCCCGCCCCTGCCCGCGCACCCGGAAACAGCGCCGCCCACCCGCCCTTGTGAGGGGCGGGTGGGCGGAAAGCGCGGGTGGACTCGCAGCTCACCTGCGGGCCCGGAGCGTCAGGACAGGTGCGCCTGGACCTCGGCGGCCGCCTCGTGGCCGTACGCCTTGGTGAAGCGATCCATGAAGTGGCTGCGCCGCAGCTCGTACTCCTGCGTCCCGATGGTCTCGATCACCAGCGTCGCCAGCATGCAGCCGAGCTGGGCCGAGCGCTCCAGCGGCAGCTTCCACGAGACGCCCGCGAGGAAGCCGGCGCGGAAGGCGTCGCCGACGCCGGTGGGGTCGGCCTTGCTCTCCTCCTCCGGGCAGCCGACCTCGAGCGGCTGCTCGCCGTGCCGCTCGATGCGCACGCCCTTGGCGCCGAGCGTGGTGACGCGGGTGCCGACCTTGGCGAGGATCTCGTCCGCCGTCCAGCCGGTCTTGGTCTCGATCAGGGCCTTCTCGTACTCATTGGTGAAGAGGTACGCCGCCCCCTCGACGAGGACGCGGATGTCGTCGCCCTCCATGCGGGCGAGCTGCTGGGAGGGGTCCGCGGCGAAGGGAATGCCGCGCGAGCGGCACTCCTCGGTGTGGCGGATCATCGCCTCGGGGTCGTCGGCGCCGATGAGGACGAGTTCGAGCCCGCCGACGCGGTCCGCGACCGGCTTGAGCTCGATGTTGCGGGCCTCGCTCATCGCGCCGGTGTAGAAGGACGCGATCTGGTTGTGGTCGGTGTCGGTGGTGCAGACGAACCGCGCCGTGTGGAGCATCTCGGAGATGTGGACCGAGGAGGTGTCGACGCCGTGGCGGTCGAGCCAGGCGCGGTACTCGGCGAAGTCGTCGCCCGCGGCGCCGACGAGGATGGGGCGCAGGCCCAGCAGGCCCATGCCGTAGCAGATGTTCGGCCCGACGCCGCCCCGGCGCACGTCGAGGGTGTCGACCAGGAAGGAGAGCGAGACCGTATGCAGCTGGTCCGCGACCAATTGGTCGGCGAATCGGCCGGGAAAGGTCATCAGATGGTCGGTGGCGATGGAGCCGGTGACAGCGATGCGCACGACGGATCTGCTCCTGCGGCGAGTGAAGGGATGAGTGGACGATCGCGCTATGAAGAAGCGGTGAAAGGACCGGTATCCACGCTACCGGCTCCCCACGCTCCGTTCCGACGTGGCAAAACTACCCGATAGTAGGCCTTTCTCGGTCCGGTGGGGCTGCTTACCGTTCATGGTGTCGGGGTCTGCGGCGTTGCCGACCCCTCGGACCGGGAGTGCCCATGATCAAGCACGCCGATTCCTCCGCCCAGCCGGATTCCGCCGAGCCGGAGTCGCTGGCAGAGCTGCGCGGCGACTGCGCGCGGATGGCCCCGCACTGGGCGTCCACGGCCCGTTCCGCCCCCTCCGAGCACGTCTCACCGTCGCGTATCCGAGGGGTCAAGGTGTCATCCGAGTCGGCCCATCTGCTGGACGGAATGTCCGAGTACGGCGACTGACGGGAACCACACGCTCCCCTGCTCCGTCCAATCGGCGTCCCCGGATGAGGGACCCGGCACGAAAAGTGTCGAGCGGAGCCGAAGGAGCTGAACGGTGAGCACCGAGAACACTCCCCCCACCTCGGACGGAGAGGACCCGACCGAGGGCACCTCGAAGAGCACACCGGCCCCCGAGACCCGTACGCCCGCCCCGAGGCACCGTCGCCCCGGGCTTGTGGCCGCCTCGGTGGCGGTCGCGGTGCTGCTGGCCGGTGGCGGCGGTGCGTACTGGGCCTCGACCGCTTCGGACGGCGGAGGCGACGACACATCGGCCGCGGGCGAGGGCGAGCCGCCGCCGCTCCGGCTGGACGGATACGGACAGGCGTCCGCCGAGGACGGCCACGGGATCGCCCCCGGCGAGCCCAACCCGAACGGCTCGCGCTACCGCGCCCTCGGCGACCTGCCCGACGGCCCCGGCTCGGCGCCCGTCTACGACGCGCGGAGCGGCGTGACACGGGGCCAGGCCGAGAAGCTGGCCGACGCGCTGGGCGTCAAGGGAGCACCCCGTGACGTCAGCGGGTCGTGGAAGTTCGGGCTGACCCGTGACGCCTCCGGGCCGACGCTGAGCGTCAGCAAGAAGGCGCCGGGCACCTGGACGTTCCAGCGGTACGGCAAGCCGGGCGGCCCCTCCTGCGCCGAGCCGCCGATGAGCGGCCCGAAGGACGGCCAGGACGCCGGCTCGGCCGAGTCCTCTCCCCCGCGCTGCCTTCCCATCCCGGGCGACGGGCAGGACGGCACGGAGGGCCACGGCAAGGACCCGGTCTCCGAGGACCGGGCGAAGTCGGTGGTCGGGCCCGTACTGGAGAAGGTCGGGCTGAACGAGGCGAAGCTGGACGCGAGCCGTACGACGGGTGCCGTGCGCGAGGTGAACGCGAACCCGGTGAAGGACGACCTGCCCACGCACGGCTGGCAGACCGGCCTGCAGGTCGGCGCGGACGGCCAGATCGTCGGTGGCAGCGGTCACCTCGCCGAGCTGACCAAGGGCGCCGACTACCCGGTGCTCACGGCCGAGGACACGCTGAAGCGGATGAACAAGGCCGGCAGCGGCGGCACGGTCGGCATCCCCGAATGCGCCTCTGCAGTGCCGCACAAGGCCGGTGAGGCGGAGACGCCTCCGTGCACCGAGCCGAAGGGCAAGCCGGGCGGCAAGCCCGCTGCGCCGGCCAAGCCGCTGGAGGTCAGCGACGCCGTCTTCGGTCTCGCGGTCCAGTTCGTGGACGGGCGCGAGACGCTGGTGCCGTCGTGGATGTTCGAGGTCCGGCCGTCGGGTGCCGCGGAGAGCTCGGGGACGTACACGGTCACGCACCCCGCCGTGAAGGACAAGTACATCGAGGAGTCCACGCCGTCGCCGTCCGCGCCGGGCAGTGACGAGCCGACGTCCGAGCCGGGCAAGCCGAGTGGTGAGTCCCCGCGTGTCACCTCGTACAGCGCCGACGGCAAGACCGTGACGCTGCGGTTCTGGGGCGGGGTGTGCCACACCTACACCGCCAAGGCCGACACCTCGCTGTCCGACAAGGTGGTCGTCAGGGTCACGGGCAAGGAAAAGAAGCCGGGCCAGGTGTGCGTGAAGATGGCCAAGGAGTACGAGGAGAAGGTCACGCTGGACAAGCCGCTGGGCGACCGCGAGCTCATGGACGCGGCGAGCGGCAAGACCGTGGCGAAGGGATCCGGCAAGGCCGGGCCCGAGACGCGGTGACCGGCGCTGCCGGATATCCCCCAACGCCGAAGGCGGCGGACCGAGGAAGGTCCGCCGCCTTCGGCGTGCGTGCCCGTGCGTCGCGCGCACGGTGGCTACCGGTCGTCCGGTTGTCCCTGGGCTCCGAACGGAAACCCGGGACGCAAGGGAACTCCTAGTTGAAGGAGTCGCCGCAGGCGCAGGAGCCGGTCGCGTTCGGGTTGTCGATCGTGAAGCCCTGCTTCTCGATGGTGTCGACGAAGTCGATGGACGCGCCGCCCAGGTACGGGGCGCTCATCCGGTCGGTGACGACCTTCACGCCTTCGAAGTCCTTCACGACATCGCCGTCGAGCGAGCGCTCGTCGAAGAAGAGCTGGTAGCGCAGGCCGGAGCAGCCACCGGGCTGGACGGCGACGCGCAGCGCGAGGTCCTCGCGGCCCTCCTGCTCCAGCAGGCTCTTGACCTTCGCCGCGGCGGCGTCGGACAGAATGATGCCGTCGCTCACGCTGGTCTTCTCGTCCTGAACGGACATCTGCTCTCTCCCGGGTTGTTCGGACTGCTTGCCGTCGGCAAAAACCAACGGGGCCGCGGATTCATTCCGGGCCTGGCACATTCACTTCCGCGTTCATGCTCGCACACCTCCCGCCGTACGGTCGCGATGCTGTGCGGGGATCCCGGGAGGCCCCGGGCGGGCGTCCCGTGAATGCGTCACATCGACACGATGCCCATCGTCAAACTGACACGAAGCAGTTATGATGGATAACGTCAATCAGACGAAAAGGTGCGTCTGCGGAACACAGAAAGGGTGCGTGTCAGTGACCCCCGCCCAACCCCTCGATGTCCAGCCGACGCCGCTCGCCCTGCTCCTGCTCGGCCGGGAGGCCGACCCGAAGAGCGAGCGCGGTGTCGAGTGCCCCGGCGACCTGCCCTCCCCGTCCGACCCGGACCTGGTGGAGCGCGCCCGGGCGGCCAAGGCGCGCCTCGGGGACAAGGTCTTCGTCCTCGGCCACCACTACCAGCGCGACGAGGTCATCCAGTTCGCGGACGTCACCGGTGACTCCTTCAAGCTCGCGCGGGAAGCCGCCGCGCGTCCTGAGGCCGAGTACATCGTGTTCTGCGGAGTCCATTTCATGGCCGAGTCCGCGGACATCCTGACCGCCGACAACCAGGAGGTCGTGCTGCCCGACCTGGCCGCCGGGTGCTCGATGGCCGACATGGCCACGGCCGAGCAGGTCGCCGAGTGCTGGGACGTGCTGACCGAGGCCGGGGTGGCCGAACTGACCGTCCCCGTCTCGTACATGAACTCCTCCGCGGACATCAAGGCGTTCACCGGCAGGCACGGCGGGACGATCTGCACCTCGTCCAACGCCAAGCGCGCGCTGGACTGGGCGTTCGAGCAGGGCGAGAAGGTCCTCTTCCTGCCCGACCAGCACCTGGGGCGGAACACAGCGGTCCGCGACATGGGGATGTCGCTGGAGGACTGCGTCGTCTACAACCCGCACAAGCCGGGCGGTGGCGTGAGCGCCGAGGAGCTGCGGGCCGCGAAGATGATCCTCTGGCGGGGCCACTGCTCCGTGCACGGGCGGTTCTCGCTGGAGTCGGTGCGGGACGTACGGGAGCGGATCCCGGGTGTGAACGTGCTGGTGCACCCGGAGTGCAAGAACGAGGTCGTCGCGGCCGCGGACTTCGTCGGCTCGACGGAGTACATCATCAAGGCCCTGGAGGCGGCGCCCGCCGGGTCGAAGTGGGCGATCGGCACGGAGCTGAATCTCGTACGGCGCCTGGCGAACCGTTTCGCCGACGAGGACAAGGAGATCGTCTTCCTCGACCGCACGGTGTGCTTCTGCTCGACGATGAACCGCATCGACCTGCCGCACCTGGTCTGGGCGCTGGAGTCGCTGGCGGACGGCAAGACGGTCAACCGGATCCAGGTCGACCCGGAGACCGAGAAGTTCGCCAAGCTGGCGCTGGAGCGGATGCTCGCGCTGCCGTAGCCGGCACCACCGCGCACGAAAGGCCCGGGGGCCGTCCCGTCGAGGGGCGGCCCCCGGCTCTGCGTGGGCCGCGGGGCGGTGCCGCGGACCGGTGCCGGGTCCCTGCTGCGGGGCGGTCCCTCAGAACGGTGCGGGCGGGTGATGCGGGGCGGTGCCGCGGACCATGCGGGTCGCCGGCCGGGCCCGTACGCGAGCGGGCGGCCCCCGCGACCACAACCGGGCCGTGGGGGCCGCCCGTTGGACGGCTCGGACGTCTCGGACGCCTCGCGGGGTCAGACCCCCGCCGGCTCCGACTCCCGCTCCGCCGACGCCGGGCCACTGCCCGACGCCGCGCGCTTGGCGGCGCGCTTGGTGTGGCGGCGCTCCTTGCGGAGCTCGACCATCGCGTACAGCGTCGGCACCAGCAGCAGCGTGAGCAGCGTGGAGGTGACCAGACCGCCGATGACCACGACCGCCAGCGGCTGGGAGATGAAGCCGCCGTCGCCGGTGATCGCCAGTGCCATCGGCAGCAGCGCGCAGATCGTCGCCAGCGCGGTCATCAGGATCGGCCGCAGGCGGTGGCGGCCGCCCTCGACGACGGCCTCGACGACGCCGTAACCCTGCGCCCGGTACTGGTTGATGAGGTCGATCAGCACGATGGCGTTGGTCACCACGATGCCGATCAGCATCAGCATGCCGACCAGGGCCGGGACGCCCATCGGCGTGCCCGTGGCGACGAGCAGGCCGATCGCGCCGGTCGCCGCGAACGGGATGGAGATCAGCAGGATCAGCGGCTGCACCAGCGACTTGAAGGTCGCGACCAGCAGCATGAAGACGATCGCGATGGCCGCCAGCATGGCCAGGCCCAGCGAGGAGAACGCCTCGTCCTGGTCCTGGGAGACACCGCCGATGTCCGCGGTGGCGCCGTCCGGCAGCTTCAGCTTGTCGATCTTCGACTGGAGCTGGGTGCTCACCTCGCCGGTGTTGTCACCGGTCGCCTTGGCCTTGATCGTCGCCGCCCGCGACCCGTCGATCCGGGTCATCTGGACGGGCCCGTCGACGGTCTTCACATCGGCGATCTCACCGAGCTTCACCGCACCGGCGGGGCCTGCCAGTTCGAGCTTCCTGAGCTGGTCCTCGGTCCTCGCGGGCTTCTCCGCCTTCAGGACGACATCGCGCTCGGTCTCGCCGAGCACCGCCTTGCCGGTGGTGGTGCCGCGTACGGCCTGGGTGACGGCCTGGCCGAGGGTGGCGTCGGAGTAGCCCTGGCCGGCCGCCTTGGCGTTCGCGGTGACCGAGATGCGCGGGACGCTCTGCGCCAGGTCGCTCTGCACATCGGTGACGTCGTCGAGCTTCGCCACCTCGGCACGCACCTGCTCGGACGCCTTCTTCAGCACATCGGCGTCCGCGGCCTTGACCACGACACTGAGGTCCTGATTGCCGAAGCCGTCCCCCGCCTGCACGGTGGTCTGCCCGGCGCTCTTCCCGAGCCCCTCCAGGCCGTCGCGGATCTTCTCGATGGCGGCGTCGGAGTCGTCGGAGTTCCTCAACTTCACCTGGTACGACGCCTGGTTGGCGCCCGTACCGCCGCCGAAGGCCGCCATGAGACCGGAGGAACCGACCGTGACCTGGTAGTCCTTGACCTCGCGGATGCCGTCGAGCATCTTCTCGACCTTCTGCGCGGAGGCGTCGGCCGCTTCCAGGCTGGTGCCGGCCTCGAGCTCCTGCCGGATCGAGAGCGTGTCCTGGTCGCCCGCGTCGAAGAAGTTGGTCTTCAGCAGCGGGGCCATACCGAGCGTGCCGATGAACACGACGACCGCGATCAGCACGCTGGTGAACCGGCGGCGGGTGGCGAACCGCAGCACCGGCACGTACATCCGCTGGAGCGGGCTGCGCGACTCCTTCTCCTCCGAGACACGGCGCAGCTCCTCCGGGTCCATGCCCGCCGAGCCCTTGGGGGCGCGCAGGAACCAGAACGAGAGCACCGGCACGACCGTGAGCGACACGATCAGCGAGGCCAGCAGCGCGACCGTGACGGTCAGCGAGAACGGGCCGAACAGGGCGCCGGTCATGCCGCCGACGACACCGATGGGCAGGAACACGGCGACCGTGGTGAGCGTCGAGGACGTGATCGCCCCGGAGACCTCCTTGACGGCGTCGAGGATGGCCCGCTGCCGCTCCTCGCCGTACGAGAGGTGCCGCTTGATGTTCTCCAGGACGACGATGGAGTCGTCGACGACGCGGCCGATGGCGATCGTCAGCGCGCCGAGCGTGAGCATGTTGAGCGAGAGGTCGCGTGACCACAGCACGATCAGGGTGATCACGACGGACAGCGGGATGGAGACCGCGGTCACCAGCGTGGAGCGCAGCGACACCAGGAAGATCAGGATCACCACGACGGCCATGAGGAGGCCGAGCATGCCCTCGGTGGTGAGGCTGTCGATGGACTTGGAGACCGCCGGGCCCTGGTCGCTGACGACGGTCAGCTCGGCCTCGGAGCCGAGGTCCTTGCGCAGCTCGGGCAGCTTGTCCTTGACGGCTTCGGAGATGTCGACCGCGCTGCCGTCCTGCCCCATCGTCAGGACGACGCCGAGGCTGGCCTCGCCGTTGGTCCGGGTGAGGGAGACCGGGGTCGCGGACGCGTCCTTCACCTCGGCGATGTCACCGAGGCGTACGGCCTTGGGGGCCGCGCCGCCACCGGTGCCGCCGCCCTGGTCGGCGGACGGGCCGCTCTCGCCGCTCCGGTCACCGCCCTGGCCGCCGGCGGCAGCGGCCGCAGGGGAGATCCGCAGGTTCTCGATCTGGCGCACCGAGGTGAACCCGGTGCCGACCTGGACGGTCCTGCTCTTGCCGTCCTCGGCGAAGGAACCGGCGGGCACCGAGGCGCCGCCCGCCTCCAGCGCCTGGCCGATGGCCGTCGCCGACAGTCCCGCCCGGGCCGTCTTCGCGTCGTCCGGCGTGACCGAGACGATGCGGTCCCGGACGCCGTCGATCGTGACCTGCCCGACGCCCTCGATGTCCTTGAGGACCGGGACGAGGGAGCGGTCGAGCTGGTCGGCGAGCGCCTGCTGGTCCTTGCCGGAGGTGACGGCGAGGACGACGGCGGGCATGTCGTCCGTCGAGCCTGCGACGACCTGCGGGTCGACGTCGTCCGGCAGTTCGGCGCGTGCCCGGTTCACGGCCTGCTGGACGTCGGCCACGAGCTGCTTGGAGCCGTTGCCGTAGTCGAACTGGGCCATGATCACGGCCGAGCCCTCGCTGGCCGTCGCCGTGAGGCCGGTGATGCCGTCGACCGACTCGATGCTGTCCTCGAGCGGCTGGACGACCTGCTTCTCGACGACATCGGGGGACGCACCCTGGTACGGGGCCAGCACCGACACCATCGGCAGCTCGATGGAGGGCAGCAACTGCTGCTTGAGCTGGGGTATCGCGACCGCTCCGAAGGCGATCGCGATGAGCGCCATGAGGGCGATCAAACCCCGTTGTACGAGGCTGATTCGGGACAGCCAGGACATGGGTGGAGGTCTCTCTTCTGTTGCCGGTCGTGAAGCGGTCTTATGCCGCACTTATACGATCGGCCACAGGAGGGGTCGGATTCCTCGCTCCCAGGTCGGTTCTCGGCCGGCCCGCCTACCACGGACGCAGTACGGCCCTCTCCCCCGTCCGTCCACCCTTCGGCGGACGGGGCCTCAACCCACCCCGGGGCCGGCCGCCCGACCAGCGTGGGGCCGGGCCCTGATCGGCCGGGCGGCAGAGCGCCGGTCCGCCGCCGGACCTGACGCCGTCCCGCCCGGGACCGGACGCCATCCCGCCGCGGTACGGACGCCGTCCCGCTCCCCGGGGCCGGCTGTCAGTCCACCCTCGGGCGGACCAGCCCGGTCTCGTAGGCGATCACCACGAGCTGGGCGCGGTCGCGGGCGCCGAGCTTGGCCATCGCCCGGTTCACATGTGTCTTCACGGTCAGCGGGCTCACTGCCAGCCGCTCGGCGATCTCGTCGTTGGAGAGCCCGCCCGCGACGAGGACGAGGACCTCGCGCTCGCGCCCGGTGAGTGCCGCCAGCCGTTCGGCGCCGCCGCCCCGCTCCTCCCCGGCATCCGAACCGTCCGGCTGCGCAAGGAACTTGGCGATCAGCCCCTTGGTGGCGGCCGGCGACAGCAGCGCCTCCCCCGCGGCCGCGACGCGGATCGCCGAGAGCATCTCCTCCGGCTCCGCGCCCTTGCCGAGGAAGCCGGAAGCTCCCGCGCGCAGCGACTGCACCACGTACTCGTCGACTTCGAACGTCGTCAGCATCACCACGCGGACGCCGTCGAGCGCCGGGTCGGAGCTGATCTCCCGGGTGGCCGCCATACCGTCCGTACCGGGCATCCGGATGTCCATGAGGACGACATCCGCCCCGCGTTCGCGCACCACCCGGACCGCCTCCGCACCGTCCGAGGCCTCCCCCACGACCTCCATGTCGGGTTCGGAGTCGACAAGGATGCGGAACGCGCTGCGCAGCAGCGTCTGGTCGTCCGCGAGCACCACCCGGATCGTCACGTCGCCCCCTTCTGCGCGGCCTCCCCGGCCTGCGCGTCCGTGAGCGGCAAGCGTACGTGCACGCGGAATCCGCCCCCGTGGCGCGGGCCGGTCTCGCACAACCCGCCCAGGACGGCCGCGCGTTCCCGCATGCCCATCAGCCCGTGGCCGCCGCCGGCGTCGGGGCGGTCGGTGAGGGCGGCGGCGTCCACGCTCGTACGGGCCGGGGCCGGGCGCCCGTGGTCCGTACGGTCGAGGGCCGGGCGGTCCGCCTTCGTACGGTCCTGGCTCGCGCCCTTGGTGTTCAGGCCCTTGCCGGTCAGGCTCTTCGTGCTCAGGCCCTTGGCGTGCGTCCCGGCCACCGCGGTCGGCGCGGGAACCCCGGCCCCGTCGTCCAGGACCGTGATCTCCAGGGCCTGGCGGGCCCGGGCGATACGGACGATCGCGCGCACCTGCTCGCCCGCGTGCTTCTGGGTGTTGGTGAGGGCCTCCTGCACCACGCGGTACGCGGTCAGGTCGACGCCCTTCGGCAGATCACCGATCACCTCCGCCGCGTCCTCGGCCCGGCGGCCGTGCCACGGCCCCTCGCCACCGGCTCTGGACATCTCGACCTCGACCGGCAGCCCGGCGCGCGCGAAGGAGTCGATGAGCTGGTCGAGGAGGCCGAGCCCCGGGGCGGGTTCGGTGGGCGCCTCGGGGTCGCCGAACTGGCGCAACAGCCCGACCGTGGCGCGCAGTTCATTCAGTGCGGAGCGGCTGGCCTCCCGTACGTGCGCCAGCGCCTCCTTGGCCTGGTCGGGGCGGTTGTCCATGACATGCGCGGCGACTCCGGCCTGGACGTTGACCAGCGCGATGTGGTGGGCCACCACGTCGTGCAGCTCGCGGGCGATCCGCATGCGCTCCTCGGCGACGCGGCGGCGAGCCTCCTCCTCACGGGTCCGCTCCGCGCGCTCGGCACGCTCCCGGATGGCGTCGACGAAGGCGCGGCGGCTGCGGACGGCGTCGCCCGCGGCCGCCGCCATGCCCGTCCAGGCGAAGATCCCGACGTTCTGCTGCACGTACCAGGGGCGGGCGCCGAAGAGCATGGCGGTGGCCGCGAGTCCCACGGCGGTGAGCAGCCCGACCCGCCACGTCGTGGAGCGGTCGGTCCTGGAAGCCACGGTGTAGACGGCGACGGCCGCGGTGATGGCGACCGACGAGGTGTCGTCACTGCGGACGACCACCAGCTCGGCCAGGGACAGGGCGCCCGTGACGGCGAGGACCCGGTGCGGCACCCGGCGGCGCAGTACGAGCGCACTTGCGGCGAGGACCGCGAGGACGACGCTCGCCGCCTCGGGGCTGCGCTCGCCGTACTGGCGGCCGTGGGGCCCGTGCGGCTCGGTCACCATGCCGACGAGGATGATCGCGAGGACGACGGCGGCCACGGCGGCGTCGAGGGCCAGCGGGTGGGCGCGCAGCCAGCGCTGGGACCGGGCGAGGCCCTGTCCGACGGCGAGGGAGGTCACGACAAGCAACCGTAAGCGGTGCCCGGCGTGCGCCGACAGCGGGCGTGGGTGCAGGACAGGACCCGGAAGAGCTCGCAGATCCGCACGGGCGGACAACTACCTGCCCGTTTTGCCGCATTGATACCGCTATGGGGATGCACTTCCGGCGCCGGACTCCCTTCGCACGGCGATGGCCCGGTCCCCTTCGCGGGGCACCGGGCCATCGCCGTGTGCTGCTGTCTCTGCGCCTGTCGTTGCGCCGGAGCGCGCGTACGGGCCGGGCTCGCGCCGACCGTCACCCGACCACCGGCCCCGGCCGGACGGGCCGTCCGTCAGCCGGGGATCAGCCCGTCCTCGCTGAGCATCTCCCTGACCTCCCCGAGCGTCGCGTCCGGAGCCGGAAGGATCAGTTCGGACGGTTCGAGGGAGTCGTCGGGCAGGGGCTCACCGAGCTCGCGGACCTCGTTGAGCAGCGCGGTGAGGGTCCGCCGGAAGCCCGCCTCGTCCCCGCTCTCCATCTCGGCCAGCAGTTCGTCGTCCAGCCTGTTGAGCTCGGGGAAGTGACGGTCCGCCAGCTCCACCTGGCCCTCTCCCATGATCCGCACGATCATGACGACCTCCAGATACGTCCGGTGCGCGGTGACGCCCGGCCACGGCTCGCGGCGCGGGGGTCTAGCTCTTGTCGAACCGGGGCCGTTCCTCCGACTGCTGCGGCGCCACCTGCTGGTCCGGTCCTCCCTCAATAGCCTGCTGCGAACCGCTGCCGCCCGCCAGCTCGGCCTTCATCCGCTGCAGCTCCAGCTCGACGTCCGTACCGCCCGAGAGCCGGTCCAGCTCGGCCGCGATGTCGTCCTTGGCCATCCCGCTCTGATCGTCGAGCGCGCCGGACGCGAGCAGCTCGTCGATCGCGCCCGCGCGCGCCTGGAGCTGGGCGGTCTTGTCCTCGGCCCGCTGGATCGCCATGCCGACGTCGCCCATCTCCTCGGAGATGCCGGAGAAGGCCTCTCCGATCCGGGTCTGCGCCTGCGCCGCGGTGTAGGTGGCCTTGATCGTCTCCTTCTTCGTACGGAAGGCGTCCACCTTGGCCTGCAGCCGCTGCGCCGCCAGCGTCAGCTTCTCCTCCTCGCCCGTCAGCGTCTGATGCTGCGTCTCGAGGTCGGTGACCTGCTGCTGGAGGGCGGCCCGGCGGGACAGCGCTTCGCGCGCCAGGTCCTCGCGGCCCAGGGCGAGCGCCTTGCGGCCCTGGTCCTCGAGCTTCGCGGACTGCCCTTGGAGCTGCCCCAGCTGCAGCTCGAGCCGCTTGCGGGAGGTGGCCACGTCCGCCACGCCCCGGCGGACCTTCTGAAGCAGCTCGAGCTGCTTCTGGTACGAGTAATCGAGGGTCTCGCGCGGGTCCTCGGCCCGGTCCAGGGCTTTGTTGGCCTTCGCGCGGAAGATCATCCCCATCCGCTTCATGACACCGCTCATGGGCCTCGCGCGCCCCCTTCTTCCGGGCTCGGACTGCAGCACGTCTCTAGACCCAACAGTACGGGTCCTGCCTCTATTACCGCACTGTTCCGCCCCCGATGCGCTCCTCCTCCAGGACGATCACGGAACGGTTGTCTCCGGCGCAAGGAGTAGGTGACGCCGCGACGCGCCCCCCGTACGTCTCCCCCGCCGTTGCCGGATCGTGCCCGTGGGGCCTGTGGGTCCGGAGCGCGGGAACCCGTACCCTTGGGCCTTGTGTTCCGAAGCCGTTCCAAGGATGAGCAGTCCGCCGTCACCAGGATGACCGCGGACGAGCCACAGCAGCCCCGCGACCCGCAGGCACCCAAGGGTCGCCCCACCCCCAAGCGCAGCCAGGCCCAGTCCCAGCGCCGCAGCCTGGCGTCGACGCCGACCAACCGCAAGGACACCGCCAAGCGCACCCGCGAGGCGCGCCGCGCGGACATGGCCCGTCAGCGCGAGGCACTGGCGAGCGGCGACGAGCGCTTTCTGCCGGTCCGTGACAAGGGCCCGATCCGGCGCTTCGCCCGTGACTTCGTCGACTCACGCTTCGCCGTGGCGGAGTTCTTCCTGCCGCTCGCGGTGCTCATCCTGGTGCTGAGCATGCTGCCGTCGCCGGCGATCAAGAACATCTCCCTGCTCCTGTGGCTGGGCGTCATCGTGATGATCGTCATCGACTCGATCGGCGTGGCCATCCGGCTGAAGAAGCAGCTCCGGACCCGCTTCCCGAACGAGAACCTGCGCGGCGCAGTGCCGTACGCCCTGATGCGCACGCTGCAGATGCGCCGGCTGCGTCTGCCGAAGCCGCAGGTCAAGCGCGGAGAACGGCCCTGAGCGCTCCGCCCGCCCCCCGCGAGGCCACGGTCGGCGGGCCGGAGGCCCTTCTCGACCCGGCCGCCGCCGTCCAGCACGAACTGGTGGCCCGCCAGCTCGAGGAGCAGATAGCGGGCCGCTTCCCGGTGGGGCAGCGGCTGCGCATCCTCGACGTGGGACTCGGCCCGGGGGCGCCGGAGCCGGAGACCCGGGGCGTTTCGCAGGCGCTGCGCCTGGCCCGCGCGGGCCACAAGATCACGGTTCTGGAGTCCGACGCGCGAACTCTCGATGTGCTCCGCACCGCACTGGTGACGGAGCCGGAGGGCATACGGGATCGGGTGCGGTTCATCGAGGGCGCCGGCCAGGACACGGGCGTCCACTTCCTGCCGGGCAGCTTCGACGTCGTGCTGTGCCACGGCGTGCTGATGTACATAGCCGACCCCGACGCGATGCTGGCGGGCCTGGCCCGGGTCCTCGCCCCGGGCGGGCTCCTGTCGCTGCTGGTGCGCAACGCGGACGGTCTGGCGATGCGGCCCGGACTCGCGGGCGACTGGGACGGGGCCCTGACCGCGTTCGACTCCCCGGTCTCCACCGCCCCCAGCGGTCTGAAGCTGCGGGCCGACCGGATCGGCGCGCTCACCGCCACCCTCGCGGGGATCGGCGCCCCGCTGCACGCCTGGTACGGGGTACGGGTCTTCACCGCCCCGGCCGGTGACGGCCTACACCTGCCGCACCCCGCCGGACCCGAGCGGATGCTCGCCGCGGAGGAGCGGGCCGGGCGCACCGACCCGTACCGCGCGGTGGCGGCACTGTTGCATCTGTGCGGCGTACGGGGCTGAGCGGGGCGTACGGACTCCCCTGCGCGCTGCGGACACCCGCCAGCGGCCGCGGCTGCTGGCGGGGTGGAACCCGGCCTGAGCGAACTCCCGGGCGAGGGCGCGGCCGCCACTGCGGCCGCGCCGTCATCCCGCCGCCCTGCGGGCGGTCAGACCTCGGACGCTTCAGCCTCGGCCTCGGCCTCCGACTCCTGCGACGCCTCCTCCGCGTGCAGGCTCATCGGGCCGTAGATCTTGGTGCCGTCCTCGAAGAGCGTCACCTGGTCCGTGCCGCCGTCCGCCACGTCCTTCCACACCTCGCCGATCCAGGACTCGGCGTCCCCCTGTGTGCTGAACTCCTCGGGCTCGACCGCGGGCACGGTCTCGGTGCCGTCGGCCTTCTCGAACCGCCACGTCCACGCCATGTGCGCCTCCCTGCGTCCCTCTGAAGTCCCTCCGGGTGCATGCCCACGCAGCCTAACGGGCCGGGCGGGGCCGCCGCCGGGGCGTACCCGGAGACCACCCCGCTGACCGGCACGTGACAGTCCGCGGGACGGACGGCGGAACGGACCCCGGGTGACCCGGCGCGCCCGCCGCGCGGCGACGCGAGACGATCGTGGGCGTGGAACTGACTCTCCTCGGGACCGGAACCCCCAGCGGCCTGCCCCGCCCCGGCTGCCCCTGCGCCGCCTGCGCGACGGCGGTCGGCGACGAGGCGCGGGCACCCACCGCGCTCCTGCTGGACGGCTCGCTGCTGCTCGACCTCACGCCGGGTGCCGCTCTGGCCGCGGCCCGCGCAGGGCAGACCGTGACGGGCGTACGGCAGGTGCTGCTGTCCCATCCGCACAACGGGCCCGCCGTCGAGGCGCCGGCCGGGCTGCCCGCGCCGGAGCGCGTGCCGGACGGGCGCGAGATCACGCTGATCAGCGGCCACCGGGTGCAGGCCGTCGCCGTGGACGTGCCGGGCACGGGCTACGCGGTGACGGGCCCGGACGGCGACCGGCTGCTCTATCTGCCCCCGGAGGCGGCGCCCGCGGGCGTGTCGGAGGGCCATGAGCCGTACGACCTGGCCGTCCTCGACGTGAACGGGCGGCCCGACGCGCTCGCCCGGCTGCGCGCCGCCGGCGCGGTGGCCGCGACCACGGACGTGGTGGCCGTCCACCTCGACCACGACGTGCCGCCGGGCCCCGAACTGCACCGCCGGCTCGCGGCGGCGGGGGCACGGGCCGTGGCGGACGGCGAGACGCTGGTGGTCGGCGACTTCCAGGAGGTCCCCGATCTGCCGCGCCGGACGCTGGTGCTCGGCGGGGCCCGTTCGGGCAAGTCGGTCGAGGCGGAGCGGCGGCTGGAGTCCTTCCCGGACGTGGTCTACGTCGCGACCGGCGGCACACGGGAGGGCGACGGCGACTGGGCGGACCGCGTCGCCCTGCACCGTGAGCGACGGCCAGGCTCCTGGCGCACGGTCGAGACCTGCGACCTGCTCCCGCTCCTGGCCGAGGAGGGTCCGCCACTGCTCGTCGACTGCCTGGCGCTGTGGCTGACGGACGCCATGGACCGGGCCGCGGCGTGGGACGAGGAACGGTGGGCCTCCGGCGTGGCGCGGCGCGAACTGCACGAGCGGACGGACGCGTTGACGGAGGCGGTACGGAACACGCGGCGCAGCGTCGTCGCCGTATCGAACGAGGTGGGCTCCGGGGTGCACCCGGCGACGTCCGCCGGGCGGCGGTTCCGCGACGAACTCGGGCGCCTGAACGCGGCGTTCGGGGCCGAGTGCGAACATCTGCTTCTCGTGGTGGCGGGACAGCCGCTCCTGCTCCGTCCACGCTGAACCCGCCGGGATCGGGGCCAGCGGGAACCCGACCGCCACCCCCGGGCGGGGAGTTGGGAGCCGCCGAGGCCGCCCCGAAGTGCGGCCCGCGGGCGCCCCCGGCCCGGCGGAGGCCCCTTCGGCGACGATAGGGTTCAGCACGTGAGCGGCCTGAATCTCGACGACTTCGGCAATCTGATCGAACGACCCGACGGCGGGGTGCGGAGGGACGCCGAGGAACGGCGCGAGCGCCTGGTCCTGCCTCCCGGTGCCCTGGGGCGCCTGGACGAGCTGGGCGAATGGCTCTCCGCGGCGCAGAGCGCGGTGCCGGTGAATCCGGTCGAGCAGCCGCGTGTCGTGCTGTTCGCCGGTGACCACGGGGTGGCCGGGCTCGGGGTCTCGGCGCGCCCGGCCGGGACGGCCAAGGACCTGGTGCGCTCGGTCCTCGAGGGCGGGAGCCCCGTGGCCGTACTGGCCCGGCGGTTCGGCGTTCCCGTACGCGTGGTGGACATGGCTGTGGACTGCGATCCGGCGGACCTGCCCGAGGACGTCGTACGGCACCGCGTCCGGCGGAGTTCGGGCCGTATCGACATCGAGGACGCCCTCACCGCCGAGGAGGCGGAACAGGCCGTGCGCGCCGGGATGGCGGTGGCGGACGAGGAGGCCGACTCGGGCACCGATCTCGTGGTTCTCGGCGATCTGAGCGTCGGCGGGACCACCGTCGCGGGCGCGCTGATCGCCGCCCTCTGCGGCACGGACGCCTCGGTCGTCACAGGCCGGGGCGGGGCCGGGATCGACGACCTCGCGTGGATGCGCAAGTGCGCCGCGATCCGCGACGCGCTGCGCCGTGCCCGCCCGGTGCTGGGCGATCAGCTCGAACTGCTGGCCGCCACGGGCGGTGCCGACGTCGCGGCGATGACCGGATTCCTGTTGCAGTGCGCGGTGCGCCGTACGCCTGTGATCCTCGACGGGGTCGTGTCCGCCGCGTGCGCGCTGGTCGCGCAGCGCGTGGCGTTCCGGGCACCGGACTGGTGGCTGGCGGGCCAGGCGAGCGGCGAGCCGGGTCAGGCGAAGGCGCTGGACCGGATGGCGCTCAACCCTCTGCTCGACCACGGCGTCACTGTGGGCGAGGGAACGGGGGCGCTGCTCGCACTGCCATTCGTGCAGGCGGCGGCCTCCCTGGCGGCGGAACTGCCCGAGCGCCCGGAGAAGGGCACGGACGGGACGCCGCAGGAGTCCGAGCTCGACTGACCTGCGCCGCGGACGGACCGGTCCGCGGTGTACGAGCACATGGTTCCGCGACGAGGACCCGTGCCGGTGACTGCGCGTCCGCGCCGCCGGCCGACCCGGCTCCTCCCCCTCACCGATTCCATACGGTTGCTCGTCAGGGGGAGAAGTCCACGTGCATCCCAAGCATGCGGAATGCGCCGTTCGTTATGCGCCGCACGGAGCAGACCCGGCCACCGGCGCCTCGCGCGGACGCGGCGGCGCCTGGTGCGACACCGCATCCGTGCCGCGGAACACGGGAGTTGAGGCCCGGGACGACGTCCCGTCCCCCGTGCGACGCGTGCAACGCGCGCCACGTGTGCGCCGCGTCGGCGGCGAGTCCGGCACAGGGCGGCGCACCGGTGCGGCGAAGGCGTCGGGAGCGACGGGACCAACCCCCGGGGCCGGCGCACGTCTCGTGCGCGCCGCCCGCGCCGAGTGGAACACGGTCCACGGCCCTGTGCGCGAGGCGTTCGTGGCCCGGCGGCCACTCGTCGTCGGCGCGATCCCGCTGGCCGTGGCGGCCGCGTGCCTGACGGCGCTGTTCCAGCTCGTACAGTCCCAGCCGTGGGGCTTCCAGCCGGTGCAGGACATCGGTGCCGTCCGGGCCGGGCAGCCGTGGTGGCTCGCCGCTCTGCGGACCCCGCTGTCGCTCTTCGTTCCCGCCCCCGACCTCCCCGTCTGGGGCGCACTCGCCCAGATCCTCATCGTCTTCGGCATCGGCCAGATCTGCCTGGGGTGGCGCCGGACGCTGGCGATCGCCTTTGTGGCCACCATCGGCGGGACGATGTACGCGCGGTACGGCGTCGCCGTCGGCCCGGACGGCTTCCTCGGCCTGCCCGCCGCCGACGCGCTGGTCACCGACACCGGCCCCTCCGCCGCCGTCGTCGGCCTCGCGGTGTACCTGGCGTGGCATCTCCGCGCCTGGATCACGGGCGGTCTCGTGGTGACCGCGATGGTCGTCGAAGTGGTCGTCGAACCCAACCTTGCGGGCAAGGAGCATCTGGCCGCCATCGCCGCGGTCCTGATCGTCCGCGCGGTGCCGGCGGCGTACGGGGCGTTGCGCGTACGCGGGGCGGAGCGCTTGGCGCGTCAGCGGCTGGGGGCTCCCGCCACCATGTCCTGGAAGCGCCGGCCGAGCCTGTCCCACCGCTTGTCGTGGCGGTACGCCCGGATGCGCGACCGGGCTCTGGCGCGTGGGCGGTTCCTGTAGAACCGCTTGGCCCAGGGCGATGTGGGGCGGGCGAGGCGTACGGCGCCGACGAGGGAGAAGTACGGGATGAACGCGCCGATGACGGCGAGTCTCAACTTCCCCTTCATCAGGGCGATCAGGGCGATGAGGAAGTTGAGGCCGATGTTCGCGATGACGGTGAGGCGGTCCTGCTGCTCCTCGTCGGTCACGCCGTTGACGCCGAACGGGACGAAGCCGAGCAGCATGAGGCCGACGAGCGCGGCGGTGAGCACCACTACCTCGACGCTCTGCCGCCCCTGCTCGGTCCAGTAGACGTCGGCGAGGTGCAGCACGAGCGCGAACTCGTCGAGGACGAGCCCCACCCCCATGCCGAAGAGGACCGCGGAGAGTCCACTGCCGAACCCGTGCCCGTAGCCGCCGATCACGCCGAAGCCGCCGATGACGGTGAGGATGATGCCGGGGACGACGTGGTGGATGTGGAGCCCGCCCGGCGAGACGTTGCGGAACGGGCCCCTGCCCGCCCTGATCATCCGTGTGATGGTCCGGGTGATCAGAAAGGTCAGGATGAAGGCCGTGAGGGCGAGGAAGAGGGGCAGCTTGCCCGGCTCGACGATGTTGCGAGCCCACCAGCCCTCCATGACATCGCTCCCCCGGGTCGGAATGATCCCTTGTGTACCGCTTTGCTCTAGAGGGCAATGTACTGCCCGCCACGGGGCACGGCCTGCGGGGAGGGACAGCGGCGCCGGACGGCCTGCGTACTGCCCGCGCCGCGGTGCGGGATAGCCTGCGCGCGATGAGCGACGACACGACCTCGGGACCCGCCGCGTCCGGCCCGGCGGAGGCACGCGACGGTACGGCCCCCGGCTCCCCCGCCACCCCGGGCGAGGGGCTGCGCTTCGCCTTCGGCACCCTGACGGTCTTCCGCGTCCGCGTGACCCGCTGGGACCATGCGGCCGGACGCTCCGGAATGCTGTGCGCACCCGTGGCGGGGGCGGCCGTCGGCCTCTGCGCGGCGGCGGCTGCCGGACTCCTGTACGCCCTGGGCGGCGGGCCGTTGCTCGCGGCGGTCGCGGCGGTGGCCGTACCGGCGGTGCTCACCCGCGGCCTGCATCTCGACGGTCTGGCCGACACCGCTGACGGGCTCGGCAGCGGCAGGCCCGCCGACGACGCCCTGCGCATCATGAAGCGGTCCGACATCGGGCCGTTCGGCGTGGTCACGCTGGTCCTCGTCCTGCTGGCCCAGGTCGCGGCCCTGTACGAGCTGTTCGGTGCGGGCGCCGGGCAGGGCGCCCTCGGAGCCCTCACCGCCGCGGTCGCGGCGCGGCTCGCACTCACCCTCGCCTCCCGCACCGGGGTCCCGGCCGCGCGGCCGGACGGGCTCGGCGCCGCGGTCGCGGCCACGGTCCCGGTGGGGAGCGCCGCGGTCGCGGCCGCCGTCACGGTGGCGGCCTGCGCGGCGGCGGGCGCCTCGCTCGGACCGTACGGCGCCGTACGTCATGCGTTGGCCGTGCTGATCGCGCTCGGCGCCGCCGAACTCCTGCTGCGCCACTGCCGGCGCCGCCTCGGCGGCGTGACCGGTGACGTGTTCGGCGCCCTCGCCGAGACGGCGGCCACGGCCGCGCTGCTCGCCCTGGCCGTCGCCTGACGCGACGTTCGCCGCACCGGACGACGCCGCACCGGACGTCGCCGCACGGACACTTCGCGGCGCAGAGACGTCGCCGCACGGACACTTCGCAGCGCGGCACGGACACTTCGCGGCGCGGACTTCGCCACACAGAGCGACGGAACTTCCACACCGTAAACGCACGTTCGGGACATGACGCCCACGGCGGCGAACGGCCCGTGCGCGGCGGGCGGTCGCCTGCCGCCCGCGCTCGCACCCTCCACCCTTGCCGGGCGGCACCCCGGTCCAGCGGTCGGAATACGATGCTCGCAGCGCCCGGGGCCGTGCGCGGCAGTTGCGCGGCGACCCGTCCGGGCTCGCGGCGGCCGGCCCACCGACTGGCCGAGAAACGCAACGGAAGAGGACCTCAACCCGTGACTGCTCTGACTATCAGCACCTCCTCAGCGGCGACGCTCCGCGCGGACGCCGTCGTGATCGGCGTGGCAAAGGGCGACAAGGGCCCTGTCGTCACGCCCGGCGCCGAGGCCGTGGACAAGGCGTTCGACGGGAAGCTGGCCGCCGTCCTGGAGACCCTCGGCGCCTCCGGCGGCGAGGGCGAGGTGACCAAGCTCCACGCCCCGTCGGGCCTGAAGGCCCCGGTCGTGCTGGCGGTCGGTCTCGGTGAAGCCCCCGCGAAGGGCGACGGCTTCGGCGCGGAGACCCTGCGGCGCGCCGCCGGGTCCGCCGCCCGCGCGCTGGCCGGGTCGAAGAAGGGCGCGTTCGCGCTCCCCGTCGGCAGTGCCGAGGACGCCGCGGCGGTCGCCGAGGGCGCGCTGCTCGGTGCGTACGCCTTCAACGCCTACCGCACCAGCGGCGGCGCCAACAGCAAGGCGGGCGGCAAGAAGAAGGACGACAAGAAGGCGCCGCTGGCCGAGGTCACCCTCCTCGGCGGCAAGCCCCGCGACAAGGCCTTCAAGGCGGCCGTCGAGCGGGCCACCGCGCTCGCCGCCGAGGTGCACCGCGCCCGTGACCTCATCAACACCCCCTCCAACGACCTGACCCCCAAGTCCTTCGCCGCCGCCACCCAGGCCGCCGCCAAGGAGTTCGGGCTCAAGGCCGAGGTGATGGACGAGAAGGCGCTGACCAAGGGCGGCTACGGCGGCCTGATGGGCGTCGGCCAGGGCTCGGCCAACCCGCCCCGCCTGGTGCGCCTCGCCTGGACCCACCCGAAGGCGAAGAAGACCGTCGCCCTCGTCGGCAAGGGCATCACGTACGACTCGGGCGGCATCTCGCTGAAGCCGGCCGGCCACAACGAGACGATGAAGTGCGACATGAGCGGCGCCGCAGCCGTCTTCGCCACCGTCGTCGCGGCCGCCCGCCTCGGCCTGCAGGTCAATGTGACCGGCTGGCTCGCCCTCGCCGAGAACATGCCGTCGGGCACCGCGACCCGCCCCGGCGACGTGCTCTCGATGTACGGCGGCAAGACGGTCGAGGTGCTCAACACCGACGCCGAGGGCCGGCTCGTCCTCGCCGACGCGATCACCCGCGCCTGCGAGGAGAAGCCGGACACGATCGTGGACGTGGCGACGCTGACCGGCGCCATGGTGCTGGCGCTGGGCAACCGCACGTTCGGGATCATGGCGAACGACGAGGCGTACCGCACCGCGATCCACGAGATCGCCGACGAGGTCGGCGAGCAGTCCTGGCCGATGCCGATGCCCGCCGAGCTCCGCAAGGGCATGGACTCCCCCGTCGCCGACATCGCCAACATGGGAGAGCGGATGGGCGGCGGCCTGGTGGCCGGCCTGTTCCTCAAGGAGTTCGTCGCCGACGGGATCACCTGGGCCCACCTCGACATCGCGGGCCCGGCCTTCCACGAGGGCGCCCCGTACGGCTACACCCCCAAGGGCGGCACCGGTTCCTCGGTCCGCACCCTGGTGCGGCTCATCGAGCGCACGGCGGCCGGCGACCTCGCCTGAGCGAGCCATCGCGGTCACGTCACGGCCCCGGGCCCTCGCGCCCGGGGCCGCGTGCACGTCGAGGGCCCGGTGCGCGCTGCGTACGCGTTCCGGGCCGTCGCGGGCATCGCCCCTGGTCGTTCCGGGCCGGTGTCCGTTCGCCCTCGACGAAATCCGTACGGCGTACGCTCGGGTAACCGAAGGCCCAGGTGCCCGGACCCGTCTCAGACCGTGGCCCCGCGTCCCGCCTCCTCCGAACAAGTGCGAAGATGTTGTGTCGGCAGGACAGGGCCCCCGGCTCACTTACCGAGCGAGCCAACCCGAGGGCCGACAGAAAAAGCGGCCGAACCACAGCCGCCGCCGGTCGCCGACCGGCTCCGGCGCACCATGCATGGAGGACGTGACGTGGCGAACGACGCCAGCACCGTTTTCGACCTAGTGATCCTCGGAGGCGGCAGCGGTGGTTACGCCGCCGCTCTGCGCGGGGCACAGCTGGGCCTGGACGTCGCACTGATCGAGAAGGACAAGCTGGGCGGGACCTGCCTGCACCGCGGATGCATCCCCACAAAGGCTCTGCTCCACGCCGGTGAGCTCGCGGACCAGGCCCGCGAGGGCGCCGAGTTCGGTGTGAAGACCTCTTTCGAGGGCATCGACATGGCGGGCGTCCACAAGTACAAGGACGGCGTGATCTCGGGCCTGTACAAGGGCCTCCAGGGTCTGGTCGCCTCGCGCAAGATCACCTACGTGACCGGTGAGGGCCGTCTCTCCTCGCCCACCTCGGTGGATGTGAACGGCGAGCGCTACGAAGGCCGCCACATCCTGCTCGCGACCGGCTCCGTGCCGAAGTCGCTGCCGGGCCTGGAGATCGACGGCAACCGCGTCATCTCCTCCGACCACGCCCTCGTCCTCGACCGCGTGCCGAAGTCCGCGATCGTGCTCGGCGGCGGCGTCATCGGCGTCGAGTTCGCCTCCGCCTGGAAGTCCTTCGGGTCCGAGATCACCATCGTCGAGGCGCTGCCCCACCTCGTCCCGGTCGAGGACGAGGACAGCTCCAAGCAGCTCGAGCGGGCCTTCCGCAAGCGCGGCATCAAGTTCTCGCTCGGCTCCCGCTTCCAGGGCGTGGAGTACACCGCGGACGGTGTGAAGGTCACGCTGGAGAACGGCAAGACCTTCGAGGCCGAGGTGCTGCTCGTCGCCGTCGGCCGCGGCCCGGTCTCCCAGGGCCTGGGCTACGAGGAGGCCGGGGTCGCCATGGACCGCGGCTTCGTCCCCGTCGACGAGTACATGCAGACCAATGTGCCGTCCGTGTCGGCCGTCGGTGACCTCGTCCCCACGCTGCAGCTCGCGCACGTGGGCTTCGCCGAGGGCATCCTCGTCGCCGAGCGGCTGGCGGGCATCAAGACCGTGCCGATCGACTACGACGGTGTGCCGCGCGTCACGTACTGCCACCCGGAGGTCGCCTCCGTGGGCATCACCGAGGCCAAGGCCAAGGAGCTCTACGGCGCGGACAAGGTCGTCGCCCTCAAGTACAGCCTGGCGGGCAACGGCAAGAGCAGGATCCTCAAGACCGCGGGCGAGATCAAGCTCGTCCAGGTGCGGGACGGCGCCGTCGTGGGCGTCCACATGGTCGGTGACCGTATGGGCGAGCAGGTCGGCGAGGCGCAGCTCATCTACAACTGGGAGGCGCTGCCCGCCGAGGTCGCGCAGCTCATCCACGCGCACCCGACGCAGAACGAGGCGCTCGGCGAGGCTCACCTCGCGCTGGCGGGCAAGCCTCTGCACTCCCACGACTAATCCTCGGGCGCGACCCATCCGCACAGATCGTTAAGGAGCAACCGAAACCATGGCGGTTTCCGTAACCCTGCCGGCGCTCGGCGAGAGCGTGACCGAGGGCACTGTCACCCGCTGGCTGAAGGCGGAGGGCGAACGCGTCGAGGCCGACGAGCCGCTGCTCGAGGTCTCGACCGACAAGGTCGACACGGAGATCCCGGCCCCCGCGGCCGGTGTGCTCTCCTCCATCAAGGTGGCCGAGGACGAGACCGTCGAGGTGGGCGCCGAGCTGGCCGTCATCGACGACGGCAGCGGCGCGCCCGCGGAGGCCCCGGCGGCCGAGTCGGCTCCCGAGCCGGCCGCGCAGCCGGAGCCCGAGGCCGAGCCCGAGCCGGCCCCGGCCGCTCAGGCCGAAGCCCCCGCACAGGCCGAAGCCCCTGCCCAGGCCGAGGCTCCTGCGGGCGGCTCCGCCGAGGGCACCGAGGTCGTCCTGCCCGCACTGGGCGAGTCGGTGACCGAGGGCACCGTGACCCGCTGGCTGAAGCAGGTCGGCGAGTCCGTCGACGCCGACGAGCCGCTGCTCGAGGTCTCCACCGACAAGGTCGACACCGAGATCCCGGCCCCGGTCGCGGGCACCGTGCTCGAGATCCTCGTCGGCGAGGACGAGACCGCGGAGGTCGGCGCCAAGCTGGCCGTCATCGGCGCCGCCGGTGGCGCTGCGGCCGCCGCCCCGGCCCCCGCTGCCCCGGCGCCCGCGCCGGCCGCGGAGGCTCCGAAGGCCGAGGCTCCGAAGGCTGAGGCCCCGAAGGCCGAGGCCCCGAAGGCGGAGGCTCCGGCTCCCGCCCCGGCCCCGGCGCCTGCCGCCGCTGCTCCCAAGGCTCCTGCTCCCGCCCCGGCTCCGGCCGCGCCGTCCATCCCGGCCCCGTCCGCCCCGGCGGGCGAGAGCGCGGGCGCCTACGTGACCCCGCTCGTGCGCAAGCTCGCCGCGGAGAACGGCGTCGACCTGGCGACGGTCAAGGGCACCGGTGTCGGTGGCCGTATCCGCAAGCAGGACGTCATCGCCGCCGCCGAGGCGCAGAAGGCCGCGGCCTCCGCTCCGGCCGCCTCGGCCCCCGCGGCGAAGGCCGCCTCCGTCGAGCCGTCCCCGCTGCGCGGTCAGACGGTCAAGATGACCCGCATGCGCAAGGTCATCGGCGACAACATGATGAAGGCGCTGCACGAGCAGGCCCAGCTCACCTCGGTCGTCGAGGTGGACGTCACCAAGATCATGCGGCTGCGGGCCCGGGCCAAGGACAGCTTCGCCCAGCGTGAGGGCGTCAAGCTCTCGCCGATGCCGTTCTTCGTCAAGGCCGCCGCCCAGGCGCTGAAGGCCCACCCGGTCATCAACGCCCGGATCAACGAGGCCGAGGGCACCATCACCTACTTCGACACCGAGAACATC
Source organism: Streptomyces sp. NPDC048639 (assembly GCF_043199075.1). NCBI lineage: Bacteria > Bacillati > Actinomycetota > Actinomycetes > Kitasatosporales > Streptomycetaceae > Streptomyces > Streptomyces sp. NPDC048639. The sequence continues at coordinate 419,089 of NZ_JBICVP010000001.1, forward strand.
GGTATCGCGGTGGACTCCGAGAAGGGTCTGATGACCCCGGTCATCAAGGGTGCGGGCGACCTCAACATCGCCGGTCTCTCCAAGAAGACCGCGGAGCTGGCGAGCAAGGTCCGTGGCAACAAGATCACTCCGGACGAGCTGTCCGGCGCGACCTTCACGATCAGCAACACCGGCTCGCGCGGTGCGCTGTTCGACACGGTCATCGTGCCGCCGAACCAGGCGGCCCTGCTCGGCATCGGTGCGACAGTCAAGCGCCCGGTGGTCGTCGACCACCCGGAGCTCGGCGAGACCATCGCTGTCCGGCACATGACGTACCTGTCGCTCTCCTACGACCACCGCCTGGTGGACGGGGCCGACGCCGCCCGCTACCTGGTGGCGGTCAAGGAGTTCCTGGAGGCGGGCGAGTTCGAGGTCGACCTCGGCCTCTGACCCCCCTCGCAGGACCGCGTACGCAGCGGCGCCCCCGTCCGGATCGCTCCGGGCGGGGGCGCCGTCGTCTCCCTCCCTGCCGTGTCTCGCACCGTCTCGCCTGTCGTGTCTCGCACTGTCGCGGCTCCCCGTCTCCCCGCCTCCCCGCTCTCGTGGGACGGCCGTGCTCTGCGTAGCCACCACTGCCGCTGCCCGTTGTCGGAGGCGGCGTGCATGATGACTCCATGCGGGCAGCACGGCTGATCAAACTGGTGCTGCTGCTCCAGTCGCGGCCGTCCGTGACGGCCCCCGAACTGGCGCGGCAGCTCGAAGTCTCGGAGCGCACGGTGGCGCGCGACGTCCTCGCCCTCTCCGAAGCCGGAGTGCCGGTGTACGCGGACCGGGGGCGCGCGGGCGGCTACCGCCTGGTCGGCGGCTACCGCACCCGGCTGACGGGCATGGGCCGGCGGGAAGCGGAGGCGCTCTTCCTCTCCGGGGTTCCCTCGGCGCTGCGCGAACTGGGCCTCGCCGACGCGGGCTCGGCGGCCCGGCTGAAGGTGGCGGCCGCGTTGCTGCCGGAGTTGAGCGACGCGCCGGCGAACGCCGCCCAGCGTTTCCACCTCGACGCACCGGGCTGGTGGCAGGAGCCCGGGACCCCGGAGCTGCTGCCGGACATCGCGACCGCCGTCTGGGACGACCGTACGCTCAGCGCCCGTTACCGCCGGGCCGGCGGCGAGGTGGCACGGGAGCTGGAGCCGTACGGCCTCGTGTTGAAGGCCGGGGTCTGGTATCTGGCGGCCCGCCCGGCCGGGGCGTCCGCGGTCGGCGGGGCCGCTGCGGGCGGGGCCACTGCCGGCGAAGGGGCCTCCACCGACGGCGATCCCGACGGCGATCAGAAGCCGCGCCCCGCCCACCGGGTCTACCGGGTGGACCGGTTCACGGACGTGACGCCCGGCCCCGAGCGCTTCGTACGGGACGAGTCCTTCGACCTGGAAGCGTTCTGGGCGGACCGCGCGGAAGCGTTCGCGCGCTCCATCCTGCGGGACACGGTCGTCCTGCGGCTCTCGGAGACCGGGGCGGGCCGGCTGCCGTACGCGACCGACCGCGCGGCAGGGCGGGAGGCAGTGGAGTCCGCCTCCGATCCTGGAGCGGACGGCTGGGTGACGGTCACCCTGCCCGTCGAGTCGCTGGACGTGGCCTTCGGCCAGCTGTTGATGCTCGGGCCGGAGGCGGAAGTGCTCGAGCCGGTCGAGCTGCGCCGCCGGTTCGCCGATGCCGCTGTCCGCTCGGCGGCGCTGTACGGCGAAACGCCAGAGGGCGGCGACGGTCGGCGGTAGCCGTGGGCGGTAGCCGTGGGCGGTAGCCGTGGGCGGGCCTGCGTCCGCCAAGCACGGCTGACGACGCACCTTCTCCCAGTTGCCGCCCCGAGGCGCAGGGGCGCGCTGGGAGGGCAGGCCGACCATCCCGCCACGTTCTTGCGCCGCATGCGCGGAGACCGCCGTACCTCCCCTGCTCTGAAGCGACTTCGAGCCGACATTCCTCGCACGGCATGTCAGACGAGAGTGGCAGTGCCCCACCGGGGCACCGCCACTGTCACCGCACAGCGGACGCCCGCGCCGTGAACTGCTCGGCGTGTGTGGGCACTTCGGTGAGCAAGGCGACCCAGGACCCATCAGCGAAAACCGCCTCAAAACGGCCTCGCTGCAACACGCCCTTGGCGTTGCGCCGGAATTCCGGCACAGCAGAACGGGACGCCTCCCACCGAAGATAGAGCTCCTCCTTCAGCTGCCAGACCTTCGCCGCGTTCCCGAGAACGAGGACCCGGCGATCGGTCACCGCGATCGCTGTGGTTCCCTCGCCGCGAGCGTTGTAGTGACCGATCACGAACTGGCCGGCCTGACTCTGCCAGCCACCTTCCAGGTTTTTCCCGAACCCGGCCCGATGGGTCGCATTGTTCACAACGACGCTGTCACTGGTGAAAGCATCGACAACGGAATCGGCTGCGGACTGCCGGTCCTGAGGCATGGGCTTCGGCTCCAGGAACTTGCGCAGCGGGCCCGGCAAGCGGTGCTTGATCCGCTGCTCCAGCGCGGTCTCCTCGCGCGCCGGTCGCGTCCACATCTCCACCGGTGGGGTCGGCACACCTGGCGCCGGCTCGCACGCGCACACCACGATCAGGGCCTCTCCCGATTGAAGGAACGGGTGAACCTGATCCCGGAGCTGCTGATTCATCGAAGGGGCCTTTCGCAGTTGCGGAGAGGTGCTCTCGGTCAGCCGAAGGGATTGTCCCGGAAGCGCGGTGGTACGTCCTTCGGCTGGTCGCCCGTGGGGTTCGCAATGCCCAGGGACTCCCGAGCCGACGTACTCGGATTCCGGTTCCCTGACAGACGGTCGTCGGCCTCGTCGGCGGCAATCGCCGCCGCGCCCTTGGCGCCCTCTTGCCCCGCGTTGCCGAGCCCGGAGGATCCTCCACGGCACGGGCTCCACCACGCGTCGTCACTGTACAAAGCCTTCGCACGATCAACACGAGAGGGTCAGGATCGGATGACCAAGGCGGCGCCTCGGTGGCGCCGCCTTCGTACGGCGGGGGCCGCAGGGCGGCCCGGCCTCCGCGGCCGCGATCGGCGATCGGCGATCGGCGATCGGCGGTGTCAGCGGTAGCCGGTGTCGTCCTTGTCCAGGCCCGGGCCCTCGACCTCCTTGATGTACCGCCAGGCGTCGGGGCGGGTGCCGTCGGTGTCGGTGAAGCCGTAGACCTGAGCCAGTTGCCCGCTGGAGAGCGACTGGCCGTTCCAGCGCGCGACGTCGGGGTCCGAGGCGAGGGCGGCCACGGCCCGGCCGACGTAGACCGGCGATTCGGAGATGCAGAAGCTGCGCACGATCCGTACGCCCTCGCGCCAGTTCTCCTCGGTGATGCCGAAGGCGTCGAGCATCTGCTCGGAGCGCAGGAAGCCGGGGGTGAGGGAGACGGCGGTGCAGCCCACGTCCTTCAGCTCCTCGGCGAGGCCGAAGGCCATCCGGATCGGGGCGTACTTGGTGAGGTCGTAGAAGAAGTTCTCCCGGTACTGGGCGTTGGAGTCGGCGGTGCCGTCCGTCACCTCGACGACGAGCCCGCCTGGCCGCCGGACCAGGAGCGGCAGTGCGGCGTGGCTGGTGATGATGTGGCTCTTCACGCCCAGCTCCAGCATCCGCAGGCCCTGGTCCAGGTCGCTCTCCCAGGCCTTCTTCGGCTGGTCGATGTGTTCGAGCAGGTGCTCGCCGCCCCAGATGTCGTTGACGAGGATGTCCAGCTGCCCGTGGTCGCGGTCGATGCGCTCGACGAGAGTCCGTACCTGCCCGCGGTCGAGGTGATCCGTCGGCACCGCGATGCCCTCGCCGCCCGCGGCCGTGATCAGCTCGGCGGTCTGCTCGATGGTCTCCGTCGTACGGCCGACCTCGCTGACGCGGTCGCGGGTCGTACGGCCGGTGGCATAGACCGTCGCACCGGCCCGCCCGAGCTCCACGGCCATGGCCCGTCCCGCTCCGCGGGTCGCCCCCGCGACGAGGGCGACCTTGCCGGTCAGTGCGCGCTCTTCGCTCACGTGTGATTCCTTTCGCCGTGCCCGCTGACGTTGCGCACCGACCCTGCCACTCAAACCGGACATCTCCTGTCGTGATTCCGCGCGTCGTTGTGGCGGCTCTCCACGCACAACGGTGCGCGGCCGTACGGCGAAGCGGGACTGCGACCGCGTACCGCGGCAACGGTCAACGGCCCCGGACAACGTCCCGGATAACGACACAGCCGCATCCGGGCGGCTCCGGGTGCGGGGCGGGGGGCAAGGGCCGATGCTGGTCGGGTGATGGACGAGACGGAGTTCTGGGAGATCATCGACAGCACCCGCGAGGCCGCCGAAGGCGACCCCGAGGAACAGGCCGATCTGGTCGTGGACCGGCTGGTGCAGTCCGACCCGGACGCCGTGCTGGACTTCGCCCGTCACTTCGAGGCCCGCTTCACCCGGGCCTACCGCTGGGACGTCTGGGGCGCCGCCTGGGTCCTCCTCGGCGGGGCCAGTGACGATGCGTTCGACAACTTCCGCTGCTGGCTGATCGGTCAGGGCCGCGAGGTCTTCGAGGGCGCGATGCACGACCCCGACGCCCTCGCCGAGCTGATCGACGACTTCGACGAGGAGGTCGACGGGGACGCCGAGGAGCTGGGCTACGCGGCGGACGAGGCGTACGAGCAGCTCACCGGCATCGAGAGCCCGGACCTGGGGCTGCCGCAGCCGCCGCGCGAGCCGCAGGGCGCGGCGCTGAACTTCGAGGACGACCGGGCGCTGGAGGAGCGGTTCCCCAAGCTGTGGGACGCGTTCCGGCCCTGAGCCCGTGAGCACGCCGTCAGCCCTGAGCCCCGTGGGCGCGGCGTCGGCTTCGAGCCCCGCGGGCGGTCCTTCAGCGCCGGGCTCCGGGCTCCGGGCTCCGGTGAGCATGCACCTCAGCACCCGGCACCCGGCACCCGGCACGCAAGCCTCAGCACCCGCCGGGACCCGGCTCGTGCAACGGGCGCCTGCTTGTTCAACGGCCCCGGCCCGCCCACCGGACTGCCGTCAGGTCAGGACCCGCCCCATGAGCACGTCGTCCACGTAGTCCCCCGCGATCAGGAACTCCCCCGGCAGCACGCCCTCGATGACGAAGCCCGCCGACTCGTACAGGCGCCGTGCCGGGGCGTTGTGGCCCAGCACCCGCAGCGTGATGCGGATCGCGCCCTGCCGCCGGGCGTCCTCGCAGGCCGCGTCGAGCAGGGCCCGTGCGATGCCGTGCCCCCGGGCCCAGGTGTCCACGGCGAGCCCCTGGATCTGACGGACGTGCGCGTTGGCGGGGAGCGGGGTGGGGGTCACGAGCCGGACGTAGCCGGCCATCCGGCGCTCGTACTCCGCGACGAGGAAGTGGGACGGCGGATGCGTCACGTCGAAGAAGGGGTCGCCCGGCTCGGGGGGTCCCGGCAGTACGGCGTGCAGGGTCGACCAGGTGCGCCGGTCCAGGGCGGAGAGCGCGGTGTCGTCGGCGCGAACTGCGCGGCGTATGACGGGTCGTATGCCTGAGTCGGACATGGGTGACACTGTGCCATCGGTCGCCGTTCCTGAGGCATCGCGGGTGAGGGTCCGGGCAGGATGTCCCGCATGCGTATCGCGATCACCGGTTCGACCGGTCTCATCGGCACGGCACTCGTACGGTCCCTGCGCACGGACGGGCACGAGGTGGTACGGCTGGTGCGGCGGCAGCCGACGGCGGCGGACGAGGTCGCCTGGGATCCTCGGCGCCAGTACGTCGACGCGTCGGGGATCGCGGGCTGCGAGGCCGTGGTGCATCTGGCGGCCGCGGGGGTCGGCGACCGCTACTGGACTGCGGCCTACCGCAAGGAGGTCCGTGACAGCCGGCTGCTGGGCACGACCGCGATCGCCCAGGCGGTCGCCTCGCTCGATACCCCGCCCCGCGTCCTGATCAGCGGGAGCGCGGTGGGCTACTACGGCGATACGGGCGACCGGGAGGTCGACGAGAAGGCCCCGCCCGGTGCCGGCTTCATGGCGGACCTCTGCGTCGCGTGGGAGGAGGCGGCGGCGCCGGCCGCCGAGGCGGGTATCCGTACGGCGTTCACCCGTACCGCGCCCGTCGTCTCCGCCCGGGGCGGGGCGTTCGGCCGGCGGATGTTCCCGATCTTCAAGCTGGGGCTGGGGGGACGGCTCGGTGACGGGCGGCAGTTCTGGAGCCTCATCTCGCTGGAGGACGAGGTCGCGGCGATCCGGCACATCCTGGACACCGAGGAGTTGTCGGGGCCCGTCAACTGCACCTTGCCGGAGCCGGTCACCAACCGCGAGGTGACCGAGCTGCTGGGGCGGCTGCTGCACCGGCCGACGGTCTTTCCCGTGCCGGCACAGGTGCTGCGGTTCGCGCTGCGCGAATTCTCCGAGGACATTCTCGGCAGCAAGCGGGTGCTGCCGCGGAGGCTGCTGGAGACCGGCTTCACGTTCGCCCACCCGACGACCGAGAGCACGCTGCGCGCCGCCCTGCGGCAGTGAAACGCGCCCACGGGCCGGGCGGGGGCGGCGCAAGGACGCCGACGCAAGAATGCCCGTACGAGGAGGCGGACGTAAGGCTCGGACGCGAGGCGCGGACGCCAGAAGGCGGACGCGAGGGTGCAGGCGGAAGACGGAATGCGGAAGGCGCAGAACGGCGGTGAACCGGCCGGGAAACGCGGCAGTTCCGCGACCTGCGTCACAGCACCGGACAGCGCTTTCGGGATCGGCTCAATTCCTCCGTACACCAGTCCAGAACCGGAGCATTTCCCATGGCCGTTGAGGGCATGAGGTCTCTGCGATCCTGCGACCGCAGGTCGCCAGCGCGGGACACAGCCGACCTCGGGGAGGGGACGTGCTCAGCAGCCCAGCACGGCACAACACAGATCGGACGGATGTCATCGTCGTGGGCGCCGGCGTGGCCGGCCTCGCCGCGGCCCGCCGCCTGACCGACGCCGGACTCGGCGTCACCGTCCTGGAAGCCGCTCCCCGCATCGGGGGGCGCATGTCCACCGACAGGGTGGACGGCTTCCGGCTCGACCGCACCGCGCACTTCCTCACCCCCTCCTCCGCGGAGCTGCGCCGTACGCCCGGACTGGAGAAGCTGACGCTTCGGCCCCTCGCGCACGGGGTGCTGGTGCGCCAGGGCGGACGCAGCCAGCGGTTCGCCGAGGCGCGCGGCGCACGCGGTCCGCTGACCGCCGCCCGCGCCCTCGCCTCGGCCGCGCGGTCGCCGCTGGGCGGGGCGCTCGACCAGGCGCGGGTCTCCTCGTTCCTCAACCGGCTCGCGTCCATGCCCACGGACCGGGTGCTCGCCCGTCCCGAGGTCCCCACCGCGCAGGCGCTCGGCACGCGCGGCCTGCCCTCCCGTACGGTCGAGGGGTTCCTGCGGCCGCTGCTCACGGCCCTGCTCAGCGATCCGGAGCTCACCACCTCCAGCCGCTGCGCGGACCTGGCCCTGCAGGCGTTCGCCCGCAGTCGGCTCAGTGTGCCCGCGGGCGGCGCCTCGACCGTGCCGGAGCTGATGGCGGAGGCCCTGCCGCCCGGCACGGTACGGACGGGGGTGCGCGCCGTATCGGCCTCCACCACGTCCGTGGAGACCGCCGACCACGGCCAACTTCCCTGCCGCGCCGTGGTGGTGGCGACGGGAGCGCGGGCGGCGGCGGAACTGCTCCCGGGGCTGCGGCTGCCGGATTTCCACCCGACGACCGTGCTGCACCACACCGCAGACGCCCCGCCCATGGCCGAACCCGCGCTCGTCGTCGACGCGGACCGGCAGGGGCCCGTATCGCACACCATCGTGGTGTCGGCGGCCGATCGGTCGCGCGCCCCGCGCGGCCGGACCCTCGTCACCTCCGTCGTCCTCGGCGAGGCCGCACGCGAACCGCTGACCACGCTCGACAAGGCGGCCCGCGTCCATCTCGGCGAGTTGTACGGCACGCAGGCCGACGGCTGGCAGCTCGTGGCCGCGCACCACGACCCGGAGGCGGTCCCGGCGATGCGCGCACCGCACGACCGGCGGCGCCCGGTACGGGTGCTGGCGGGGCTCTACGTGTGCGGGGACCACCGCGACACCAGCACGGTTCAGGGAGCGATCGTCTCGGGCGGGCGCGCGGCGGCCGCGGCACTCCGCGACTTCGGTCTCCCGGACGCCGAGGCGCCGACGGCTCTGTCCACGGCGGCCTGACGGAACGCCCGGCGCCCCGGCGCCGGGCCGACCGCGCCCCGACCGGCCGGGGTGCCTCCATTGCCCGATGGCCGGGCGGACCGCTCCCCGTCTCCGTGCGGCTCCACCCCCCTCGCCCCTCGCCCGTCGCCCCTCGCCCCTCGCCCGTCGCCGGAGCACGGCTACGAGCACCCGTACGAGTACGGCCCCCCTGCCCGGCGCCGTACGGCGATCGGCCTCCCCGCGGCGGCGCTGACATCGATCGCGCCCGACGGGTGGGGCCGTACCTCGCCGGACGGGTGGGGCGTACCGCGCCCGACGCCGTACACACCCACCGGCCGCCCCCGGCCGCCCGCTGCCGCCCGCTCGCCGCCGTCCGCCAACTCCCCACCGGCCGCGCTCAGTTCAGCGCGGCCACCCGCTCCCGGAAGGACCGCACCGCCACGGTGTCCTTGTACGGTTCGAGCCGTCGCTCGAATTCGCGCACACACTCCGCGGCCCGGGTCGAGCGCATCTCCGCCGCCTGCGCCGCGGCCTCCGCACCCAGCACGCACGCCTGGTCCAGCTCGCCGAGGCCGAGCCGCGCCGAGGCCAGCACGACGCGGCAGAACAGCCGGCTCCGGGCGTAGCCCGCGGCGCGCAACTGCAGCGAGCGCTCGGCGTGCTGTACGGCGGCCCGGTACTGCTGGAGGTCGCGGTGGCAGTGGCCGAAGTCGTCCGCGAGCTGCGCCTCGTCGAAGGAGCGCGCCCAGTGCGGCACGTCGTCGCCCGGCTTGGCCTGCTCCAGGGCGCGCTCGGCGCGCGCCAGCGATGCCGTGCAGGCCCTGACCTCGCCCATGACCGCGTGCCCGCGCGCCTCCACGGCGTGCAGCAGCGCCTGCACCACCGGCGGAGGTCCGCTCCCGGCGCCCTGCTGGGCGACGCGGGCGAGTTGCACGGCCTCCCGCCCATGCCCCAGATAGACCGCCTGCCGGCTCATCGTCAGCAGCACATAGGCCCCGTAGTGCCGGTCGCCCGCCGCCTGCGAGAGCCGCAGGGCCTGGACGAAGTAGCGCTGGGCCAGCCCGTGCGCCGCGATGTCGTACGAGGTCCAGCCGGCCAGCCGGGTCAGGTCCGCGACCGCAGCGAAGAGCCGCCGCCCGGTCGTCTCGCCGTACGAGCCCCGCAGCATCGGCTCGGCCTCGTGCTCGAGGTAGCGCACGAGTGCCTGACGGGCGTGGCCGCCGCCGTAGGCGTGGTCGAGCGTGCGGAACAGCTCCCCGACCGAGCGGAGCGCGGCGATGTCGCCCCCCGTGACCTTCGGGCCGGGCTCGGAGGACGCCGTGTGCCGCTGCCGGGGCACGAGCGGGCGGCCGCGCACGGGCGGACGGACCGCGGACTCCCCGGCCGGGGCGGCGGGCACGGGCTCGGCGCTGCGGGCGACCCGGTCGTCGGGGCGGCCGATCAGCCAGTCCCGGCTCGGCACCACCAGACTGGCCGGGGTGAAGGCGATCTTGCGGAGTTCGGCGTGGCTGCCGGAGTCCTTGCGCCACAGACCGCTGACGATGTCGACGGCCTCGGTGGGCGAGGCGGCGAACTCCAGGCCCGCGTAGACGGGGCCGCAGGCGTCGAGCCCGAGGTCCTGGGCGGAGAGCCGCCGGCCCAGTCGGCGGGAGAACACCTCGGCGATCAGCGCGGGCGTGGTGCCGCGCGGCTGCTGCCCGCGCAGCCAGCGGGTCACCGAGGTCTTGTCGTAGCGCAGGTCGAGACCGTGCTCAAGGCCGAGCTGGTCGACTCTCCGGGCGAGCCCGGCGTTGGAGAACCCGGCCTCTGCGATGAACGCGGCGAGCTGACGGTTGGGAGTGCGTTGCTGGGGTCGATCCGTCATCGGCTGTGCGGTCTCCTGCCTTCCGGGCTCGTACGCCCTCGTGGAACGGCGCGAATTTAGCGGTCCGCGCGGCCATTGCCTGCGTCGATCTCGTGCATTCATCCGATCGTGTGAGCAAGCACCGCGGGGACGACAGAGTCAGGGGACGTGATCGTTCCGCTCCGATCCACAGCGACGCGGGCGGGATCCGCAGCCGGCCCGGGCCGGATCCCAGGGTCGCAACGGACCGGATCCACAGCCTCCGGGCCCGGATCCACAGCCTCCGGGACCGGATCCACAGCCGCCCGGTGGGCCGTGACCGGGCCGCCGTACAGTGGCATGGGCGCGTTCGGCGCCCCGGGAGCCCCGGGAAGCGGGATGGCACCCCGGGAAGCGGGAAAGAGGAGCTGCCGTGAGTGAGCCGCGCGAGCTGCGCTTTGTCCACCTGGGCTTCGGGGAGGACGCCGTCGAGTACCAGGAGGCGTGGCAGGAGCAGCGCCGGGTGCACGCCGCCCGCTTCGCCGACGAGATTCCGGACACCTGCCTGCTGTTGGAGCATCCTCCGGTCTACACGGCAGGACGGCGTACGCAGGACAGCGAGCGCCCCCTCGACGGGACGCCGGTCGTCGATGTGGACCGCGGCGGCAAGATCACTTGGCACGGCCCGGGCCAGCTCGTCGGCTACCCGATCCTGAAGCTGCCCCGCCCGGTGGACGTCGTCGCGCACGTACGCCGCCTCGAGGAGGCGCTCATCCGCACCTGTGCCGAGTTCGGCCTGGAGAGCACGCGGATCGAGGGGCGCAGCGGCGTCTGGATTCTGGGCGACCCGGTCGAGCAGCGGACGGCCCTCGGCGGCCTGTCGCTGGACTTCGATCCGCGGTCGGCCGAGGGCTCCTCGGGCGAGGACGGCGAGTTCGACCCGCGGCTCAGCGGGCCGGAGTACGCCCCGTCCAACGCCGGGCAGCGCCGCGAGGACCGCAAGCTCGCCGCGATCGGCATCCGCGTCGCCAAGGGCGTCACGATGCACGGCTTCGCGCTGAACTGCGACCCCGACAACACCTGGTTCGACCGGATCGTCCCCTGCGGCATCCGCGACGCCGGTGTGACCTCGCTCTCCAACGAGCTGGGGCGCCGTATCTCCATCGCCGAGGTACTGCCGGTGGCCGAAAAGCACCTCAGGGCCGTGCTGGAAGCGGCGGAACCGCTGCCGCGCGCGGTCTAGTGCCCGCGGGGCGGCCCGACGGGAATGCGCCCCCAGCCCTCGCGGTTGCCAGGGGCGTAAGAGCGTACGAATGACGGGCGTACCCTGGTGTTCGCCGAAGAATCGAATGCCGCGCTAGCAAAGGAAGTGCCGGACGTGTCCGCAGTCGCTCCCGACGGTCGCAAGATGCTGCGCCTGGAGGTCCGGAACAGCCAGACCCCCATCGAGCGCAAGCCGGAGTGGATCAAGACCCGGGCGAAGATGGGCCCCGAATACACCGAGCTGCAGAGCCTGGTGAAGCGTGAGGGCCTGCACACCGTGTGTCAGGAAGCCGGCTGCCCCAACATCTACGAGTGCTGGGAAGACCGCGAGGCGACCTTCCTCATCGGCGGCGACCAGTGCACCCGGCGCTGCGACTTCTGCCAGATCGACACCGGCAAGCCGCAGCCGCTGGACCGCGACGAGCCGCGCCGCGTGGGCGAGTCCGTGGTGACCATGGACCTCAACTACGCGACGATCACCGGCGTCGCGCGCGACGACCTCGAGGACGGCGGCGCCTGGCTGTACGCGGAGACCGTGCGGCAGATCCATACGATGACGGCGGAGCGCGAGGCGGGCCGTACGAAGGTCGAGCTGCTGATCCCCGACTTCAACGCCGTCCCCGAGCAGCTCGCCGAGGTCTTCTCCTCCCGCCCCGAGGTGCTGGCGCACAACGTCGAGACGGTGCCGCGGATCTTCAAGCGGATCCGCCCGGCGTTCCGCTACGAGCGCTCGCTCGAGGTGATCACCAAGGCGCGCGAGGACGGCCTGGTCACCAAGTCCAACCTGATCCTGGGCATGGGCGAGGAGCGCGAAGAGGTCAGCCAGGCGCTGCAGGACCTGCACGACGCGGGCTGCGAGCTGATCACCATCACCCAGTACCTGCGGCCGTCGGTGCGGCACCACCCGGTGGAGCGCTGGGTGAAGCCGCACGAGTTCGTGGAGCTGAAGGAGGAGGCCGAGGAGATCGGCTTCTCCGGCGTGATGTCCGGGCCCCTGGTCCGCTCCTCGTACCGTGCCGGCCGCCTCTTCCAGCAGGCGATGGAGCGCCGCGAAGCCGCGGTCGCGTCCCAGCGGGCGGTCTGAGCGGCCCGGACGGCGTCACCCCGCGCGGTGACGCCGCCGCTCCCCTTCTCACCTCGTGCCGCTCCCCTTCTCACCTCGTGAACGCGTCCGAGGCCGGGTTCCCGGCGGAGGCGTCCGCGGACGGGCTCGGCGAGAACCGGCCATGCGCCCCGGAGGGCTGCCGAACGGCGTCGCCCGAGACCGGCCAGGGCCGGTCCCCCGTTCGGAGCGCATCAGAATGTGGCGGCTCCACGTATGGGTTTCATTGGTGTTTGACCGACCGGTCACGTCCTGGTAACACCCAACAGTGAGTCTGGTGGGAGCCGTTTTCCCGCCCCAACGCCGCGAGGGGGACTGACGCCATGCAGGCCGCGCCCGTACGCGCCACCGCTATCCCGACATTCACCGAAGCACTGCGCGCCGTCGAAGCAGTGCTGATGCGCAACGGTCAGCGCACCGCCCGCCGTAATGCCTGGAACGCGGTCCTGGAGGACCGTCGTCGCGCCAGCGACCGCCGGGAGGTCCAGCACGTACTGGAGGCCGTGGCCCACCGCGCTCCGCAGGCCACGTAGACTCTGCGGCATGGCGAGGCAGGAATCATCCGAGAATCCCGGGCGTCTGAAGCAGATCGCCCTGACGTACCAGATGACCAAGCGGGTCGACTCCAAGGTCGGCCTCGTGGTCGCGGCCGTGGGCATCGTCACCTTCGGTGTTCTCCTCGCGATCGGCTTTGCCATCGGGCACCCGGTCTACCTGGGCCTTCTCGGCTTCCTGCTGGCCTTCCTCGCGATGGCGATCATCTTCGGCCGCCGCGCCGAGCGTGCCGCCTTCGGTCAGATGGAGGGCCAGCCGGGCGCCGCGGCCGCGGTGCTGGAGAACGTGGGCCGCGGCTGGACCGTCACCCCGGCGGTCGCGATGAACCGCAGCCAGGACGTCGTGCATCGCGCCGTCGGCAAGGCGGGCGTCGTGCTCGTCGGTGAGGGCAACCCGAACCGGCTGAAGGGCCTGCTCGCGTCCGAGAAGAAGAAGATGGCGCGCATCGTGGTCGACGTGCCGGTCCACGACGTGATCGTCGGCGAGGCCGAGGGCCAGGTGGAGCTGAAGAAGCTGCGCACCACCCTGCTGAAGTTCCCGCGGGTTCTGCCCGGGAACCAGGTGACCATCGTCAACGACCGGCTGCGGGCGATGGGCGACCTCATGAGCAACATGCCGCTGCCGAAGGGCCCGATGCCCAAGGGGATGCGGATGCCGCGGGGCGGCCGGATGCGCTGACCCGGCGGGGTCGTACAGAAGCAACGGTGGGGCGGTCCGGAACCTTGGTTCCGGACCGCCCCACTCGGCGTTCCACCTTTCATGCGGCCCGGCGTCCAGCGGCGCGTTTCTACGCGTCGTGCAGCCTGGCGCCCTGCGGCGCGCTTCTACGCGTCGTGCGGCCCGGTGTCCCGCGGCCGCGTGCACCCGTCGGACCGGCGGCAGGGCTCACCGCATCTGCCGCGCACCCGCCGCCTCCGGTTCAGATCCGCACCTGGACGGCGCGCCCCAGCCGGTCGTGCAGGCCGCGGCCGTCGCGGTCCCAGATCAGGGCCGGGATGAGCAGCACCAGCGCCACGGAGCGTACGAGCACCCGGCCGAACGGCAGCCGCGTGCCGTCCACGGAGATCACGCGCAGGCCGAGCAGCCGCTTGCCGGGAGTGCTGCCGATGGTGCCCACGGTGAGCAGGCTGAGCACGAGGAAGACCAGCAGCGTCACATTGCCCGCGGTCTGCTGGTCACCCCGGGCGATGAGCCCGTATGCGATGAGCCCGCACAGGACCCAGTCGATGAAGAGGGCCCCGAAGCGCCGCCCGAGGGGCGCGATCGAGCCGGGCCCTTCCTCGGGCAGCCCGAGCCTCTTGCCCCGGTACCCGAAGTCGACGCCCATGTCCTCGGCCGCCGCGCGGGGGCCGGACAGCCACGATCCGATTGCCTGCCTGTTGTCCACCCGACCACGGTACTGGGACCGCATACGGTCTCCCGCGCGCGGGGCGGCAGGCCGAAACCGGCCCACTCGGTGTTTCATGGGGTATACGGCCCGGCGCAGGGCAGGCCCCCCGGTTAACCTCGGCGAAACAATTGGGTCATGCCCGGGAAATCCCGTAAACCTAAGGTCGGGCCAGCGTGCCACCGCACTGGCCAACGCGACCGAAGCAATCCCGCCCCTCCCTGGCGGCGGGCTAGGAGGAGTTGGATGTTTCAGAACGCCGACGACGCGAAGAAGTTCATCGCGGACGAGGACATCAAGTTCGTAGACGTCCGGTTCTGCGACCTGCCCGGCATCATGCAGCACTTCACGGTGCCGGTCGAGGCGTTCGACCCGGCCGAGCAGCTGATGTTCGACGGCTCGTCGATCCGGGGATTCCAGGCCATCCACGAGTCCGACATGGCGCTCGTCCCGGACCTGTCGACGGCCCGCGTCGACCCGTTCCGCAAGGACAAGCACCTCAACATCAACTTCTTCATCCACGACCCGATCACGGGCGAGCAGTACAGCCGCGACCCGCGCAACATCGCCAAGAAGGCCGAGGCCTACCTCGCCTCCTCCGGCATCGCGGACACCGCCTACTTCGGGCCCGAGGCCGAGTTCTACGTCTTCGACTCCGTGCGCTTCGAGACCAAGTCGAACGAGTCCTTCTACCACATCGACTCCGAGGCCGGCGCCTGGAACACCGGTGCCATCGAGGGCAACCGCGGCTACAAGGTCCGCTACAAGGGCGGTTACTTCCCGGCCCCGCCGGTCGACCACTTCGCCGACCTGCGCGCCGAGATCTCCCTGGAGCTGAACAAGGCCGGCCTTCAGGTCGAGCGCCAGCACCACGAGGTCGGCACCGCGGGCCAGGCCGAGATCAACTACAAGTTCAACACGCTGCTCGCCGCCGCGGACGACCTGATGCTCTTCAAGTACATCGTGAAGAACGTCGCCTGGCGCAACGGCAAGACCGCGACCTTCATGCCGAAGCCGATCTTCGGTGACAACGGCTCGGGCATGCACGTCCACCAGTCGCTGTGGTCGGGCGGCGAGCCGCTCTTCTACGACGAGACCGGCTACGCGGGCCTGTCGGACACCGCCCGCTACTACATCGGCGGCATCCTCAAGCACGCTCCGTCGCTGCTCGCCTTCACCAACCCGACGGTGAACTCGTACCACCGCCTGGTGCCGGGCTTCGAGGCGCCGGTGAACATGGTGTACTCGCAGCGCAACCGCTCCGCCGCGATGCGCATCCCGATCACGGGCTCGAACCCGAAGGCGAAGCGCGTGGAGTTCCGCGCCCCGGACCCGTCCTCGAACCCGTACCTCGCCTTCTCGGCCCTCCTCCTGGCCGGCCTGGACGGCGTCAAGAACAAGATCGAGCCGGCCGAGCCGATCGACAAGGACCTCTACGAGCTGGCCCCCGAGGAGCACGCGGGCGTCCCGCAGGTCCCGACCTCGCTCCCGGCGGTGCTCGACGCCCTGGAGGCGGACAACGAGTACCTGCAGGCGGGCGGTGTCTTCACCGCCGACCTGATCGAGACCTGGATCGACTACAAGCGCACGAACGAGATCGCGCCGATGCAGCTCCGGCCGCACCCGCACGAGTTCGAGCTCTACTTCGACATCTAGAAACGACGCGGTTCAGAGCGTTCGTTCGCTCTCCTGGGCCGTACACAGGCCGTGGGCCGCGCCTCCCGTTCCGGGAGGTGCGGCCCACGGCCGTTTCTGCGAGGAGGGTGGTCACGGGCGAACGAGATGAGGGAGGAGGACGGGCTCCCGTCCTCGCGTTTGAGGAGCGACGGCAGCTCCGGGACGATGGAGAAGAGCTGCGGGTCCTGGTCGTCGTTGAAGACCGTGACAGAGAGGGTGCTGACGGTGATACCTGAGGCCGACCGAGAGACTGCACCGCCCACTACGTTGACGGGGTGCGCCGCGTGAAGCGCGCCGGGAAGGGGGTGGGTGCGATGGATCGACTCGACACGATCGTCGTGGGTGCGGGTATCGCGGGATTGACCGCGGCACGACTGCTTTCCCGGAGCGGTCAGCGGGTCGTTCTGCTCGAGGCTCGCGATCGCATCGGCGGACGTGTGTGGAGCGACCGGGATGGCGGGGTCGTCACCGATCTCGGCGCGTCCTGGATCCATGGGGTCACCGACAGCCCGGTCGCCGCAGCGGCAGCCGCCTTCGGGCTGCGGACCGTGGAGTTCACGGTCGGCGGGTACCAGCCGTACAGCCGGCCCATCGCGTACTACGGTCCCTCGGGCGTTCGTCTCACCGACGACGAGGTGGAGCGCTTCGTGGCCGACATCGGCGCGGTGGACGCCGAGCTCGCCCGTGTCGTGGCCGCCATCATGCCGGGGCGCTCGTACGGCGAGGCGGTCGAGTCGGCCCTGGCCGCCCAGGGCTGGGATGCGGAACGCGCCGAGCGCGTCCGAGAGTACCTGCGCCATCGAACCGAGGAGCAGTACGGCGTCTGGATCGACGAGCTCGACGCGCACGGGCTCGACGACGATTGGATCGAGGGCGACGAGGTCGTCTTCCCCGACGGCTACGACGCCCTCGCGACGGGATTCGCGGCAGGACTCGACGTTCGGCTCGAGCACATCGTCACCTCGGTGCGCTGGTCATCCGACGGAGTCGAGGTCACCAGCGATCACGGCGTGTTCACGGCGAACCGTGTCGTGGTCACCGTCCCGATCGGGGTGCTGAAGTCCGCGGAGTTCAGCATCGAACCCCCGCTGCCCGAACCGGTCGCCGGTGCGGTGGCACGCCTTGAGATGAACGCCTTCGAGAAGGTCTTCCTCAGTTTCCGCTCGAAGTTCTGGGACGACGAGGTGTACGCCATCCGTCAGCAAGGGCCGAGCGGGGTCTGGTGGCACTCCTGGTACGACCTCACCGCCCTGCATGGCGTTCCGACGCTCCTCACCTTCGCCGCCGGTCCGGCCGCGCAGGAGACGCGAGGATGGGAGCAGGAGAAGATCGTCGACTCGGTCCTCCGCGAACTGCGCCGGCTCTACGGCGACCGCGTCGAGGACCCCACCCGTGTGCACGTGACCTCATGGCAGGACGACCCCTACTCGCGAGGGTCGTACGCGTACATGACCGTGGGATCGACGCCCGAAGACCATGACCTTCTCGCCACCCCCGTGGGCGGCGTGCTGCATCTCGCGGGCGAGGCGACGTGGACCGACGATCCGGCGACGGTCAACGCGGCACTCCGCTCCGGCCACCGCGCCGCGTCCGACGTCCTCGGTCATCCCATTCCGATCGAGGACGCCTGGGCCGCCGGCTGAGGGCGTTCTGTCGATGTCCCGCGAGGGACGGCAATGCCTCCGGTCCCGGAGGGGGCGGTCTTGTCACACGTCCGGAATCGCCCTTCGCCGTCAGGGTGAGGCGAGGGGAGGGGAGGTGTCACCCACCGCCCCCGGCCGACTGGCCCACCTTGTCCAGCCGCACGGTCCGCCGTACCGCCGATGCGGGCCACTGCTCGTCAGTGAGCCGGTGCATCTCACGACGGATACGGCGGGCGCCACCGGAACCGGGAACGATCCCGGATGCGAGATCGACGGCGGAGACGAGCCCGGCGAGCATACGGCTGCGCCGGTCCGGGAAGCGGACCTTGGCAGCGGAGCGGAACCGGGCGACTGCGGGCGTGGACCAGTCGTAGCCGGCCGAGGGGTAGAGGTGGTACCGGAAGAACAGGAGCGAACGATGCTTCTCGATCCGGATCGCGCCGCGCTGTGCCAGGCGGCGGGCACACGCCTCCTCGATCTGCCAGGACGAACCGCGGATCCATCGCTGGATGCGCACGCCTTTGGCCTTGCGGGGGCCGGGCAGACTGGCCAGGGCACCGTCGAGGACGGGGTCGCCGATCGGCACCGGGTTCATGAGGGTGATCCGCCCGTGGTCCTCGACGATGCGGCCGGCTGCTTCCAGCTCCGCGAGTACGGCCCCGGCGAGGCCGTACTGCAGAAAGCTCCCTCTGCAGCGCGGTTTGCCCGTGGCCGGGTCGAGGGCGAGGAGCAGCAACTCCTCGGCGAGGGTGACGGGTGTGTCCATGCCGGCTCCCACCGTAAGCATCCACGTGGTGCTACGCGGTAGACGCTACGAGTGGTCGCTCCGGGAAAATACTCGAATCGCGGTCGGTTGCGTACGACGCCTGCCGACCCCTGGCGAGTCCGCGGTGCGGGATCTCCCGGCGTCATCCGGCGCGCCTGGTGCGGGAGTTGACTGCGGGCCGGAGCGGTTCCGCGCGCTCCGGCCCGAGCTGCGGGGTTCACGGTTCACGGTCACGGGACCGAGGCGTCGTCCGTATGGCCTCCGGAGTCGGGCCGCGCGGACCATACGTCTGTCTCCGGCCGCCTGACCGGCGAGCGGCCGAGGTCCTGCCCCTGTCGATGCGAACCTGATCGGGCCGGACCGGACCGGACCGGACGGCGGCGGACGAGACCGGACCGGGCGGACCTGACCTGATCGGGCCGGACCGGACCGGCGTGAACCTCGCCGGTCCATGACCGTCGCGCCGGCCGGAGGGAGCGGACCGCCTAGATCAGCCCCGGTGAGGGCACGGCGAAGTGCCGGAAGTACACGTTGTCCGTCGAGCCCGACCAGACGCCGTCGTCCAGGATGCCGACGCTGATATGAGTGTCGGGCGCGTTCCGCCACGCAAGGTGGGCGAAGACCACGCACTCGACCTCGTCGCCCGCGTCCGGAATCGCCACCTTCCCCCAGGACGTGACGGCCCGGCCGTCGGTCGCGGCGGAGAAGTCGTACGCGTAGACATGCTTTCTTTCATTGGTGGCCTCTTCGTAGTCGGAGGCCAGATAGAGGTTCCTGCCGCCGTTCCCGAACGTGCCGCCTTGAATGGCGTACACCTTGCTCGGCAGCCGGATCTCCTTCTTGAGGAGCCCGGTGTCCCGGTCGTATCCCCAGACACGGTCCACGTACTTGTCGAGGTCCGTCCGCTCCGGATCGCCGAACACGGAACTGTAGACGAGCCCGTCGGCCGGGTTGAAGGCGATCCAGGGGCACTTCCAGCGCTGCGGTGCCGGGGATCCGGGAGTGCGCCCGGCCAGCGGAACGATCCCGGCCGTGCTCAGTCCCGTGGTGACCTTCCAGATCAGCTCCGGCTCCGGGCCCTCGATCGGAACGTAGATCTGCCGGCGCTGCGGGTCGTACGTGGGCGCACCGATGTGGTTGCTCCCCCGCGGGGCGGAGAGGCTCGCAATGGTGCTGGAGAAGTCGAGGGTCAGCTTGTGGAGGCGCTGGTTGTCCCCCTCGTTCGAGACGGCGTACCAGTACGTGCCGTCCGTGCACATGCCCTGGAACTGATCGGTCCAACCGGCCTCGTGGCTGGTGGACTTGGCGTGCGACCATGCCGAGATCCCGGGATCGGAAGCAATGCCGAGTCCGGGACCGGCGGACGCCTGCCGCGCCATGGCCCCGCCGAACGCGGAAACCGCCAGGGCTCCCACTCCGGCTTTCCCTGCGGCCTTGATCAGCCCTCGACGATTCATCGACATTCCTCCCCCAGCATTGGTCCTCACGGCCCACGGCACCGACCGAAGCCTTCTCGGCATCGGCGATCGAGCCCGATTTATCTTAGCAACTAAGACACTAGCATCGGCGGCCGAGGCCACCAGAGGATCGGGCCGCCTGATCCCGCCGCGCGCCGGTCCATGGTCACGACGACATGCTGTCCTGCCTCGGCCCCATGAAGGCGCTCCGCCGGGTACTCAATTCACGGGGACCCGCGATACTCACGGCAACGCGAACCGCCCCAAGCGAGCAGGTGAGGGCCGTGCACAGAGGGTGGCTGAAGTCGGCTGCCCGGAACGGGACGCCCGTCGATCGGGGCCGATGACCGGCACGCCGATCGGACGGCGTCCGCCGTCAGCACTCGCGCGCCCCTCCTCGTCAGGTCGGCCCACCGACGGGAGGATCCTGTCGAAGGGGGCTGACGTGACGGCCTGTTGGCGCCCCGCGCGGACTGGTTGAGGCCGGGCCTTCGGGCGGGCTTCGGCCGGGACTTCGGGCGGGCGGGATACTGGCGGTGTGTTCTCGGACGCCGATGCCGCCGCGCTGTACGACCTGTTGAATCCCTGGGATCCCGAACAGTGGCCCGCCGACCGCTTCTTCGACGAGCTGCTCATGGCCGCGGGGTCGGTTCTCGACGTCGGATGCGGGACGGGCGCCATGTTGCACCGTGCGCGGGAGCGCGGGCACGGCGGACGGCTCGTCGGCCTCGATCCGGATCCCGCCGCGCTCGCGCGAGCCCGGCGCCGCACCGATGTCGAATGGTTCAAGGGCGCCGCCGCGGACGCGGCGTGGGATGCCGAGTTCGAGCTCGCGCTCATGGTCAGCCACGCTTTCCAGTGCCTCGTCACCGACGACGACGTGCGGACCTCGCTCGCGGCGATCCATGAGGCACTGTGCGTGGGCGGCCGTTTCGCGTTCGAGACCCGTCACCCGCAGGCGCGCGTCTGGGAGGACTGGAACCTCTCACACGCGTCCGACGTCATCGACGCGGGCGGCCGTGCCCTCCGCGTCTGGAACGAGGTCGAATCCGTGACCGGCGATGTGGTCAGGTTCCGCGGGATCACGGCCGAGCCCGGCGGCCCATTGCTCCGCGCCGACCGAACGAGCCTGCGCTTCCTGGATGTTGGGACGCTGGACGGCTTTCTGGCCGAGGCGGGCTTCGTGGTCGAGGCGCGGTACGGCGACTGGGACCGCGGGCCCCTCACCCGTACGAGCCGGGAGATCATCACGATCGCCCGGCGGGCGGGCTGAGCGTCCTCCCCGGTCGCCGGCCGCGCCGCCCCCCGTAGAGGACGGCGCGGTCGGAGCGTACGGCTCAAATGCGGGACTCAGGGGTGGGACTCAGAGGCGGGACTCGGAGGCGGTGAGATCCCGTTGGTACTCGATCGAGCGATGCGTCGGTACGTACCCCAGCGCCTCGTTGATCGCGCGCATCGGCCGGTTGTCCTCCGCCGTGTCCGTGACGAGGCCCGCGAGGTCGGGATGGCCGGCGCGTGCGTGGTGGATGGAGGCGGCCTTCATCCAGCGGCCGAGGCCGCGGCCGCGGTGTTCCGGCAGCACGCCGGTGCCGTAGTGGAGGGCGTCGCCGCTGCCGTCGCCCGGGACGACCAGTTCGGTGAAGCCGACGATCGAGCCGTCGCCGTCGGAGCCGTCCACGGAGACAACGGCGGCAACGGTGTGCAGCAGGTCGCCGCGGCGGGCGACCGCATCGGCCACCGCCCGTACGCGGTCCACGTCCCACGCCACGGTCCCGTAGTCGGTCTCCCCCATCGGCATGTCGTCCATGGCCCGTCGCGATTCCGCGAAGGTCTCGGCGAGGTGGTCGGGGACGGTGCCCTCCCAGGACACCAGCCGGTAGCCGGGACGGACCTCCGCGGCGATCGCGGACAGGGCTGCGGGGTCGACCGAGTCGAGCGGGAGACGCGCGAACGTCAGGGTCATGACCGCCCGGAAGCCGTGACCGGCCAGGAAGCGATCGCCGGGCGAGTTCTGCTCGGCCTGGGCGACGACCGACCGCCGGCCGTCGTCGCGGGCGGTGCGCAGGGCGGCGTCGAGCAGCTGCGCGCCCACGCCCCTGCCGCGTTCGGCCGGGTGGACGTGGACGTCCAGTTCGGCCAAGTGGTCCTGGCCCGGCCTGGTGAACAGCCGCAGGAACGCCGAACCGACCGGCGCCCCTTCGGAGTCGGAGGCGAGCCACGCCAGGCGGCGG
Source organism: Streptomyces sp. NPDC048639 (assembly GCF_043199075.1). Lineage (NCBI taxonomy): Bacteria > Bacillati > Actinomycetota > Actinomycetes > Kitasatosporales > Streptomycetaceae > Streptomyces > Streptomyces sp. NPDC048639. The sequence continues at coordinate 441,119 of NZ_JBICVP010000001.1, forward strand.
GCGGACGGGCTCTGCTCGGGGTCGATCAGTGGGGTGATGCGTAGGGACACGGTGACTCCGTCAGGAGGTGGCGAATGATGTCGGAACCGGGGTTCGACAGCTCGGCACGTGTGCGCATCTGCTGCACACCTCCTCCTGACCGGGGTCCGCCGGGGGTCGCGGACGGGCGCACTGACGCTAACCGGACCCCGGCGGCACGGGCAACGGCTTTTCCCGCCGGGCCATGCGGCGCCCGCGAGCGCCCGGCCACCCCGAGCAGCACCCCCGCTTGGCCACCCCCGAACAGCATCTCGGACCGGCCGCCTCGGACCGCGCCTCGGACCGGCCGCCTCGAAATGGGTCGCGCGAGGCCCCACCCGCCTGGCTAGCATGCGGACGTATGACGCATTCCCACCGCCCGGCCGGAACGGCAGCGGGCGTTCCCGAGAAGCCCCGGCTCGAAGGGCTGGAAGAGAAGTGGTCACGGCGGTGGGACGAGTGCGGCACGTATGTATTCGACCGGTCGAAGACGCGCGATCAGGTGTTCTCGATCGACACCCCACCGCCCACGGTCAGCGGCTCCCTGCACGTCGGCCACGTCTTCTCGTACACGCACACCGACGCCATCGCCCGCTACCAGCGCATGCGCGGCAAGGAAGTCTTCTATCCGATGGGGTGGGACGACAACGGCCTGCCCACCGAGCGGCGCGTCCAGAACCACTTCGGCGTCCGCTGCGACCCCGCGCTGCCCCACGACCCCGGCTTCGTCCCGCCCGAGAAGCCCGGCCAAACCCAACTCCCCGTCTCCCGGCGGAACTTCATCGAGCTGTGCGAGCGGCTGACCGCCGAGGACGAGACGGCGTTCGAGGACCTGTGGCGGCGCCTGGGCCTGTCCGTGGACTGGACCCGGGCCTACCGGACCATCAGCGACGAGGCGCGCGCCACCTCGCAGCTCGCCTTCCTGCGCGGACTGGCGCGCGGCGAGGCGTACGGGGCGGAGGCGCCCACGCTGTGGGACGTCACCTTCCGTACGGCGGTCGCGCAGGCGGAGCTGGAGGACCGGGAACGGCCGGCCGCGTACCACCGGCTGTCGTTCCACGGCAGGGCCGCCAGGGATACGAGCACCCCGTCGGCGGACGGGCGCACCCTCTCGACGGACGGCCGCCGCGTCATGATCGAGACGACGCGTCCCGAGCTGCTCCCCGCCTGCGTCGCCCTCGTCGCGCACCCCGATGACGCGCGCTACCGGGAGCTGTTCGGTACGAGCGTCCGTACGCCCCTCTTCGGTGTCGAGGTGCCTGTCCTGGCCCATGAGGCGGCCGACCCGGAGAAGGGCTCCGGGATCGCCATGGTGTGCACCTTCGGCGACACGACCGATGTGACGTGGTGGCGGGAACTGCGGCTCGCCACGCGCCCGGTCATCGGCTGGGACGGACGCTTCAGGGCCGATCCGCCCGCAGGCCTGGAGTCGGAGCGGGCCCGCGCCGCGTACGCCCGACTCGCCGGCGCGACCGCGCACACCGCGCGGGAGCGCATCGTGGAGATGCTGCGCGAGGGCGGCGACCTGGAGGGCGAGCCCCGGCCGGTCACGCACGCGGTGAAGTTCTTCGAGAAGGGCGACAAGCCGCTGGAGATCGTCACCACCCGCCAGTGGTATCTGCGCAACGGCGGGCGGGACGCCGCGCTCCGCGACGAACTCCTCGCCCGTGGGAGGGAGTTGACCTGGCATCCGGACCATATGCGGGTGCGGTACGAGAACTGGGTCAGCGGTCTCAACGGCGACTGGCTGATCAGCCGCCAGCGCTTCTTCGGCGTGCCGATCCCGGTCTGGTACCCGCTCGACGGCGCGGGCCGCCCGGACCACTCCCGGCCCATCGTCCCCGACGAGGCCGCACTGCCGGTCGACCCCGGCGCGGAGGCTCCGCCCGGGTACGCCGAGGAGCAGCGCGGCGCACCGCACGGCTTCACCGGCGACCCCGATGTGATGGACACCTGGGCCACCTCCTCGCTCACCCCGCAGATCGCCGGCCGGTGGCTGGAGGACCCGGATCTCTTCGAGCGCGTCTTCCCGATGGACCTGCGGCCGCAAGCCCACGAGATCATCCGCACCTGGCTGTTCTCGACCGTCGTCAGGGCGCATGCCGAACACGACGTCCTGCCGTGGAGGCACGCCGCCATCTCGGGCTGGATCCTCGATCCGGACCGCAAGAAGATGTCCAAGAGCAGGGGCAATGTCGTCACGCCCGTCGATCTCCTCGTCCAGCACGGCTCGGACGCCGTCCGGTACTGGGCGGCGGGCGGACGCCCCGGCACGGACACGGCCTTCGACGTCGGGCAGATGAAGGTCGGTCGGCGGCTGGCCATGAAGATCCTCAACGCGAGCCGGTTCGTGCGGAGTTTCGGCGAGGCACCGCGGGCGGCGGAGGTCACGGAACCACTGGACCGCGCGATGCTCGCGGAACTGGCGGCGACCGTCGAGGACGTCACGGCCGCGTTCGAGACCTTTGACTATGCCCGCGCCCTGGAGCGCACGGAGCAGTTCTTCTGGCGCTTCTGCGACGACTACGTGGAGTTGGTCAAGGACCGCGCGTACGGGGATCGGGCCGGGGCGGATTCCGGCCGTGCGGACTCTGCGCGTACGGACTCGGCGGGTACGCACTCCGCAGGGACGGACTCGACGCGTACGGACTCGGCCGCCGGTACGGACTCGGCTCGTACCGCCCTCGCCGCGGCCCTCGACACCCTGCTCCGCCTCTTCGCTCCCGTCCTGCCGTTCGTCACGGAGGAGGTGTGGTCGTGGCGGGCGGAGGGCTCGGTCCACCGCGCCGCCTGGCCGGACGCCGGGGAGCTCCGCGCGCTGGCCGCAGGAGGGGACCGTGCGCTGCTCGCCACCGCGTCGGAGGTCATCGCGGCGGTCCGCAGGGCGAAGTCGGAGGCCAAGGTGTCGATGCGGGCGGATGTGGCCAGGGCGGTCGTCTCCGGGCCGCGGTCCGCGCTGGACCGGTTCGCCCTGGTCGACGCGGACGTGCGCGCGGCGGGGCGGATCGGGGTCGTGGAACGGCGGGAGGGCGAGGGGGCGCTGGCCGTACAGGTCAGCCTCTGACCCGGCCCGGGGTCTCGGCCCGAATCAGCCTCTGACCGGGCCCGGGACCTCTGACGGGGCGCCTCTGCCGCTCGACGGCATGCGGTCGCGGGCGGGACCGGGTGGGCGGGCGTGAACTTCGGGCGGGGCCGGGTGGGCGGACGTGAAGCGCGGGCGGGGCCGGGTGGGCAGGCGTGAAGCGCGGCCATCACGGTCCGTGCCACAAGCCCACCCGCCCCGCCCACCTCGCCCACAATCCCGCATCCCGCATCCCGCATCCCGCCCGGACCGGACCGGACCGGACCGGACCGGACCGCGACTGTCGGACCCCCGGTCTACGCTCGGCCGCGTGACCGTCATCGAGACCGGACGACTGCGGCTGAGGCCACTGACCGTGGCCGACGTGGAAGCGTTCGTCGCCCTGCACGCCGACGAGCGCGTGAGCGCCTACGTCGGCGCCTACTCGCGCGAGCAGGCGCTGGAGCGGCTCGCTGCCGTGGAGAGCCAGTGGGCCGAGCGCGGACACGGTCTCTGCGCGATCGAGTCGAGGGCGACCGGCGCCTTCCTGGGGCGGTCGGGCCTGAACCACTGGCCGCAGTTCGACGAGGTCGAGGCCGGGTGGACGCTGCGGGCCGACGCCTGGGGGCAGGGGTACGCGACGGAGGCGGCCCGCGCGGTCGTCGACTGGGGATTCGCCACGCTCGGGCTCCGGTCGGTCACGGCCATGATCCGCCCCGGGAACACGCCGTCGGTCAGGGTCGCCGAGCGCCTCGGCTTCGTACCGCACCGCGAGGACAGCCTGTTCGGCAACCCGGTCGTCGTCCACGTCCTGCACCACGACGACAGATCGTCCGACGCGAGGATGGAGAGCTGAACTGACATGATCGGCACACTGCACTGCGTTGTCCTGGACTGTCCGGATCCCCAGGCGCTCGCCGCCTTCTACCAGAGCGTTCTCGGCGGCGAAGTCGACAGACCCGTGTCCGGATGGTCGCTGGACGACGACTGGTCGACGCTGCACACCGGCGGCCAGGTTCTCGCGTTCCAGCGGGCGCTGGACCACCGGCCGCCGCGGTGGCCGGACCCCGAGCATCCGCAGCAGTTCCACCTCGATGTCGGGGTCGAGGACCTCGACCGCGCGGAGCGGGAGGTACTCGCGCTGGGCGCGACGGCGCTGGACGCCGGGGACGGCAAGCGGAGTTGGCGGGTCTACGCGGACCCGGCGGGGCACCCGTTCTGTCTCGTACGGGAGTGATCGGACGGCCGCCGCACGGCAGCCCCGGTCGTATCCGAGAGTCCGGCCGGTCCGCGCGCCCGAACGCCCGAACGCCCGGCCGCGCAGCAGCGCAGCCGCTCCCGCTGCAACGGCGCGGGCGTCGGCCCGCCGTTCCCCTCCCGACGACGGCCCTCGGGTCGGACCCTGGACTCAGCCCTCGGTGTCGGCCCTTTGGCGTGCGTCTGCTGTGCGTCCTGGGGATCAGCCCTTCGGCAGGGCCTGTTCGGCCGCCGCGAGGATCTCCGTCACCCGCAGGCCGAAACGGATGTCGCAAGCGTGCGGGGTACCCGTACGCGCCGCGGCAAGCAGCGCGTCGACGGCATGCCCGAAGGTCGTGATCACCTCGCCGTCGCCCTGCGGAAGCGACACCGTGCCGTGCTCGCCGCGCAGTTCGACGTTCACCCCGGAGGCGGCGGGCGGTGCGGTCAGGCTCAGCGTGGCGGTGCTCGACGCGCCGCCCTCGTGCCGCAGCACCACATGCACGGTGTCACCGGGCCCGCGGAGTGCGGCGATCCCGCCGCCACCGGCCGGGACGGCGGCGTCGCCGAGCAGGGGCAGCAGCACGGACAGCGCATGCGGGCCGACGTCCCACAGGGCGCCCTTCTCCCGGCGCCACGGCGAGGCCGCGAAGGGGCCGGTGCCGTCACCGGCGAACACCGAACCGAGCCAGTCCGCCCGCCCCGTGAACCAGCCGCCCAGCTCGGCCTGTTGGTCGATCCAGACCGCCGCGACGGGGTCGAAGCGCAGCGTGAAGAAGACGACCGAGGCGACCCCCGAGCGGTCGGCAGCCTCGGCGGTGCGGCGGGCGTCCTCGGCGGTCGTCGCGACGGGCTTGTCCAGGAGCAGATGGCACCCCGCGTCCGCGGCGCGGGCCGCGAGCGGGGCCTGCACGTCCGGGGGCAGCGCGATGGCGACGGCGTCCGCATCGGCGAACAGCGCGTCGGGGTCGGGATACGTCCGTGTGCCGTGCCGGTCCGCGATCGCCCCGGCGGCCGCGGGCCTGCGGCCCCACACTCCGGCGAACTCGACCTCGGCATGCGCGTCCAGCGCGGGTGCGTGCACGGCTTCCGCCCAGGGGCCCGTACCGAGCAGTCCGATGCGCATGGGGGTGCCGCCTCTCCTCGCCGCCCGCGCCCGCTGTGCCGGACGCCCCACGTCGCACGTCGGCAGTAGGCACCCGGGCACACCTTGGTCTTCGGGTACGTCCTTCGCCACCGCCGCGGATTCCCACACCGGGCACCGGTCGGCGCGCAGCCTAACCCCGCCGACGCCGCTTCATGAGCCATGTCACCCACGACGCGCCGCGATGCGCGGCAGCCCCCCGTACGCCGTGCGCCCGGCGTTGCGCGGGACCGCAGAGCTGCGGCGGGTTCGCCCGCTCCCCTGTCCCCGGCAGGGCCCGCACCGGAACCTCACGGCTCCACCGCTCCACCGCTCCACCGCTCCACCGCTCCACCGCTCCACGGCTCCGCGGCGACCCGGCGACCCGGCGACCCGGCGACCCGGCGACCCGGCGACCCGGCGACCCGGCGACCCGGCAAATGGAGCATCCCGCCTCCGTGTCACGCGTCACGCCGGTTTCCGTATCACCTGGTGAGCGAGCGGGTCCTATCCGGGATCCGTTCTGCTTCAATGGGGCCATGGCCATCCTCCGGAACACTTCGCCGGTCCACGGCGACCTCGAGCCGTTCTGGCCCTCCCGGCAGGATCACGACTTCGACCGGGTGTGTTGCCGCGCGTTCTCCGCGCAGGCCCCCATCTGCCGCTGACCCGGCCGCCGTCCGCCCGGCACGCGCCACCGCCGATCCGTCCGGCGCGGCTCCCCGTCAGCCGCCGGTTCCCTGAAAACACCGGCACAAGGCCCGCGCGCTCGATGTCCTCTTGACGACTTCTCGCGCGAAAGAGCTGAGCTCACCATGACCAACACCCGTACTCTCTCCGCTGCTTCCGTGGGCGCGCGGCCGGCCACCGCCGCAGCCGCCGTCTCCCCCGTCTCGTCGGTTCCGCCCGGTGCCCCGTCCGCGGCGCTGGGCCGTCACCGGCTCCGGGCCGTCGACCCTGACGAGGTGGTCGGTCTCCCGGACGTCCTGCCGCCGGGGGCCACCTGGCTGCCGGCGCCGCAGCACACGCTGCCGGCCCTGCCGGGTCAGCCGCCGATGGTCGGCTACCTGGTGCTCGTACCGGCCGACGAGCCGCCCGCGGGGCTCGCCGTCGCACCGGCGAGCGTCGCACCGGCCGATGCCGGCCGCGCCGTCCCCGACGCCTTCGGATCCGGCGTTGCAGGGGCGGGAGCCGGGGCCGGTTCCGGTCCCGTACGGGTCGACGAGGAGCGGCGCACGGCCGACGTCGACGGTCGTCCGCTGGACCTGACCTACCTCGAGTTCGAACTGCTCGCCCATCTCGTCGCCCATCCGCACCGGGTGCACAGCCGCGACCACCTCGTCACAACGGTGTGGGGCTACGGACACGTGGGCGACGGGCGCACCGTGGACGTCCACATCGCCCGCCTCCGGCGCAAGCTGGGCGCCGCGTACCGGGAGGCGATCGTGACGGTGCGACGGGTCGGCTACAAGTACGTGCCGCCCGCTGTCTAGCGTCCAGGGCGTGCGTCCCGGAGGCGCTTCCGGGACGCACGCCCTGGGACCCGGCCCGCGGGGTTCCGGGGGCCCGGCCCGGCCCCGACCCCGCGGCCCCGCGGCTCCCGGCGTCCCGCCTCCCGCCGGTCTGCGGTGACGGTCCCGATCCCCCGTGTCCCGACCCCCCGAACCCGGGGAATCGGGACACCAAGTGCCGTGGGCAACACGGGAGTTGTCAGGCCGCAGCCGCACCCCGGCGGCGCACCGCGCCGAGCACGACGTCCACCGCCAGGAAGGCCACCAGACTGATCCCGAGCAGCGGGACGAACCATCCCACCACCGCCGTCACGGCCAGCAGCGGCAGCAGGACCGGGAGCGGCACCCGACGCCACGCCCCGCGCGGCATCGGGCGACCGACGCCCCGGCGGCGGGACTTCGTGGGCCGGCGCTGCCACCACATCACGTAGCCCCACACGATCAGCAGGATCAGTCCCAGCGAGATCCCCATCAGGACCAGCTGGTTGGCCAGGCCGAAGGTCAGCCCCATGTGAGCGTCGATGCCGTAGCGCGTGAGCTGGGCGAGCAACGGGTGGTCGGCGAAGCGGAGTTCGTCGGTGACCTCACCGGTGCCCGGGTGCACGGCCATCGCGTCGAGGTGCACCGGCCACTGCTTGTCCGTCTGCTTGACGACGTACGCCGTGCCCGGCTCGGTGGGTACGGTGATCTCCACGGGGCTGCCGGTCAGTTTGCGCCCGGCGGCGATCTCGTGGACCTGGTCGAGGCCGATGTCCGGGCCCTTGTCCCGCCCCTCGTCTCCCGTGCCGCCGTGTCCGCCCGCGTGGTCGCCGTGCCCGGCGGCCGCCTTGCCGCCGTCCAGGGCGGAGTCGATCGCCGGGGTGGCGCCGCGCAGTTCGCTGCGCAGGACGTCGATGTTGGCCCCGGCGTACGTCGACCAGGTCAGACCGGTCGCGGAGAGGAACAGCAGGCCCAGGAAGGCCCAGATGCCGACCGCGCCGTGCCAGGACAGCGTGCGCCGCCGCCCCGTCGCACCGCGCTCGGGCAGCAGCAGGCCGCGGGCTCCTCCGCGTCCCCGCGCCGCGCGCCGCCGCCCGAGCCACAGCAGGAGGCCGCCGAGCGCGACCGCCCACAGCCAGCTCGCCGCCAACTCGCTGTAGACGCGCCCGGGTTCGCCGAGGTGCAGATGGCGGTGCAGCTCCGAGACCCAGGCGCGGAACGGCAGCGCTCCCGAACTGCCGTAGCTCTCCAGCGAACCGCGCACCTCCGCGGTGTACGGGTCGACGAAGACGGCGAGCGACTTGCCCTCCTCCACGCCGGGGGCGCTGAGCAGGACCCGCGTGGTGGCGCCGTCCTCGGCGGAAGGCCATACGGCGGTGAGCTTGCCGTCGGGGTGTGCGTCGAGCGCGGCCTCCACCTGACGGGCCAGGGGGACGGCGGACTCCCCCACGGGGACGGTGAGTTCGTCGGCGTAGACGACCTTCTCGATCTGGATGGAGGCGGCGTAGAGGAGGCCGGTGACGGCGGCGACGAGGAGGAAGGGGGCGATCAGCAGCCCGGCGTAGAAGTGGAGCCGCAGGACGAGCGGGCGCAGGGCGGACCAGCCGCCGGGGCGGCCCTCGGCGGGTGCGTCGGCCGCGTCCTGGTCGCGGGTCTCCCCCTCGGCAGGGGCAGGTTCAGGGGCGGAGTCGGGAGCGGCATCGGCAGGAGCAGGAACGGTTCTCTCGGTCCCCTGGACGGGGTCGTCGACAGACATGGGTGTCCTTCGGTGTGGCGGCCGCATACCGCTGGGGCGGGCGTTCCGCTCATGCGGGTACGCGGCAATGACAGGAGGAGGCGCGCATCCCGGCACCGGTCGCGGGGACCGGGCCGGACGGCGTGGCCGTCCGGCTGCGAGCTGCCGGGTGGGGCGGTGCCACGCCCACCGGTTCGTGCCTGCCGGACGAACGTGCCGCCGGATCGGATCAGATCGCGGCCGCGGGCAGGCCGATGGGCGCGGTGTCACGGAACACCGCGCGGCGAGGCGGCCCCCGCCGGGAGAGGACATGGGCGAGCAATGCGTCCGCCGGCCGCCGGGCGCTCCGGGCGCGGGGCCGGGGGCGTACGGGTCGGCGTACGGCCGTACGCCACGCGCCCGCCGCGATCAGCAGCCGCAGCGGCGTGAAGGCGAGGGCGTCCAGGCAGCGCAGCAGGCGGAAGAAGGCCGCCTCGCCCCGCCACAGCCACAAGGCGCAGCACACGGCCGCCAGCAGGTGGGCGGCGAGCATCGCGCCGGATCCCTCGGCCATGGGGCCGGGCGCGGAGGCATGGTTCATGTGGCCGGCCACTCCCGCGCCGTGCGCGGCCAGGGCCTCACCCGCGCCCTGGGCCGAGAGAGCCTCTCCCGCGCCGTCGGCCGCAGCGCGGCTCATGGCCGGCAGACCGCGCATCGCGTCCGGGTGCCGCGGCATCCGGCCCTCGTCGAAGACCAGGTGCAGGGCTCCCTGGACGGCCAGCAGCCCACCGCCGATGGACAGGACACCCCGGCGGCGTCCCGCAGCGAGCCAGGCGGCGGCACTCGTGAGGCAGAAGGCGGCGAGCAGCGCCTGCCACGGTATGTGATCACCGGAGGTCACAGCGTGCCCGGCCCCGGCGAGCAGCACGCACACCGCCGCGAAAACCGCGGCGCGTACGGGTCGCGCGGGCGACCGGGCGTGCGTCATGGCCGGACATGCTGCCACCCCGAGCGCGCCGAAAGTGCGGCCGGGACGAATTGCCCCGGTAAGTGGAGGGAGTTGCCCCGCCCCCGTCGGCGCCGGAACCGGACCGAGCGGTCATCTCGGCGCGGTCGCCTGCTTCGACGGTGACGAACCCGACCCGGAATCACTCGGTCGGGCGAACGTGCCCTTCGGCATTGATGAAGAAGAGGTTCGCCGCTCCGGGCACAAGGACGAACCTGAAGTGTCGATCCGGCTGTACATCGATCCGTGCCGCGATCGAACCGTCATGGCCTGGGCAGAGCTGGACGACGATGCCGTTGGAGAGCGTGAGCCGAAGCTCCTCGGCTGTGATATCGGTCACGACACCATCGGCCACTGCCTGGACGCGGAGCGCGGACGACTCCGCTTCCTTCGGCTCGTCGGACACGGCTTCCTTCGGCTCGTCGGACACGGCTCGACCTCCTCGGGCGCCACAGGTGCTTCCGGTGTTGATGACGCCCTGCCGCGAACCGGGGTTGCGATCGCGGTGGACTCCGAGGTGCTCGCCCTTGCACCGGGACCGCTCGACTCAGAGGGCCCGAAGCGAGGGCGGCGCCTTCCTTCCACGACGCCGCTCGGCTCCGGGAGGGTGGTGCTACCTACACCAGGGGAAGTGGGGAACGACCCCGTGACCCCGCCCTCCCCCGCGGTCAGACTGAAGACTGCCCGAGGGACGGGCGTACGGCGCAGTGCGGGAGTCGGTGGCATGAGGAGAGTGCGGGAGTCGCTGCTGGCAGCTGTCCAGGGGCTGGTGGTGTCGATCGGGACGCTGGCCGTTTCGATCACCCTGTTCGTGCTCGCGGTCGTCTCGATCTCCTTCATCCTGCTCGGGGTCGGTGTCTTCACCACACCGCCCGCGCTGGCCGCCGTACGCCTCTGGGCCGACCAGCGCCGCGTCACCGCCCACCGCTGGGCGGGCATTCGGATCCCCTCGGCGTACCGGCCGCTGCCTCCCGAGGTGCGGGGCGGCGTCGTCGGGCAGGTCGAGCGGTGCATCCATCTGCTGAAGGACCCGGCGACCTGGCGGGATCTGCAATGGCTGCTCGTCGACATGACGGCGGGATTCGTCACCGCCCTGCTCCCGGCCGCCCTGCTGTCCTACGGGGTCCTGGGCTTCGTCGTCGTGGCGGGCCTGTGGCGGGTCTGGTCCGACTGGGGCGGCAACTGGTTCGGCTTCGTGCACGTCACCGACCAGGCGTCCGCGGCCGGTGCGGCCGCCCTCGGTGCCGCTCTCATCGCCTTGAGTCTCGTTGTGAACCCGGCGCTGCTGCGCGCCCACTTCCGGATGTGCGCCGCGCTGCTGTCCCCCACGAAGGCGTCGCTGGCCCAGCGCGTCGAGCATCTCACCGCCACGCGGCACGACGCGGTCGACAGCTCGGCGGCCGAACTGCGCCGTATCGAGCGGGATCTGCACGACGGAGCCCAGGCCCGGCTGGTAGCCATGGGCATGAGCTTGGGGACGATCGAGGCGCTACTGGAGAAGGATCCGGCCCAGGCGAAGGCGTTGCTGGCCACGGCACGCGAGTCCTCCGCGGAGGCGCTGACCGAGCTGCGCGATCTGGTGCGCGGCATCCACCCGCCGGTTCTGGCGGAACGCGGCCTGGGTGACGCCGTACGGGCCCTGGCCCTGCGCATGCCGGTCGCGGTGGAGGTGTCGGTGGAGCTGACGGGCCGGGCGGAGGCGCCGTTGGAGTCGGCGGCGTACTTCGCGGTCAGCGAGGTGCTGACGAACGCGGCCAAGTACGCGGAGGCGGAGCGCGTGTGGATCGACATCCACCACGACGCCCCGTCGGGGATGCTCCGGATGGCCGTCACGGACAACGGGCGCGGCGGGGCGAGCCTCTCGCCGGACGGCGGACTGGCCGGGGTGGAACGGAGGCTGGGCACGTTCGACGGCATCCTGGCGGTCAGCAGCCCGCCCGGGGGTCCGACGATGGTGACGATGGAGATCCCGTGCCGGCTGAACTGACCGCCGGAGCGCCGTACCCCCGCCCGGCTCCGTGGCTCTACGTGCTGTCGCCGTTCGTGGGCAGTTCGAAGGCTTCGGCGATCTTGCCGGCGGCGGACACGACCCGCGCGCTGCCGACGACGGGGGCGATGGCGGTGAGGGTGCCCTGCACGCGTTCCAGCGGCACGCCCAGTTCACCGGCCGCGCCGACGTGGATCAGGTACGAGGCCGGGGCGGCGTCCAGCGCCACCAGCGCGGCGATCCGGGCCAGCAGATACTCCTCCACGTCCAGGCCCGAGCGTTCGAAGGTGTCGACGGTCATCTGCGCGAGGGTCTCCAGCACGGGCACCTCGCCCGCGGCGAGGCCGCCGATGCTCTCCTGTGCCGTCATCTCCTTGGGCATCCGAAGTCTCCCTTCCGGTGTTCCCGGTGTTCCGTCCCACCCAGCGGACGCCGCCGGGCCCGCCGGGAGCTTCACCCGCACCGGGTGATCCCGCGTCGCGGGATCACGGCCGTCCGACGGCCGTCCCTACCCCGGGCGGCCCCGGCCCGGCCGGGGCCGCCCGGCTGAGTAATGCCGATTGAGTGATCCCGGCCCGAGGGCGGACGGGCCGGGGACGGCTACCGTGGCCGCACGGGACCAGGAAAGAAGAACGGACCGGGGGAGATCACCGTGCGGGTTGTCGTCGCGGAGGACCTGTTCCTGCTCAGAGACGGGCTGGTGCGTCTGCTCGAGGCGCACGGCTTCGAGATCGCGGCGGCCGTGGAGAGCGGCCCCGAGCTGACGCGGGCCCTGGCCGAGATGAAGCCGGACGTGGCGGTGGTGGACGTCCGGTTGCCGCCGTCGTTCACCGACGAAGGGCTGCAGTGCGCGCTGGCCGCGCGCGGGAAGACCCCGGGGCTGCCGGTGCTCGTGCTCTCCCAGCATGTGGAGCAGTTGTACGCACGCGAGCTTCTGGCGGATGGAAACGGCGGAGTGGGGTATCTCCTCAAGGACCGGGTGTTCGACGCGGACCAGTTCATCGACGCGGTACGGCGGGTGGCGACGGGCGGCACGGCGATGGATCCACAGGTGATCTCGCAGTTGCTGTCGCGGCACTCCCAGGACCGGCCGATCGGCGGACTGACCCCGCGGGAGCTCGAGGTCATGGGACTCATGGCCCAGGGCAGGTCGAACACCGCCATCGCGGCACAGCTCTTCGTCACCGAGCGGGCGGTGGCCAAGCACACCTCCAACATCTTCGGGAAGTTGGGGCTTCCGCCGTCGGACGACGACAACCGCCGGGTATTGGCCGTTCTCGCCTACCTCGACCAGGGGTAGGCGGGCTGCCTGGATTTGACCTGCCCTGCGGGCAATTGCTGTTGGCGAATCCCACGAACCTCATACGTCACTGAACACGGTTGAGTGCGGGCCCGTATGAAACGGAGCTTCTCCGAACCGGGAGGCCCCCCATCTTCCGGAACGACGTAGAGGGGTTCCATGAAACTCACATCGCACAAACGCTCCCCAGTGGCAGGAAGGGCAATCGCTGCGGCGGCCGCCCTTCTGCTGGGAGGCGGCGGACTGATCGCCGTCAATGTCTCGGCCAATGCCGGTCAGGGGGGCGACTCCGCTCAGGAACAGCCTGTCGGAAACGCCTCCACGATCAACTGTCCCGAAGTGCGGGACCAGATCACTGAGGTGCCGCAGCAGTCGCGGGAGGAGGTCGACCGCAATCTCTCGCTGATGGACCGACAGGTCGGCGAGGCGTACCAGAAGATGGTGCAGAACCGGCAGGCCGCCCAGGACGACCCGAACTGGGTGCAGAACTCCGTCCTCGGCCCGCTGGAGGACGAGCGTTCGGCCGCCATCGACCGCATCTCGCAGTCCATGAACAACAACGACGGTCAAGCGCCGGAGGACCTGGGCGGCATGGCCGAGTGCCAGGTCCAGGAGGGCGGCACCGCCCCGGAGGACGGCCAGGACCAGGGCGACGGTCAGGACCAAGGTGACGGTCAGGACCAGGGCGACGGCCAGGACCAAGGAGACGGTCAGGACCAGGGCGACGGCCAGCAGGCCGGCGGCCCGTCCCCCGAGGACTTCGTCGACATCACCCAGGTGCAGCCGAACGTCCAGGAGCCGCAGGAGCAAGAAGGCGCTTCGACCGGCACCTTCACCACCGCCTGCGGCACCAACGAGAACGGGAACCGCAACTCGGACAACGTCATCGCCGCGCCCGGCGTGAGCAACGGTGCCCAGCACACGCACGACTACGTGGGCAACCAGGAGACCGGCGGCTTCGTGTCGGACGACGATCTCGCCAACGGCGAGACGAGCTGCCAGAACCAGGACGACCAGTCCACGTACTACTGGCCCGTGCTCCGCGTGCAGAACGGCGCACAGGAAGCGGACGCCAACGCTCCCGGCGGTGGCGCGGACGGCAACATCGGTGAGATCCAGACACCGGCCCAGGCAGAGATCAAATTCACCGGCAACGCGTCCGGTGAGGTCGTGGAGATGCCGCGCTTCCTGCGCATCATCACCGGTGACGCGAAGGCGCTCACCAACGGCGACGCCAATGCCAACGCCTCCTGGAGCTGCACGGGCTTCGAGGACAAGGTGCAGCTCAAGGACAAGTACCCGCTCTGCCCCGAGGGCGAGCAGGTGGTGCGCACGGCCAACTTCCAGAGCTGCTGGGACGGCCAGAACACCGACAGCGCCAACCACCGTACGCACGTCGACTTCGCCAATGAGGACGGCTCCTGCAACAACGGCTTCCAGGCGATCCCGCAGCTGCAGATCCGCCTCGTCTACGACGTCCAGCCGGAGCCCAACTTCGCGGTCGACTCCTTCCCCGAGCAGTTGCACAATCCGATCACGGACCACAACGACTTCATCAACGTCTTCTCCGAGGACCTGATGGCGGAGGCCGTGTCCTGCATCAACGAAGGACGTGAATGCAACTGACCCCCTGACCCGTCGAACCGGGAAGCCCCCCGCACCTTCAAGGTGCGGGGGGCTTCTTGCGGTCCTGGCGCCCGGCCGGGTCCGGATCCTCGGTGCGGTTGCTGCGGTCCGGCCTCGGCGCGGTTGTTTCGGTGCGGTTCTCGGCGCGGCTGCTGCGATGCGTTCTCGGCTCGGCTGCGGTCCGGCTCATCGGCTCGGACGGCCGGCTCCGCCGGGCGGTCGGCCCGGCGTCGCCACCCGGTCAGCCGCCTTGGTGACTGCCGCCGTGCTTCCCGGTCTTGTCCTCGTGGTCCTTGCCGCCGTGGTCCTCGCCGCCCTCCGAGCCGCCGCCGTGGCCCTCGTGGTCGGGCGCCTTCTCCACGTTCCCGCCGAGCTTGCCGCGCAGGTCGCCGATGACGTCCGCGTCGCCCGCGGCGACCCACTTCGGGCCGACGAGGTACGAGCCGCCATAGGCCTGCGCACTGCTCAGCCAGTCCTGCTGGCCCGTGTTCGACTTGAACGTCGCCAGCACGTACTTCCTCTTGTTGCCGGCATCGCACATGCCCTGCCGGAGATCCGCCGCGTCGACCTGGATGTCGGGCTTGCACTCGGCCTTCTTCGCGAGCTGCTCCACGGTCCCGGTCGCCGTCTTCGGCACCTTGTCGCCGTCGTCCATCAAGCCGCACCCGGCGGCGAAGAGCAGCACAGCGGACAGGGCGGCGGCACGGCTCGACATACGCCTGGGTGCTCGCATCGATGACCTCCTGACAGGACCGTTTCCGGACGGCGGCACACGCCGCCACCACCCCGTACGGGAATGACCGGCGGATGACTCAGTCTTCCTGGGAGTGCTCCTCTCGCGCGCCCCATTGCTCCCCCTTGGCCCGTCTCATTAACGTGCACCCCGCATGGACATGACGCCGCACCACCCGCACCGTTACGCACAGTGGGGAGCGCACGTGACCGATCCGCACCGCCGCACCGTGGCCAGACGGACCCTTCTCGGCACCGCGGGGGCGCTCGGCGCAGCCGCGGCCCTCGGCGCCGCCCCGCCCGCGGGCGCCGCCGCACCCGGCCCCTTCTCCACCGCCCCGGCGCGCGCGGCGCTGGGACGTCTGCTGCCGCACCACGCCGACCAGTTCCACCTCCAAGCGCTGGCCGGGAGCGGAGGCGGGAAGAGAGGCGAACGGTTCCGGGTCTCCGGCTCGGCCGGCCGCATCGAGGTGTCGGGCACCAGCCCCGCGGTGCTGCTGACCGGCGTCCACTGGTACCTCAAGTACGTGTGCGGGGCGCACATCTCCTGGGCCGGCACCCAGCTCGGACTGCCGGACCGGCTGCCCGCCCCGGCCCGCCCCCTGGAGCGGTCCGCGACCGTGCCAAGCCGCTTCGCGTTCAACGACACGCATGACGGCTACACCGCGCCGTACGCCGACTGGCCGCGCTGGGAGCGGCTCATCGACGTCATGGCGCTGCACGGCTTCAATCAGCTTCTGGTCACGCCGGGGCAGGAGGCGGTCTACCACCGCCTGCTCAAGGGCTTCGGCTACTCCGACACCGAGGCGCGCACCTGGCTGCCCGCCCCCTCCCACCAGCCGTGGTGGCTGCTGCAGAACATGAGCGCGTACGGCGGGCCGCTCAGCCCGGAACTCCTCGCCCGGCGGGCCGACCTGGGGCGCCGGATCACCGCCCGGCTGCGCGAGATGGGCATGGCGCCCGTGCTCCCCGGCTACTTCGGCACCGTCCCGGACGGTTTCGCCGACCGCAATCCCGGGGCCCGGACGATCCCGCAAGGGAACTGGGCGGGGCTGAAGCGGCCGGACTGGCTCGACCCTCGGACCGACGCCTTCCGCCGGGTGGCAGCCGCCTTCTACCGCCACCAGGAGGATCTCCTCGGCCCGGCGGGCCACTTCAAGATGGACCTGCTGCACGAGGGCGGCGACCCCGGTGACGTGCCGGTGCCGGACGCGGCGCGCGCGGTCGAACGGGCCCTGCAGGAGTCCCGCCCGGGCGCGGTGTGGGTGATCCTCGGCTGGCAGGACAACCCGCGCCGTGACCTCCTCGACGCCCTCGACAAGGACCGGATGCTGGTCGTGGACGGGCTTTCGGACCTGGAGACGGTCACGGACCGCGAGAAGGACTGGGGCAACACCCCGTACGCGTTCGGCACCATCCCCAACTTCGGCGGGCGTACGACGATCGGCGCCAAGACCCACCGGTGGGCCGAGCGGTTCACGGTGTGGCGGGACAAGCCGGGCAGCATGCTGCGCGGTGTGGCGTACATGCCGGAGGCCGTCGAGCGGGACCCGGCCGCGCTGGAGCTGTTCAGCGAGCTGGCCTGGAGGGACGAACCGGTCGATCGCGCCGCCTGGTTCGACGGCTACGCGGATCTGCGGTACGGCGGGCGGGACCAGCGGGCGCGCGAGGCGTTCGCCGCCCTGCGCGGGACCGCGTACGAGATCAGCAGCCGGGACGGCCGCCCGCACGACTCGATCTTCGCCTCCCGCCCCAGCCTCACCGCCGCCTCCGGCACCCACTACGCCACGCACACCCCGGCCTTCGACCCGGCCGGGTTCGACGCGGCCTTCGCGGCGCTGCTGGGTGTACGGGCGCGGCTGCGCGGCTCGGACGCGTACCGCTACGACCTGGCGGACGCCGCACGGCAGGCGCTGGCCAACCGCTCCTGGCAGCTCCTCCCCCAGCTCCGGACCGCGTACGAGCTGGGGGACCGGGCCACCCTCCGTGCCCTCACCGGCCTGTGGCTGAAGCTGATGGCACTCAGCGAGGAGGTGACCGGATCGCACCGGCTGTTCCTCCTCGGGCCCTGGCTGGAGGACGCCAAGCGGATGGCGTCGGGCGGCGAGGAGTCGGCGGCGTTGGAGCGGACGGCGCGGGTGCTCGTCACCACCTGGGCGGACCGGGTCACCGCGGACGGCGGGCGGCTGGCCAACTACGCCAACCGCGACTGGCAGGGCCTCATCGGCGACTTCCACCTCCCGCAGTGGCGGGCGTTCCTGGAGGATCTTGAGGACGCGCTCGCCGAGAACCGCGCGCCGAAGTCCTTCGACTGGTACGCGATCGAGGAGCCGTGGACGCGGGAGCGGAAGAGCTATCCGCTGCGGCCGACCGGCGACGCGTACCGCACGGCGCTGCGGGTTCGCGAGGTGCTGGCAACGGCCCCGTACCAGGGCCTTGTGGGTGTCACGGCCGAGCCGTCGACGCTGCCGCCGGGCGGCACCGCGCGGGTCTCCGCGGACTTCCGCAACGTCAACGGCCTGGCCGCCACCGGGCGCGTGGACTTCCACCTGACCGGCGTGGACGCCGGGCCCGAGGGGGCGACGTCGCTGCCGCGCGTCGATCCGGGCGGCAGCGGCACGGTCCGCTGGCAGGTGAAGGCCCCGGCCGGCCCCCTGGACCGGCCGCTGAAGCCGCTGCCGTACGAACTGGCCACCACGTACGGGGCGGAGGGCCAGGATCGGGTGCGGGTGGTCCGTCCCGGCACGCTGTTCGTGGCGGGACCACTGGCGGCGGGGTGGCGGACGGTGACGAACAACGCGGCCGTGTTCGGGCAGCTCGGGGAGCGCATCGGCATCGACGGCGCGGGCGCGGACCTGTGGAAGGGCACGGCCGAGTTCGGCGCCGCCTACCGCGAGGGCGCGCTGACCACCGGCACGTCGGTGACCGTACGGGTCGACACGCAGGCCGTGACCGGGACCTGGGCACGGTGCGGCATCATCGCCCGCAACAGCCTGGCGACCGCCGGCTCACCCGGCATCGTCAACCTGTCGGTGACGCCGGCCAACGGCGTGGTGCTGACCTACGACGCGAATGGCGACGGGACGCTCGACACCTTCCAGCGCCTGACGGGGGTGCGTGCGCCGGTCATGCTGCGGCTGACGCGCGACCGGGACTCGGGTGCGTACACCGGCGAATGCTCGGCGGACGACGGGGCCGGGTGGCGGACGGTGGGGACGGTGACGGTGCCCGGCGCGGCGCCCTCGCAGGACGTGGGGCTGTTCATGTCGGCGGCGAACGGCGGGAACGGGGCGCGCGGGACCGTCGAGTTCAGCGGCTGGAAGCTGGGACCTGCGGCGGGCTCGGCAGACGCAGCGGGTCGGGCGGACGCGGCTGGTCCGGCAAGCACGGCAGGCGCAGCGGGTCGGGCGGGCGCGGCGGGGTCGGCAGGCCCGACCGGATGAGTCCGCCGCCGTCCGGCGGTCCCCCGGGACCGGCATCGGCACCGTCACCGGCACCCGGCGGACTGCCCGGGCCGGTGGCGGAGACCGAGGCCGCCCGGCTCAAGGAGCGGATCTATTCCACGATCACCATGCTCGCGGTGGTCGTGGCGCTCGCCGACACCGAGAGCGCCTCGCGCTGGGACGCGGCGGCCGTGGTCATCGCCACGGCCGCCGGGCTCTGGCTGGCGACCCTCGTCGCCGACGACCAGGCGCACCGGGCGGTCCACGGGCGCGGGGCGGACCGCCGGGAGCGGCTCCGGATGCTGTACGTCTCCAGCCCCCTCATGCTCAGCGCCGTCGGCCCACTGGTGATGACGGCCCTCTCCGCGCTGGGCGCCCTCTCCCTGGATTCGGCGCTGCTGATCTCGGCGGGCGCGGGGGTGGTCTCGCTCTTCGGCTGGGGGTACGCGGGTGGCCGGCGCATGGGCGCCCATCCGGCCACCGCCGTCGTGGGCGGCGTCCTGGACACGGTCATCGGGGTGGCGGTGGTGGCGATCAAGCTGGTGGCGCAGCACTGAACGGCACCCGTGAGAGGCCTCCGGGAGCGCCTGCCGGGCAGCTCGTCCGACCGGCAGGCGCATACTGGTGATAATGAGAAAGCCGACCGTAACCAAGCGTCATCTGCCCACCAGCCCCTTCAAAGCCCCGATCACCCCGCCGTGCGAGCGATTCGCCGTCGGAAACCAGGTCACTCATGACGTGTACGGCCTCGGCCGGGTCACCGCCATCGAGGACGGGGTCGCAGTGCTCGTCGATTTCGGCTCACTGCAGAAACGCATCCCGAGTCCCTACTCCAAGATGACCAACCTCTGAGACCGCCGTACCCGGCCGAGGCGGCAGCAGGTGAACGTCCTCCTCGGCACCCGAACCGCACCTCCCCCGCGTCACGTCTGCACAACATCCCCGCACCGAAAGGGAGACGTCCCGTCGACACGACCTCGCTGTTCTCCGAACCCGAGCCGGCACCCCTCCGCGTCACGACAGGGGCGCCGCCTCCGACCAGGAACCTCTTCCAGGCCCCGGACTTCGAGGAGTCCGCATCCGGAGCCTCCGCCACCACGACCGCGGACCCCGGTACCCAGTAGCTGCTGCACGAGCCGTCGGTACAGCCTCCGACGGCTCGTGCACGTGTAGGAATCGGGCAGGGCCGGCCGGCCGGCGATCCTCGCCGAGGCCGGCACCGGCTCCTCGCATCGGGCCGGTGTTCCACCGGCCTGAACCGTCGAGGTGACCATCGCACGATTCGCTCGTTTTGCTGAACGTGACCTCACGGCAGGCGACAGCCACTCCCTCCCCCGCCCCGGCCGGTGCCGTGGGGCTCGAGCAGGCCGAGGCCGCGCTCGTCGGGCATTACCCACGGCTCGTACGGATCGCGTATCTCGTCCTGCCGCCCCGGGCCGGCCGGAACCACCGGCTGCTCACCGCGCACGCGCTGGTGCAGCGCGCCCTGCCGCGGGGGCGGGGCGCCCGCGGGGCGCCGGTTCGGCCGGAGGAGGCCGGGCTCCCCGCGCCGCGCACCGAGGAGGACGGCGCGACGGAGCAGCCGGGCTACGCCTACGTACGGCTGCGGGTGCTGCGGGCCGCGCTCAGGGCCGGGCGTCCGCGGCGGCGCTGGGGGCTGCCGCGCCGCACCGATCTGCCCCCGCTGCTGCCGCACGTCTGGGGGCTCCGCCTCCACCCGCGGCCGGGAGGGGCCGATGAACTCGCCCTGGACCAGGCGCTGTCGTCGGTCTCGGCCGCCGCCAGGGCGGCCCATGTCCTGCGCGGGCTGGAACGGCTCACCGACCCGGCGGTGCGGCGGCTGCTGGAGACGGCGGGCGTGGCGGACGCGGCGTCGGCGCTGGACGAGGCCGACCGGATGCCGGCACCGGGCGGCAGCAGGGACGAAGTCCTGCTGGAGTCACCGGAGTTCGACCCCTGCTCTCTGCAGGCGCGCCCCACCGATCTGCTCCGTCGCAGGCAGCACGTGCGCGCCGCGGTCGCGGCGACCGCCGCCGTGGTCGTGTGCGGCACGCTCCTCGGTCTGCCCGGCGAGGGCTGGGGCCCGGACGGAGCGGCTGCTCCGCCGTACGCCCGCAATCCGGCCTCCGAGCGGGCGCTCGATCCCGCGGAACTGGCCCACGTGGCACCCACCGCCTGGCGCACGGCGGACCGTACCGACTTCACGGCGTGGCCCACGCGCGGCAACCGGGTCGACGACCGGCCCCTGCTGCGCCGGGCGCTGGCCGTCTGGGCGCGCCCCGGGGCAGCGGTGCGCGTATCCGCGACACCCGGCACCGCCTCGGGACCGCCGCCGGGCCCGGCGCAGTTGCTGTACGCGGGCGAGGTGGACCGGGCCGCCGTGGTGCTCCTGTACGACGGCCTGCGGGTGGTGCGGTACGCCGAGGCCAAGCAGGGCGGGGGCGGCGGCGCGGTGCTGGACTTCGCCCGGGCGGACAACGCGGACGCGTCCTCGGCCACCGCGCTCGTCGTGGGCCGTACCGACAGCAACGTCCGCTATCTGACGGCCCCGTGGGTCTCCGGAGCGCGGCTGCGCGACCTGCTGCGGCCGCGCGACTCGGGGCGGTCGCTGCGGCGCACCGTCGACGGGATCACCGACGCGATGCCCAGCCCGGCGGCGGCGACCACCTGCCGTACCTGGCCCGCCCTGGAGTTGCGCACCCGGCACGGCGGTCATGGCCCCGGGGGCGGAGGCGGCCGCGTCCCGCATCTGCTCACCGATCTCGGCGAGCTGGCTCCGGCTCGGCTCACGTACGGCGGTCCGCAGCGGCAGCCGCGCGATGTGTCGGGACACGCGGCGCGCGCGGTCTGGGCGCGTACGGCCTGTCACCTCTCGGCGGTGCGCGCCACGGGGGTACGGGCCGTGAACTCCTGGCAGTTCGCGGAGCAGCGGCTGCCGGATCGGGGCGGCACGGCGGCCTGGGTGTGCACACGCGCCGAGACCTGGCGCGGCGCGGGCAGCCGCGTGATGGCGCAGTTCCAGCCACCGTCGAGGGCGGCCGGCGCTCCGGGGGCGGTGACCGCCCAGGCGGAGAACACCACGGCCTGCGGGCCGCACGCCCCTCATGTCCTGTCCGGTGTGCTGTGGCAGTCGCGGGAAGGGGCGTGGCATGTGCTGGCCGCGGGCAGCGAACAGGTCGCATCCATCGCGGCGTCGGGCGGGGTCAGGGGCCGAGCGCGGGGCAACGTCCTGGCGCTGCCCGCGAAGGCGGGCGCCCGCTCGGAACTCGACGCGCGCCTGGAGAACGGGGAGCGGTTGAGCGCACTGCGCTGATTCCGGCCAAAGCGCCGCCGAACTGCGCACTTTGGGCCGCATGGCTCATGCGGGTCTCTTCCGGTCGTAGATTGGCTCCCCTGCCGCTGGCGCCGGACGGGCGGTTAGGGTATGCGCATGACGACTGGGGTGGAGCGCCGACGCAGAATGGGCGTGGAGGAGCGGCGCGAGCAGCTGATAGCCGTGGCGCAGGAGCTTTTCAGCCAACGGCCCCCGGGCGATGTGTCGATCGACGACATAGCGACGGCCGCCGGAATCTCCCGGCCGCTCGTCTACCACTACTTCCCCGGCAAGCACAGCCTCTACGACGAGGTGGTGCGCCGGGCGGCCGAGGAACTGACCGGCCGGTTCGCCGAACCGAACGACGGCCCGCCCGGCGTGCGCCTGCTGCGCGTCATCCGCCGCTTCTTCGACTTCGTCGACGAGCACGGGCCGGGTTTCGAAGCTCTGTTGCGCGGCAGCAGTTCCTCGGTCGGCTCCGAGCAGGCGACCGCGATGATCGACGAGGTGCGCCGGTCGGCGTACGACCACATGCTCGCGCATCTCCATGTCACCGAACCCGGCCCGCGCCTGGAGCTGGCGGTCCGCTCGTGGATCGGGCTGTGCGAGACGACGGCCCTGGCCTGGCTGGACGGACGACGCATCCCGCGTACGGAACTGGAGTTCCAGCTCGTCCACGACTTCATGGCGCTGGTGATGGTGAGCGCGGCGCACGACGAGGAGTGCGGGGAGCTGGCGCGCCGGATCGTCTCGCAGGAGCCGGACGGCACGTTCGCGGAGATGGTCGGCCGGCTCATCTCCCTGCTGTCCGGGCAGCTGTCCTGCGCGGGTGCCGCGGGTGCCGCGGGTGCCGCACCCGAAGGGGCGGCGCGCTCCGGGCCGGTGACGTCTGCCGAGCCCGCGACGTCCTCGGGTGCCGGTGGGTCCTCGGGTGCCGGTGTGCCCTCGGGTGCCGGTGTGCCCTCCGGTTCGGGTGTGTCCTCCGAGCCATCGGGCTTCTCGACCTGACGCCCGCCGGGGGAATGCCCATTCTCCAGCGCCCGTTGCGGAGTTGCTTGCCTCCGGTGGAGCATTTCGACGTCTCGCGCCTGCGGTGCAGAGAGCGAGCATCGGGGCTGCGGGGCCGCGGCTGAGGTCCGCGTCCGCGGCAAGGCCCGGTGGCGCGGCAGGGTTCCACATGCCCGGCCGGACTTCCGCCACCCTTCGACCTTCACTCTCGTCTCGCGCCTGCGGCGCAAAGATGAGCATCGGGGCGGCAGGAGGCGCGGCCGAGGTCCGCGTCCGCGGCAAGGCCCGGTGGCGCGGCAGGGTTCCACATGCCCGGCCGGACTTCCGCCACCCTTCGACCTTCACTCTCGTCTCGCGCCTGCGGCGCAAAGATGAGCATCGGGGCGGCAGGAGGCGCGGCCGAGGTCCGCGTCCGCGACAAAGCCCGGTGGCACTGCGGGGTTCGGGCAGGCGCGTTGGGGGCCGTTTCTTCTGCGGCACTCGTTGTGGAATTGCTTGCCTGCGGTCAAGCATTTCGGCAACGAGTACCCGGGACCGGCTCAATCGGCGACCCGGGCGGGCACCTTGGTCGGTCTGTCGCGCAACCGGACGACGACCGAACCTCGAGACACCGGCCTCGGCCATGCCCCCGACCGCCCGGATGCTCAAGCACCCGCCACGGGCCGCCATCCGGGCAACGACCCCCACACGAAGCAGGTAGGCCGCCCCACCACCCACGGATGTCCATCGGCTCCACCGGCACTCGGTCTCGTCTCGCGCCTGCGGCGCAAAGAGCGAGCATCGGGGCGGCGGGGGGGCAGGGCCGAGGTCCATTTCCGTGGCAGGGGTCGGTGACACTGCCGGTTCCGGCAGGCGCTCGGTGGTCCTGCGCTTCGCTCCGGTACTCGATGCGGGATTGCTTGCCTGCGGTCAAGCATTTCGACGACGGGTCTCCGGGACCGGCTCAACCGGCGACCCGGGCAGGCACCTTGGTCGGTCTGTCGCGCAACCGGACGACGACCGAGCCTCCGGACACCGGCCTCGGCCAAGCCCCGGGCCCGCCCCGATGCTCAACACCCACCACCGGGCCACCACCCCGGCAACAACCCCCAGCACCAAGCAGGCAGACCGCCCCACCACCACGGATATCCAACGGCTCCACCGGCTCCCCGTCTCCTCTCGCGCCCCGGCGCGAAGAACGAACGATCGGGACGGCAGGAGTCACGGCCAAGGTCCGCATCCGAGTCCGCATCCGCGTCCGCGTCCGCAGGAGGACCCGGTGACACGACCGGGCACCCGCAGGCGCGTTCGGGCCCTGCGCCCGCCCTGGCACCCGTTGTGGAATCGCGTGCCTCCGGTCACGGCCTGACACCGGTCACGGCACTGACCGTCACCGCAAGGCTGTCATGACCCGGCACCTGTCTCGGGCCTTCGCACCGAACTCCCGCCCATGCAGCGGGGCAGCCGCGCGTGCGGCTGCCCCGCGCGTGCGGCTGCCCCGTGCATGCCCTGCCCCGTCCCCCGCGGAGACCGCCGGTCAGCGTCGCTCGAAGACCGCGATCGTACGCGCCGGGACGGTGAAGGTGCCCGAATCCGCCGCGTACGAGGAGGACTTCACCACCGCATCGGAGCCGCGCGCCTGCACGGCGTGCAGGCCGTACGGCGTCCCCGCGAGCGAGGCGACCCGCTGCTCCTGCCGCTCCGGCGACGCGTTGAGGACGACGACCAGCTCGCCGAGCCTCATCGTGATGACGCCCGGCGTCTCGCCGTTGTCCTTCCCCGAGAGGGGGAAGGACAGCGAGGACTGAACGGCGTCCGCCGAAGGCAGGTCGAACGCCTTCTCCGTGGTACGGATCCGCAGCAGATCCCGGTAGGCGGCGGAGGCGGCGGCGATCGGCCCGCAGCCGGGGCGCAGCGCCGGGTCGGCCAGAAGCGGCTCGGCGTACGGCCACTTGGGCCGGTTGTCGGCGGCGGGCGGCAGTCCGCGGCCGAAGCCGTTGCCCTCCGCCCCGCACGTCCAGTGGACGGCGTTGAACCAGTCGCCGCTGTCGTAGGAGTTGCGGTCCAGCGACTTGGAGCGGAGCAGGTCGGTGCCCGCCTGGGAGAGGGCCGGGCCCTGCGAGAGGGCGGCCGTGGCCATGGCCAGGACCTGCATCCTCGCCCGGTCCGTGGCCCGCGTGGACTGCGGGAGTTTGAACGCCAGGGCGTCGTAGAGGGTCTCGTTGTCGTGGGCGTCGGCGTAGGCGAGGGCGTCGCCGGGGGCGGCCGCGTAGCCTGCCGGGGCTCCGTTGTAGTCGACCTCCGCGCCCGTGACCTTCTTCCCGCCGCTGTCGGTGAAGGAGTAGCCGGCGAGGTTGCCCGTCAGGCCGACCTTGATCAGGTCCTGGTAGTGCAGCAGCCTCTCCTTCTGCTCCTCGCGCGTGCCGTTGGCCTTCGACCCGTTGGGGTCGGTGAAGAGGCCGGAGGCGAAGCCCTGGACGCGCGGATCCTCGTCGAACGGCCCGCCGCCGCGGACCGCGTCGCGCGCCCGGTCGGAGAAGGTCGCGATGCCGGTACCCGCCATGTTCTTCTGCGTGGCCTGCTCGAACCGGGCGTCGTCGGCGATCTCGCCGAAGTTCCAGCCTTCCCCGTACAGGACGATCATCTTGCCGTCGACGCCGTCCTTCTCCGGTGTGAGGGCGTCGAGCGCCCTGCGCACGGCGAGGATGTTGGCCTTCGGGTGGTGACCCATGAGGTCGAAACGGAAGCCGTCGACCTTGTACTCCTTCGCCCAGGTGACGATGGAGTCGACGACGAGCTTGCCCATCATCGTGTGCTCGGGCGCGGTGTTGGCACAGCAGGTGGAGTC
The DNA here is from genome assembly GCF_043199075.1 of Streptomyces sp. NPDC048639. NCBI lineage: Bacteria > Bacillati > Actinomycetota > Actinomycetes > Kitasatosporales > Streptomycetaceae > Streptomyces > Streptomyces sp. NPDC048639. The sequence goes on from NZ_JBICVP010000001.1 coordinate 467,003, forward strand.
GGCGACCGAGCCGTCCGCCAGCAGGCGCTGGTAGTAGCCGGGAACGATCTTGTCCAGGACGGACTTGTCGTGCTGCCCGCTCGCCACGGTGTGGTTGTAGACCACGTCCATCACGGCCCGCAGCCCGGAGGTGTTGAGCCCCTGCACCATCCGCCGGAACTCGACCGTGCGGCGGGTGCCTCCCGGATCACTCGCGTAGGAGCCCTCCGGGACGGTGTGGTGCAGCGGGTCGTAGCCCCAGTTGTACGCGTCCTTGCCCGCCGCGTTGCCGACGCACTCCTGCTGCTCCTCGGAGTCCGGCCCGAACGAGGCCAGGTCGCACCCGGGCTCCTGCTGATCGGCCTTCCGCTCCGGGATGGTGCCGATGTCGAAGGCCGGGAGGAGATGGACGTACGAGGTGCCGGAACGGGCCAGCTTCCGCAGGTGCTTCATCCCGGCCGAGTCCCGGTCGGTGAAGGCGAGGTACTGCCCGCGGTGCCCGGAGGTCCGGTCCGCGACCGAGAAGTCGCGGATGTGCAGCTCCTGGATCTGCGCGCCCCGCAAGGGTGTTGCGGCGGGCTTCTTCAGGGACGCCCAGCCCTTGGGGGCGAGGGCGCGGTCCGCGAGATCCACGACCAGGCTGCGCCGGGAGTCGGCGGTCAGGGCGGTCGCGTACGGGTCGGTCACCTTGTTCGTGACGCGCTTCCGCACGGACGGGGCCCAGACGTCGACCACGTAGCGGTACGGCTTCCCGGTCCAGCTCCGCTCACCGGTGACGCTCCAGACTCCGCTGCCCCGCTCGCGCCGCATCGGCACGGTCCTGCCGTCGAGTTCGAGGGAGACCGTGCGTGCCGTGGGCGCCCAGACGGACAGGGTGGGGCGGCCGTCACGGAAGACCGGGCCGAGCTTCGCCCGCTGCGCCTTGCGTGCGTAGAGGTCGTCCAGCGCCCCGGGAATCTGGACGCCGGTCGCGGCGAGGAGCGCCCCTGTCGCGGCCCGCCGGGTCGCCACGATCTGACCGCGCAGCGCGTCCCGGACGCGGTCCCGGTCGCGCGGGTCGACGGTGAAGGCGGGGTGGTCCTTCAGATGCGGGTACGCCTTCTTCTGCGCGTCGGTCAGCTCCGACTCGTTCAGCCGCAGCCAGTGGCCCTCGTCGCTCAGCGCCCCGTCCTCGACGGTGATGCCGCCCTCGGGTGCGTACACGAGCTGCGTGCTCGCGGCGCCGGTGGTCTTCGTCTTCCACACCACGGTGTCGCGGTCGATCCACTGCGCCTCGGACTTGTCCAGGTCGAGGTCGGGGGCGCCGCCGGTGCTCGGCAGCAGATACTGCGCCTCTCCCGAGAGCTGCCACACCTCGTGGCCGGAGGTGGCCAGGTCCAGGGACTGGTCGTCGGGCAGATCCTTCTCGTCGCCCTTGTGGACGATGTAGCTCAGGGACTTCGCGCCCTCGGCGAGCGGCACTTCGAAGGTCACGCCGTACGCGTCCTGGCGCACCGGCCGCAGCGGCTCGGACCAGTCGGTGGGCTCGGCGGCGCCGGTCCAGGTGTGCAGACCCCAGCCGTCGTAGTCGCCGTCGGCACGGTGGTAGTGGAGGACGGCCTTCTTGGTGTCCTGCGGCGGATAGGCGCCGTCGGGGGCCTTCTCCTCCAGCCCGTCCTTGCCCTGCTCGATCCACACCTCTCCTGTGCGGGCGAGGTCGACCGTGCGTGCGGGGCCGTCGGCGCTGCCGTCCTTCTCGACGGTGAAGGGCACCTCGGTGGCACCGTCCTCGACCTTCACCCAGGCGAAGGCGCCGTACGCGTCGCGGCCGGTGAACTCCGCCGTGCCGCCGCCCGTCTTCAGCCGCCACCCGTCGTACTCGCCGTCCGGGCGCTGGTAGTGGACGACCGCGTGCTCGCGCTGGACGACGCCCGGCTTCGGTGGCTCGGGGGCCCGGCCGGTGGTGGTCGCGGCGCGTGCGCTCGCGGTGCGGCCCGCGCTGTCGACGACAACGGCCTTATAGCGCACGGGGGTTCCGGCGGGCACACTCCCGGCGATATGCTGGGTCACCTTGTACGGGGCGTGGTCGGCCGATCCGAGCACCTTCCACTTCCCGTTACCGACCTGGGCGGCGAAGACGACGCGGTTCAGGCCGCCGCCGTCCGCATCGGCCGAGACCTCGACGGTGCCGGTGGCTCCGTCGGCGGGGGCGTCCAGGCTCACCGTCGGCTCCGCCGCCGGGGCGGGGAGCTTCTTCTCCGCCCGGAGGACGACGGCGGACAGCGCGGGGACCTGGACGGACAGCTTCCGGTCCTCCCCCGCCGTCGCGCCGGCGCCCTTCGCGCCGTAGACCGGGCGAAACCGCATCCCGGCGGCGCCGGTGGGGATTTCGGCCTTCTTCGCCTCGGTGGCGTTGTTCACCGCGACCACGTACTCGGTCCGCTCCCGCGCGTCCGTACGGGAGTAGGCGTAGACGCCCTCGCCCTTGGCGGCGTAGCGCTCCGTCTGGACACCGTCGCGCAGTGCCGGGTGCTTCTCGGTGAGCTTCGACAGTGCGGCGATCGAGCGGTAGAGCGGGTGACGGGTGTCGTACGCGTCGGTGGCGTGCGTACGGTCGGTGCCGATCAGGTCGTCGTCGAGGTAGTCGTCCGTCTTCGAGGCGAAGAGGGTCTGGCGGGCGTCCTTGTCGCCGCCCGCGCCGGTGAAGCCCTGCTCGTCGCCGTAGTAGACGACGGGGTTGCCGCGGCCGAGGAACATCAGCTCGTTGGCCAGCCGCGCCCGGCGCACCAGTTCGGCGTCGCTCGCTTTCGGGTTGTCCTGCTTCAGGAAGGTCCCGATCCGGCCCATGTCGTGGTTGCCGAGGAAGGTGACCTGCTCGTAGGCATTGGCCTTGTCGCTGGTGTAGCGGTAGTCCTGCGCGAGGACCTCGGACAGCTTCGTCGCCGGACCGCCCTTCGAGGCGTAGGAGCGGGCCGCGTCCTGGAAGGGGAAGTCGAGCGTGGAGTCGAGCCGTCCGCGCGTCACATAGTGCGAGGTGACGGCGGGATCGGCCGCGTAGACCTCGCCGAACATGAAGAAGTCCTTGCGGCCGTGGCGTGCGGCGTAGGCGTCGAGGGCCGTCGCCCACCGGGTCCAGAAGTCGAGGTTCACATGCTTCACGGTGTCGATGCGGAAGCCGTCTATCCCGAAGTCCCGGACCCAGCGCTCGTAGATCTTCTCCATCCCGGCCACTACCTCGGGACGCTCGGTCCACAGGTCGTCCAGGCCCGCGAAGTCGCCGTACTCGCCGCTCTCCCCGGCGAAGGTGGAGTCGCCTCGATTGTGGTAAAGCGCCGGGTCGTTGAGCCAGGCGGGCACCTTCTTCTCCGCGTCCCCGCTCCGCGGCTTCGGCGTGTACGGGAAGGAGTCGGCGTCCACGCGGCGCATCCCGGCGCGGTCGTCGAACGGGCGTCCCTCGCGGTCGAGGTACGGGTACGCGCCCTTGGGCCGGTAGCCGTACTCCTTCTCCGCATAGTCGACGGTGTCGGCCGTGTGGTTGGTGATGACGTCGAAGAAGACCTTCATCCCCTTGGCATGAGCCTTGTCGATCAGCCGCTCCAGCTCGGCGTTGGTCCCGAAGTGCGGGTCGACCTGGGTGAAGTCGGTGATCCAGTAACCGTGGTATCCGGCGCTCGCGTCCTTGCCCTCGCCCTGGACCGGCTTGTTCTTGAAGATGGGCGCCAGCCAGATGGCGGTCGTGCCCAGCCCCTTGATGTAGTCGAGCCGCTCGGTCAGGCCCTTGAGGTCACCGCCCTGGTAGAAGCCCTTGTCGGTGGGGTCGAAGCCGGTGTCGAGACGGCCCCCGGTGAGACCGCCCCGGTCGTTGGCGGCCGAGCCGTTGGCGAAACGGTCGGGGAGGACGAAGTAGAACTGCTCGCGCGTCAGGTCGTGCCGGGCGGGCTGGGCGGCCAGCGCGGCATCGGACGGCGGAGGCGGCGCGGAGGCGGCCGCCTGCGCGGCGGGCGGCGCGCCGGACGGCAACAGGGCGAGCACTGCTGCCGCGGCGGTGGCGAGCGCGGTTCTGCGCCCGGTGGTGCGGATGCGTTTCATCGGCGTGAATCTCCTTCGGAGGGAGGGGAGTTGCCTTGCGTGCACTTCTTCCGTCGCGGCGGCCGGCAGATCGAACCTTCCTTCCGCCGCAACGCCACAACACCGGCGCTGCGCTCGCCGCTTCTCGCCCGCTCACCCCGGACCGGGGTGAGCCGAGGAGAGGCGGTGCCGGCGCCACGAACGGGAACAGCAACGGCGACCGGCAAGGACCGCCGGCTGCCGACGCGGCCTGCCGCCAGGGCGGGAACGCCTTCCCGCCCTGGCGGCAGAACGCCCAACGGGTGTGGCCGGTGGTGGCAGGTCCGGTGCTGCCGGGACCGGTCCGGCCGGGTCGGTCTCGGCACCACCGGACCCGACACCACCGGGGCTGCGCATCGGCCCCCGCGGCGCGACTGCGACTGCGACTGCGACTGCGACTGCGACTGCGACTGCGACTGCGACTGCGACTGCGACTGCGACTGCGACCAACGGCGGTTGGCTGCCCGGGACACCGTGCCGCCAGGGGCGGGAACGCCTTCCCGCCCCTGGCGGCCGGACCCCGACACCAACGGCGCCGCCCGCCCGGTCCCGCCGACCGCCGCTCTCCGCCCACCGAGCCCAAACCGAGTTCGGCGAGCGGGAGTCGGAGCGAAGCGAACCCCCGCGGCGCGGGCACGCATCCCGCGTGACCGCACGCGCCCGGCGATCCGCGCCGACGGTATGAGCCCCCGCCGTGGCCCGGAACGCAGTGCGCCCGAACCGCGCCGTACGCGACTGCGTCGTCGCACGCGCCCCGTGCCGCCGGCGCTGACACCACCGGTCACGCCACCGCGGCTGCCGTTCACCCCGTGGCCGCCGCCATCGCGACCGCCGCATTCGCCGTGACCACCACCGCGACCGCCACCGCCCCAGCCGCACGGGGCATCACCACCGCGACCGCCACCGCCCCAGCCGCACGGGCCGTCACCGCCGCAGCCGCCACCCCCGGCGGCCGTCGCCGCGTCACCCGCAGGAGCGTGCTCCCGCGTGGACCGCCAGCGCCGTGTTCGGGGCCAGCGTGGCTTCCAGGCGACCGGAGCCGTCCACCGTCACCGTGCGGTTCGACTGGACATCGCAGTAGTCGCCCACCGGCAACGACGTCTGGAACGTCCGCGTCAGCGACTCGCTCTCGTGGTTGACGACGACGAACCCCTTGCTCCCTCGCCCGAACGCGATCGCGTCGTTGCCGTTGTCCCACCAGTCGGTGACCTCGGTGCCGCGCACGGTGTTGCGGAAGGCCACCATCTTCTCGACCTCCGGCCACTTGTGCTGGCACTTCCAGCCGTCCTTCCAACAGGCGCTCACCGCCCCGCCGTTCGGGGGTCCCGTGTCACGGTCGGTGAACTCGTAGCCGGAGTGGACGTCCGGGGCGCCGTACGGCCAGGCCAGCATGAAGGCGTGCGCCAGGGTGTAGTCGGCGCCGTTCTTGTAGCTGAGGGTGTCGCCGCCGCGTTCGGTGTCGTGGTTGGCGACGAAGACCGCGGAAGAGCCACTGGGCATGTAGCCCCAGCCCTCGCCGTAGTTCTTCAGATACGACAGCCGCTCACTGGTGAAGACCCGCTTGAGGTCGCGGGCGTATCGGAACTCCTGGACGTCGCCCGTGCCCCGGTACTCCGACGGCGACACCGCCTCGCCCTCCCCGTGGATCGCCTCCTGTTTCCAGTAGGCGTCCGGGTCGCTCAGCTTGCCCTTGACTGCCTTCAGATCGTCGGCCGGCATGTGCTTGGCGGCGTCGATGCGGAAGCCGTCGACGCCGAGGGAGAGCAGGTCGTTCATATAGGCGGCGATGCGGGAGCGGACGTGCTCCTCGCCGGTGTCGAGGTCCGCGAGTTCGACGAGTTCGCAGTTCTGGACGTCGGCACGGTCCTTGTAGTCGCTGATGGTGGACCGGCAGTCGTCCATGTCGGCGCCCGAATAGAGCCCGGGGTAGCCGTACTTGGTGTACGACGAGCCGCCGGTGCCCGTTCCGTCGGCGGACGCCATGTGGTTGATGACGGTGTCCGCAACGACCTTCACACCGGCGTCGTGGCAGGCGTCGACCATCTCCGTGAACGCCGCGCGGTCGCCGAGCCGTCCGGCGATCTTGTAGCTGACGGGCTGGTACGAGGTCCACCACTGGCCGCCCTGGATGTGCTCCTGGGGCGGGGAGACCTGGACGTACCCGTAGCCCGCCGGGCCGAGCGAATCCCGGCATTCCCGGGCAACCGAGTCGAAACGCCACTCGAAGAGGACTGCGGTGACGTCCTTGTCCCCGGGCGGGGATGCCGAGGCCCGGGATGTCGCGGCGGGTGAGGCGAGGAAGGCCGCGGCGCCCGCCGCGAGGGCGGCCGCGACAACGAGGGACTTGCCGGCCGTTCCGCCGACAGATATGGCCATGAATCCTCCTGTGGGGGGAGGTGCGGGTGACGGTGCAGCCTCGTGGCAACGCGCCATGCCCGTAAGGCCATTGTCGTGATGGTTCTTGCAGCAAGCCGTCAGCGGCCTGCTACCGCCGAGACCGTACGAGCCTCGAACATCCGGGTCAACCCCCGGGACACGAAGAGGTAACAGCGCGGAAATCCGGCTGTTTTCTTTCTGCAAGCTCTTTCGCAAGAGATTGCAGCCCTGTTAGCTTCCTCCCAGCCCGGGGCCGCCGAGGGACAGGCGTGCCGCACATGGCGCCCATGGAACAGGCCGGGCCGCACTCAACGAGGAGATCAGTATGCGTCGAGGCATATCGATCGCCGCTGTGGCCGGCGTGCTGGCTCTGGCGGCGACCGCCTGCGGTGGGGACAACGGGGACGGCGGAGGCGACGGCTCCAGGGCCGCCAAGGACCCGGGCAGTGTCACCGGCACCGTGACGTGGTGGGACACCGCCAACGAGGCCGAGGGCCCGACGTACGAGAAGCTGGTCAAGGACTTCGAGGCCGAGTACCCCAAGATCAAGGTCAAGCGCGTCCCGGTCTCCTTCGACGCGGCCGAGCAGAAGTTCAAGACCGCCGCCCAGTCCGGCAAGGGCGCCCCCGATGTCATCCGCACCGACGTCGGCTGGTCGGCCGGCTTCGCCAACCTCGGCTACCTCCAGCCGCTGGACGGCACCCCGGCGCTGGCTCACGAGCGCGACTTCCTCACGGGCCCGCTCTCCGCGGCCAAGTGGAAGGGCGAGACGGTCGGCGTCCCGCAGGTCACCGACACGCTCGGTCTCCTCTACAACAAGGACATCCTCAAGAAGGCCGGCGTCGAGAAGCCCCCGGCCACCTGGGAGGAGTTCGTCGAGACCGCGAAGACCGTCAAGAAGAAGACGGGCGTCGCGGGCACCCAGCTCAACCCCGAGGGCTACTTCTCCCTGCCGTTCCTCTACGGCGAGGGCGGCGACATGCTCGACACCAAGGGCAAGAAGATCACGGTGAACTCGCCCGAGGCCGTCAAGGGCATCGAGACCGCCGTCGACATGGTGAAGTCCGGCGTCTCCCTCAAGCCCGCCTCCACCGACGGCTACGTCGCGGCGCAGACCTCCTTCAAGGACGGCAAGGTCGCCATGGTCGTCAACGGCCCCTGGTCGGTGGCCGACGACTACACCGGCAAGGCGTTCAAGGACAAGAAGAACCTGGGCATCGCTCCGATCCCGGCGGGCACCTCCGGCAAGGGCGCGGCGCCCATCGGCGGCCACAACTACTCGGTCTACCGCGGCTCGCAGAACAAGGACGCCGCGTACCTCTTCGTGAAGTTCATGTCCTCCGCCAAGAGCCAGGAGTTCACCGCCACCGAGATCAACACGCTGCCGACGCGCAAGTCCGCCTACACCGCGGACGTCACCGCCGACCCGGCGAAGAAGGCCTTCCAGGACGCCCTGGCCACCTCCAAGTCGCGCCCCGTCATCCCCGGTGTCGGTGACCTGTTCGTGGCCTTCGACCAGCACTACGTGAAGATCCTGCGCGGGCAGGCCACCCCGAAGGCCGGGCTCGACGCCCTCGCCGAGGAGTGGAAGTCCAAGCTGATCGAGGACTACGAGATCGCCGGCTAGGCGACGACCAGGCCGGGTCACCGACTCCGGCCCGGTCCGGCCCGGGCTCCCCGTCGAGGGGAGGGCCGCTCCCGCCCCGCGCGGGTGCGGCCCACGCGCCGCCCGGCCGGGCCGGGCCGGTCCCACCGCCCGCCGGGCGGAGGCGAGTTCACCGCCCGCCGCCCACCGCCCGCCGCCCGCCCCAGGGACGACGGGAACGGGACCCCGGCCCCCCACCCGCTCTCGTAGACCGCGACCCGCTCGACCCGCGACCCGCAGAAAGCCGTGGAGCCATGACCACAGCCGTCACCAAGCCCGGGAGCCCGGCGGGCTCCGGCAGCACCGGCGCCGAGGGCCCGGACAGGAAGCTGCCGAGCCCCTCCCTGCTCACCCGGGCCCGGCGCTCGTTCGACACCCACTGGTACGCGTGGGCGATGGTGCTGCCCGTCGTCGTGGTGCTGGGGGTGCTGGTCGGCTATCCGCTCGGCCGCGGGATCTATCTCTCCTTCACCGACGCCAATGAGGCCAACATCGGCCGGGTGATCGGTGACTTCGAGGTCCCCTCCACGTACAAGTTCGTCGGCCTCGACAACTACTGGAACATCCTCTCCGGCCAGGAGGGCTCCTTCTACCCGCGCCTCACCTGGACCGTGATCTGGACCGCGAGCTGCGTGTTCCTGCACTACACGATCGGCCTGGGCCTGGCCATGCTGCTCAACCGGCAGGTCAAGGGCCGCTCGCTCTACCGCGTCCTGCTGATCCTGCCCTGGGCGGTCCCGGCGTTCGTCGCCGCCTTCGCCTGGAAGCTGATGTACAACTCCGACAACGGCGTTCTCAACGCCCTGCTCGGAAAGGTCGGCATCGGGGCGGTCGACTGGCTCGGCGATCCCTTCGTCCAGAAGATCTCGGTCATCGCGGTCAACACCTGGCTCGGGGTGCCGTTCATGATGGTCGCGATCCTGGGCGGACTGCAGTCCATTCCGCGGGAGTTGTACGAGGCGGCGGAGATGGACGGCGCGAGCCCCTGGCAGCGCTTCCGCAACGTCACCCTGCCCGGACTGCGGCCCGTCAGCAGCACCGTCATCCTGCTCGGCACCATCTGGACCTTCAACATGTTCCCGATCATCTACCTGGTGATCGGCCAGGCCGGCGGGACCGAGAGCGAGATCCTGGTGACGTACGCCTACCGGCTCGCCTTCCAGGGCGTACGGGACTACGCGGCCTCCGCCTCGTACGGGATCGTCATCCTCTCCCTGCTGCTGGTCTTCTCCGTCTTCTACCGCAGGCTGCTCAACCGCCAGGAGGCCGTCCGATGAGCGCTCCCGCCTCTGCCCCCGCCTCCGCCTCCGTCAGCCCCGCACCGGTCACGGCTGCCGCCGCGGCGCCGCGCGTACGGCGGCGCGGTGAGCGGTCCAAGGGCGCCTCGGCCGCCCTGCACACCACGCTCGTCGTGGCCTCGATGGTCGCCGTCTTCCCGGTCGTCTTCATCGTGCTGGTCTCGCTGCGCGGCGAGAACGGCTGGACGCACCCGATGGAGATGTCCGGCTTCACGTTTCGCAACTATGCACACGTGCTGAACGACACCGAGTTCGTCACCTGGTTCGTCAACTCGGTCGCCATCGCGGGCGGCACCATGCTCGTCGGCGTCCTCATCGCCGCCAGCGCGGGCTACGCCCTGTCCCGGATGCGCTTCCCCGGGCACGGGACCCTGATGTGGTCGTTCCTGCTCTTCCAGATGTTCCCGGTCGCGGTGCTGATCGTGCCGCTCTACAACATCCTGGGAACGATGGGCCTGCTGGACAGCTACGGCGGTCTGATCCTCACCTACTGCTCGGTGTCGGTGCCGTTCTGCGCCTGGATGCTCAAGGGTTACTTCGACACCATCCCCGCCGAGATCGACGAGTCGGGGCGGGTCGACGGACTCACCCCGTTCGGGACGTTCTGGCGGCTGGTCGTTCCGCTGGCCCGGCCCGGTCTCGCCGTCACCGCCTTCTACACCTTCCTGACGGCATGGAGCGAGGTCGCCTTCGCCACGCAGTTCATGAGCAGCGAGGAGAACTACACGCTCGCCGTGGGCCTGCAGACGTTCGTCGGTCCGCACCGCGCCGAGTGGGGCCTGATGACCGCCTCGTCCGTGCTGATCATGGTGCCGGCCGGAATGCTGTTCTTCTTCGCGCAGAAGCACTTGGTCGCCGGGCTCACCGCGGGAGGCACCAAGGGCTGACCCCCTCACCGGTCCGCGCACGCCGCGCGGTCCGTTCCGTTCCAGACCACCGCTTGTCGTAGCCCGGTTGGGCCCACCCGATAGGGACGTAACACATGACCCAGGACCTCGCCCCGTCCGTCCGTGAGCAGGCCGCCCCGGAGCGGTGCGCCGGCTGGTGGCGCAGCGCCGTCATCTACCAGGTGTACGTGCGGTCGTTCGCGGACAGCAACGGTGACGGGATCGGCGATCTCCGGGGGATCCACGACCGTCTGCCGTACCTGGCGGAGCTGGGCGTGGACGCCGTCTGGCTCACTCCCTTCTACGCGTCACCGCAGGCGGACGGCGGCTACGACGTCGCCGACTACCGGGCCGTGGACCCGCTGTTCGGCGATCTGTCCGACGCGGACGACCTGGTGCGGCGCGCCCACGAGCTGGGTCTGAAGGTGATCGTGGACATCGTCCCGAACCACACCTCCGACCAGCACCAGTGGTTCCGGGCCGCGCTCGCTGAGTGGGCGGGCGCGGCTTCCAGGAACCGCTACCACTTCCGGCCGGGCAAGGGCGAGAACGGCGAACTGCCGCCGAACGACTGGGAGTCGGTCTTCGGCGGCCCGGCCTGGACCCGTACGACAGGCGCGGACGGGACGCCCGGCGAGTGGTACCTCCATCTCTTCGCACCCGAGCAGCCCGACCTCAACTGGAACAACTCCGAGGTCCGCGAGGAGTTCGAGTCGATCCTGCGGTTCTGGCTGGACCTGGGCATCGACGGTTTCCGCATCGACGTCGCGCACGGCATGGTCAAGGCCGAAGGGCTGCCGGAGATCGGCCGGAGCGAGCAGGCCAAGATGATCGGCGCGCAGGTGCTGCCGTTCTTCGACCAGGACGGAGTGCACGAGATCCACCGCTCCTGGCGGCAGTTGCTGGACTCCTACGGCGACGGGCGGATCGGTGTCGCCGAGGCGTGGGCCCCCAGCTCCGAGCGGCTCGCGCTGTACGTGCGCCCCGACGAGCTGCACCAGGCGTTCAACTTCCACTTCCTGACCTGCGCGTGGGACGCGGCCGCGATGCGTGGTGTCATCGACGAGTCGCTGGCCGCCACCACCTCGGTCGGCGCCCCCACCACGTGGGTGCTGTCCAACCACGACGTCGTCCGCCACACCACCCGCTACGGCGGAGGCGAGGCGGGCCTGCGGCGGGCCCGCGCGGCGGCGCTGCTCACTCTCGCGCTGCCCGGGTCCTCGTACCTCTACCAGGGCGAGGAGCTCGGCCTGCCGGAGGTGACGGACCTCCCCGACGAGGTGCGCCAGGACCCGGCGTTCTTCCGCGGCAAGGACGAGGCGGCGGTGTCGGGGTCCCCCCGGACGGAGTCCGGGGGGACTTCGGATGAGGGTGGTGGTGAGCAGGCGGGCGGGCAGGACGGCATGCGCGACGGCTGCCGGGTGCCGATCCCGTGGTCGGGCGGGGAGGCGCCGTACGGGTTCGGGCCCGGCGGGAGCTGGCTTCCGCAGCCCGCCGCCTGGGCGGAGTTGTCGGTGCAGGCGCAGTCCGGCGACCCGCGCTCCACCCTGGAGCTGTACCGCTCGGCGCTGGCGCTGCGCCGCCGGATGCCCGGTCTCGGCGACGGCCCGATGGACTGGCTGGACGCCCCGGACGGCGTGCTGGCCGTCTCCCGCCCGGGTTTCGTGTGCACGCTCAACACCCTGGACCGGGAGGTCGAACTGCCCGTGCCGGGGCGGCCGGTGCTCGCCACCGCGGCGCTGCACTTCACGGGCGGCAGTGTGCACATCCCGGCCGACACCTGTGTCTGGTGGGCAGTCTGAGATGCGACCGGTACAGTCCACCCCCGTGACCGCACGGCTCTCCGACATCGCAGGCCAGGCGGGTGTCAGCGAGGCGACGGTCAGCCGAGTGCTCAACGGGAAGCCCGGCGTCGCGGCGGCCACCCGCCAGTCCGTCCTGGCCGCACTGGACGTGCTCGGGTACGAGCGCCCGGTGCGGCTGCGGCAGCGCAGCGCGGGCCTGGTCGGGCTGATCACCCCGGAGCTGGAGAACCCGATCTTCCCCGCGTTCGCGCAGGTGATCGGCCAGGCCCTCACCCAGCAGGGCTACACGCCCGTCCTGGCCACGCAGACGCCCGGCGGCTTCACCGAGGACCAGCTCACCGAGATGCTGGTGGACCGGGGGGTCTCCGGCATCATCTTCATCTCCGGACTGCACGCGGACACCTCGGCCGACACCGAGCGGTACGAGCAGCTCCGCGCGCAGGGCGTGCCGTTCGTCCTCATCAACGGCTTCTCCTCGAAGGTGCGGGCGCCGTTCGTCTCGCCCGACGACCGGGCCGCGGTCGGGCTGTCGGTCACCCACCTCGCGGCGCTGGGCCACGAACGGATCGGCCTGGCGCTGGGCCCGAAGCGGTTCGTCCCGGTGCAGCGGAAGATAGAGGGCTTTCTGCAGAGCATGCAGGAGCAGCTCGGCCTGACCTCCGGTGACGCACGGTCCCTGGTGGAGCACTCGCTGTACAGTCTGGAGGGCGGTCAGGCGGCGGCGTCCGCCCTGATCGACCGGGGCTGCACGGCGGTGGTGTGCGCCAGCGACATGATGGCGCTCGGCGCGATCCGGGCGGCGCGGCAGCACGGCCTGGAAGTGCCGCGCGACGTCTCGGTGATCGGCTTCGACGACTCCCCGCTCATCGCCTTCACCGATCCCCCGCTGACCACCATCCGGCAGCCGGTGCCGGCGATGGGACAGGCGGCGGTCCGGGCGCTGCTCGAGGAGATCGGGGGCACCCCGGCGCCGCACAGCGAGTTCGTCTTCCTGCCCGAGCTGGTGGTCCGCGGATCGACGGCCGCGGGGCCGAAGGGGCAGCCCGCGTCCGCGAGGCGTAGCGTGGAGTAAGAGGAGCCGTGGACCGGCGAGTGATCGGTAGCAGGCCGCCATCTGGCAGACTGTCGCGCTATGGGTGAAGCCACTGTGGAGACTCTGGAGGGACGGACGGTCACCCCGTCACCCATCGAGGGGCGCGAGGACCGCCCGACGGAGTCGCAGCGCGCCTGGGGCCGGCGGTTGCGCACCCCCCGCAGGCCGCGGCTGTGGTTCGAGATCGTACTCATCGCCGTCAGCTACTGGACGTACTCCCTGGTCCGCAACGCCGTTCCGGAGCAGAAGCAGGCCGCCCTGGAGAACGCCGACTGGATCTGGCGGGTGGAGGAATCCCTCGGCATCGCCGTGGAGCGGACGGTCAACCACGCGGTGAATTCCGTGGAATGGCTGATCGTCGGCATGAACTACTACTACGCGACGCTGCACTTCATCGTCACCATCGGTGTGCTCGTGTGGCTCTACCGCGGGCATCCGGGGCGCTACGCGGCGACGCGGCTGGTCCTCTTCGCCACCACGGGCGTTGCCCTGCTCGGCTACTACCTCTACCCGCTCGCGCCGCCGCGCCTGATGTCGGGCGAGGGGTTCATCGACACCGTGCTGGTGCACGAGACGTGGGGGTCGATGGCGTCGGGCAACCTCGCCAGCATGTCCAACCAGTACGCCGCCATGCCGTCGATGCACATCGGCTGGTCGGTGTGGTGCGGCATCACCATCGTGATGCTGGCGCGGCCGGTGTGGGCGAAGGTGCTGGGCCTGGTGTACCCGGCGTTGACGCTGCTGGTCATCGTCGCTACGGCCAACCACTTCTGGCTGGACGCGGTCGGCGGGCTGATGTGCCTGGCCTTCGGGTACGCCGTGTCGTACCTCTGGTACGGCTCGATCGCCTACCGGCTGCCGCGGCGGGTGGTCACCTCGGGCGGCCCGGAGCTCGAACTGCGGCCCGTGGTCTGACCTCTGGCCTCTCCGGCCCGTGGTCTGACCTCTCCGGCCCGCCGTCCGGCCCCTCCCCCGGAACTCGCCCCCGCCGTCGGCGCTCACGTCCCGTAGAACAGCTCGTCGACCACGGCCCGCGCGCGCCGCGTCACCCGGCGGTAGTCGTCGAGCATCTCGCCTACGTGGCCCGGCTCGTAGCCGAGGTAACGGCCCACGGCGGCCAGTTCCCGCGCCTCGGTGGGAAAGGTGTCGCCCGGCCGTCCGCGCACCAGCATCACGGCGTTGCGCACCCGAGTGGCCAGCACCCACGCCTCATCCAGCACCTCGGCGTCCTCGGCGCCGATCAGCCCGGCCTCGCGGGCGGCGTGCAGGGCCTGCCGGGTACGGGTGGTGCGCAGGCCGGGTTCGGTCCCGGCGTGCTGGAGCTGCAGGAGCTGCACGCTCCACTCGACGTCGGACAGCCCGCCGCGGCCCAGCTTGGTGTGCAGGGTCCGGTCGGCGCCGCGGGGCAGTCGCTCGGACTCCATTCGGGCCTTGAGCCGCCGGATCTCACGGACGGACTCCTCGGTCAGGCCCTGCTCGGGATAGCGCAGCGGCTCGATCAGTTCGACGAACCGCTCCCCCAGGTCGGCGTCGCCCGCGACGGGCGCGGCGCGCAGCAGGGCCTGGCTCTCCCAGACCAGCGACCAGCGCCGGTAGTAGGCGGCGTACGAGGCCAGGGTCCGCACCAGCGGACCGGACTTGCCCTCGGGGCGCAGGTCCGCGTCGATGAGCAGCGGCGGGTCGGCGGTGGGCAGCTGCAGGAGGCGGCGCATCTCGTTGGCGACGGCGAAGGCTGCCTGCGCGGCCTCCTGGTCGGCCACGCCGTCCCGCGGCTCGTACACGAACAGCACGTCGGCGTCGGAGCCGTAGGAGAGCTCGTGGCCGCCGAAGCGGCCCATGCCGATGACCGCGAACCGGGCGGGCAGCTCCTCGCCCCACTTGTCGCGCACGGCGGCGCGCAGCGCGCCCGCGATGGTCGCGGCGTTCAGGTCGGTCACCGCCCTGCCGACCATGTCGACCACGGTTCCCTGGTCCCTCTCCGCGGGGCTGGCCTCGGTGCCGTAGGCGCCCACGATGTCCGCGGCCGCGGTGCGGAACAGCTCGCGGCGGCGGACCCCGCGGGCGGCGGTGACAGCCTGCGCGGCGTCGTCGGCCCGGCCCACCGCGGCCAGCACCTCCTGCTCCAGATGCGCCTGGTCGCGGGGGCGCAGGCCCTCGGGGTCGCCGAGCAGCGCGACCGCCTCGGGGGCGCGGAGCAGCAGGTCGGGGGCGAGGCGGCCGGCGGACAGCACGCGGGCGAGATTCTCCGCGGCGGCGCCCTCGTCGCGCAGCAGCCGCAGATACCAGGGCGTCTTGCCCAGGGCGTCGGACACCTTGCGGAAGCCGAGCAGCCCGGCGTCGGGATCGGCGGAGTCGGCGAACCAGCCGAGCAGTACGGGCAGCAGCGTCCGCTGGATGGCAGCCTTGCGCGTGACGCCGGAGGCCAGGGCCTCCAGATGGCGCAGCGCGGCCGCCGGGTCGGCATAGCCCAGGGCCTCCAGGCGCTGGCGCGCGGCGCGCGAGCTGAGCCGGGCCTCGGCGGATTCGAGTTCGGCGACGGCGCTCAGCAACGGCCGGTAGAAGAGCTTCTCGTGCAGCCGCTGCACCTCGCGCGCGTGCCGCCGCCACTCGGTGTGCAGCGTCGCCACGGCCTCCTTGCCGGCGGGCCAGTCGTAGGTGCGGGCCATGGAGCGGCCGAGGCGGCGCTGGTCGGCCTCCTCCTCGGGCACGAGGTGGGTACGGCGCAGCTTGTGGAGCTGGATGCGGTGCTCCATGGTGCGCAGGAACCGGTACGCGGCGTCCAGCGCGGCGGCGTCGGACCGCCCCACGTAACCGCCCGCGGCCAGGGCTGACAGGGCGTCGAGAGTGGTGCCGCTGCGCAGGGAGGTGTCGGAGCGGCCGTGCACGAGCTGGAGGAGCTGGACGGCGAACTCCACGTCCCGCAGGCCGCCTGGGCCGAGCTTGAGCTCGCGCTCGACCTGCGCCACGGGGATGTTCTCGACGACGCGGCGGCGCATCTGCTGGACGTCGGCGACGAAGTTCTCGCGGTCGGCGGCCTGCCAGACCATCGGCGCGACGGCGTCCACGTACTCGCGGCCGAGAGCGAGGTCACCGGCGACCGGACGGGCCTTCAGCAGCGCCTGGAACTCCCACGTCTTGGCCCACCGCTGGTAGTACGCGAGGTGGCTGGAGAGCGTACGGACCAGGGGGCCGTTGCGGCCCTCGGGGCGCAGGTTGGCGTCCACCGGCCAGATGGTTCCCTCGGCCGTGGTGTCGGAGCAGATCCGCATCATGTGGGAGGCGAGACGCGTCGCGGCCTGGACGGCCTTGGCCTCGTCGGTGCCCTCCACGGGCTCGGCGACGAAGATGACGTCCACGTCCGACACGTAGTTGAGCTCGTGGCCGCCGCACTTGCCCATGGCGATGACGGCCAGCCGGCAGGCCGCCGCGTCCTCGCGCGCCGCGGCCTCGGCGAGGCCGAGGGCGGCACGGAGGGTGGCGGTGGCCAGGTCGGCGAGTTCGGCGGCGGCGTCGGCGACGTCCGTGGTGCCGCAGACGTCGCGGGCGGCGATGGTGAGCAGACAGCGGCGGTAGGCGGCCCGCAGCGCATCCGGGTCGGGCACCCCGTCCAGCAGGTTCTCGAACTCCTCGACCCCCGGGTGCAGATCGACCGACTCGTACGTCACCAGGGCGTGCCAGTCGAGCGGATGCCGGGCGAGGTGGTCACCGAGCGCCTCGGAGGCTCCGAGCACCCCGATGAGGCGGTCGCGCAGCGGCTTGGCGGAGACGAGCGTGTCGAGGAGGACCTGCGCCTCGGACCCGTGCTCCTGCAGCGACTCCACCATGCGCACGAGACCGAGGAGGGCGAGGTCGGGGTCGGCGGTGGAGCCGAGCGCGTCGAGCAGTACGGGGTCGGAGCGGACGGGAGAGAGCGCCGGGGTGTCGAGCAGCCGGACCGCGGCGGAGGGGTCGGTGAACCCGTGCCGGAGCATCTGCGTAAAGGTGCTGCTCCGGCGTCCTTGCGGCACGGACATGGACATACCGCCGCCTCCTGTCGATCACGGGCCGAGGACGAGCCTAGCCGCCACCGGCGACCGGACGCGCGGCCGCCGGGCGTGGCGTCCGGGGCGGGCCGCGGGAGGTCGTACGGCCGAGGGCGAGGCGGCTCGCAGGGCCGGGGACGGGGCGGCTCGCGGACCTCGGGGCATACCGCTGACGCACCCCCGGCTCGTAGCGCCGCTGTATCCGGCCGGGACACCGACACCGACGTCGATGCGGACATCGAGGCGGACATCGAGGCCGACGTCGAGGCGGGCAGCGGACGCCGCGGGGCGGCTGCCGACCGGGACGGAATTCCAGGGCTTGTGCGGTCATGAGGTGACATCATCGGACGCGTCATCCGGCGGCGACCGGCACGCAGAGCAATGCCGGCAGCCGCCCATGAGGAGAAGAGAGCGCCCGTTGCCCAGCGGCATACAACGCGTGCTGACCTGCGCCCTGCTGTCAGCCCTGTCGGTGACCCTCACGGCCTGCGGGCCGTCGGACCAGGCCGACGACGACGAGCCCGGACGGCCCAGATCCGGGCAACGCCCCCTGACTTCGCAGCAGTTGGAGGACGCCTTGCCGAAGGGCGGTGATCTACCCGGCTTCCATGGGGATCCCTACGACTTGCCTCTCTTCGACCACGACGACGTGGTCACCACGGACAGCCCGAAGTGCCGGCCCATCGCGGAGACGATGAACTTCCGCCCCCGGTACGAACGCCGGGGCTTGGCATGGGCCGCCCTGGAGCCCGACGCCGCTTCCGAAGAGGTCGACGGCTCGATCTCCCTGAGCAGCCACACCGTCGCGGACGCCAAGGCGTGGATGGCCGACCTCCACAAGGCACTTGACGAGTGCACCGGGTTCACCGCCACCTCGAAGCGAGGCTGGACCTTCGCTTTCACCGTGGGCCGCCTCCCCACGGTGAAAGCCGGACACGGGTCCGTGTCCTACACCCTGGCCAACACCAGCAGTCCCGACGGCCACGCCGGAGTCATGACCGTCGTCCGCACCTGGGGCACCCTCACCTCGTACCTGATGAGCCAGGACCCCGACGACCCCAACCCGGTCTCGGCAGCCGTCGCGAGGCGCCAGGACGAACGGCTCCGAGCGATCGCCACCCGCCCCCTGACACCTCGATGACACTCCGGGCCGGCGGTCGATGGCCGCCGGCCCGGATGAGGTGACGGGGGCGCTGCCGCACCCAACTGCCCGGACACACACATCGGTTCCCCCGGACGGCGCGCTACGCGGGTCAGCCCGCGACCAGCGTCCCGCTCCGGGCGCGCTCGTCACGCAGCTGCTGCCGCGCCAGGACGAGCGCCGCCTCGATGTCCTGAGCGCCTGTCGCCACGCACAAGTTACGGACGACATCGTCGAGCCGCTGCTGCGCCTCGGGGACGCCTTCCTGGGCGCGGAGTGCTTCCAGGGCTTCGTACTGGGCGACGAGATCGGTGAGAACCGCAGGGTGGGCCATGAGCACGGCGGGGGTCCCTTCTCGTGGTGCGTCGGTCCCGCACCGCTTACCCCCGTACGTGAAGGGCACGCGATATTGCCCCCGGACGACGGTGACAGCGTCGTGCACCGGAGAACGCCCGACCGTTCAACCGGGCCGCGCCGGGCATGACTTCGTCGCACCGGGCATGACTTCGGGCATCCGTGGGACTCGCAGCGCGTCGCTGTCCCCACGACACCTCTTCGACCGGAGACATCGCATGCGCTTCTTCGAATACGGCCCCTGGATCAGCACGGACACCCCGGGCCTGGAAGTCCGTTGGGGCCCCGAGAGGCTGGTCTCCGTACGGACTCCCGAGCGCGACTGCGACGCGTTGCTGCCCCTCCTGGAAGACCTCGCCGACGGTCGCACCGAGGGATGGCGGGCCACTTGGCTCACACCCCGGCACGCCCGCTCGGCACTGCGAACGCTCCGTGCATGAGCGCGGAACGCCCTTGCACCACCGGTAGGTTCTTCCGCGGCCCGGACGCCATGACCGGTGTCCTCACCCACCGGGCGCCGTGAGTTTGCGACAGCGTGCTCCACGACTTGCGA
Organism: Streptomyces sp. NPDC048639; assembly: GCF_043199075.1. NCBI lineage: Bacteria > Bacillati > Actinomycetota > Actinomycetes > Kitasatosporales > Streptomycetaceae > Streptomyces > Streptomyces sp. NPDC048639. The sequence continues at coordinate 486,242 of NZ_JBICVP010000001.1, forward strand.
GAAAACTTGAGGGACTGCCACTTCCGGACACCTCGGCCCGATGCTAGGAGTTGCCGAACCATCCGGGCATGTCGAGCAGGAATGGCTCTGCGGGTGTCACGCTGCGCAGGTCCGCTTCCAGCGCACGGAGGCGATCTTCGCCAAGGGTCTGAGCCCAGTCGGCCCGGAGACGGTCGAAGATGCGCGCCGACAAGGCCAGGCAGTCCATGCCTCGATCGGTCAGTCGCACGATCTTGCGCCGCGCATCGCGCGGATCCGCGCCGCGTTCCGCGTAGCCAAGGCGCTCAAGCGTGTCGATCGTCTTGCCCGCTGCCTGCTTGGAGACTCCGAGCCGACGGCCGAGATCCGCGGCGGTTGTGCCGTCCGGACCGATCGCCTGGAGGACGTAGCCGTGCATCGGCCGGACATCGGGGTGCCCTTGGCGTGCCAGCTCGTCATGGAGGTCGTCGATGAGAACGCGGAAAGCGAGGAACAGCCGCAGCGGCAGCTCGAATCCAGGGGAGTCACTTGACACGATCGACAACCAGGTTCACCATCTCGACAACCATGTTGTCGAGTCTAAGGGGTCTCCACGATGCCTGTCATCCGCCATGCCGGCAGCCGCAGGACCGAGACCCCCAACGCCGTCATGACCACGCTTGCCTCGCCGACGCCGGGCGGCGCCGGACAGGCCGTGTGGCGCGTGGATATGCAGCCTGGCGCCACGGGCCCCCTCCACACATGCGATGCCGAGCAGGTGTGGACGGTAGTGGACGGCGGAGCGACCGTTGAGCTCGATGGCGAGAAGCTCATCGTGATGCCGGGCGACACGGTCGTGATGCCCGCCACGGCGCCGCGGCGGGTGTGCGCCGACCCCGAGGAGGGCTTCGCCGCCATTGTTGCCGCCTCCCCAGGCGCGTCCGCTTCCGCTCCTGACGGCACCGGCAGGACAGTACCGGCCTGGACCGTCTAGGCAGAGCCATCGGCGGAACCGTTCCGGACCGCGCACTCTCCGGCGCGGCGCCGCGGTCGATCGGCTCTACGAGGCGAGCGAATCCACGCCTGACAGCCCACAGACGCTCCAGGAAGCGTGACATGACGCCGGGTCAGTGATGAATGCCGCTGACCCGGCGTCATCTGTCCGGAGGGAACACCCGTCCGACCTTGCGCACCCACCACGGTCTGCGCCGCAAGGTGGGAGACCGTCAGGATCCCTGTGAGACCGCCGAGTCGCCGCCATTGCTCCCGGCCTCACCGAACTGCTGCCGTGAGGCAGGGTGGCAGGCCTGCCGCAGGCCGTGCCGGCCGACTGCCGGTCCAGAGCACGGCGCAAAGGTCTCCGACGGCGCGGCTGCTGACGGATGGACAGGGCCAGAGCTGTATCCGGGTGAACCTCGACCCGGATGGCTGTGTGAGCGGTGCACCGCGATGTGGCAGGAGCTCGGTTTGCGGAACATGAGCCGAAAACCCCCATAGAGAGGCTGACGTACCTCATGCGTCGTTCCCTACTCGCCGCCTCCAGCGCGGCGACCGCCCTCATCGCCACCCTGGCACTGGCCCTCAACACACCCGCCGCGTCCGCTAGGACCGGCGGGGACCACGACGAGCCCTGGGTAGTGCGCACCGCCGCGCTGCGCGCGGATGCCAAGCAGTTCCGTTCGTTGTGCGGAAAGCAGAAGGAGGGGAGACCCGAGCGCCGCACGTTCCCACTCTTCGGCCACGACAGCCGCACGTTCCCTCCCTCCGGCCACGGCAAGGGCTTCACCGCGGTGCAGGACTTCCAGCGCCAGGACGCTGACGGCACCGTGTATTGGGCCGGACACGACCCGAAGCACCCCGAGAACACCATCGCCGTGTCCATCATCGGAGCGTGCACAGATGGGCCGGTCACCCTCTCCGGCGCGATCGAGGTCGGCTTCCGCCAGTACCAGTACCAGCCGCTGGCCAAGCGCCCGGGCTGGTTCCAGCTGCAGGAGATCGACTCCCTGAAGCTGCCCCCCAACGGACACGGTGTCGACACAGTCGACGTGCCTGCGGGCCACAAGCACCCGAAGCCGCCCCACAAGCCCCACAAGCCCCACAAGCCGGGGTTGAGGATCGCAACTCCCGACAACCCGGCTGCCATCGACATCGTCGTCGCCTACACCCCGGCCAGCGTCACCGAACTCGGCAGTGTCACGGCGGTCCAGGCCCGGATCAGGTACGGCGTGAACCAGCTCAACAGGGCGCTTGCGACGAGCGGTGTGCCGGCCAGCGTGCACGTCGTCAACACCTACCAGACCCAGCCGACCGGCGTCGCGCGCGAAAACGCCGGAACCCTGCTGGGCATGCTCAGCAACCCCGCAAACCCGACCCTCGGCGCCCCGGCCGCCGCCCAGCGGACGGCATCCAGCGCCGACCTGGTCGCGCTCCTCGCCGCCATCCCCGCAGAGGACAGCTCCGGGCAGGCCAACCTGCCCACCCCGGCCGCAACCTCGACGACCGACAGCGCCGCATTCTCGGTCACCAGCGTCTTCTCCGTGACAGCGTGGGAGAACCTCGCACACGAGATCGGCCACAACTTCGGTCTGAAGCACGACCGCCTGACAGTGGCCAACCAGGGGGGAACAACCCCCGTCGGCACCCAGAACTACGGCTGGATCACCCCCGACCAGCAGTGGCACACGATCATGGCCTACTCCAGTGCCTGCACTCAGCCGTGCAAGGTCGTCAACCAGTACTCCAACACCGAGAACATCTTCAACGGCCAGCCCCTCGGCGACGCGAACAACAACAACGCCGCCGTCGCAACACGCAGCGCCGACATCCTGGCCGCCTATCGGCCCTCTTTGGTCACCAACCGGGTCTCTCTGGACATCTCCGCCGACCCCGTCGGCGGAGCCACCAGTGTCAAGCCCAGTGAATACGGCCCGTACGACCCCGGCACGCAGGTCACCGTCATCGCCGAGGCCAGCCCCGGCTTCCAGTTCACCGGCTGGGTGGTCGACGGCCAACCCACAGGCGTCACCACGCCGAGCTACCAGATCACCATGAACGCCAACCGCAGCATCGTCGCGCAGTTCAGCGAGATCGGGTGACCGTACGAGCCTCCTAGGGCTCGGCAGCCGAGGACACAAGGCATCGGTCGCTGTCCGGCCGACACGGGTTGCGGCGGGCCGCCGGCTTGCCGGAAGCCGTAGCCGGGTGATGAACGGAAGTGTCCTGGGTCGAAGCCGGGCGACCGCACGACGCATGATCTCTTGCTCATGCGCGTCGCCCGGCTCTACTTCTGGCCCACAGGCGGCCCAGGGCGAATGAGACGGCTCCGGGCCGGTGGCGTACTGCCACCGGCCCGGAGCCGTTGTCATGCCAGGAAGTGCCCTGACCTGCGGTTACAGCACCGGCAGGTTCTTCCGGAGCTCGAACGCGGTGACCTCGCTGCGGTACTCCTCCCACTCCTGCTTCTTGTTGCGGAGGAAGAAGTCGAAGACGTGCTCGCCCAGGGTCTCGGCGACCAGTTCGCTGCGCTCCATGAGGGTGATCGCCTCGCCCAGGTTCTGCGGGAGGGGCTGGATGCCCATCGCGCGGCGCTCCGGGTCGCTGAGCGCCCAGACGTCGTCGTCGGCGCCCGGGGGGAGTTCGTAGCTCTCCTCGATGCCCTTCAGGCCGGCCGCCAGCAGCACCGCGTACGCCAGGTACGGGTTGGCGCCGGAGTCGAGGGAGCGGACCTCGACACGGGTCGAGCCGGTCTTGCCCGGCTTGTAGAGGGGGACGCGGACCAGCGCGGAGCGGTTGTTGTGGCCCCAGCAGATGTACGAGGGGGCCTCGCCGCCGGCGCCCGCGGTGCGCTGCGAGCCGCCCCAGATGCGCTTGTAGGAGTTCACCCACTGGTTGGTGACGGCGGAGATCTCGGCCGCGTGGCGGAGCAGGCCCGCGATGAAGAACTTGCCGACCTTGGAGAGCTGGTACTCGGCGCCCGACTCGTGGAAGGCGTTCCTGTCGCCCTCGAAGAGGGAGAGATGGGTGTGCATGCCGGAGCCGGGGTGCTCGGAGAACGGCTTGGGCATGAACGTCGCCTGCACGCCCTGCTCCAGCGCCACCTGCTTCATGACCAGCCGGAAGGTCATGATGTTGTCCGCGGTCGACAGCGCGTCCGCGTACCGCAGGTCGATCTCCTGCTGGCCCGGGGCGCCCTCGTGGTGCGAGAACTCCACCGAGATGCCCATGGACTCCAGCATCGTGATCGCCTGGCGGCGGAAGTCCATGCCGACGTTCTGCGGGGTGTGGTCGAAGTAGCCGGAGTTGTCGGCCGGGGTGGGCCGTGTGCCGTCGACCGGCTTCTGCTTGAGCAGGAAGAACTCGATCTCGGGGTGGGTGTAGAAGGTGAAGCCGAGGTCGGAGGTCTTGGCCAGGATGCGCTTGAGGACGTAGCGCGGGTCGGCGTACGAGGGCGAGCCGTCCGGCATCAGGATGTCGCAGAACATCCGGGCCGTGCCGGGCGCCTCCGCGCGCCACGGGATGATCTGGAACGTGCTCGGGTCCGGCTTGGCGATCATGTCGGACTCGTAGACGCGGGCGAAGCCCTCGATCGCCGAGCCGTCGAAGCCCATACCTTCGTCGAAGGCCTGCTCGAGCTCGGCAGGCGCCACCGCGACCGACTTGAGGAAGCCCAGCACATCGGTGAACCACAGGCGCACGAAGCGGATGTCGCGCTCTTCGAGCGTACGAAGCACGAACTCCTGCTGCTTATCCATGATTCCTATCCTCGCAGGTCAGACGGCTTGCTCTGGAGCTGTAGGGGTGCGCCACCGCGCTGTGGCCGTTTCAGTATCACGTGGCGGCGTTTCTGCCGCGTTTCGTCCCCGGGGTCAGGCTAGGTCCTCCCGGCCGCGATGTCCCAAGCGGGCGACTCCCCGAGCACGGCGCGGGCGACCGCCGCGGGGTCGTCCATCATCACCAGATGGCCCGCGGGGGCGGCGATCCGGAACTCGGCTCCGTTCAGCTCCGCGGCCAGTCGCCGCTGCCGGTCCAGGCGGCGCAGTTGGCGGGGCGCATCGGTGGCGCCGTATGCGGCCAGCACGGTGACGGGGACGTCCGGCAGCGGACGGCGGGCTCGCAGGGCGAGCACCTCCGCTGCCGTACCGGCGTACGTCGCGTTCTCCAGCAGGCTCGCGCGCAGCACGCGCGTCGTGCTGTAGCAGCGCCGAACGAGGGCGGCGGGGGCCGGGTCGCGGTGGCGTACGGTCTGGGCGCGGACCGTGACGCGGCGCGCGGAGCGGCCGAGGACCCGCGGCACCCCCGCGGCGCCGAGCCCGGCCGCCAGCAGGCGCGCGGCGGCGGCGCGGGGCGCGGCGGGGAGGGCCGGGGCGCGGACGTCCTCCGCCACGCTGGTGTCGACGAGGACGATCCCGGCGGTACGAGCGGGGTGCAGCCGTGCAAATGCCTCCGCGTGGAGTCCGGCGAGCGAGTGGCCGACGACCGTACAGGGGCCGGACAGGCCGAGCGCGTCGAGTACCGCGAGGATCCGATGCGCCTCGCCGGCCGCCGTGGGGACCTGCTGCGCGGGCGCGGGGGCGCTGAACCCGAGGCCGGGGCGGTCGAACCGCACGACGGTGCGGTGGGAGGCCAGCAGCGGGACGACCGGATCCCAGTCGAACCAGCTCATACCGAGCCCGCCGCTGAGCACGCAGACGGGGCCCTCTCCCTCGCATACGACGTGGGTGGGGACTCCGGCGACCGTGAGAATGCGGCCGGGTACACGGATCATGCGTCCTATCCTGCGCCTTCCCGCGGGCCGCGGGCCGCTTCCGGACGGCCTCCCGGGACTGTCGCCCCGTGGCCGTTCCTCCAGCATGGACTCGTGCAAGCAGGGGCCGGCGGGGCCGGCACAGTCCCCCGGCGTGCACGCACTCGACGCAATGGGCCACCCTGTCCGCCCTGTCCGCCGCCGGATTCCGGAACTCCTCGCCGACGGCGAGCGGCGATGCGGTGGCGGACCACCTCGCCGGCGGCGAGCGGCCCTCCGGCGCGGTGACGGCCGTCATCCGACGAGGAGTTCGGCATCTCCCGGCCGGCCGTGCCCCCAGCATCTGCGCGTGCCGCGCGCGGCCGGGTTCGCGACCGTACGCGCCGAGGGCACCCATAGGCTCCACGCCAACGACTCCGCTCCCCGGCCGGAGATCGATCTCCGGCCGGAACGGTTCCGCGCCTTCCGGAACCAATGGCTGGACGGGCCCGGGCACCGAGCCGGCGCGCGGCAAGCGCGAGCGTCGGCTGCGGCCTTTAAAGCGTTGCCCCGGGCCGGGGCGACGCTGCTGAGCGGCGGCGCGCAGCAGGGCCGGAGCCCACGGCGGGCCGCGAGGTCGCCCGTCCCGGCGGAGTGAACGGGCCCACACCCCCGCGGCCGGGACATCGCGTCAGAGAGACGATTAGACTGGCCGCGTGCCTCAACTTCGCCTCGCACTGAATCAGATCGACTCGACCGTCGGCGACCTCGCCGGGAACGCCGAGGCCGTCCTCCACTGGACCCGGCACTCCGCCGAGCAGGGCGCCCACCTCGTGGCGTTCCCCGAGATGATGCTCACCGGCTACCCCGTCGAGGACCTCGCCCTGCGCGCCTCCTTCGTCGAGGCGTCGCGGGAGGCGCTGCGCACTCTCGCCGCACGGCTCGACGCCGAGGGCCTGGGCGATGTGCCCGTCGTCGTCGGCTACCTGGACCGTTCCGAGAAGGCTCAGCCCCGGTACGGCCAGCCCGCCGGGGCACCGCAGAACGCCGCGGCGGTACTGCACCGCGGCGAGGTGGTGCTGACGTTCGCCAAGCACCACCTCCCCAACTACGGCGTCTTCGACGAGTACCGCTACTTCGTGCCGGGCGACACCCTGCCCGTCGTCCGCGTGCACGGTGTCGACATCGCGCTCGCCATCTGCGAGGACCTGTGGCAGGACGGGGGCCGGGTGCCCGCCGCCCGGTCCGCCGGCGCCGGACTGCTGCTGTCCGTCAACGCCTCCCCGTACGAGCGCGAGAAGGACGACACCCGCCTGGAGCTGGTCCGCAAGCGCGCCCAGGAGGCGGGGTGCACGACCGCGTACCTGGCGATGATCGGCGGCCAGGACGAGCTGGTCTTCGACGGCGACTCGATCGTCGTCGCCGCGGACGGCGAAGTGATCGCCCGCGCACCGCAGTTCGCCGAGGGCTGTGTACTGATCGACCTCGATCTCCCGGCGGCGGGACCGGTCCCCGCGGGCACGGTGGACGACGGCCTGCTCGTCGACCACGTCACGCTGTCCGCCGAACCGCTGCCGCCGTACGAGCCCGAACTCAAGGGCGGGTACGCGGACCGGCTCGACGACGACGAGGAGGTCTACTCGGCGCTGGTGGTCGGCCTTCGCGCGTATGTCGCGAAGAACGGTTTCCGCAGCGTGCTCATCGGCCTCTCCGGCGGTATCGACTCCGCCCTCGTCGCCGCCATCGCCTGCGACGCGATCGGCGCGCAGAACGTCCACGGCATCTCGATGCCGTCCAAGTACTCCTCCGACCACTCCCGGGGCGACGCGGCCGAACTCGCCACCCGTACGGGGCTGAACTACCGCTCGGTGCCCATCGAGCCGATGTTCGACGCGTACATGGACTCGCTCGGCCTCACCGGTCTCGCCGAGGAGAACCTGCAGTCACGGCTGCGCGGCACGCTGCTGATGGCGGTGTCCAACCAGGAGGGCCACATCGTCCTGGCGCCGGGCAACAAGTCCGAGCTGGCGGTGGGGTATTCGACGCTCTACGGCGACTCGGTCGGCGCGTACGGCCCGATCAAGGACGTCTACAAGAACCTGGTCTTCCGTCTCGCCCGGTGGCGCAACCGGGCTGCCGCCGACCGCGGTCAGACCCCGCCGATCCCCGAGAACTCCATCGTCAAGCCGCCGAGCGCCGAGCTGCGCCCCGGCCAGGTCGACACGGACTCGCTGCCCGACTACGACATCCTCGACGCGATCCTCGATCTGTACGTGGACCACGACCGGGGTCAGGACGCGATCGTCGCGGCCGGCTTCGACCCGGACGAGGTCGCCCGGGTCCTGCTGCTGGTGGACCGGGCCGAGTACAAGCGGCGCCAGTACCCGCCGGGCACCAAGATCTCGGCCAAGGGCTTCGGCAAGGACCGCCGGCTGCCGATCACCAACCGCTGGCGCGAGGGCTGACCTGACCGCCGGAAGCGTCGGGTTTCGCGGGCTCGCGGGCTCGCGGGCTCGCGGGCTCGCGGGCTCGCGGGCTCGCGGGCTCGCGGGCTCGCGGAACCGCAGCGGAAAGACCGTGCCCCGCGCAGTGGGCGGGGCACGGCCGTCTCCGGTGCGGCTCGACGCGCCACACTTCCGAGGATGACACCCGGGTCAAGGGAGCCACGTCACCCGACGGATTTCTTCACCCGACCCGCTCGACGTGCACCGGGTCGGAGCTGCGCGCCACGACCCGCGAGCCGCCCGCGCCCTCCGCCGTACGGGCCGTGGACCCCTCGAGCAGCCCGGCGGTGACGGCGATCGCGAGCCCGGCGGCCGCCAGCGCGGCACCGACCAGCGTGGGCGAGGTCCACCCCCACCCGGCGGCGATGGCGGCACCGCCCAGCCAGGCACCCCCGGCGTTGGCCAGGTTGAACGCCGAGTGGTTGGAGGCGGAGGCCAGCGTCGGCGCGTGCTGCGCCTTGTTCATGACGAGCATCTGCAGCGGTGTCGTGGTGATGAAGCCCACGGCACCGAGGACGACGACCGTCACCAGCGCCGCCCACTTGATGTGGACGGTGGCGTCGAAGACGACGAGGACGACGGCCAGCGCGCCCAACGACCCGTAGAGCGTGGGGCGGAGGGCCCGGTCGGTGAGCGGTCCGGCGACCAGCGCGCCCAGCGTCATGCCGAGGCCGAAGAGCGCGAGGACGACGGTCACCGACGACTCGGCGAAGCCGGTGACCTCGGTCATCATCGAGGCGAGGTAGCTGTACACGGCGAAGACGCCCGCGAATCCGAAGACCGCGGTGAGCAGCCCGAGCAGCACCTGCGGATGGCGCAGGGCGGACAGCTCCCGTACGAGCCCGGCACGGGAGTCGAGCGGCATGTACGGGACGAGCCGGGCGAGGGCCGCGACCGCGACCAGGCCGATCACCGCGACGACGAGGAAGGTGGCGCGCCAGCCGAGCTGCTGGCCGAGGAGGGTGCCGAAGGGGACGCCGACGATGTTGGCGACGGTGAGGCCGAGGAACATCGTGGCCACGGCCCGCGCCTGCCGCCCCTCCGCGACCAGCCGGGCCGCGACGACGGCACCGACGCCGAAGAACGCCCCGTGCGGCAGCCCGGCGAGGACCCGCCCGGCGGCCAGCAGTGCGAAGTTCGGCGCGAGGGCGGAAGCCAGGTTGCCCATGGTGAACAGGACCATGAGCAGGACGAGCATCCGCTTGCGCGGGATGCGGGAGCCGAGCGCCGTGAGGAGCGGGGCGCCGATGACGACGCCGATGGCGTAGGCGGAGACGAGATGGCCGGCGGTGGGCACGGAGGTGCCGAGGTCGTCGGCGACGTTGGGCAGCAGGCCCATCATCACGAACTCGGTGGTGCCGATGCCGAAGGCCGAGACAGCCAGGGCCAGCAGGGCCAGGGGCATGGAGGGAGAACCTTCCTTTCCGGTGTTCCTTAAGTTTGCTTCCGGAACAAAGTCTCTCAGACGCGTGGGGCGTACGCGTGAACCCCTTGTTGCGAGCAGACCAAAGATCTCCGCAGGCCGAAGCACCCGCCCGTACGGGACGGAGCGGAGGACGTCGTACGGGAAGCGGTGGAGGACGACGTACGGGCAGCCGGGCCCGGGTCAGTGCCTGCGCCCGGTCAGCGCCTGCGCCCGGTCAGGGTCAGAGCTGGACCGTGGCCGCGATCGGCAAGTGGTCGCTCCCGGTCTTCGGCAGCGTCCAGGACGACACCGGCTCCATGTCGCGCACCATGATCTGGTCGATCCGCGCCATGGGGAACGACGCGGGCCAGCTGAAGCCGAAGCCATCGCCCGCCGCGCCCTGCGTGGACCGCATCGTCGACGAGCCGGGCGAGGTGACGGGCGCCAGCGCACGGTCGTTCATCGTCCCGTTGAGGTCGCCGAGCAGGACGACCTTGCCGATGGGCTCGCGCGCGATGGCCTGACCGAGCGCGTGCGCGCTGTCGTCGCGCTGCCCCGCCGTGAAGCCCGCGTTGAACTTCACCCGGACCGAGGGCAGATGGGCGACATAGACCGCGACCTGCCCCTTGGGGGTGTCGACGGTGCCGCGGAGCGCCCGCGTCCAGCCGAGCTTGATGTCGACGGGACGGACGTCCTTCAAGGGGTACTTGCTCCAGATCCCCACGGTCCCCTGCACGGAGTGGTACTTGTACGCGCGGCCCAGCGCCTTCTCGTACGCCGGCACGGCATCGCCCGTCAGCTCCTCCAGCGCGACGACGTCGGCACCGGAGCGGGCCACGTCGCGGCCCGTCCCCGCGGGGTCGGTGTTCTGGGCGTTGACGTTGTGCGTGGCCACCGTGAGGTCGCCGGAGGTGGAGGCCTTGGAGGTGACCAGGCCGCCGAACATGTTGAGCCAGATCACCGTCGGCAGCAGCAGCGCGATGAGCGCGGTCGCCGAACGGCGCGCGATCGCCAGCACGAGGAGCACGGGAATGCCGAGTCCGATCCAGGGCAGGAAGGTCTCCAGCAGGCTGCCGACGTTGCCGACCGCGTTCGGGATCCGGGAGTGAAAGACCATCAGCCCGGCCAGGACCAGGGCGAAGACGGCGAGGACGATGCCGCGACGCCAGAGTCCGGGGGACTGCCAGCCGCTCAGCAGGCGCCGGCCACGGAACCCGGTCCGCTCGGCGCCCGAGCTGCCGTGTTCCCTGTGCCTGGTTTGCGCCTGCGTCATGTGTGCCGTTCCTCGCTGCTTCGCACTGCCCCGCCTACGCACCTTAGGCGATGGCCGGTGAGTACCTTTCGTGCCGCCCCGGCGGCCGGTCTCCTACGAGGACGAACGCCCCGGGGCGAGGGGTTCCTGGTCGTCCCGGCATGCGGGCGCCTGTGACAGAACCTGGACAAACACCGGAAGTACCCAGAGAAAAAGGGCAGATGTCCGGCACCGCGTCGCGCCGCCCGCCACCCCGCGCGGAAGCCCGCCTTCCGCGCCCCGTCAGCCCGCTGCTCGCGGCCGTACGCCCTCCAGCACCGTGTCGACGATGCGCTCGGCCAGCCCTTCGGGCAGCTCCTGCCAGTCATGGAGAACGGCGCGGGCGAGCATCGGTCCGGTGAACAGATCGGTGAGCAGCTCCAGATCGACGTCGGCCCGGATCTCGCCCGTCGCCCTGCCGCGCCGCAGCACCCCGAATACGGCGTCCCGCCGCGCCCCTATGACCGTGTCCTGGTACTCCTGCCACAGCCGGGGTTGGGACCGGACCTCGGTGAGGACCGCGCGGAACACGGCCGAGGAGCGCTTCGCCAGACCCCGCCGGCGCAGGAACTCCAGCAGGAGGACGAGGTCGTCGCGGACGGACGCCCCGGTGAGTTCCGTGGCCTCCTCCTCCAGTGAGCGCATGACGTCCAGGAGCAGGGCCTCCTTGCCGGACCAGCGCCGGTAGACAGTGGCCTTGCCGACCCCGGCGGCGCGGGCGATGCCCTCCATCGACAGCCTGCCCAGCGGAGTTCCCTCCTCCAGGAGGCGGAGGACGGCCTCGATGACGGCCGTGTCCACGGCCGCGTTACGGGGGCGGCCGCGGCGCTCTGCGGTGGTCACGACTCCTCGCCCTCCCTCTCCCCGGTCTGCGGGACCGGGGTGCGGGCGGACTCGTGCACCGCGTCGTCAGGCTCCGGCGCTGGAGGGCGTCCCGGCATGAACAGCGCGACGATCACGGCCCCGGCGACCGCGACACCGGCTCCGAACACCACGGTGATGTGCATGGCGTGGATGAAGGCGTCGTTGGCGGGCTGCACCAGTGCCGCACCGGCGGGCCCGAGGCGGTCGGCGGCCGCGACCGTCGCCTCGATGGACTCGCCGGCGGCGTGCCGTACGCCCGGCGGCAGGGCGGCGAGTTCGCCGTCGATGCCGTTGCGGTAGCTGGTGGACAGCAGCGACCCCAGGACGGCGACACCGAGGGCTCCGCCGACCTGGCGGAAGGTGTTGTTGAGCGCGGAGCCGGAACCCGCCTTCTCCCGGGGCAGCGCCTGCATGATCGTGGTGGTGACGGGCGGCATGGTGTGGGCCATGCCCGCGCCCTGGAGGAAGAACAGCACCTCCAGCACCCAGATCGGGGTGTCCTGGTCGAGCAGGAGGAAGCCGGCCAGGGTGAGTGCGACAACGAGCATCCCGCCCGCGCACACCACGCGGGCACCGAACCGCTCGACGGCACGTGGGGCGCGGGGCGCGAAGAACATCTGGGCGAGCGCGAGGGGCAGTATCAGCAGCCCGGTCTCCAGCGGGGTGTAGCCGCGCACGCTCTGGGTGTAGAAGACGGTGAAGAACGTCACGCCCATGAGCGCGAAGAACACCAGCGAGATCGCGGCGATGGCGGCAGAGAAGGCGGGTTTGCGGAAGTAGCCCATGTCCATGGCCGGATGGTCGGTACGCCGCTCGTGCAGCACGAACAGCACCAGGACCAGCAGACCGCCACCGATCGCGCCGAGCACCTCCGGATCGGCGAAATCCGCGAGCTGCCCGCCCTTGATGATCCCGTAGACGAGCAGGACGAGACCGACGATCGACAGCAGGACGCCGAAGGGGTCGGTACGGCCGGGTGCGGGATCCCTGGAGTCGGGGACGAACAGCACCATGCCGAGCAGGCCGAGGAGCACGACCGGCACATTGACCAGGAAGACCGATCCCCACCAGAAGTGCTCCAGCAGCAGCCCGCCCGTGATGGGCCCTATGGCGATGGCGATCCCGACGCCGCCGACCCAGATCCCTATGGCCTTGGGCTGCTCGTCGCGCTCGAAGACGTTCATGAGGATCGCCAGGGTGGCGGGCATGACGAAGGCGCCGCCGAAGCCCATCAGGGCGCGGAACGCAATCAACTGTCCGGGTGAATCCGACATTGCGGCCAGGACCGAGCCCACGCCGAACACGACCATGCCGACGAGCAGTATCTTCCGCCGCCCCAGCCGGTCCCCCAGCAGGCCCGCGGTGAACAGCAGGCCGGCGAAGACGAGCGTGTAGGCGTTGATGGCCCACTCCAGTTCGCTCTGCGTCGCGCCGAGGCCCTGGGGCGGGGGCGTGGCGATCGTCTTCATCGCCACGTTCAGGATCGAGTTGTCCAGCACGACGATCAGCAGGCTGAACATCAGCACCGCGAGGATCAGCCATCTGCGCCGGTGGACGGCCTCGGAGACGGTTCGCGGGGCGGGAGCACCGGGGGGAGTCGCCATGCGCGCCAGGCTACCGCATTTACGATACGACCCCGTTCCGTATCTGATGAGACACGTCACGTCACCGCTCCCCTTTGCGCCTCCGGCGACAGGTGCCACCATGGAGCTGGTCCGGGGACGCCGTCAGGGCGCCTCGAGATGACGAAGGAGCCGTTGCCATGACGCATGTCTCGCCTGCCCCGAAGTCCTCCGCCGACAGCGGCAAGACGCTGTACGGCGGCACGGGAAGCCGACGCCTCACCGTCCGCGACATCGCGGCGGCCAAGCAGCGCGGCGAGAAGTGGCCCATGCTCACCGCCTACGACGCCATGACCGCCTCCGTCTTCGACGAGGCCGGCATCCCCGTCATGCTGGTCGGCGACTCGATGGGCAACTGCCACCTCGGCTACGAGTCCACGGTCCCCGTGACGATGGACGAGATGACCCTGCTGTCCGCCGCCGTCGTCCGCGGCACCCGGCGCGCCCTGATCGTCGGCGACCTGCCCTTCGGCTCGTACCAGGAGGGCCCCGTGCAGGCGCTGCGCAACGCGACCCGGCTCATCAAGGAGGCGGGCGTCGGCGCGGTGAAGCTGGAGGGCGGCGAACGCTCGGCGCACCAGATCGAGCTGCTCGTCGAGGCCGGTATCCCGGTGATGGCGCACATCGGTCTCACCCCGCAGTCCGTGAACGCGTACGGCGGCTACCCGGTGCAGGGGCGCGGCGAGGAGGCCGCCCAGCAGCTGCGCCGGGACGCCAAGGCGGTGCAGGACGCGGGCGCGTTCGCGGTCGTGCTCGAACTCGTACCGGCGGAGCTGTCCGCCGAGGTCACCGGCTCGCTGCACATCCCGACCGTGGGCATCGGCGCGGGTCCCGACTGCGACGCGCAGGTGCTGGTGTGGACCGACATGGCGGGCATGACGGGCGGCCGCGTGCCCCGGTTCGTGAAGCAGTACGCGCAGCTCCGTGAGGTGCTGGGCGGTGCGGCGAAGGCGTTCGCCGAGGACGTCGTCGGCGGGGCGTACCCCACCGAGGAGCACAGCTTCCACTAGAGGAGCCGGTCCGCGAGAAGCCACTCCCCCGGCCGGCAGCCCGCCGGAATTCCCCCGTCGGCGGGCTGCCGGCCCCCGTACGCCGCCGCCCTCCACCGGCCGGGCTGTCGGCGCTCTGTCGGTGCGATGTCGGCGGGATATGGCACCGTGCCCGTATGACGCACTACGGCATGAGCCCCGGGCGCGGAAACGCCGTCGAAGTACGGGGACTGGTCAAGCACTTCGGTGAGACCAGGGCCGTCGACGGCGTGAGCCTGACGGTGAAGGAGGGCACCATCCTCGGGGTCCTCGGCCCCAACGGCGCCGGCAAGACCACGCTCGTGCGCTGCCTGTCCACCCTTCTGGTGCCGGACGCGGGCACCGCGATCGTCGCCGGCTGCGATGTGGTCAAGCAGCCCCGGCAGCTGCGTCGCGCCATCGGCCTGACCGGGCAGTACGCCTCGGTCGACGAGAAGCTCTCCGGCTGGGAGAACCTCTACATGATCGGGCGGCTGCTCGATCTGCCGCGCCGCGACGCCCGCCGCCGGGCGTACGCGATGCTGGAGCGTTTCTCGCTCACCGAGGCCGCCCGGAGGCCCGCCTCCCAGTACTCCGGTGGCATGCGCCGCCGCCTGGACCTGGCCGCGTCCATGATCGGGCGGCCCAAGGTGCTCTACCTGGACGAGCCGACGACCGGTCTCGACCCGCGGACCCGCAACATCGTGTGGGACGAGATCGAGCGCATGGTCACGGAGGGTCTCACCGTTCTGCTCACCACCCAGTACATGGAGGAGGCCGAGCGGCTCGCGGACGATCTGACGGTCATCGACCGCGGCCGGGTCATCGCCGAGGGCGGCTCCGAGGAGCTGAAGGCGAAGGTCGGCGGACGGACGCTGCAGATCCGGCCGGCCGACCCGGTCGATGTGTACCCCATGGCCGGGGCCATCGCCCACGCCGGCCTCGACGGCATCTCGGGCGCCACTGCCGATGTGGAGGAGGGACTGGTCAAGGTGCCGATCATCAGCGACGAGCAACTGACCGCGGTGGTCGGGCTACTCGGCGCGCGCGGCTTCGCGATCGCCGGTATCGACACCCATCTGCCCAGCCTGGACGAGGTGTTCCTGGCCGTGACGGGCCAGAAGGCCTCGGCCCCGCGAGCCGTCCCGGACGCACACGAGGGGGTGGCGGCATGAGCGCGGCGACGACAGCGGCGACGACCGCGCCCGTGCGCGAGCGGGGCGAGGGGCGGATCGGCCTGCGCGCGAACCTGCGCCACATCGGCGCGCTCGTGCGGCGCAACGTGATGCAGATCAAGCAGAACCCGGAGGCGATGTTCGACGCGGTGCTGATGCCGATCGTCTTCACGCTGCTGTTCGTGTACGTCTTCGGCGGGGCGCTCGGCGGCAGCCTCGGCGGCAACCGCGACGTCTACGTCAACTATGTGATCCCGGGCATGATGGCGATGGGCGGCCTGAACATCGCGATGTCGGTGGGAAGCGGCGTCAACGACGACTTCACCAAGGGCGTGATGGACCGCTTCCGCACCATGCCCATCGCCCGCTCCTCGGTACTGATCGCCAAGGTCGTCGTCGAGACCGGCCGGATGCTTGTCTCCACCCTGATCCTGCTCACAGTGGCGTTCTGCATCGGCTTCGACCTGCGGACGGGACCGCTCGAACTGCTCGCCTCCATCGCCCTGGCCCTGGCCTTCGGCACCTCGCTGACATGGGTGTTCATGCTGCTGGGCCTGACGCTGAAAACCCCGCAGGCCGTCCAGGGCATGGGGTTTCTCGCCATAATGCCGCTGCAGTTCGGATCGTCGATCTTCGCGCCGCCCGGGACGATGCCGAGCTGGCTGGAAGCCTTCACCGAGTACAACCCGCTCTCCCAACTGGCCGACGCCGCACGGGCGTTGCTCAACGGCCAGGGCGCCGTCGCCCACCCGGTGATGGTCACGCTGGGCTGGGCGGTGGGCATCACGGTCGTGACGGCGCCGCTGGCGGTACGGCAGTTCCGCAGGAAGACGTGAGGTGAGGGTCCCGGGCCCGCCGGTCCGGGACCGTACGGCCGGGGCCGCACGGGAGCGCCTCGCACACGGGGCGGGGCGCCTCCGGGACCTGCCGTGCACGACCTCGTACCCGGACACGAGGGCGGCGACGGCGACGGCGACAGTGTGCAACGGCCCCGTCAGACGAGGGCGATGGCCTCGTCGAGCGAGAGGCCGGCGCCCTCGGCGTACGCCACCTCGTAGGCCGCGTCGCCCAGTGCCGTACGGGCCGTGGCCTCCACGGCCGCCCGGTCCTCCCGTTCCAGCGTCGGGGCGTGGTGTCCCGGCGGCAGCAGCGCGTCGTAGGCGCCGGAGAGCCGTGCCGCGGCCCGGAAGTCGTCCGCCCCGCCGAGCGCGGCCCGGGCACGCGCGCCCGTCATGATCTGGACGACCGGCAGGACGGGGGCCACCAGGTCCGTGAACGGATCCCGCGTCTTCTCCAGCGCCTGCCGGACCTTGACGAGCGCCTCGGCCGGCAGCCCGTCGAGGATGTCCAGCCACGCGAGCATCCCCAGCACCACGCCCTCGAACAGGTCGGGAAGCCGGCCCGCGAAGTCCTTCTCGCGCAGCAGCCCGATGTGCTCACGCGCCTGGGCCGTACGCCCGGTGCGGCCGAGCAGCACCGCCAGGTGCAGCCGGACGAAGGCCATGGCGTCCCGGCCCGCCCGCCGGCTGTCCTCCAGCACCTCCCGGAGGATGGACTCGCCAATCTCCATCTCGCCGGACTCGATGAGCACACTCGCCAACCGGGCCCGCAGCAGCGGCACTTGGACCTGGGCTCCGAGGCGCCTGGCGCAGGCAGCCGCCTCCCGGTAGTCCTCGGCCGCCGCCTCGTACGCGCCGTGCCGCTCGTGCGCCTCGCCGCGCGAGGACAGCGCTTCGGCCACGCCCCACAGGTCCCCGAGGCGCCGGAAGATCTCCAGACTCTCGTCGGCGTCCCGGCACGCCAGGTCGACCCGGCCCGGCCGCTCCGCGAGCATCCGGGAGCGGAACCGCAGCATGAACGCCAGCTCCCAGGTGCGGCCCAGCTCGCGGCATCCCTCCACGGTCGCGTCGACGATCCGGTACAGCCGCTCGAAGTCCCCGGTCAGCAGCACCGCGTAGAACCACATGACCCCGGGGACACGGCAGGTCTGCGGCTGCCCGGGGCGGTACGCGTCGGCCAGGCGGCGGATCCGCTCCAGGCGGTCGAGGTTCCCCTGGTGCTCCGCGGCGTACTCGTCGGTGGCGAGCCCGATCAGCCGCACCCCGCGCCGGGCCTCCTCCAGCAGGACGGGCGGCATGGGCGGCGGTGCGTCGATCGGTCGCTCGTGCAGGTCGGGCCCGGGCTCGACGGGGTCGGCGAACGGGTCGGGGCCGAGCGCGGCGGCCGCGGCCCACCACGTACGGGCGTCGGTGAGATGGTTGCGCAGCTGCCAGAACCAGCCGAGGGAGAGCACCAGGCACAGCGCCTCGTGCTCGTCCCCGGCGGCGACCGCGCGCCGCAGCGCGGCCCGGAGGTTGTCGTGCTCGCGCTCCAGGCGGTCGATCCAGGTGCGCTGGGCGGGCCCGCGCAGCAACGGGTCGGCGGTACGGGCGAGTTCACGGAAGTGGACCAGATGGCGCCGCTCGGCGGCCTCGCGTTCGGCTGCCTCGTCGAGCCGCTCGGCCGCGTACTCGCCGACGGTCTCCAGCAGCCGGTAGCGCATCGCGCCGTCGGGGCCCGGCTCGGCGACGACCAACGACTTGTCGACAAGGGAACCGAGGAGGGGCGCGACATCACGGGAATCGATGCACGGGGCATCGGCGGGCGGCCGGCCGGAGCCGGCGCGCGCGGCCACGGTGGGCGCTTCACCGGAGCCGGTCGGTGCAGCCACCGTGGGCGCTTCACCGGAGCCGGTCGGCCCGGCCGTCGTGGTCGCATCACCGGAGCCGAAGTCCCGTGCTCCGGTGGGCGGTTCGCCTCCGGGCGAGCCGCCGCCCGCTTCCCGCGCGGGCGGTACGTCCCCGCACACCGCTTCGGCGGCGGACAGGTCGCAGCCGCCCGCGACGACCGAGAGGCGGCGCAGGACCGCGCGTTCCGGCGGGCCGAGCAGGTCCCAGGACCAGTCGACGACGGCCTTGAGCGTCTGCTGCCGGGGCAGGACCGTACGGCTGCCGCCGGTCAGCAGGCGGAAGCGGTCGTCGAGGCGGTCGGCGAGCTGGCGCGGGGTGAGCAACCGGAGCCGGGCGGCGGCCAGTTCGATGGCGAGCGGCAGCCCGTCCAGCCGGCGGCAGATCTCGGTGCACGCCGCGGGGTCGTCGTCCGTACGGAACCCCGCCCGGGCCGCAGCGCCGCGCTCGGCGAGCAGCCGCACGGCGACGGGGTCCGGCAACGGCCCCACGGGACGGACCAGTTCGCCGGGAACACCGAGCGGCTCCCGGCTGGTGGCGAGCACCGAGACGCCCGGGCAGTGGCGGAGCATGAATTCGGCGAGTTCGGCGGCGGCGCCGATGACATGCTCGCAGTTGTCCAGGACCAGCAGCATCCGGCGCCGGCCGCAGTACTCGGCGAGGCGCGGGAACGGGTCGGCCGCCACCGGGTCCATCGCCACGCGCAGCCCCTCGCCCGTACTGCCGCGGATGACCGTCTCGCGCCCGCCGAGCGTGGTGACGACCGCCTCGGCCACGGTCGCCGGGTCATCGACGGGCGCCAGCTCGGCCAGCCAGACGCCGTCCGGCCACCGGTCCGCGAACGCGTCACCGGCCTCCTGCGCCAGGCGGGTCTTCCCGGCACCGCCGGGGCCGGTCAGGGTGACGAGCCGGGCGGCGGCGACGTCGTCCCGCAGGGTGGCGAGATCGGTCTCGCGCCCGACGAAGCTGGTGAGCCGGGCCCGCATGTTGCCCTGCCGGGCCGGCGTGATGCCCTGCTGCGGTGGCGGGGTGTCCGGCCACGGTGACGGGGCCGCCGATACGGGGCGGGAGGAGGTCTGCTTCTCGCCGCGGCCGGAGCCGGCCGAAGGCCCGTCGCGACCCAGCAACTCCGCGTGCAGCGACCGCAGATGAGGACTCGGGTCGGCGCCCAGGCGCTCCGCGATGGTGCGGCGGACGTCCTCGTACGCCGCGAGCGCTTCGGCCGTACGCCCCGCGTCCCGGAGCGCCCGGATGCGCAGCCCCTGGAGCGGTTCGTCGAGCGGGTGTTCGTCACAGAGGGCCGCCAGCTCCGGCAGGGCGCGGTCGGCGCGGCCGAGGTCGAGGTCCGCGGCGACACGGCAGCGGCGGGCCTCCAGCCTCCGGGCCTCGGCGCCCGCCGCGGCTCCCCCGCTGTCCGGGAGGTCGGCGAGCGCCGGGCCGCGCCACAGCGCGAGCGCCTCGTCGAGCAGGGCCGCCGCTCCGGTCGCGTCGCCGTCCGCGAGCGCCCGCGCACCTTCCCCGGCGAGCCGCTCGAAACGGCACAGATCGACGGCGTCACGCTCCGCGTGCAGCCGGTAGCCGCCCTCCACCGAGCCCACGGCGGCGTGGCCGAGCGCCCGCCTCAACCGTCCGACCAGGGCGTGCAGCGCCCCGGCGGCGTCCACGGGCGGGGCGCCGCCCCAGACCTCGGCGATCAGCGCCTCCGCGGTGCGCACCCGGCCGGGCTCCAGCGCCAGCGCGGTGAGCAGGGCACGCAGGCGTACCCCGCCGAGCGTGACGGGGTTCCCGTCGTCGTCGTGGGCCTGTGTCGTGCCGAGGATGCCGTAGCGCACCGGATCATTCTCCTGTACGGGGCGGCTGCCGCCCCATACCGGTGCGGCGCCATCGCGATCGGGCCGTCCCGGGCGGGGGCGGGGCGGAACTCACACCGGCGGGCCGCACGTTTCCCGGCTGCCGCCTGTACGGTCGGGACGCCCCGGCCTCGTCCCCCTCGTCCCGCACGCACAGGAGCTTCCATCCATGTCCACGACCATCGCCCGCAGCGACCGCCGGGTCAGCCCCGTCTTCCTCGGTCTCGTCGCGATCATGCTGGTGTCCGCCTGGGCCGTGTGGACCGGCGCCGCCACGAGCACGGGCTTCGCCGTGTTCCTGTTCGTGGTGTCCGGCTGGATCGTCTCCCTGTGCCTGCACGAGTACGCGCACGCCCGTACCGCGCTGCACGGCGGTGACATCTCGATCGGGGCGAAGGGCTATCTGACCCTGAACCCGCTGAAGTACACGCACGCCCTGCTCTCCATCGTGCTCCCCGTGATCTTCGTGATCCTGGGCGGGATCGGACTGCCGGGCGGGGCCGTGTTCATCGAGCGCGGGCGGATCCAGGGGCGCTGGAAGCACAGCCTGATCTCGGCCGCCGGGCCGCTGACCAACGCGCTGTTCGCGGTGGCGCTGACGGCGCCGTTCTGGCTCGGGACCATGGACGGGGTGCCGGACCCCTTCCGCTACGCGCTCGCGTTCCTCGCCCTGCTCCAGGTCACGGCCGCGATCCTGAACTTCCTGCCCGTCCCCGGACTGGACGGCTACGGCGTGATCGAGCCCTGGCTGTCGTACAAGGTCCGCCGCCAGCTCGAGCCGTTCGCGCCCTTCGGGCTGCTGGCGGTCTTCGGGCTGCTGTGGGCGCCGTCGGTCAACCAGGCGTTCTTCGGGACCGTGGACACGCTGCTGAACGGACTCGGCGTGACGCACTGGGACACCTACTGGGGCCAGGAGTTCTTCCGCTTCTGGCAGGGCGAGCCGCAGATCCCCGCGGGCCTCTGACCCCATCCCCCGGCCGGATCGTCCGCCGGCCGGCCGGGGCGCCGGGATCCGCTCCCGGCCACCGGATCTGCTCTGCGCGCCGGATCGGCCGTCGCGGGCCGGATCGGCCGTCGCCGGGCTCAGCCCGTGACCGTACGGTTCGCGGCGGCCGCGCGGTCGACCTTCGCCTTGCGTACGTAGTACCAGGTCATGTTGGACGAGACGCCCGCCATCATGATCCAGAGGACGCCGAGCCAGCTCCCCCGCGCGAAGGACACCACCGCCGCGGCGACGGCGAGCACGCAGACGGCGAGGGCGAAGAGGGCGAGGCGGGGCATGGGGCGACTCCTGTCCGGGATGAGGTCCCGGACATTGTCCCCCATGCCCCGGGGGCCCGTCGTCAACGGGGCATCGCGCTCACGGCGTGCGATGCGCCGAGGGCATGCGATGCGCTCACGGCGTGCGATCTGCCAACGGCATGCGATGCGCTCACAGCACCCGGTGCGCCGGCGGCGCAGCCACGACCGGTCACACGTCGGTGACGCGCAGCCCCGCGTGGGCCTTGTAGCGGCGGTTGACCGAGATCAGATTGGCCACCAGGGCCTCGACCTGGTGGGCGTTGCGCAGCCGTCCCGCGTACACACCGCGCATGCCGGGGATCCGGGCGGCGAGTGCCTGGACGAGATCGGTGTCCGCGCGGGACTCGCCCAGCACCATCACATCGGTGTCGATCTCCTCGATCTCCGGGTCCTGCAGCAGCACCGCGGAGAGGTGGTGGAACGCCGCGGCCACCCGCGCGTCGGGGAGCAGGGCCGCGGCCTGCTCGGCTGCGCTGCCCTCCTCCGGCTTGAGCGCGTAGGCGCCCTTCTTGTCGAAGCCCAGCGGGTTCACGCAGTCGATCACGAGCTTGCCGGCGAGCGGCTCGCGCAGCGCCTCCAGGGTCTTGGCGTGCCCGTCCCACGGCACCGCGACGATCACGACATCACTGCGCCGCGCGCACTCGGCGTTCTCGGCGCCCTCGATGCCCAGGCCGAGTTCGGCGGCGGCGGTCTCCGCCCGCTCGGCGGCGCGCGAGCCGATGATCACCTTCTGGCCCGCCCTGGCCAGCCGGTACGCCAGGCCGCGCCCCTGGTCACCCGTGCCGCCGAGGACACCGACCACCAGGCCGGATACGTCGGGGAGATCCCACGGGTCCTTGGCGGGGGGCTTCTGGGGTGCGGAGCCGGCAGCGTTGTTGGTCGTCATACCGCCGATCCTGCCAGGCGCGCGCCGGCCGTCACACGCCGGCGTGGCTCACCTCACGCCGGACGCGGCACCGGGTCGCGCACCGCCCCGCTCCGGTCGGCTCCGGTCCGCTCCCGCCTCACTTCACGCTGCCCTCGGTCAGCCCTGTGCGCCAGTACCGCTGGAGCACGGCCATCAGGACCATCAGCGGTACGACGGAGAGGAACGCACCGCCCACCGTGTACTGGTACAGCACCGGCTGCCGGTCGGCGTAGCCCTGCCAGCCGGTCAGGCCGAGCTGGAGCGGATAGAGACCGGAGTCCGAGAGCATCACCAGCGGCAGGAAGAAGTTGTTCCAGACGTGCACGAACTGGAAGAGGAAGACGGTCACCAGAGCGGGCGTCATCAGCCGCAGCCCCAGTGTGGAGAAGATCCGCGCCTCGCCCGCGCCGTCGATCCTCGCGGCCTCCAGCAGTGAGTCCGGTACGGCCGCGGCCGCGTAGATCCGGCAGAGATAGACGCCGAACGGGCTGACGACGCTCGGGATCAGCACGGCCCAGTACGTGTTGGAGAGGCCCATCTCGCTGAAGAGCAGATAGAGGGGCAGGGCGAGGGCGGTGCCGGGGATGAGCACCCCGGCGAGGACGAGATTGAACACGCCTTCGCGGCCGGGGAAGGGGAACTTCGCCAGCGCGTAGCCCGCGGCGGCCGAGAGCAGCGTCGCGGCGATCGCGCCGACGCCGGCGTAGAGCAGGCTGTTGCCGAACCAGCGGACGTAGATGCCGTCGTCGTAGGCCAGCAGGTCGCCGAGGTAGCGGAAGGGGTGCGGGTCGGCGAACCAGAAGCCGAAGCTGCCGAAGAGGTCCTCGGTGTTCTTGGTCGCCGAGACCACGAGCCAGTAGACCGGCACGAGGAAGTACACGGCGGCCACCGCGAGCAGCGAGGCGGTGATGATGCGGAAGCGCAGCGGCGGCTGCGAGGGGCCGCGGCCCGGGCCGGGTGCGGTGGCGCCGGACTCCCGTGCCGCGGAGGTGGGTTCGGGGGCGGTGTCCTCGGTGAGGAGCGTCATTCGGCGTCCTTCCCCGCGCGCCCGGTCATCTTCAGGAAGCCGAAGGACAGCGCGCACGCGACGAGCGCCAGCAGCACGGCCTCGGCCGCCGCGATGTTGTGGTTGTTGCCCTTGAACGCCTCGTTGTAGGCGGCCAGGTTGGGGGTGTAGCCGGAGTCGATGGCGTTGGACAGGGGCTGCAGCACCAGGGGTTCGGCGAAGAGCTGGAGCGTGCCGATGATGCTGAACACGGTCGTGAGGACGAGCGCGGGCCGGATCAGGGGCAGCTTGATGTGGCGGGCGACCTGCCAGGCGCTCGCCCCGTCGATCCGCGCCGCCTCGTACAGCTCCCCCGGTACGGCCTTCAACTGGGCGACGAGGACGAGCATGTTGTAGCCCGCGTACTGCCAGGTGACGATGTTGGCGATGGACCACAGGACGGCGCCGCGGGAGAGGAAGTCGACGTCCCAGTTCACCGCGCCCGCCATCTCCACGAACGGGCTGATGCCGGGTACGTAGAGGAAGCCCCAGAGGATCGAGGCGATGACGCCGGGCACCCCGTACGGCAGGAAGAAGGCCGTACGGAAGAAGCCGACCCAGCGTGCGGACGCGGCATCGAGCAGGAGCGCCAGCGCGGTGGCGAGGGCGAGCATCACCGGGATCTGGACGGCGCCGAAGAGCAGTACCCGGCCGAAGCCCGCGGTGAAGGTGGAGTCCTGGAGGGCGTGCGTGTAGTTCTCCAGGCCCGCGAACACCTCATGCGTGCCGCCGAGCCCGAGCGGGCCGCTCCGCTCGGTCTTCAGCAGGCTCTGGTAGAGGGCGTAGGCGATGGGGGCGATGAAGGAGAGCAGGAACAGCGCGAGAAAGGGCAGCAGGAAGCCCGTCGCGGCCCGGGCGTTGCGCGCCTCGCCGCGCGTCATGCGCCTCACCCGGTCTCCACCTTCAGGCCCTTGGCCTTCAGGTCCTCCACCGTCCGCCGCTGCACCGCTGTGAGCACGGAGCGGAAGGAACCGCCGTTGCCCAGGGCCTCGGTGAAGGCGTCGCCGAGGCGCTGGTAGAGGGTGTCCATGGCCGGGCCCCACTGCCAGCTCGTGTCCACGGCCTTGCCCGCGGCCCGGAAGACCTTGCTGTACTCCTGGCCGCCGAAGAAGTCCCGCTGGCCCTCCATGTCGGTGTTCGACCAGCCCGATACGGCGCTGGGCCAGCCGTAGCCGCCGTCGATGAGGAGCCTTATCGACCCGGGGTCGGTGTTGAGCCAGACCGCGAAGTCCATCGCGTCCTGCGGGTACTTGGTGCCACGGAAGACCGAGGTCGTCGAACCGCCCCAGTTGGCCGCCGCGTTGTCGCCCTTCTTCCACTGGGGCAGCGGTGCCACCCGCCACTTGCCGGCCGTCTTCGGGGCGTTGCCGACGAGCAGTGCGTCACCCCAACTGGCCCCGGCCCAGGCGGCGATGGCGCCGGTCTGGATGTCCTTGTACCAGGTGTTCTGCCGGTCCGGGATGGTCTTGATGAGCTTCTGCTTCACCAGCGACTCCCAGAAGTCGGCGACCTTGCGGGTCGGCGCGTCGTCGATGGCGACGACCCACGTCTCGCCCTCGGCGCGGAACCAGCGCGCCCCGGCCTGCCAGGCGAAGCCCGCGAAGCGGTTGCCGTTGGTGGCGGAGAAGGTCTCGATCCAGGCGTCCTTCTTGCGCAGGGCCTTGGCAGCCGCCTCGTACGCGTCCCAGGTCTCCGGGGTCTCGACGTCCCACCGGTCGAAGAGGTCCTGGCGTACGAACAGCCCCATGGGGCCGGACGCCTGCGGGATCGCGAACACCGACTTCCCGAACACGCTCTGCTGCCACTGCCAGCCCTCGAACCTGCCCCTGACGTCTGCGGCGCCGTACTCGGCCAGGTCCAGCAGGCCGTTGTCGAGGAGGAAGCTGGGCACCACGGGGTACTCGATCTGGCCGAGATCCGGCGGGTTGCCCGCCTTGATGGCGGCGTGCATCTTCGCGTACTGCGCGCCATTGACCGCCGACACCTTCTCCAGCTTGACCTGGACATCGGGGTTGTTCTTGTTCCACAGCTCGACGGGCTTGTCGATGCCGGGCACCCACGACCAGAAGGTGAGCGTGACCTTCTGGCCCTTCTTGCGGCCCCGCGGCTCACCTCCGCCCTCGCCCGAGTCGCCGCACCCGGCCAGGGCGAAGCCCGCTGCGGCGGCCGCGGCACCGCCGAGGACGGTGCGGCGGGCGGGTGTACGGAAGGGGTGCCGGCCGGACGAGGCGGTGCCGGAGTCGGGGCCCTGGCCGGGGCCGGGGCCGGGGCTGTCGGGGCTTGTGCGGCCGGCATCGCTCATGACAGTTCCTCCACGGGAATCCGGCGAAAGGTGATGGTGGTGTACGCGCTGAAGTCCCCGGTCTCGTACAGCAGTCCCACGGTGCCGTCGTCGACACGCACGAGGTCGGAGTAGGCCGCCGGGAGGCCGTCGGCGGTGTGCACGGCCTGCCAGGTGACACCGCGGTCGCGGCTGGCCCGTACGGTCATCAGGGCCCGGAAGCCGGGGTCGGCAGGGCCGGAGAAGAGCAGGACGTCCGGATCCCCGAGGTGGAGCACACTGCCCTGGACGACCGGTCCGGTGAGCCCCGCCTGCGGGCGGAAGGGCCGTTCCAGGGTCTCGCCGCCGTCGGCGGAGTGGGCGTCGGCGCGGGTGCCGGGGGCGGGTGAGTCATTGCGGCAGTTGAAGTAGAGCCGCCCACCCGGGAGTTCGGTGGCGGTCGTCTCGTTGGCGTTGATGTAGCCGTTCGGCCTGCTGTCGGTGTAACCGATCCGCCAGGTGGCGCCGTCGTCGTCGCTGAGGAGGGAGTGGCTGCCGTCGTACTTGCCCTCGGCGCCGGTGTCGGATCCGGACGGCGGGCCGGAGTGGTTCCCGGGGACGACGACCCGCCCGGCGTACGGGCCTTGGCGCATCTGGAGCGCATGCCCGGGCGTGGTCGCGTACCAGCGCCAGCCGGGCTTCTTGACCGACGCCGTGATCTCCCGGGGATCGCTCCAGCTCCCGCCGTGGTCATCGCTGTGCCGCACCCACACGCGGCGGCCGTCGTCGGGCCCGACCTGCCCGAGCCGGATCAACTGCTCGGTGGCCTCTGCGGCGTTGCGCACATGGACGAGGAGGACCCGGCCGCTGCGGAGGACGACGGGCGCGGGGTTGCCCGCGGTGTCGTCCCCGTTCTCGGCGACGACCCGGAGCGGGCCCCAGGTACGGCCGCCGTCGGTGGAGCGCCGCAGGACGATGTCGATGTCGCCGTGATCCTCCTGGGACCCGACGCGGCCCTCGCAGAACGCGAGCAACGCCCCGTCAGCAGCCTTGACCACAGCGGGAATACGGAAGCTCTCGTATCCGTCCTCGCCCGCCCGGAACGGTACGGAGACCTCGTACGACGCGGCGACCCCGACTGCCATGCGACCCCTCCCGCTGCTTCGTTGCACACGAGATTGCATCCTGGCTCCGATGGACGTAGGACGTCCTTCGTCCTGCGGCGAACCATAGGAAGGACCCAACGGACCGTCAAGGCGCCGGACACCCGTGTCCCGCGGGGATTTCCCGGGGATTCCGCCGGGATCCCAGCCCTGCCCACGGCGGGGAAACGGTGAGTGAACGTCACATGACGGTTCGTCTCTTACCCCTGGATACAGGGATGTTGTCGTACCGGGGGACCGAGCCGGGTGGCCGGAGCGTGCGCGGAGTCGTCCCCGCCGGACCGGTCAAGGCCCGGCGCAGATGCCGTCACGTCCGGGTGAGGGTCCGCGGGAAACGGTCGCGCCGGCGGGTGCGCTCCGGCAGGATGCGCGGCCATGGATGCCGTACGGGTCGCGCTGCTGCGCGAAGTACTCGCAGGGACCGAGTGGTTGGAGGCCACGCGCCGGTTCGCGGGATCGCTGCGGACCTCGGTCGAACCGCACGGCGGCGGGCTGTTGCTGGTGGGCGGCGAGACGTACGAGCCATGGCACCTGGCGGCCCATCTGGACGACGAGGCCGCCTGGTCCGGTCTGCCCCAGCTCTCCCCCACCCTCGTACGGCACCGGGTGCGGCCGGGCGAACCGGCGCATCTGGCCGTCGGGCTCGGCCGGATCCAGGCGGCCAGGCGCGGCGAGACCCTGCTCGTGGTGACACCGGACAGCCCGGGTCAGGGTCTGCTGGAGCGGGTCCACGACGCGCGCCGGGCCGGGGTGACGATCCTCGCGCTGGAAGGCGGCGACCGCGATCTGCAGGCTCTGGCCCACGACGCGCTGACGGTGCCGGGCGGCCTGGTCCCGCCGGGCGCGGGCGCGCAGCCCGTGCACGCGGGGCGGCCGGGCGAGGACGCGGCGGACGGACGGGCGCCGGGCGCGGGGCCGGACAAAGGTGCGGCGGGCGGACGGGGGCCGGGCAGCGGACGGGGGCCGGGCAAGGGTGCGGCGGGCGGAACCGCCCCCGGGGCGGGAGCGGCCGGGGCGCGCGCGGGCGCGGACCCCGGCGCGGGCGCGGGCGCGGAGAACGGCGCGGGGGAAGAGAACGGCGGCGGGCGGATCGACGGGGGTCCGGCGGGCGGTGGACGCGGTGCGGACATCCTCGGCGCCCCCGGCATCCTGACGGCCGGACAGGGCCCCGAGACGGGCTTCGACACCGTCCAGCACCTGGTGAGTGCGGCCGCCGGGGAGAACCGGCTGCCCGGGCCGCGCAACCGCCGCGGCTTCCGCGACCGGCTCGCCCGCCTCGCCGAGCAGCTCACGGAACCGCCGCCCACCCGCTGGTAGCCCATCGGGCGAGCCCACCGGAAACCCGAAGGGCCCACCGGAGACGGGCCGGGCGGCACCCGCGGACCCCGGGCCCGCCCCTTCCCTGACCGGCGGAAAATCCTTTGCCCGGGTCCGGTACGCCCAGGAGCATGGTCGTCCGTGACACTGCTCCCCGATCTCGCGCCCTGGCGCGCCTCCCGTGACTTCCGGCTCATGTGGTGCGCGGGCGCGATCACGGTCTTCGGCAGCTTTCTGTCGTTCGTCGCCGTGCCGCTGCAGATCAAGGAGTTGACGGGATCGGCCCTCGCCGTCGGCGCGGTCGGCGCGGTCGAACTCGTCCCGCTGCTCGTGTTCGGGCTCTACGGCGGCGCGCTCGCCGACGCCCTCGACCGCCGCAAGCTGATCGTCAGGACCGAAGCGGCCCTCGGCCTGCTCGCGGTGATCCTCCTGGCCAACACCCTGCTGCCGAACCCCATGGTGTGGCCGCTCTACGTGGTCGTGGCCCTTGTCAGCGCACTGACCGGGCTGCAGCGCCCCGCCCTGGACGCGATCCTGCCGCGCATCGTCGCGCACGAACACCTGCCGGCCGCGGCCGCGCTCAACGCCCTGCGCTGGCAGACGGGCGCGATCGCGGGGCCCGCGCTGGCGGGCGTGATCATCGCGTACGCCGGTCTGGAGTGGGCCTACGCGCTCGATGCGGCCACCTTCGCCGTCTCCGTCCTCCTCGGCCTGCGCCTCGCGCCCTCGCCGCCGTCGCACGACGCCCGGAAGCCGTCCCTGCGGGGCATCGCGGAGGGCGCGCGCTACGCGTGGCGGCGCAAGGAACTCCTCGGCACGTACGCGGTCGACATGGCGGCGATGTTCTTCGCCTACCCGGCCGCGATCTTCCCGTTCCTCGCGGACGAACTCCACGCGCCCTGGGCGCTGGGGCTGATGTACGCGGCCGGGTCGGTCGGTTCACTGGCGGTCAGCCTGACCAGCGGCTGGACCGCACGCGTGCACCGGCACGGCCGGATGGTGGTGCTCGCCGCCGGTTGCTGGGGCCTGGCCATGGCACTCGCGGGCGGGCTGGGAAACATCTGGCCGGTGCTGCTCCTCCTCGCGGTCGCGGGAGGCTGCGACATGGTCAGCGGCATCTTCCGTTCCGCGATGTGGAACCAGACGATCCCGGACGAGTTGCGGGGACGGCTGGCCGGGATCGAGCTGCTGTCGTATTCGATGGGCCCGCAATTGGGCCAGGTGCGGGCGGGCGGCGTGGCCTCGCTCGCCGGCGTACGGGCGTCGGTGTGGTCCGGCGGTCTGGCGTGCATCGCGTCGGTGGGCCTGCTGGCGCTGGCGCTGCCCCGGCTCATGGCGTACGACGCCCGGACGGACGAGCACGCACGGCGGGTGCGGGAGGCGCGGCAGCACAAGCAGGCGCAGGAGCGGGAGGATGCGACGGCTTGAGAGTGCGGCGGGGCGGCGCGTGGCTCAGCCCGCGAGAGTCAGGCGCCCCTTGCGCCCTGCGGGGCGCGACGCGTGGCTCCCTCCCACGGCTGGGGGCAGCCGCGGCTGGGGGCGGATGCCCCCAGCCCATGGCTCCCGTCCGCAGCAGGGGTGCACCGCCCGCTCCGCGCACCCCCCACCCCCACCCCCGCCCCCAGCCGACACCGGCGCCTATGGACGGACGGGGTTCAGCCGTCGTCGCCTCCGCGCGCGGAGCTGTCGTGCCAGCGCGGGTCGTTCTCCCACTGGACGTTCCGCTCTGCGGCGGTCTCCATCGCATGCTCGGCCTCGGCCCGCGTGGGATACGGCCCCATCCGGTCCTTGGCCGGGCACTCGGGTCCCTCCTCGACCTTCCGATGCTCGAGGCAGTAGAACCACTCGCCCGGCTTCCCGGCCGCCTTCTTCTTGAACAGCGCCATCCCTGAGCTCCTCTCGGGCGGCCCGGGCCACCCTGCCGCCTCTCCCGCCATGTTGCCCGAGGTGGCCTCGATACACTCGCTGGCATGTCCAGCCAGTCTCTTCTCGTGCCGGGGACCCTCTCCCCCATCCGTTCCGTACCCGTCTCCATCGCCCGCCCCGAGTACGTGGGGAAGAACGCCCCGACTCCGTACTCCGGACCCGAGGTGCAGGATGCGGAAACGATCGAGCGCATGCGCGTCGCGGGGCGGATCGCCGCCCGGGCCATGGAGGAGGCCGCGAAGCTCATCGCGCCGGGCGTGACGACGGACGAACTGGACCGCGTCGCGCACGACTACATGTGCGACCACGGCGCCTACCCCTCGACGCTGGGCTACCGGGGCTTCCCGAAGTCGCTCTGCTCGTCGGTCAACGAGGTCATCTGCCACGGCATCCCGGACTCGACGGTGCTGCGCGACGGCGACATCGTGAACCTCGACGTCACCGCGTACATCGACGGCGTCCACGGCGACAACAACGCCACATACCTGTGCGGGGACGTCGAGGAGGAATCGCGGCTGCTGGTGGAGCGGACGCGGGAGTCCCTGAACCGCGCGATCAAGGCGGTCAAACCGGGCCGGCAGATCAACATCATCGGCCGGGTCATCGAGTCCTACGCGAAGCGGTTCGGCTACGGCGTGGTCCGCGACTTCACCGGGCACGGCATCAACTCCTCCTTCCACTCCGGGCTGATCATCCCGCACTACGACAGCCCGAACGCGACCACGGTCATCCAGCCGGGCATGACGTTCACCATCGAGCCGATGCTGACGCTGGGCACGTACGAGTACGACATGTGGGAGGACGGCTGGACGGTCGTCACCAAGGACCGCAAGCGGACGGCCCAGTTCGAGCACACGCTGGTGGTGACGGAGACGGGTGCGGAGATTCTGACGCTCCCGTAGCATGTGAGCCGTACGGTTTTGCCGACAGGACGTCGGGAAGGATTGACTTAGGCAAGCCTAAGTAGTTGGCTTGGCCCGAGCAGACCGAGCGGACCCCACAGGTCCGCCAGTGGTCCCCTTTCTCGTCCCACCCGGCCCCCGGAGGCTGCCTTGGACGCATCCAGCCCGGCGACGGAACCGTCCGCGGAGCCGACCGCGGCACGGTCCGCCGAACGGTCCGCGGCACGGCCCGACCCGGAGCCGACGCCGTTCTCCACGCTGATCCGCACCGCCTCGCACGAGCAGCACACGGAGGCGGAGAACTCGACGTTCATGAGCGACATGCTCGGCGGGAGGCTCGGGGTCGAGGCGTACACGCACTACACCGAGCAGCTCTGGTACGTCTACCGGTCGCTGGAAGGGGCCGCGAGCCACCTCGCGGACGACCCGGTCGCGGGCCCCTTCCTCCGCCCGGAACTGCTGCGCGTCGCCGCCCTGGAGCGAGACCTGACGCATCTGCACGGTGGCCGCACGGACTGGCCCGCGACGGTGACGCCCCTCCCGGCGACCACCGCCTACGCCTCCCGGATCACCGAGGTCGCCCACGACTGGCCCGGCGGCTACGTCGCCCACCACTACACCCGCTACCTCGGCGACCTCTCCGGCGGCCAGATCATCCGCTCCACCGCCGAGAAGTCCTGGGGCTTCGAGCGCAAGGGCGACGGCGTCCGCTTCTACGTCTTCAGCGGCATATCCAACCCGGCCGCCTTCAAGCGCGAGTACCGCGCATTGCTGGACGCGCTACCGGTGGACGACCTGGAGAAGAAGCGCGTGATCGACGAGTGCAAGCGCGCGTTCGCCCTGAACACGGCGGTGTTCAGGGAGCTGGGCGAACGGTTCCCACTGAGCGCTTAGGCGCCCGGCGGGCGCGCGGTGCGCAACTCATGGGTACCGCAAGGGCGTTGTTCGACGGCGGGGCCCGCATCGGGGCCTCCGCCGTCCATCAGCGCAGCGCCTGGGCGACCCGCCACCGCAGGGGCCTCATCCGCGATCGACCCTGCGCACCACTATTCGGCGTCGGCGACTTCCGCGGTCGCAGGCGAGGGTGCGATCTTGAAGACCGCCCATACGGACTTGCCGGTCCGATGCCGAACCGATCCCCAGTCGTCAGCCAGTTGCTCCACGAGCCATAACCCCCGGCCCCGACAATCCCCGGGCAGAGGACTTCCCACCTCGGGACACCCATCGCCGCTGTCCCGCACTTCGAGCCGCACCACGCCGTCGCCCGCGGTGAGGTGGACGCGGAACTCCCGGCCCGGCGGCACACCGTGAAGGACGGCATTGGTGGCGAGTTCGGAGACGCAGACTCGTATGTCGTCCTGGCGGTCGACGATGCCCCACTGGGCGAACGTGGCAATCGTGAAGTCACGTGCGGCGCCAACAGAGGCGCGCCGTCGGGGAAATCGTCGCTGCCGCGAAAAGGACACGGCGCATCACCGCCTTGTTCGGGCTGTACGTTGCACCTCCGACAGTACTGCTATTCACGAAAAGCAGCAAGGTCCACGAGGAGGCTCGCACCAGGCACGTCGCTTACCGTGTAAAGCAGCAAGGCTGGAAGATCACCGGGCTGTGCGGGAGGGCGCCGTGAGCAAGAGCGACTGGGTCAGTACCTCGATGCCGTATCTCGTACCTCGCGAGAAGTCGGGAGCCGACCCCTGGAGCGCCGAGACGGCCGCCAAGGGGCGTCGGGGGACGCAGCGCATCGCCCACGCGGGCGAGGTGTCCCCGCCGGACGAGGTGGCGGAGTTGCTCGGCCTGCCGGACGGCGAGGATGTCGTCGTACGCCGACGCGTCATGTACCTCGACGAGCAGCCATGCGAGTTGACGGATACCTACTATCCGTCGCGCATCGCCCGTGGCACACCTCTGGCCGGAACCGCCAGGATTCGCGGTGGGGCGGTCACCCTGCTGGCCGAGCTCGGACACGTGGGCGTGCGCATCCGTGAGGACGTCATCGCCCGGCTGCCGAACGCGGAGGAGGCCGAGACACTGAGGATCGAGGAGGGGGAGCCCGTACTTCAGCTCACACGCCTCACCCTCGACAGCGAAGACCGGCCGATTCAGGTCGACATCATGGCCATGCCCTCGCAGCGGCAGCGGCTGCGTTACGAACTCAGGATCGGATGACCGTGCCCAAGCCCGAAGCGGACGACGTCGATCGCCGCGCCCTGCACGAGCGCATCGCGGCCGATCTGCGTGACGAGATCATGAGCGGTGACCTGGTTCCGGGCGGCAAACTGCCGTCGACCGCGCAGCTCAAGGAGCGGTTCACCGCCTCGAACGCGACCGTGCAGAAGGCGCTCCAACTCCTCAAGGACGAACGGCTCGTCGTCGGCCGTGCCGGGGCCGCCGTCACCGTCCGCGAGCACCGCCGGCGGACAATGCGGCCGGCCTCGTACATGGCGCCCGCGGCCTCCGGCGAGCCGTACCGCTGGCTCACCGAGGCCGCGCGTCACGGCACCCCGCGGAGCAGGCTTCTCGACGTGGCGCAGACCCGGCCCCCTGCCGACGTGGCCGACGCTCTGGGGCTCGGTGAAGACGACAAGGCACTGCTCCGCTGCCAGGTGCTGACCATCGACGACGAGCCGGTCGAACTCGTCACGTCCTACTACCCGTTGGAGATCGCACGCGGCACGGCGATCATGGAGCGCCGGCGGATCAAGGGCGGTACTCCGACGCTCCTCGCCGAGCTGGGCCACCCGCCGCGGCTCAGCGTCGACAGAGTGTCCGCGCGCGTGCCCACGCAGGAGCAGTACACCGCGCTTCGGCTGTCCAGCAACCTTCCGGTCCTCCGCACCCTCCGGGTCGTCTACAGCGACGATGAACGGCCCATCGAAGCGACCGTGATGGCCAAGGCGGGCCACCTCTACGAGCTGCAGTACGAGATCACACCGGAGTGACATCCCTCGGTGGCACGTCGACGGCCTCGAACAGCGCCAGCCATTGGTCCGGGGGCACGAAGCCGACCGGGGTGGAGGGGGCCAGGTCCAGCCTGCGGAAGGCGGCCGTCGTTCTCCTCTGCCCGTGGCGTTGCGCGAGCGTGGCGGCGAGGGAGCCTCCCGTGCCGGTGAAGCCGTGGGCGACGAAGTCGCGGTAGGCAGGCAGGCGTTGGGGCGGCAGTAGCGGGGTGGTGCGGCGTTCCAGGCGGAGGATCGCCGAGTCGGTGCGCGGGACCGGCGTGAAGCTCTGCCGCGCGATGCGGCCGCCGAGGCGCCAGGCGTAGCGCGGCCAGGTGGTGACCGTCAGCAGCGTCCAGCGGCCGTAGTCCCCGGTGCGCTTGCGGGCGTACTCGCGCTGGGTGACCAGTGTCGCCGAGGTCAGGGCCGGTGCGTCCAGGCACCAGCGGACGATGTCGGATGTCCGCGCGTACGGGATGCTGCCCACGACCGCGAACGGTTCGCGCGGGGGCCTTGCCCGTACGAAGTCGCCTTGCCGCACCCGCACATTGGGGTGCGCGCTGGTGCGCCGGGGCAGTCCGGCGGCCAGGCGGGGGTCGAGTTCGTACGCCACGACCTCACGGGCCGCGCGGGCCAGGGCCCTGGTGATCGCCCCCTCCCCCGCGCCGGGTTCGACGATCAGGTCACCGGGGCGGATGCGGGCAGTGCGTACGAGGAGGCGTACGGCGGCGGGGTCGTGCAGGAAGTTCTGGGAAAGGGCGATGCGGCGGCGTGCCACGGCGAAGTCCTCTGCTGGGGAGGACAGGCGCGGATGATAGGGCGGGCCTGTCCGAGTCGACGGGGACATCGGAGGCCCTGGGCACGCGCGCAGGACGGAACGCGGGACGCGAACGACGCGGAGAGACGCGGAAGGCGCAGATCGGCAGCCGGCCGCGCGCACCCGGAGTTCCGGGGCGCGTTCGGCGAGGGCGGCGGTCAGACGCCGGTGGCGTCCTGGCGGGCCAGGGCCTGGCGCCGGCCGCGGGGGCGGGTCGTCTGGAGCGGGCTCCAGCCGGTGTGCCACGCGGCGGCGTGCACACCGTTGATGATCGCCATGAAGGCTGCGGACATGGAGCCGACGCTAGGCGGGGTGTGCCTGGGCCGCAAATGCTTTTCCCGGTCTTCGGGTGCGGGGAGCGGGTCGGCCACAGTCGCCGGAATGTCGGGGTAGGGCTCGACCGGGCGCTGTCCACACGCCCCCCCCCGGAGCAGACTGGCGACGGCCGGGGACGGATGTGGGCTCGGCGTTACGGGGCGGTGCGTTACGGGCGGTGCGTTACGGCTGGGGGCTCGGCGCTACGGCCGGGGGCTCGGCGCTACGGCCGGGGCTCGGCACTACGGCCGGGGCTCTGCACTACTGGCGCGTGGGCTCTGGCTTGAGGCGCCTGCACGGCCAAGCCCTTTGCGGATTCCGGGAGTTGGGCCCCTCGGCGCCACCATGGACGCGCGGCCGCGTGCCTGCGCCGACCGGTCGGTGGTCGCCCGGTCCTGCCGACTCGCTACGCCTCCCCGCCCGACTCACTACGCCCCCCCGACTCGCTACGCCCCCCGACTGGGTGCGCCCTCCCCGCCCGCACCTCAGCGCCCGCCCGCACGCCGCCCGCGGCGGCCCGCACGGCCCCCGTCAGGAGCCGTGCGGACCCGTCATGTCGCGGACACTGATCGCTCCTGTCAGCGACCGCCCGCCCGGCTTCCGCGCGTGGCCGCGAACGCCGCCCCGCCGACGACAGCCAGACCCGCTGCCGCCCCGAGCAGGGCACCGGCCGGTGTCCCGGAGCCGGTGGAGGCGAGGGAGCCGGAACCTCCGGTGGTGCCTGCCGACGCGGTCGAGCTCGTGTCCCCGGAGCCGTCCGCGGGATCGCCTTCCCCTCCGGGCAGGTTCGCGTCCTCGTCGAGGGAGACCGCCACGGTCACCGGGTCGAGTGCGGCGCCGGCCTCGTAGAAGCCGCCGAACGCCTTCGCTCCGTCGGCAGTGAGGGTGGCCGGGACATCGTCGAGGGTGAGGACGTCGTCGGTCGGCTCCAGTCCTCCGTCGGGGAGTTCGAGGGTGGCCACGGTCAGGTCATCGGACTCCGTGACCTCTCCGGACTCACGGTCCTTGGACGAGACATCCGCGATCAGGTCGCCCTCCGCGCCGTCGGTGCGGACCTTGAGGTCGCTGAACTTCAGGTCCAGCGCGTACTCCCCGCCCTCCTTGTGGGCGAGGAAGCGGACGGCCCCGGCGAAGGCCGCGTCCAGGGTGCCGCGGTCCGCGTCGTAGGAGCCGCTTCCCGTGGGGAACCGGTAGATCTCACCGTTCTTCGCGGCGCCGGCGGAGAGTTGGACCGTGCCGCCTCCGATGGGCCCGGTGACGTAGTCGCGGAAGGACTTCTTCACGCCCCAGTCGAGGTTGCCGTCCGCGATCTCCCCGGAGGGGGCGGGCCGTTCGCCGCCGGAGGAGCCCGAGGGCGAGGTGGAGGGAGCCGTGGTGGTCGTGGGCTGAGCCGTCGGATGACCGGACGGCTCACCCGATGACGAGGCGGAGGGTGTGGCCGGCGACGAAGGCCCCGGGCCGGGCGCCTGCACGGGCTTCACGGTCAGGGTGGCGGGGTCGAGTGCCTGGCCCTCCTGGTACATGCCGTTGAAGGCCTTGGCGCCCTCGGCGGTCAGCTCTACGGGTATGCCGGCGAACGTCATCGCGCCGCCCTCCCCCTGGCCGGGCCGCACCTCCGACAGGTCCAGGGTGGCGAGTTCCACGTCGTCGTCGGTCGTACCCTGCGCGGTGACGTCCGCCGTGATCGTGCCCGCCCGGCCCTCCGTCTCCACCTGGAGGCCGGCCAGCTCGATATCGAAGCCGTGGAGGGTGGAGCGGAAGCGGACGCTTCCCTCGAACGCCGTGGAGACGGCGTGCGTCGAGGTGTCGTACGTCCCCGTGCCGTTCGTGAAGGTGAAGAAACCGTTGTCCGCCGCCTGCTGCGCGCCGTCCGCGACTTCGATCGTGCCGTGGGCCATCCCGGTCACATAACGGCGGAACGACTCCTTCACGCCCCATTCAAGGGTGCCGTCCTTCAACTCCAGCTTCTGAGAGGCGGGCTGCCGCATGCCGTCGTCCGCGAAGGCGATGGCGGGCAGGCTCAGTGCCACGGCGCCCACGGCGGCGGCTGCGGCGACGGCCGCCGCAAGCCTGCGGGATGATCTGCCGCCCGGGGCCGCAGCAGCCGGGGACGGGGAGGTGTTCGGGGACATCGGGTGTTCTCCTCATGGTCGTCCGGGGAGTCGGAGTACGGCGTCGAACTGCTGCCGGCGTGCCGGCAGATGACCGGTCGCGGACGAACAGCGACCGTTCGGGGTGAGGCAGCGGTTGGTGGCAGCGGTGGGTCCCGGGCAGCGGGTCACCACGGCGACCGTTCGGGACGGGACAGTGGTGGGTCCCGGGAAGGGTCACCGCTCGCCGGGCGGGTCCACGAGGGGGCCGGACCCGGCGGAACGGTCGTCACCGCGCGAGCCCTCGGCCGAACCTGACGCGCCGCCCGGGCCTTCGGCCGAACCTGACGCGCCGCCCGTACCCACGGCCGAACCGGAGTCGCCTGGCGGGGCGTTGGGGCTCGGCTCCTCCCCGGCCCTGCCGCCGTCCCCCGTGGATGCGGGAGCAGAGGCGGCCGCGACGGTGGCGGAACGCTTCCTCCGTACGGCCACCACTCCGGCCGCGGCCACGATGCACGCGACGCCGGCGCCGACTGTCACCGGGACAAGGAGGGACGTGTCCGAGGACGATGCGGCACGGCGGGGCTCCGTGCTCTCCTGCCCGCTCCCGCCACCGTTCTGCGCGCGGCCCTCGGTCTGCGTACCGGCATCGTCGCCGAGGTCGGGCAGCGGCGGCAGTTCGGCGTCCGCGTCGAGGGGGACGGCGAGCGAGACGGGATCCATGGCAGTGCCCGCACGGTAGACGCCTCCGAACACCCGGGCGCCCTCCGCGGTGAGCTTCGCCGGAGCCTCGCTGACCGTGATCAGGCCGTCCTCCGGCCGGAGCGGGTCCACGGCGAACTCGGCCAGGGGGACGTTGCGTTCCCGGAGCCGGGGGGTCCTGACGTCCGCCCTCAGTGCGCCTTCGCGGCCCCGGACCTTCACCTGGACCGCACTCAGCGTCAGGTCGAGGCCGTGCCGTCCGGTGAACCGGATCCGTCCCGCGAAGCGGGCGTCGAGCGTCGCCTTCTTCCGGTCGTACGAGCCATGGCCCGCCGGGAACCGGAACAGTGCGCCACCGTCCCGCGCGCCGTCCGAGACTTTCCAGGCCCCCTGCGCGACGGAGCCGGTGACGTACTCGCGCCAGGTGCGGCGTACGCCCCAGTCGACCGCGGCGTCCCGGAACTCCCCGTGCGACGCGGGCTTCTGCTGCCGGTCCTCCTTCTTCCCGCCGTCGGTGGACGAGGCGTCGGGGGTGGTCCGTCCTGATGCGGTGACATCCGCGGACAGGCTCACGGGGTCGAGCGGGGTACCGGCCGTGTAGTAGCCCGCGAAGGCCTTGGCGCCCTGAGCGGTGAGGGTCGCCGGAAGGTTTCCGAGGACGACGGTGGAGCCGCCTCCGCGCATGCTCACACCGGACAGGTCCAGCGTGGCCAGCGGCACCTGGCCCGCCGTGGTGAACGCGCCGGTGTCCCGGGCCCTGCTGGTCATGTCGGCGTAGAGGGTGCCGCTGCCGCCCGAGATGCGGACGGTGGGACGGCTGATGG
Source organism: Streptomyces sp. NPDC048639 (assembly GCF_043199075.1). Classification (NCBI taxonomy): domain Bacteria; kingdom Bacillati; phylum Actinomycetota; class Actinomycetes; order Kitasatosporales; family Streptomycetaceae; genus Streptomyces; species Streptomyces sp. NPDC048639. The sequence goes on from NZ_JBICVP010000001.1 coordinate 524,875, forward strand.
TGAGGTCGAGCCGGTGGGTGCCGTCCTTCTGCCGGTGACCGGTGAAGTGCACGCCGCCGGAGTAGCGCGCGCGGAAGGCTCCGGTGTCCGGGTCGTAGCGGCCCGCGGCCGAGTGGAAGCGGAAGCCGCTGTCGCCGACGGTGGCCGCCCCGCCCATAAGGCTCCAACGCCCTTGCGCGATGGGCCCCGTGACATACCTCTGGAACGAGGACTTGATGCCCCAGTCCAGGCGACCACCCGCGACCGTACGGTCCTCGGCGCGTGCCGCTTGCGCGGGAAGGAGGGTGATGCCCGCCAAGGACAGGAGGAGCACCGCGGCAAGCGTGCGGGCAGGTCCGGACGGCAGCATCGGGAGTCCCCTCCGCCTGGAGAATAAGGTAAGCCTAACCTAAACTACGGCGGATCCAGCCGGTAGACCGCTGACGCGGAAGGTGGGGCAACGTGGTGCAACGGGAAGTGGCAGCAGTGCAGTTGCGGTCCCGGCGGGCCGGAGGCCCGCCACCGGCCCGGCCCACCTGGAGTACACCGGCCAGCGGCTCGCTCCCCGGCAGCCGCAGCGTCTCGTCCGAAGCGGGCTTCCGGTGGCCGGGCATGGTTCCCGCCCTCTGCGTGACGCTCGCCCTGATGCTCGCCCTCACGGGATGCGGCGGCTCCACGGACGGCGCTGCGCCCGGCGGCGACCCCATCGGCGACCGGTCCGCCGACCGCGTCGAGCCGCTGGGGACCACGCCGGAACCGCGGCTGCCCGCGACCGTGACATCGGCGGACGGGCGCAAGGTGACCGTCCGTTCGGCCGGCAGGATCGTGGCGCTGACCGGATCGCTCTCCGAGATCGTCTTCACTCTCGGCCTCGGACGCAACGTCGTCGCACGCGACATCACCACCACCTTCCAGCAGGCGGCGAAACTTCCGGTGGTCACCCGCGCCCACGACGTGTCGGCGGAGAGTGTGCTCTCGCTGCATCCCGATCTCGTTCTGGCCGACACCTCCACAGGACCGGCCGAGGCCCTCGACCAGATCCGTGACGCGCACGTTCCCGTGGTCGTCCTGCCCCCGGCCGCATCGCTGGAGGACGTGGGCCCTCGCATCGACGCCGTGGCCTCCGCGCTGGGCGTACCCGCGGCGGGGAAAGCCCTGCGGAAGCGCACCGACCGGCGCATCGCGGCCGCCGGTCGGGAGGCCCGGGCCACGGACGGCGGGCGGAAGCCCCGCGTCGCGTTCCTGTATCTGCGCGGCTCGGCATCCGTCTATCTGCTCGGCGGGCGGGACTCCGGGGCGAGTTCACTGCTGGAGGCGGCCGGCGCCGTCGACGCGGGCAAGGAGTCGGGGCTGAAGAAGGACTTCACGCCGATCACCAGCGAAGCCCTGGCGACCGCCGCACCCGACGCGATCCTCGTCATGACGAAGGGGCTTCAGTCCGTGGGCGGAGTCGACGGACTGCTGAAGATCCCCGGCGTCGCACAGACTCCGGCGGGCCGGGACCGCCGGGTCGTCTCCGTCGACGACGGCGTCCTCCTCACCTACGGCCCCCGGACGGACCAGGTGCTCACCACCCTCGCCCGCAGGCTGCACAGGACGTCGAAGTGAGGGCCACAGGGAACAGACCCGCCCGCGGGAACCCCACCGGAGGACCCGCCACTCACGACGGACCCGCGAGGCCCGCCGCGGCCGAGAAACCCGGTGGCTCCACCGAGGAACCCGGCAGAGGCGGACCTGACGCGCGCGAAGGCGTCGCCGAAGCATCCGAAGCACCGGCCGTCGAAGTCTTCGGCGTCGGATCGCCTTCGAACGAGGTCCCCGACGCCGCCCGTTCACCCCGCCGGGCCGCTCCCCTCCTCACCGGCCTTCTCACGGGCGCCCTGCTTCTCCTCTCGCTGCTGGCGACGGGCGTGGGCGCGTACGAGATCCCGCTGCCGGACGTGATCGGATCCGTGCTGCACCGTGCCGGACTCGGCGGTGACCCGCTGGACCGGGTCGCGGAGAGCGTGCTGTGGAACGTACGGCTGCCGCGCGTCTGTCTCGCGCTGCTCATCGGGGCCTCCCTCGGATGTGCCGGGGCCCTGATGCAGGGGGTGTTCGGCAATCCCCTCGCGGAGCCGGGTGTCATCGGCATCTCGGCCGGGGCGGCCGTCGGAGCCGTCGCGTGCATCGCACTCGGGCTCGGCTTCCTCGGCAACTGGACAGTGATCGCCTGCGCGTTCGCCTCCGGGCTCTTCACCGTGCTCCTCGTCTACGGGCTGTCCCGTTCGGGCGGCAGGACGGAGGTCGTCACGCTCATCCTCACCGGCATCGCGGTGAACGCCTTCGCGGGCGCGCTCATCGGTCTGTTCGTGTTCGTGGCCGACGACGCCCAGATCACCCAGATCACCTTCTGGCAGCTCGGTTCTCTCGCCCAGGCGACCTGGCCCAGGGTGCTGGCCGTACTGCCGTGTGCGATCGCAGGACTGGTCCTCGCCCCGCTGTACGCGCGCAGGCTCGACCTGCTGGCGCTCGGCGAGCGGCAGGCCCGGCATCTGGGCGTGGACGTCGAGCGCTTGCGCCTCGTTCTCGTCCTCGTCGTCGCCCTGCTCACGGCCGCGGCGGTGGCGGTCGCAGGGATCATCTCCTTCGTGGGGCTGCTCGTTCCGCATCTGCTGCGGATGGCCGCCGGGCCCGGTCACCGCTTTCTGGTGCCCGGAAGCGCACTGGGCGGTGCGGTGACCCTGGTGGCGGCGGACCTGGCCGCGCGTACGGTCGCCCAGCCCGCCGAGCTGCCGCTCGGGGTGCTCACGGCGCTCCTCGGCAGCCCCTTCTTCTTTGTGCTGCTGCGCAGAACCCGCAGAAGGCAAGGGGGTTGGGCGTGAGGCTTCCGCGTGGTCTCACCGGGTTTCCGTCGGGGCGGCGCAGGGCGCGGCCGCTGCCGGCGCCCGTGCCCGCCGGCACGGTGCTTGCCCGTGCCCGCGGCCTGCGGGCCGGGCTGGGCGGCCGTACCGTCCTGGACGGGGTGGACCTGGACGTCGTCTCCGGGCAGGTCCTTACGCTCGTCGGTCCCAACGGCGCAGGGAAGTCCACCCTGCTGGCGGCGCTCGCCGCCGATGTCCCGCCCGGAGAGGGCGAGGTGTGGATCGCGGGGCGCCCGGCGCAGGCGTGGAGCGCCTCCGAACTCGCCCTGTACAGGGCCGTACTGCCGCAGGCCGCCACGCTCGCCTTCCCGTTCACCGTCCGGGAGGTCGTGGCGATGGGCCGTGCGCCGTGGGCCGGGACACCCGCCGAGGACCAGGACGAGGCCGCGGTGCGGGAGGCGCTCGACGCGGCGCACGTCACGGAGTTCGCGCCCCGTCTGTTTTCGGCCCTTTCCGGAGGCGAGAGAGCCCGGGTCGCGCTGGCCCGCACCCTCGCCCAGCGGGCCCCGCTGCTCCTGCTCGACGAGCCGACGGCCGCCCTGGACCTGCGCCACCAGGAACTGGTGCTGCGCCTGTGCCGGGAGCGGGCGGCAGCCGGTGACGCGGTGGTCGTCGTGCTGCACGATCTCGGGCTCGCCGCGGCGTACGCGGACCGTGCCGTCGTTCTGGACGGCGGACGCATCGCCGCGGACGGCCCGCCCGCCGAGGTGTTCCGCGCCGAACCGCTGAGCCGGGTCTACCGGCAGCCGGTCGAAGTGCTGCCGCATCCGCGCACCGGAGCCCCCATTGTCCTGCCGCTGCGTTAGCAGACGGCGTCGGCCCGTAACAAGGAACCCGAATCAGCCGTCTTTCCAGGTGAACCGGTGGAATATCACGCGGCAAAAACCGGCAAACCCCGGCGGACGCCCTGCCGATTGCCATACCGTCACAGGAACTTGCGTACCGGTGGTCACTTGGGGAAGTGATCGGTGCGCTTTCTCGGTCGCGAGGTGCCAGGGGGGTCCATGCGGCGTATGGGTATGTCCTATTCCGGATCGGGGGCGGGGGGCCTCAGACCCGTAACGGCGGAGCAGAGTGCTCCGCCGGGGGTCGGGCGCCGTGACAAAGCGCGGTGGTATCTGCCGGTCGCGCTCGCCACGGACGTGCTGGGCATCTGCGTGCCCGTCCTCGTCCTTTTCGATGTCACACGCCAGCCGCACCCGCTGCTGGCCGCGCTCGTCGCCACGGCCGTCTGGCTGTGCGTACGGGCATCGCACCGCCGTTACACCGCCCAGGCGCTGGGCGAGTCGCGCGGCGTTCTCACCGTGTTCCGCGACTGGCTGACGCTGCTCGGGGTCCTCGCGGTCGCCCGGGTGGCCGTCGGGGAGAGCTCCGAGCCGGCACTGGCCCTGCTCGCCCTGTCGGCGACGCTGCCGGCGACGGTCGCCTGCCGCAAGGCGACGCACCGCCATCTGACGGCGCTGCGGCGCGAGGCGCAAGCCGTGCACCGCGTGCTGGTGATCGGCGAGCCGGGGGCGGCGGACGATGTCGTCGAGCACTTGGCGGCCCGGACCGACCACGCCTATGTCGTCGTCGGCGTCGTGCCCGTCGGCGAGGGGCTGCTGACGTCCGGGGTGCCCGCGCTCGCGCGGCTCGGCTCCGCGCCGCCCTCCGCGCATGACGAGGACTGGATCCCGGTCCTGGCCGCGACCGAGCAACTGGGCGCGGAACTGGTGCTGGTGGCCCCGGGGCCGCAGCTCAGCGGCGAGCGGCTGCGGCGGCTGTCCTGGGCACTGCACGACGCCGGGCTGCCGCTGGCCATCTCGGCCGGTCTGACGGATGTGGCGATGCGGCGCATCCAGACCGCGACCGTCGCGGGTCTGTCGCTGCTGCACGTCGCGGCGCCCACACGGCGCGGCCCGCATCTCGTGGCGAAGTCGGCGCTCGACCGGGCGGGGGCCGCGCTGGGCATGCTGCTGCTCGCCCCGCTCTACGCGCTGCTGGCGCTCGCCATCCGGCTCGACTCGGCCGGTCCCGTACTGCACCGGCAGACCCGGATCGGGCTCGACGGCGCCCCGTTCACCATGTGGAAGTTCCGCACGATGGTCGCGGATGCCGAGCAGCGCCGCGCGGAGCTGACGACGGCCAACGAGCAGGACGGGCCGCTGTTCAAGATGCGGCGCGACCCTCGGGTCACGCGCATCGGTCGCTTGCTGCGGCGCAGCTCGCTGGACGAACTGCCCCAGCTCGTGAATGTGTTGCGCGGCGAGATGTCGCTGGTCGGGCCCCGCCCGCCGCTGCCCGACGAGGTGGCGCAGTACGACGAGGTGGCGGCGCGGCGGCTGACGGTGAAGCCGGGGCTGACCGGGTTGTGGCAGATCAGCGGCCGCTCGGATCTGTCCTGGGACGAGACCGTCGCGCTGGATCTGCGGTACGCGGACAACTGGTCCATCGGCGGCGATCTCGATGTCATAGCCCGTACGTTCCGGGCGGTCGTCGACGGCCGCGGAGCCTACTGAGGTGGCCACGCCCCGACCCGGCACCCCGAGCGGGCTGCCGCGGGACGGTCGCGTCCGGGTCGCACCGGCCGGCGCCTCACTGCTGCGGCGGGTGGAACACGCCCGCCGCGGCGGCGGGTCGCCGCCCGGCAGTTCGGCGCCCGGCGGTTCGCCGCCCGGCGGTTCGGCGGCGCCTGCCGACCACCAGCCGTGGCGCGCCGACGGGCGCCCGCCCCGGATCGACGACGTCGGCGACGACATCAGGGCCACCGCACGTGCCTGCCACCGGCCATGGCACGCCGGTGGGCCGTCGCGCAGCACCACGGCCGCGCCACGCCGTCGCAACGGCGGGCCCTGGCACGGCGGTTCGGCACGAATTGTCCCGGCCGTGCCCGGCTGCGCGCCCCGCACCGGCGTCGCGCGCGTCCACTCGCGCACCGCGGCCCTCGGGTCCGGCATCGCGACAGTCGGCTCCGGTGTCGCGGCGGTCAGCTCCGATGTCGCGGCGGTCAGCTCCGGCGCGGCGGTCGTCCGCACGGGCGTCACAGGCGCCGCGACTGCCGACTCCGGCCCGCCTGGACGGAGAGGCCGCACGCTGCGAACTCCGCCCCGGCGGGCGGGGCTACCGGCTCGACAGCCGGCGGCCGCGGCCGCCGGCGTCGCGGTCGTCACAGGCGTCGCAGGCGTCCGCTCCAGCGCCGCCGCCGCACCCGCCGGCCGCCCGGCCGCACCCGCCCGCTCCGGAGTTGGGGCCGTCCGGCCCTCGCCGTCAGCCGGCGGTCTGCGCCTGCCAGTCGGCGTAGACCGCGGCGATCCCGTCGCGCAGCGCGATCGCCGGCTTCCAGCCGAGGGACGCCATGCGCGCGATGTCCAGCAGCTTGCGCGGGGTGCCGTCCGGCTTGGTCGTGTCGAAGGCGATGCGGCCCGTGTAGCCGGTGACCTCGCGCACGGTCTCGGCCAGTTCGCGGATCGTGAGGTCCTCGCCGCAGCCGACGTTGACGGGCTCGTCGCCGTCGTAGGCGCGCAGCAGCAGCGCGCAGGCGGCGGCCAGATCGTCCACGTGCAGGAACTCGCGGCGCGGGGTGCCGCTGCCCCACAGCACCACCTCCTCCGCCCCGTCCCGCTTCGCCTCGTGGAAGCGGCGGATGAGCGCGGGCAGGACGTGCGAGGTCTCGAGGTCGAAGTTGTCGCCGGGCCCGTAGAGATTGGTGGGCATCGCGGAGATGTACGAGGCGCCGTACTGCCGCCGGTAGGACTGCACCTGGACGACGCCCGCGATCTTGGCGATGGCGTAGGGCTCGTTGGTCGGCTCCAGGGGGCCGGTCAGCAGCGCCTCCTCGCGGATGGGCTGGGGCGCCAGCTTGGGATAGATGCAGGAGGAGCCGAGGAAGAGCAGCCGGCCGACGCCCGCGGCGTGCGACCCCGCGATCACGCTGAGCTGGAGGCGCAGGTTGCCCTCGACGAACTGAACCGGGTAGGTGCTGTTGGCCATGATGCCGCCGACCCTGGCGGCAGCCATGACGACGGCGTCCGGACGGACGTCCTTCAGGAAGGTCTCCGTCCGGGCCGCGTCGAGCAGATCGAGCTCGGCCCGACTGCGGGTGATCACCTCGTGTCCGTCGGATCTGAGGCGGCGGGTGATGGCGGATCCGACCAGGCCACGGTGGCCCGCCACGAATATCCGGGCCCGGTCCGGCAGCAGCCGGCCGTCCCCCGGAGGAGTCTCGGCAGTCATGCAACGGATTCTGCCAGGGGGCATCGCCCGTCATGGGGCGAATTTCATGATTCGTGAGAATCCGCAGCAATTCCCAAGGAAACAGGGCCGGTTGGCCCGCACCGACAGGGGGGAACCCACACCATGCAGAAGACCGCGCTGATCACGGGGATCACGGGCCAGGACGGCTCGTATCTCGCCGAGCTGCTGCTGTCGAAGGGCTACACCGTGCACGGTCTGCTGCGCCGGTCCTCCACCTTCAACACCGAACGGCTCGATCACATCTACCAGGGCCCGCAGGAGCCCGACCGAAGACTGGTCCTGCACCACGCCGACCTGTCCGACGGAGTGGCCCTGGTGAACCTGCTCCGCGACCTCAAGCCCGACGAGGTGTACAACCTGGGCGCACAGTCGCACGTCCGGGTCTCCTTCGACGCCCCGCTCTACACCGGTGACGTGACCGGTATGGGCTCCCTGCGGCTGCTGGAGGCGATCCGGGCGAGCGGCATCGACACCCGTATCTACCAGGCGTCGTCCTCGGAGATGTTCGGGGCGACCCCGCCCCCGCAGAACGAGGGGACCCCGTTCCACCCGCGGAGCCCGTACGGCTGCGCCAAGGTCTTCGGCTACTGGACGACCGTGAACTACCGGGAGGCGTACGGCCTCTTCGCGGTCAACGGCATCCTCTTCAACCACGAGTCCCCGCGGCGCGGCGAGACCTTTGTGACCCGCAAGATCACCCGCGCCGTCGCCCGCATCAAGGCGGGCCTGCAGGACCGGCTCTACCTCGGCAACCTCGACGCCGTACGGGACTGGGGCTACGCCCCGGAGTACGTCGAGGCGATGTGGCTGATGCTGCAGCGCGACGAGCCGGACGACTACGTGGTGGCGACGGGCGAGGCGGGCAGCGTCCGGGACTTCCTGGAGACGGCCTTCGCCGCGGCGGATCTCGATTGGGCCAAATATGTGCGCTTCGATCCCAAGTACGAGCGCCCCAGCGAGGTCGACGCCCTCATCGGGGACGCCTCCAAGGCGGAGTCCCTGCTGAGCTGGAAGCCCGAGGTCAAGTGGCCGGAGCTGGCACGCATCATGGTTGATGCGGATGTGTCACGTCTTGATGCGGAGTTGTCCGGTACAGCCGTTCGTATCGATCGATGACACACCAACTCGCAAAGTACAGGCACCTTTTTGGCCAAGACGGCCACAGAAGGTTGAACGGCGGCCTAACCTGCCGTCCACAAGGCGGCCGCCACGGCCGCCGGGAAACACCGCAGGGGCCAGGGGGGCACATGCGCAAGGTGGGGGTTTACTCGGCTGTTCTGTCGATGGCAGCCGCATCTCTCGTCGGGGTGGGGGTGATGTCGGCACGGACGGTGGCGGCGGTCACCCCGCCGGTGGGAATCACGGCCGACGATCTGCCGACCTGGCAGACGAACGGCATCGTCTGGGCGATGGCGGAAGCCGGCGGAGTCGTCTTCGCCGGCGGCACGTTCTCGTCCGTCAGGCCGCCGGACGCCCCGGCGGGCACCGGTGAGAAGCAGGCAGTCAACTTCGTTGCGCTGGACGCGGCGACCGGCGCGCCGACGTCCTGCAAGCTGTCGTTCACCATCGGCTCGGGCACGGCGACGGTCCGTGCTCTCGTCGTCTCGCCCGACGGCAAGACGCTGTACGCGGGCGGCCAGTTCGGCGCGGTCAACGGCGTGGGCATGAGCAACGTGGCCGCGATCGACATCGCGAGCTGCGCGCCGAAGCCGTCGTTCAAGGTGGCCGCGAGCGCGACCGTGCGTGCCCTGGCCGCCACCGACAACACCGTCTACCTCGGGGGGGACTTCACCACGCTGGAGGGCCAGAGCCGGCGGTACTTCGGGGCGGTCAACACCGGCGGCGACCTGCTGCCGTGGAAGGCCGACGCCGACGAGCCGGGCCGCGCCGTGGAGGTCACGCCGGACGGCGGCAAGGTGCTGCTGGGCGGTGACTTCTTCACCGTCAACGGCACGAACTCGCACGCGCTGGCGGTGGCCAACTCCACCACCGGTGCGCTGGTCAAGGCGTACGGAGGCGGCTTCATCCCGACCTCCTCGGTGGTCAAGGACATCACCACCGACGCGAACGGCTTCTACACCGGCAACGAGGGCACGGGCGGCGGCGTCTTCGACGGCCGTATCGCCCTGAACCTGAGCGACCTCAACCAGCGCTGGCGGGACACCTGCCTGGGCGCCACCCAGGCGGTCGAGGTCCACAAGAGCGTGCTGTACTCCGGTTCGCACGCCCACGACTGCAGCAGCATGGGCGAGTTCCCCAACCAGCGCCGCAAGCATCTGCTGGCGGAGTCGGTCGACGACCCGAAGCTGCTGGGCTGGTTCCCGGACACCAACGACGGGCTCGGCGAGCAGATCGGGCCGCGCGTGATGGCCACGGCCTCCAAGGGCGGGACCGACTACCTGTGGGTGGGCGGCGAGTTCACCACCGTCAACGGCTCCGGGCAGCAGGGCCTGACGCGCTTCGCGAGCGCCCCGGACACCGGTGCACCGTCGGTGCCGCTGGTCAACGCCTCCAGCACCAAGCCGGGTCAGGTGAACGTGCGCTGGCAGTCCAGCCTGGACCTGGACGACAGCAAGCTGACGTACCGCGTCTACCGGAACGGGTCGGCGACGCCGATCCACACCGTCACCGACTCGTCCCTGCCCTGGGTGCGCCCGCAGCTCACCTTCACCGACACGGACGTGACGCCGGGCTCGACGTACACCTACCGGATCACGGCGAGCGACGGCACCAACACCAGCGCCAAGTCGGCCACGCAGACCGTGACGGTGCCCGCGGCCGCGGAGGCGTACCCGGAGCGGGTGAAGGCCGACGGGGCGACTCTGTACTGGCGATATGACGAGGCCGGCGGCCAGTTCGCGGCCGACGAATCGGGCACGAACAACAGCGGTGTGCACCGCAACGCGCCGTCGTACCGGGCGGCTCCGGCCGCGGTGCCGGGCGGCAGCACGGCGGTCGGCTTCAACGGCATCGACGAGTACACCTACAGCGACCGGAAGCACAGCCGGCCCGCCTCGTACACGATCGAGACCTGGTTCAAGACGACCACGACGCAGGGCGGCAAGCTCGTCGGCTTCGGCAACCGCACCCAGGAGGCCAGCTCCACCTACGACAAGCACCTCTACATGACCAATGACGGCCGGATCGTCTTCGGCGTCACGAGCAGCTTCGCCCGCACCATCAACACCGGCTCCGGCCTGAACGACGGCAAGTGGCACCACGTCGTCGCCACCCAGGGCTCCAGCGGGATGCGGCTGTACGTGGACGGGGCGCTCCGTGCCAGCAACCTGCTGGTGACCGGCAGCGCCGACTACGAGGGCTACTGGCACGTGGGCGGCGACGCGCTCAACTCCTCGTGGCCGTCCACCCCGACGAGCGACTACTTCGCCGGGCAGATCGACGAGACCGCGATCTACCCGAGCGTGCTGTCCGGCTCGCAGATCACCGCGCACCACAACCTGAGGACGCGCCCGTGAAGAGCCGTTCCCGGGCTGCCGTCGCCGCCGCCGCACTCGCGGCGGCGGCGACGCTGCTGGCCGGATGCAGCAGCGACTCCGGCGGACAGAAGAAGCAGGACACCTCGGCCGGGGCGCGGGCGACCGCGTCACCCGCCGATGACGCCGGCGAGGACTCCGAGGGCGGGAAGTCCCCCGCGAAGAAGGCCGACCGGACGCCGCCCGGCCCCAAAGTGCCCAAGGACGAACTGACCCCGGTCACCGGGTCCTTCACCAAGAAGGAGAAGCAGTACCTGTCCGACCGGGTGCCCAAGGGCACGGACCCCGCGGCCATCCTGCAGGTGGGCCAGGAGACCTGCCAGCGGATCACCCGTACCGCGGAGCACGACCGCAAGGCGGCGATCAGCGCGATCCGCACCGGTGAGATCGCGAACGCCGAGTCCGCCATCACCCACCTGTGCCCGCAGCAGCGGCCGCTGCTGGAGGCCGCGAAGAAGGGAAGCAGCGGTTGAGCCGGAGCAGACCGCGCGCCGCGGAGAGGGTCGAGGGCCGACTCCCGATCGTCGTGGCGATCCCGACGAAGAACGAGGCGGAGAACATCGCGAGGACCGTCTCGTCGGTCATCGACCATGTCGAGGCCGTCGTCGTGGTCGACTCGGCGAGCACGGACGACACGTGCAAGATCGCGGCCGAACTGGGCGCCGAGATCGTCGAGTACGAGTGGGACGGCCGCTACCCGAAGAAGAAGCAGTGGTGCCTGGACCACGTCCATCCGGACACCCCCTGGCTGCTCTTCCTGGACGGCGACGAGACGCCCAGCCCGGAGCTGCTGGAGGAGCTGCGGTACGTCTTCTCCCGGCCCCTGAAGGTCGCCGCGTTCGACATCCCGCTGGGCTACTGGTTCGCGGGTAAGCGCCTGCGACACGGCTACACGATCGTCAAGCGGGCCCTGCTGGACCGCAGGCGCTGCCACTTCCCCGCCCTCGGGGACCTGGACGCGCCGGGCATGGGTGAGCAGGAGGGGCACTACCAGCCGGTGGCCGAGTCGGTGTGGCGGCTGACCTCCCCGATCGAGCACGAGGATCTGGACCCGGTGCGCACCTGGTTCGAGCGGCACAACCGCTACTCGGACTGGGAGGCGTGGCTGGAGCACCATCCGGAGGTGAAGGAGGAGATCCGGAAGGCCAAGACGCGCCAGGGGCAGCTCTTCCACAAGGCACCGTTCAAGCCGCTGGTGTCCTTCGCGTACGCCTACGTCTACAAGCGGGGCTTCCTGGACGGGCGCGCCGGTCTCGACTACGCGCTGGCCATGTCGTTCTACCGCTGGCAGATCGCTCTGAAGGCGCGGGAGACGGGCTAGGCCCTCCCCCGCGGCGACCGAAGCGGCCCGACTCCCCTTGCCGAGGGGAGGCGGGCCGCTTCGGTGCGTTCGGGCGCTGATGCGGTGATGCGGTGGTGCCGTCATGCCGTCATGCCGTCGTGCCGTCATGCCGTCGTGCCGTGGTGCGTCAACGGTTTCCGATGACGCCCTCGTAGACGTCCTGGAGGGTGTCGACGACCTTCTCGATGGAGAACCGGTCGCGGATCAGCCGCCAAGCCGCGTCCGAGGCCTCCTCGCACGCGGCCGGGTCCAGCAGTTCGAGGATGGCCTGGCCGACGAGCGGGCCGTTGTCGGCGTCCGGCCGCGAGGCCACCACCCGGCCCGCGCCGGCCTCTTCGACGTCCGGGGACAGCCCGCCGGTCTTCGTGACGACGACGGGCACACCGACCGACATGGCCTCCAGTACGGACACGGCGAACGGCTCGACGACGGACGGCAGGACGTACACGTCCGAGCGGCGCAGCTGTTCCAGCACCTCGGCGTGACCCAGCGCGCCCACGTAGTCGACGGCGTGGGCGACGCCCAGGCTGCGGGCGAGCTCCAGCATGGGGGCGGCCAGCGCGCCCGTGTCGGGGCCGGCGAGCACGAAGCGGGCCTCCGGGTACTTGGCCAGGACGGTCGGGATCGCCGAGATGAAGTCCTCGGGCCGCTTGCGGGCCTGGACGCGGGCGCAGTAGAGCACGGTCGGCGGGCGGTCGCCGTCGAACGCGGGCCTGCGCTCCTGGAGTTGGACGCCGTTGACGAGCCGGTGGCTGCCGCGCAGCCGTTCCGGCGCGATGACGGCCTCGACGCCCTCGCGCTCCATCTCGGTGAGGTACAGGGTCGTGTCGGCCCGGCGCAGCACCCGGCGGAGCCCGAGCGCGTCCACCACCTTCGCGGCGCGCTTCTCGGTCGGGTCGATCATGCCGTGGGTCTGCAGGACGAGGGGGCGCCCGCACTGCAGCGCCATGAGCGCGAACGGCAGCGTGATCAGATCGCGCATCAGGTGGACGTGCACCACGTCGGCCGCCGTCACCAGGCGCCGTGCGCGCGCGAGCAGCGCGGGCGAGGTGATGCCGCTGACCTCGAACCGCGGCAGTACGTGCCGTGCCTGGAACACGTACGACGGGACCCCCTCGACGGTGTCGGGCAGCGGCCCGTCGAACCCGTCGCCCAGCGTGGCGATCCGCGCGTCCACTCCGCGGGCCCGCAGGCCCTTGGAGAGGTTCAGGGCGACGCGCGTGGGCCCCCCGAAGTCGTTGGTGGGCGTGTGCAGCGTGACGACATGCAGAACCTTCACGAAATGTCCTCCCCCCGATGCTCCCCAGCATCGTCGGGTCAGCGTATCGGCGGAACGCGGTGGTGAGGGCGGATCCTCCGATATGCCGTTCGATAGTGGTTCGCCCTCCTTAGACTGCATCGGGGGCCGGGGGGCTTCGGGGGGAACGAGGTGGGGGGCCATGGCGGTCGGCGTACGGAGTACGGAGCCGGGCAGAGACGGGGGCGAGCGCGGAACCGCCGCGCCGGAGTCCGGCACGGGGCCGCAGGGCCCGGACGGTCACGAGGGCCCGGAGACTCCGGATGCCGGGGCCGCACGGCTGGAGGTGCCGCCGGTATCGCCGCGTGCCGTGCTCTCGCGCGCGCTGGCCGTGCCCCTGGTGCTCGGTCTGGTCTTCTTCCTTCCGGTCCTCGTCGCCGTACAGCCCGGTCCCGGCGTCCGGGACGAGGCGTACTGGCTGCAGCTCGTCCTGACCTGCTACGCGGGCGCCCGGCTCGCCGCGATGACCCTGACCGCCCGACGGCGGCTGATCCAGGGCTCGTTCTGGCTGTTCGTGTACGTGGCCATGGGCGTGGCCCCGCTCGCGCAGGCCGTTCTCGGCCAGACGCCGACACCCGTGGTCGGGACGCGCGGGGACGTGGTGCTGGCGGTGTCGCTCGGACTCTGCGGTTGCGTGGCGTTCGACGTGGGTGTGCTCCTCGCCCGGCACCGGCCCGTCCTGCGCCCGCGCAGAAACCGGCGGACGGCCTCGGTCAGCCGCCGCAGGCTGTATCTGCTGGTGGCGCTGGCGTATTTGGCGAGCGCGCTGTTCGTGGTCAAACTGGGCGGCCCCGCGGTCTTCTTCAGCAGCAGGCAGGAGATCAGCGAGGGGATCCAGAGCAGCGGGGTCGGCGGGGGCGGCGAGTCCCAGGTCGGCTCGGCGTTCCTGCGCGGCTTCGGGACGGTGCCCGCGCTGCTGGCCTTCCTCTTCCTCACCCGCTGGCTGGTCACCTCCCGCCATGCGCGGCGACGGCCCGCGGTGATCGCGATGTGGACGGGGCTGCTGGGGATCAACCTCCTGGTCAACAACCCCGTGTCCAACCCGCGTTACTGGTTCCTGACAGTGATGTTCGCGATCCTGTTCACTGCCTTTCCGCGGAGTCCGGTGATGTACCGGGCCGCGCTGGCCATGGGGGTGGTGGCCGCCCTGCTGCTGTTCCCGTTCATGGACCGGTTCCGCTACGACGACGAGGGCCACCGGCCCGTGGAGTCCTCCTCCGTCCTGGACCCGCTGGTGCGCAAGGACTACGACCAGGTCGGGATGCTCGCCAACACCATCACCTTCGTCGACTCCGGCGCCGGGCACGCGTACGGCCGCCAGCTCGCCGCGTCGACGTTCTTCTTCGTGCCCCGGTCGGTCTGGCACGGCAAACCGCTGGATTCGGGTGTCCGGGTGGGCCAGTGGATGGGCATGAGCAACACCAACCTCTCCTCGCCCCTGTGGGCCGAACTCTGGCTGGACTTCGGCCCGGTGGGCATGACGGGCGGCTTCCTCGGGCTGGGCTATCTGTGCGCCCGCGGCGACCGCCGCTACACCCTGCGGACGCTGGAGGATCCGCGGCCGGGGAACGTGCTGGCGATCGTCATCCCGCTGATCGCGGGTTACGCCTTCATCCTGCTGCGCGGTCCGCTGCTCCAGGCATCGGGGCGGGTGGGGATCGCGCTGCTGTGCCTGGCACTGGTCACGACGTTCCGCTCCGAACCCCGGAAGCTGCTGCGCTGACGGCGTCCCGCGCAGAGCGCTGGACGGGCGGTGTCGTCCCTACGGTGTCGCCGCCCGCATGCCGCGCACACGTCGCCCGCACGTCGCCCACGCCGTCCTTCGCAGGCCGGTCTACCCGCCGGGCGCGATCTCCGCGCGTACGGAGGGCGGCAGGGCGAAGAGCATCCGCCGCATGTCCAGGGCGCGCTCGTCGGGCGTACGGGAGGTGAGGAACGCCTGGAAGACGGCGGCCAGTTCGTCGTCGCCACAGGAGTTCCGCAGCGCGGGCATCGCGACGGTCTCCTCCGCGTGCAGATGGGCCAGATAGGCGCTGATGAGTTCGTTGAGGGCGAGATAGAGGCGGTGCTGGGCGTCGGTCCGCTCCGCTGCGGGAGTGACCGGCAGAGCTCCCGCGTGGGCGTCCAGTTCGGCGAGTGCGGCATCGAGCCGCAGGTGTTCGGCGTCGAGGGCACCGGCTGCTGCGGGCGCCCGGTCGCGCAGCAGCGGGTGGATGAACGCGTCCTCGTGGTCGGCGTGCTCGCGCAGCTCCTGGGTCATGGCCAGGCAGCGGTCGACCACGGCCTTCAGGGGTTCGGGGTCGGTGGTGTCGGCGGACCCGACGTCGACGGCGAGGGCGAACAGGCGCGCCCGCTGGCCCATGTGGACGTTCCGGTAAAGGTCGATCTTCGGCATGCTCTCCGCTTCCCTTCGTACTGCAGACGAGTAGACTGACAACAGATTTACAGACAGACAACATGTTGTCAAAGAGAAGGGGGGCGGAATGCCCGACGAGAAGCCCGACGAGAAGCCCGAGGCGATGGCGCTCCTGGTGGCCGACATCTTCGAGGCGGCAGGTGCGCTGCGGAGGGTCGGAGAGTCCCTGGCCCAGGCCGAGGGGCTCACCCAGGCCCGCTGGCAGGCGCTGAGCGTCGCCTCCGAGGAACCGGTCACCGTGCCGCGCGCGGCACGCCGGCTCGGGGTCAGCCGGCAGAACGTCCAGCGCGTCGCCAACGACCTGGTGGCGCTGGGGAAGGCCGAGTACACCGCGAACCCCGACCACCGCGGCTCCCCGCTGCTGACCCTGACGCCTGCCGGGCGCGCCACCCTGGGCCGGATCACGGCCCGGGCGTCGGCGTTGCACCGCACGGTCGCCACCGATCTGCCCGACGAGGCGATCGACGAGGCCCGGTCGTTCATCCGCCGACTGGTCGCGGAACTGGGTGCGTACGAGGCGCGGAACCGGTGAGAGGGCGGTGCGCGGCAGCGGGAGCCGGGGCGCCACCGGGGGAGATCGGTGGCGTGCGGGGGTCGGCGGCATGCGGGGTCGTCGCCGGGCGGAGGCCGGCGGCGTGCGGAGGTCGGGGGCGCGCGGAGGTCGGCGCCGGGCGCCGCGGACGCGGGCCACCACCCGCTCACCGGACTCCCGTTGCGATAATCGCAAGCGACACCTAGCCTGAAAGCATGGACGAGACCCTCGCGGACCGGGTCCGCGCGATCATCGGTCGCGTCGCTCCGAGCCAGGCGGCTTTCGCCGAGGTCATCGGGATCACCGGCGACAAGTTGTCGAAGTCGCTCAGCGGGGCGCGGCGGTTCACCTCGCTCGAACTGGCGCTCATCGCCGACGCGGGCGGCGTCACGGTCGACTGGCTCCTCGGCGGTCGTCCGCCCGCCCGCCCCGCACCGGCTGCCCGTACGACCGTGGTGCCCGCACCCGATCTGCGCGAGCTGGAGGATCTGGCCGGGCGGTACACCGCGGCGTACGACGTACTGGCGCTCCTCGGCCGCGCACCGGAACTCGCGCCCCTGCCGGCGGTTCCCGAGGAGGGCACACCGCACGAACAGGGCGCGGCGCTCGCAGAACGCGTGCTCCGCACGCTGCGCGACGCGGGCGTTCCGCCCCTGCCCGATCTGGACACCGGCGAGCTCATCGCCGTCTGGGCACGCGTCTTCGGCGTGGACGTGGCCATCACCCGGCTCCCGGGCGGCATGGACGGACTGTCCTGGCACGCCGACGGTTTCCGGCTGGCGGTCGTCGCCACGCACCCGGTATGGACGCGGCAGCGGTTCACCCTCGCCCATGAGCTGGCGCACGTACTGTCCGGTGACGCGCAGGAGTTGCTCGCCGAGAGCGGGATGGCTCCGGGCCTCGCGGCCGAGCCGGACGAGATCCGGGCGAACGCCTTCGCCGCGGCCCTGCTCATGCCCGAGGAGGACATGCGGGCGGAGGTGTCGGGGCCGCCCGGGGAGGACGCGTTCGCCCGGCTGGTCACCCGCTACCGCGTCTCCCCCAGCGCGATGGCCGCCCGCTTGCGCGCGCTCGGCCTCATCGACGACGCATGCCGCGGGCGACTGCGGCGGCTGACGACCACGGACTGCCATGAGCGAGCCGGCGCGATCGACGCCTGCATGGCACAGGCCGCCGGCTCCAACACCCCATTGCCGCCGGTGCGGTTGGTGAACGGGTTGTTCACCGCGTACCGGGCCGGGGAGACCACCCTGCGCCCCCTCGCGGCGCTCCTCGACAGCGACGTGGACGACGTGCGCATCCTGCTCTCCGCGAACGGCAGCGAGGGAGGGTCCGAGGCGGAGCTCGCTGAGGACGGGGAGCCGGTCTTCACTCCATGAGGGCATGGTGGTTCCCGGACAACACGGTGCTGTGCAACTTCGCGGCGGTGGGCAGGCTCGACGCGCTCGAGAAGATCCTCGACCGCCGGGGCCGGTGGACGGAGGCCGTGGCCTTGGAGGCTCGGCGGTCCGCACGCCATCTGCCGGACCTGGACGGCGTGTTCACCGGAGGCTGGCTCGGCGATCCCGTGGAGATCGAGCGGGCCGCGGACGTACGGCGGGTGGAAACCCTCCGGCGCGCGGTCTTCGGCGGCCACCGCGCCCGCCCGCTGCAGCACCTCGGTGAGGCACAGACCTGCCACGTCATCGAGCAGTGGGACGCGTTCCACGGCTCGCGCTGGATCACCGACGACCGTGAGGCGTACCGCTACGCGGTGCGGCGCGGCATCACCGCGTACCAGACGATGGACCTCGTACGGATCGCCGTGCCCCGCGGGATTCTCTCGGCCCCCGAAGGCTACGAGCTGCTGACGGCCATGAGGGAAGCGGGCCGCCGTCTCCACCATTTCCCGGCGGGTCCTGAGGATTTGCTGCGGCGCTCAGCCCGACGCGGGGAGCGGTAGGGCGGTCGGGAGTCATCCGGCACCAGTCCGGGCGGTCGGGAGAAGAACACCGGCCGTGCAGGAGCAGACCGGGCAGGCGGCCGGGAGCAGATCGGGCGGGCGGCCGACGTCCCGCCGTCGGTCTCGGCGCTCCCGCCCCGCGTGGAGCAGTCCGCCGGGCGGCGAGGCGCGGCACGACTACCGCGAACGGCGCCGGAGGTTGGCACGCAGCGCACGGGTGGCGACGGGGCCCAGGCCCTCGAGGACTTCGAGGAGAACACCGAGCCGGTCGAGGGCCTCAAGAGCTGCACCCGCGCCCTGCGGGTCGGCGCCTTCATAGAGTTCGATACCGACGAACGCCGCGGACACCGCGCGCGCCAGACCGGGTATGTCGGTGAACTCGGCGAGAGGGGTCCCGCCCAGCACCCGGTCGAGGACCTGCTCGATCTCGGTGGCCCACAGTTCGAGGGCCGCGGAAGCGGCGGCCGAGAGGGCGGGGTCGTGTTGCGCTCCCGCCAGCATCTGCGCCAGCACGGCGACTCCCCCGGTCTCCCGTTCCGCGGCGTGCAGTTCACGGCCGGCGGCCAGAAGGTCCCGGAGCGAATCCACCTGCGCGAACCGTTCACGAAAGGCTTCCACGCGCCGGGCGGCGGCTGTTGCGGACGCGGCGGCCAGCAACTGGTCGATGCTGCCGAAGTGGTAGAAGACGAGCGCCTGGTTCACGCCGGCCGCCGCCGCGACGTTCCGCGCCGAGACTCCGGTGATCCCCCGGGTGCGCAGCGTCTCGATCGCGGCATTGATGAGCCGCTGCTTGGTGTCACTCACGATGCGTCTCTCATGCGAAGGGATACGGGTCGGGGCGTTTGCGGAGTACGAGCGGCGCGAGGCAGGCACCGGCCACCGCGAAGAACACGTGAAAGCCGACGGGGGCCGGCTTCATCGTGCCGATGGCCCAGAAGAAGGTGAGCACCGCGGGGCCTATTGCCGCTCCCACCGGCGGCGCCCATGTGGGCTTGCGCGTCAGGGGCCCGGCCAGCAGAGCGAAAACGATCCCGCCGACAGTGCCGAGGGCGAGTCCGACCGCCAGCCCCACTCCGGCTCCGAGAAGGAGAAAGGCGTAGAAGCGCCCAGAGGTGGCCATGAAGGAGCCCATCAGTGCGCCCAGAGCCAGGCCCGCGAGTGCCCCGCATCCCATGCCTCGGAGCAGGAGGCGCAGGCGCAGGACGCCCATGCGCACGGGGACCTCGGCCCCGTCGGCGCGTATGCCTTCTCCGTCCTTGCCCCGACTCGTGTCGGACATATCCCCTCCTGTTCATGTGGCCCCACTGGGAGGGTACGAGAATTTGAGCACTCGCTCAAACTTCTGCGCGGAAGCCCCCGTTGAGCAGTCGCGGAGTCCTCCGACGTGAAGTCCGAGCGGACAGCGGAACGCGTTCGTGTTGTGCTCGCGCGTCTCAAGGAGTGCGCAGAGGTGCCGGAACTCGCCTCGCTGCTCAGGGCGCACGAAGCGGCATGAACACGTACCGAATTCGGGAAGTGCTCGGGGCGTGACGCTCGAATGCGCCGGTGCTGTGACCGCGGAGGTTCGCCGGGTCGGTGGTCGTGGCGGTTGGAGGTGCGCTGACATCCGATCCGCATGCTGGAGGCGCGGTGGGCCGAAGAACGCGGCGACAGCGGGGGCGAGTGCCGCCGTCAGGCGGAGGGGCGCGGGACGCCGTCGTCCGCCGCCGCTTCCCGTCGGCTCTCCGCGGGGCTGTCCGCAGGCATTTTCGCGAGGCCGTCCCCGGGTATGTCCGCGGGGCTGTCCGCAGGAATCTCCGCGGGACGCGGCGCAGCGTCCGCCGCCGGTCGTTCGCGCCGTACGGATGCGATGCGCAGCCACGCCGCGCACGCCTTGAGGCCGGAGCCGAGGCACAGGCCCCAGGCCGCGCCGAGGACGCCGCCCAGCGCGTAGCCCACGAGGAGGCACCCCACCGACAGGAGGGAGAAGACCACCTGGATGGGAAGGGTCGCCCGGGGGCGGAGGACGCGGAGCGTCAGCAGCGCGCACGTGCCGAGGGCGATGGCCGCGTACTGGCTGCCGGTCGCCGGGAGCAGCGCGGAGGACGACGCCCAGGTGTCACCGAGGAGTTGGCGTCCGAAGCGGTCGGGCAGGGAGATGAGGACGAGGCTCCAGATGACGGCGACACCGGCCAGAACGGCCGCCAGCAGCACGGTGGCGCGCACCTTGCGGGATGCGGAAGGGAAGCGTCCGAGGATCGGCGGGCCGAAGGCGGTCGAGGCGTTGAAGAGGACGTTCATCGGCCCGAACAGGGTCGTCGCACCGCGGAGCGCCCCGACCGCCAAGGGACTGGCGAACAGGCCGAGTCCGACGACCGCGAGCTGGCTGGAGGCGTTGCCCACCGCGAACTCCACCACGAAGCGCTTGCCCAGATGCCCGCGGCGCAGCAGGCCGCGCGGGTCGCCGCGCAGACCCCGCAGGCGCGGGAACAGCAGGGCGGCGCCGACGAGGAGCGCGGGTACGGCCGACAGCCCCCATACGGCCACCAGGCGCGCGGGGCCCGCCCCTTGGGGCTGGACGGCTAGGGCCGGTACGACGGCGGCGAGCCGTACGAGGTCGGTGGCGAGCGCGAGGTGCGGCATCCGGAGCGTGGAGAAGCAGTAGCGCATGCCGTCCTGGGTGAGCACCACTGGCAGTACGAGCCCCAGCGCGCACAGGCCGCGGGCGGTCCCGCCCGGGACGAACGCCAGCGCGGCGGCGGAGGCGAGGCCGATCGCGGTGGAGGCCGCGGCGGTGAAGCCGACCGCGGAGCGGCAGGCGGCCCGTACGCCGTCGGACGAGCCGCGCTCCAGGACGAGCGCCTGCCCGACGTAGGAGACGGAGAGCCCGAGCAGCACGGTGAACACCGTGTAGACGAGCGAGAAGACGGAGAACCCGGCGGCGGAGGAGAGCCGGGCGGCGACGATGAGGACGACGATGTTCGTCAGCGCGGCGACGCCCTGATCGGCGACGGACGCGACGACGGCGAGCCGCGTCCCGATCCCGCCGTCCCGCGGGTCCGCGCCGCTGCGCGGCTCCACGACGTCCCCGGGGGCCTCGGCGCCCCCGCCGCCGCGCGGCTCCTCACCCCGTCCCCGCAGAACTTCTTCCCGGCCGGGTCTCCGACTGCCGTCTCCGCGGCCGGAGTTCTCGTCCGCAACCTCCCCGCCGGAGTCCCCGCAGTCCCCGCAGTCCCCGCAGTCCCCGGAATCGCCGGAATCCCCGGAGTCGCCGGAATCGCCGTCCCGGGCAGCTCGTGGGAGTGAGCCCCCGGAACCGCTACCGGAGCCGGAACCCGAACCGGAATGCGAACCGGAACCACCGCCGGCCGCGGAACCGTCACCGGCCCCGCTGCCCGGATCCTCCTCCCCCGCGCCGCCTCCGCGCCCGTACGTCACCGTCGCGGGCGGACCGGGAGGTCCGCGGGGTCCACCGTGCGCAGCGCCAGCGTGCCCGGGCCCTCCGCCTCCGAGGCCAGCAGGTCGTCGGCCGCGGGCGACGGGGACGGGACGCTCTGGTCCGGCGCGATGCGCCGGCGCGCGCCCTTCGGGGTGGCGTTCTCCGGGCGCTGCTTGCCGCGCTCGGTGTGGAGTACGGCTCCCAGCACCGTGCCGCCCGCGCCGTCGATGAGTTCGCGGATGCGGTCGAGGTCGTCGCGGCGCACCTGGCGCGGATCGCAGACGACCAGCACGCCGTCGACGCGGTCGGCGAGCGCGATCGCGTCGGCGTACGAGAGCACGGCCGGCGCCAGGACGACCACCACGGCCTCCGGTGCGTCGGCCGTCGCGATCAGCCGGCTGGCCGGGGCCGCGGTCAGTGCGCGGGCGACATTGCGGACGCGGCTGCCGGGGATGAGGTCGAAGGCGCCGGACTCCCCCGCGTCGATGGGCAGTTCCTCGCCGGTCGGCCATCCGCCGTCGCCGCGCGGGGACGTCCGGGTGGCCCAGCCGGGCCGGATGCCGTCGGCCGCGCGCAGCCGCGCCGCGAGCGAGGGGGTGCGCAGATCGGCCTCGACGAGGAGGACGTCACGGCCCATCTCGACGAAGGACGCGGCGAGGTTGACCGATGCCGCGGCCGCCGTGTCGATGCTGCCGCGCGGGGCGACGACCATCAGTCGCCGCCGGTCGGCGAACCGCTGGTCGTAGGCGAGGCGGAAGGCCACCGAGCGGTACTCCTCCGCGAGCCGGCCCTCGGCGAGGAGCGGGCCGGGGCCCTTGCCTCCCGGGCGCGGCAGGGTGCCCAGGACGGGGGCGCGCAGAGCCCGTACGACATCGCTCTCGGAGCGCGCGGTGGGGTCGAAGACCAGCCGCACCCACGCGCCGAGGAGGCCGAGGCCGATGCCGACGGCCGCGCCGAGGCCGAGCAGCATGGGCAGGCCGGGCCCGGACGGCGCGTTCGGCGGGGTGGCCGTGCGCACCACGAAGCCGGGTGTGGTGTCGAGGGCCTTGAGCTTGGTGATGTTGGAGTTCAGTTCCGAGATCTTGCCGACGACGCCGGACTGTACGGAGAGCGTGGTGTCCAGATTCCGCCCCTCGCCCAGGTCCGCGATCTGGTCGGCGAGGTCGTCGCGCTGCTTCTCCAGCGGCTTGAGCTGCTTCTGGTAGCCCTCGACCATGGTGTCGATCTGGGACTGGGTCTGCTGCCTGCGGTTGTCCAGGTAGGCCTGGGTGAAGGCGTTGGCCCGCTCGGCGGCCGTCTTCGGCGAGGAGTCGGTGTAGGCGAACCGCAGCACCAGGGTGTTGGGCGGGTTGGTGACCTGGAGCCCTTCCTGGAGCCGCTCGGTGTCGTCCGGTGTGCCGAGGTCCTTCGCGGCGCGCGAGGCGACCGCGTTGCTGACCGCGGTCTGCCGCTCGGAGCCGATGCTGACCTGCTTGTCCGGTGTGGAACTGCCGGCCGCGAAGGGGTCGATGGTGGCGGGCCGTACGGTCACCTCGCTCGTCGCCACGTACGACTTGCCGCCCGCCAGTCCGATCCAGGCACCGCCGAGCAGTCCGAGGACGACTCCGGCCACCAGCAGAAGCCGGTAGCGCAGAAGTTGTCTGAACTGGTCGCGCAGCAGATCGGGTTCGTCGTGCGTCTGTGCCCCACCGGCACGATCCGTCATCGCTGTCATGTCCGAGCCCCCCTCGGCCGTGCGGGCGGGCCCTTGAGCGCCTCGCCGAGCAGCCCGGTGATCCGGGCCAGACCCGCCTCGCGGCTGAGGTGGGCGTCGACGTACTCGGGGCCGCGCGACCCCAGCGCGTCCGCGGCGTCGGGGTCTTCTGCCAGCTTACGGACAGCGGCCAGCAGTGCGGAGGGATTCTCCGGCGGAACCTGAACTCCCGCTTCCGAGCGGAGGACCTCGGCGGCCGTGCCGCCCTGTTCGGCGACGGAGGCCACGACGGGCCGTCCGGCGGCGAAGTACGAGGTCAGCTTGGACGGGATGCTCATGTCGAGCACGGACGCCCGCTGGGTGACGGCCAGAACATCGGCGGCGGCGAGCACATCGGGGAACTCGGCCTCGTCGGCGGGCGGGAGGAAGTGGAGGTTGGGCAGTCCCGCGCCGAGGGACCGCAGATGCTCGCGCTGATTGCCGTCGCCCATGAGGACGATGTGCACCGCGGGGTCCTGCCGCGCGGCCTCGACGAGGACCTCCAGGCCCTGCTTGAGGCCCATGTTGCCGGAGTGCAGCACGACTGTGCGCCCCTCCGCCCAGCCGAGGCGCGCCCGCGTCTCGGCGCGCGGGCGGGACGGGCGGGCGACGTGCGACCAGTTGGGGACGAGGCGGATGCGCTCGCGCGGGACGCCCATGGCCGCCACCTTGTCCACGAAGGTCTCGTGGATGACACCGACGAGCGTGGCGCGCCGCAGCACATACGACTCGACGCGGCCGGCGGCGGCCGCCGCTCTGTCCCCGCCGCGGATGCCGCTCTGCGCGGCCGCCGCTCCCATCAGGTCCTGCACGACCGGGACGAACGGGACGCCGTGCTTGCGCGCGAGGCGCGCGCCGACGACTCCGCCGGCCAGGCTGGGGAGCTGGGCGAGCACAGCGTCGGGCCGGCCCGCACGCGGCGGCGCGGCCAGTGAGTGGGCGAGGATCGACGCCTCGTACAGGGCACGGCGCACCGCGGTCTGACGTACGGGCACGGTGTGGCGTCTGCGGTGCAGCAGCACGCCCTCGCGCCGCTCCTCGGTCCGCCACACGCCGCGGTAGGCGGGGTCGGTCCGCCAGGCCGGGTAGTGCGGCATCCCGGCCAGTACGTGGACCTCGGCCCCCTCAGCGGCCAGATGCTCGGCGATCTGCGTCGCATACGGCCCGATTCCGGCCTGTTCGGGCGCGTAGTTGGTGGACACCAGCAGCAGACGCCGCCCCCCATGATCGGGCATGGCGCATCTCCTCCCCCCAGAGTCGATCAGATGCACCCTAGCTGTCGTCAGTCGGCCGTCGGTGCAACATGTCGTTTTTCTCTGACTGTTCGGCTTTCGCAATGTTCCTGTACGAGCGCGGAGGCCGGGCTATCGTCGTGGCTCGGATGTGCTGGGGAGCGCATCGCACTTTGGGGGGTTCCATTCACATGCCGCACACCGTGGGCTACGCGCCCGGGGTCTACGACCTCTTCCACGTCGGCCATCTCAACATCCTCAGACACGCCCGCAGCCAGTGCGACTACCTGGTGGCCGGGGTCGTCTCCGACGAGATGGCGGGGCTGGCCAAGGGCCGCGCGCCGGTGGTGCCGCTGGTCGAGCGCCTGGAGATCGTCCGCTCCATCCGGTTCGTGGACGCCGCGTTCGTCGAGACGGTTCCGGACAAGCTGGAGACCTGGAAGCAGGTCAGGTTCGACGTGATCTTCAAGGGCGACGACTGGCGGGGCA
The DNA here is from genome assembly GCF_043199075.1 of Streptomyces sp. NPDC048639. NCBI lineage: Bacteria > Bacillati > Actinomycetota > Actinomycetes > Kitasatosporales > Streptomycetaceae > Streptomyces > Streptomyces sp. NPDC048639. The sequence goes on from NZ_JBICVP010000001.1 coordinate 549,884, forward strand.
CGGCCAAGGGCGACAAGCTGGAGCGCGACTTCAAGGCGGTGGGCGTCGAGGTCGTCTACTTCCCCTACACCGTGCACACGTCCAGCACGCAGCTCCGGCGCGTCCTGGACGTGCTCGCCACGCAGCCGGTCACGCCGGCCGTATCGCAGCCAGCTCCCGGAACCACTTCGTCGTGAAGGCTGCCAGGAAGAGGGCGTGCACGGCGAAGAGGGCCGCGTACGCCACCAGGAACAGCCGCTCGCTGCCCAGCAGCAGGAAGACGGCGCAGAAGACGCCGTAGTCGACGGGCAGCAGGGCGACGGCCCTGATGCGCGAGGGGGCGGCCGGAAGAGCGGTCGTCCCCTTCTTCGGCTTCAGCTTGTCGGTGAGCAGTCCGCCGAAGAACGTGACCACGGCGGCGAACTGGAAAGCGAGCGGCAGCAGCAGCCAGCCCGGCCCGGGCAGATCAAAAAATCGGTAAAACGAGATCAGCACCGCGGCGTGCAGCGCGGTGATCTTCGCGCAGTCCACGACGTGGTCGAGCCACTCCCCGGCCGGACTGCTCTCCTTCCGCAGCCGGGCGAGCTGCCCGTCCGCGGAGTCGAACGCGAAGCCCACCGCCAGCCCCAGATAGACCGTGAGCGCAAGCGGCCACGAAGGCGGGGTGAAGGCCAGCGCGGCCACCGCCGAGAAGCTGAAGGCGGCGCTGACCAGGGTTACTTGATTGGGTGTCAGGCCGATGCGGTACGCAGCCGCGGCGATGACCCGTCCCGCCGGGCGGTTGATGTGGCGGGAGTACAGAGAGACGCCCTTGGCCGTCTTCTGGGCGCCGCGCAACTCTCTCAAGACGGCGCCGAATGCCATGGTTTGAGCCATCATCCCCCCAGATGTCGCACTCGTCCGCAAGGCGAACGCAAAAGCCTCGATCATGATGACACGGACCGGTGACGGCCGGTCCGGGCGATTCGCAGTGAGACCGGGATCACTGGACCGACGAAGGGCATTCAGGTAAGCCTCAGATAAGTTAGGGCGGCCTCACCCGCCATCGCCCACGTGTCCGACCCTGCCTGGAGCCCGCATGCGAGCCGTCCGTAACCCTTCCGGTGCCGCCGTCGCCCTGGCCGCCGCCGTGGTCCTCACCGCGATAGCCGGCTGTGCCGACAAGAGCGACGCCAAGAGTTCGGATGCCATCGAGGTCACGGCGTCCGACTCCGCGTGCGAGGTCTCGAAGAAGGAGTTCCCCGCGGGTCATGTGAAGCTCGCTGTGGAGAACACGGGCGACAAGGTCACCGAGGTCTACATCTACGCCCCCGGCGACCGGATCGTGACCGAGCGGGAGAACATCGGCCCCGGCACCACAGCCGACATCACGGCCGAAGTGAAGGCCGGCGCCTACGAGATCGCCTGCAAGCCCGGCATGAAGGGCCAGGGGATCCGGCAGAAGGTGCAGGCCACCGGCGGGGGTGCGCCGAAGAAGACCGACCCGCGCCTGGACAAGGCCGTGGCGGAGTACCGCCGTTACGCGCAGGCACAGGCCGACGAGACGCTGCCGAAGGTCGAGATCTTCACCGACGCGGTCGAGAAGGGCGACGTCGAGGGCGCCAAGAAGGCGTACGCCCCCTCGCGCATCGGCTGGGAGCGCACCGAGCCGGTCGCCGAGTCCTTCGGTGACATCGACCCCAAGGTGGACCTGCGCGAGGACGGACTGGAGAAGGGCCAGGAGTGGACGGGCTGGCACCGTCTGGAGAAGGCCCTCTGGCAGGACAAGAAGATCGGTGCCGAGGAGAAGAAGCTCGCCGGCACCCTGGTCAAGGACCTCCAGGACTGGCAGAAGCGGGTCGGCAAGGCCGAGATCAACCCCACCGCCATGGCCAACGGCGCCAAGGAGCTGCTGGACGAGGTCGCCACCGGCAAGGTCACCGGTGAGGAGGAGCGCTACAGCCACACCGACCTCGTCGACTTCAAGGCCAACGTCGAGGGCGCGCAGAAGTCCTACGAGCTGCTGAAGCCCGTCGCGGCCGAGAACGACGCCGCCCTCACCAAGGACCTGGACCGGCAGTTCGCCGCGCTGAACAAGCTCCTCGACAAGTACCGCGAGGACCCGGCCTCGTACGAGTTCACCTCCTACGACAAGGTCGGCAAGGCCGAGCGCAAGGAGCTGTCGGACGGGGTCAACTCCCTCGCCGAGCCGCTGTCCAAGCTCGCCGCGGCCGTCGTCAAGTAGCGGACAGCCCACCGGAGAACAGCACACAGCCCGTCGCCCACCAGTACGCAGCCCGTCGTCAACCAGCAGGGAGAGACGCGTCGATGACCGCCGACAGGACCGACCCGACGCCCGGCACCACGGCAGCCGGGGGCAGTGACGGCGACGGCGAGGCCAAGGGCGGCGGGCAGGCCCCCTCGCGCCGCTCCCTCCTGGGCTGGGGCGGGGCGGGGCTCGCCTTCGGCGCCGCCGCGGCGGGCGGCGCGGCCGTCGCGCTGACCTCGGACGGGGAGGACACCACGCAGTCGGTGGCGAGCGAGGGCGCGGCCGTGCCCTTCCACGGCGAGCACCAGGCCGGGATCGCCACACCCGTCCAGGACCGGCTGCACTTCGCCGCGTTCGATGTGAAGACCGACTCCCGCGAGGAGCTGGCCGACCTCCTCAAGGAGTGGACGAAGGCGGCCGCGGCCATGACGGCCGGCCATGCGGTCGGCGAGGGCGCTGTCGGCGGCATACCGGAGGCGCCGCCGGACGACACCGGCGAGGCCCTCGGCCTCAAGCCGTCCCGTCTCACCGTCACCATCGGCTTCGGCCGCACACTCTTCGTCAAGGACGGCAAGGACCGCTTCGGGCTGAAGTCCGCGCTGCCGGACGCGCTGATCGACATACCGCTCTTCGCGGGCGACAATCTCGACCCCGACCGCAGCCACGGCGACATCTGCGTCCAGGCGTGCGCCGACGACCCGCAGGTGGCCGTGCACGCGATCCGCAACCTGGCCCGGATCGGCTTCGGCAAGGTCGCCATCCGCTGGTCCCAGCTCGGATTCGGCAAGACCTCCTCGACCACGCCCGACGCGCAGACCCCGCGCAATCTCATGGGGTTCAAGGACGGCACCCGCAACATCGCGGGCACCAACACCCCGGCGCTGCGCAAGCACGTCTGGGTCTCGGAGAAGGACGGCCCGGCCTGGCTGGCGGGCGGCAGTTACGTCGTCACCCGCCGCATCCGGATGCGCATCGAGACCTGGGACCGCACCTCGCTCAAGGAGCAGGAGGACATCTTCGGCCGGACGAAGGGCGAGGGCGCCCCGTACGGCAAGCGGCGCGAGCGCGACGAGCCGGACCTCAAGGCGATGCCCGAGATCGCGCACGTACGCCTGGCGCACCCGGACAACAACGGCGGGGCGCGGCTCCTGCGCCGGGGCTACTCCTTCACCGACGGCACGGACGGGCTCGGGCTGCTGGACGCCGGGCTGTTCTTCATCGCCTACCAGCGCGATGTGCGCACCGGGTTCGTGCCCGTCCAGAAGAGCCTGGCGCGCGATGAGCTCAACGAGTACATCCAGCACGTGAGTTCCGGCCTGTTCGCCGTCCCCCCGGGCGTCCGGGGCAAGGACGACTGGTGGGGCCGGGAACTCTTCGAGGCCACCGAGGGGAAGGGCGCCTGATGTTCGCCAACTTCCTGATCGGCCTGCGTGAGGGGCTGGAGGCCAGCCTCGTCGTGTGCATCCTGGTCGCGTACCTGGTCAAGACCGGCCGTCGGGACGCGCTGCGGCCCATCTGGACGGGGGTCGCCATCGCGGTGGCCCTGAGCCTGGGCTTCGGCGCGGCGCTGGAGTACGGGTCTCAGCAGCTGACGTTCGAGGCGCAGGAGCTGCTCGGCGGCTCGCTGTCCATCCTCGCGGTCGGACTGGTGACGTGGATGGTCTTCTGGATGCGGCGCACCGCCCGGCACTTGAAGGCCGAGCTCCAGGGGAAGCTGGACCAGGCTCTCGCCGTCGGCACGGGCGCGCTGGTGGCGACCGCGTTCCTCGCGGTGGGCCGGGAGGGCCTGGAGACCGCCCTGTTCGTCTGGCGCGCGGTGAAGGCGACCGACGACGGCACGGCGCGGCCGCTGATCGGCGTGGTACTCGGGCTCGCGACGGCGGTGGCCATGGGCTGGCTGTTCTACCGCGGGGCGCTGCGCATCGATCTGGCGAAGTTCTTCACCTGGACCGGCGGCCTGCTGGTGGTCGTGGCGGCGGGCGTGCTGGCGTACGGCTTCCACGATCTGCAGGAGGCGCGGTTCCTTCCGGGGCTGGGCACCAAGGCGTTCGACATCAGCACGACGATCCCGCCTGACACCTGGTACGGCACGCTGCTCAAGGGCACGGTGAACTTCCAGCCCGACCCGACGGTTGTGCAGGTCGTCGTTTGGGTGCTGTATCTGGTCCCCACCCTCGCGATCTTCTTCGCCCCCGGTAGGGTTGCGCCGACTCAGGCAGCCTCGAAGGAGTCCCCGAAGGAGCCCGGCCCCGATGATCCGCAGCGCGCTGCAACCCAGCCCCGTGACTCCGAGGCGGAAGCGCACCGGCCCGATGACACGCAAGCGGCCGAGAGCGACGGTGATGCTGTCGGCCGCGGCACTGCTGACGCCGGTGCTGACGGGATGCGTGACGGTGCACGGCGAACGGGAGATCATCCCGGCGGTGTCGAAGGCTGACGCGCCCAAGGCCCTCGAGGAGTTCACCGAGGGCTACAACACCGCGTACCGCACGTCGAACCCCGCGGCTCTCGCCAAGGTCGAGACGGGGCCGCTCCAGGCGATGAACCAGCCCGGGGTGAAGGCCCAGCGCAAGAACCGGCCCGCGGGGTACCCCGACTACCCCGAACTGGAGCTGACGGACGCGAAGTTCACGATCCCGAAGCAGGCCGGCTGGCCCAAGTTCTTCCTGGCGGACGCCGACAGCAACCGGGACGACAACCGGTGGCTGCTGCTCTTCGTCCGGGACGGGGCGAAGGAGCCGTGGAAGGCCGCGTATCTGTCGATCCTGAGCCCGGACGAGGTGCCGGAGTTCAAGACGGACGAGGAGGGCTGGGCGCGGCCGGTCGCGCGCGGCACGGCGCAGGGCCTGGCGATGGCTCCGGGCCGGCTGAGCACCGCGTACGCGCGCTACCTCAAGGCGGGCAAGGGGAAGAAGTTCGCCGAGGGCCAGGCCACGACGGGGCAGATCGACACCCGCGACAAGCTGCGCCGGACGGCCAGGTTCTGGACGGAGTACATCGACCAGCCCGCGAAGCCGCCGCAGTACGCCCCGGTGGCGCTGCGGCTGGCGGACGGCGGCGCCCTGGCGTTCTTCGCGGCGCACCACGCGGAGAAGCGGACGATGGCCGAAGGCTTCCGGGTCGGTCAGATCGATGACGGTACGGCGAGTGCGCTGATGACCGGGAAGCCCCGGAAGTGGGTCTCGCTGTCGCGGATCTCGGAGTCGGCGGTGCGGATACCGCCGCAGGGTCCGGTCGTCTTCCTCAACCGCCTGGAGGGCGTGACCGCCGCGAAGGGCGGCTAGGGCCCGTCGTCACGAGGGGCGTCCTGCTCATGGCGCCCCTATGACAACAGACCCTGGGCACGCCTGCCGCCGCAGGCGAACGCACGCCGCGGCGCGGCGACGTCCGCGACCGGGCAACGACCAGGTCGACGCGGCCCGGCAACTGCGCACGCCCGGCCGCCGGTTCGGCCGGCACGGGCACGCGGCGACGGGTCTCAGTGCCGCAGCGGCCAGGCCGCGGATTCGTGCCCCGCGTCCTCGTCGGCGTACTTGGCGCACGCGTCCGTGAGCGCCTCCAGCAGCGTCAGCGGGTCGGGCAGCGGCAGCTCCGGACCGCGCAGCCAGGTCACCGAGCCCTGCGACGGCAGACGGGCGGGAGGTACGAGCACATAGCTGCCGCGGCAGTGCCAGCGCAGGCCCGGATGCTCGTCCATCGTCTCCGGGTGGCAGTCCAGCTCGCAGGGCCACCACTCGTCCTCGTCGTCCGGGGTGCCGCGGGTGGCGGTGAAGAACAGCACGCGGCCCTGCGGGCCGTCGCCGCTCACGGCGACCGGGCCGATCTCGACGCCCTCGGACTCCAGCCGCGCGAGCGCGCTGTGCCCGGCCTCGGTGGGGACATCGAGGACGTCGTGGTCGATGCCCGTGGCGGTGATGAAGTTGGCCTCGGGTTGGGCGCGCAGCCAGTGGGCGACCTGCTCGGCGTCGATGGAGGCCTGGGTCTGCCAGGCGAAGGAGACGGGGTGGCGGCCCGGGGTCGGACAGCCGATCCGGTCGCAGGAGCAGCCGTAGCCCTCGGGATACGCGGCCTGGGCGAGAGGGAATCCGGCAGCGGCGGCGGCCAGCAGCAGGTCCTCGCGGGCATCTGCCGCGCCCGCGTCCGTACCGGCATTCGTCCCGCTCCTGGGACGACGGCGCAGCCATGTGGAGAACCTGCTCTGCCGTTGCATGCATCCCCTCACTTCGACCCGTTGCCCGATCAATGCTCCCACCATCCTCCTCCCCGGGTGGCCCGAGTCCTCATCCGGGGTACCGGGAGGCGCCATCCACCTGGCCCCCCATGCGGGGCATGTCAGGAAATACGGACCTAGCGTTGTCTTCATGGTCACAAGGTCGTTGCTGGCGGGGGTCCTTTCGATATCCCTGGCGGGGCCGGTCGTCCCCGTCGACGCCGGCCGGAGGATCTCCGCGGGCCGTCTGCCGGAGATCGTCTACGTGGCCCATCGCGGCGGCGCCCTGGAGGTTCCGGAGAACTCCATGTCCGGGCTGTCGACCGCTCTGCGCAGCGGGGTCGTCCAGGTCCTCGACTTCGACACCCGGATCCTGCGGGACGGCACGGTCGTGGTGATGCACGACGCGACGCTGGACCGTACGACGGGCCGGGCCGGGCGGGTGCGGAATCTCACGCGGGGCGAGTGGCGGCGGGTGCGGCTGCGGCCGGGGACGGGGCTGCCGGGGCGGTGGCGGCCCGAGCATCCGCCGACGGTGGCCGAGGTGCTCGACCGGTTCGGCGGGCGGACGGTGCTGATGCTGGAGGCCAAGGACCCGGACAGCCTGCCCGTCCTCGCCCGGCAGATCCAGGAGCGCGGGCTGGCGGACTCGGTGTTCGTGAACACCAACCGGCCGGCCGTCGCCCGCGAGGCGCACCGCAGGGGGCTCATGGCCCAGCTCTGGCGCTCGGCCCGCCAGATGCGGCACGACCGGCCCGCGGAATGGCGGGACTTCGTGGATCTTCTGGACGTGGACTACGAGGCCCGTGACGAGGATCTGCGGCGCGCGGCCGCGTCGGGCATCCCCCGCGTATGGGCCCACACGGTGAACACCCCGCGCGACCGCGACCGCGCGCTGCGGCTCGGCTGCAACGGCATCATCACGGACGCCCCGGGCCTGCTGACGGCCGTACGGGTCCGGGGCGTGCCTCAGCGCGGGGCGATACCGCGCAAGGTGTAGTCGACGACGGCGTCGGCGTACGCGTGGGTGAGCGGCATGGTGCGCTGCAGCCACCGCTGGGCGAGCGGTCCGACGAGCAGCTCCAGGGCGATACGCGGCTCGACGTCATCCGCGACCTGCCCGGCCTTCTGGGCGACGAGCAGCCGCTTGACGTAGAGCTGGAGCTGCGGTTCGAGGATTTTGGCCACGAACTCGGCGCCGAGCTCGGCGTTGATCACACCCTCGGCGGCCAGCGCCCGGTACGGGAGGTCGAACGCGGGGTCGTTGAGCTCGTCGACCGTGGCCCGCAGGACGAGTTTGAGGTCGGCCTCGAGGTCGCCGGTGTCCGGCAGTTCGTACTCGCCCTCCGCGGACTCCTCGACCAGGGCGACGAAGGCGTCGAGGAGGACGGCGGCCTTGGAGGGCCACCAGCGGTAGATCGTCTGCTTGCCGACGCCGGCGCGGGCGGCGATGGCCTCGATGGTGAGCCGGGGGTAGCCGACCTCTCCGACGAGTTCGAGGGAGGCGTCGAGGATCGCGCGGCGGGACCGCTCACTGCGGCGGGCGGAGTCGGGGGTACGGGTCTGGGCCATGGCAGAAACCTATCATCGCGAGGCGAGACGTATCGTCTTGACAAGACCGTCCGGCACCGGCACGCTGATGCACAGGACACGAGACGGACCGTCTCGTTACCCGATGGCGAACCGAGGAGGACCTCATGACCCGAGGCGGTACTGGCAACCTGCTGGGCGTCGGCGGCACCCGCGCCAACCTGTCCCGCTCCACCCTGCGCGGTGGCGGCCGCCGCGGCCGCGGGCAGGGAGGAGCGGTCGACCCGATGGCCGAAAAGCGCGAGCTGCTACGGAAGTTGAAGGAGACGAGGGAGCGGAGAACAGGGGCTGACGAGGACGATCCGGGGCCGGAGGAAACCCGGAAGAACCGGTCCGGCGCCTGATGTTTTCCCGCCTCCGGCGATTCACTTGAACAGTCACTGTGACGAAACGGGCGTCAGGGGGGAACATGTGAGCGCGCGGGCAGCCAGCTCCGCGCTCCACACACACCCGTGAGGAGTCTCCTTGCGCCCGACCTTCACTCCCCGCCGGTACTTGATGTGCGCACCCACGCACTTCAAGGTCACCTACTCCATCAACCCCTGGATGGACCCGTCGAAGCCGGTGGACCTCGCCCTCGCCGTCGCGCAGTGGGAGGACCTGCGCGACCGCTATCGCGCTCTCGGCCACACGGTGGAAGAGCTCGAGCCCCGGCCCGACCTACCGGACATGGTCTACGCCGCGAACGGCGCGACCGTGGTGGACGGACGGGTGCTCGGCGCGCAGTTCGCACATCCCCAGCGCGCCGACGAAGCGGCCATCCACCTCGCGTGGTACCGCGCCCAGGGGTTCACCGAGATCCTGGAGCCCGAGTACATCAACGAGGGCGAGGGCGACTTCGCCGTCACCGCGTCCTGGCTGCTGGCCGGCCGCGGTTTCCGCAGCAGCCCGCTCTCCCACCCCGAGGCCCAGGAGTTCTTCGGCCGCCCGGTGATCGGGCTCGATCTGGTCGACCCCCGCTACTACCACCTGGACACGGCGCTGTGCGCGCTCGGCGGCGACGACGTGATGTACTACCCGGCCGCCTTCTCGGCAGGCAGCCGTGCCGCCCTCGCCCGGCTCTTCCCCGACGCGATCATCGCGGAGGAGGCGGACGCGGCCGCCCTCGGCCTGAACGCGGTCTGCGACGGTCTCCATGTGTTGCTGCCCCAGGGCGCCGTGGGGCTCTTCGAGCCGCTGCGGGAGCGGGGCTACGAGCCGATCGGGATCGATCTCTCGGAACTGCTCAAGGGCGGCGGCAGCGTGAAGTGCTGCACGGCGGAGCTGCGTCCGGCGTAGCGCCGCGCCGTACGGCGACCGGCGACCCGGCGACCCGGCGACCCGGCGACCCGGCGACCCGGGAACGGTTCGCCGGTGTCGCGGGCGGCGGCTCCTCCGCGCCGGGCTCCGGCCCCCGGCACACCTCGTGTACCCGGGGGCCCGGCCTCGCCAATACCGGCCCTGCGCCGCGCCGTTCGCATCCACCCCGCATCCGCCCCGGGCCCGGCCCTCCCCGGCCGGGCCCGCGTCCCGCCCGTACGCGCTACGCCGCCGGTGACGACCCGGCCGCCCAGCGCTGACCGTCCCCGCCCCCGGCCGGACGGAGACCGACCTTGCCACCCGGCACCTCGTCCTGCGGCGTCACGGCGAAGTCCGGGGCGATCAACGGCCGTATGGTGCCCGACGGGTCGGCGGTGAAGACCAGGTTCTGCGGCTGGTCCCCCTCGATGGGGTTGCACGGCCAGATGCCGAGGTTCTCCTCCGTGCTGCCCTGCGCGTCGAGGCAGAAGTCCGGGTCGGCGCGCAGATGGACGAGCCCCTGCTCGTCCATCCGCCACTGCTGCGAGGGCGATCCGCTGCACGGGGCGGTGACCACGTCCGGGCGCTTCTCGAACTCCGGGGACTCCACGTCCAGACACAGCCCGGAACCGGCGTTCACCACGGACGCGAACGTGCCGGCCAGCACGGGCGGTGCCGTTGCCGAGGGTGATGCCGGGGCCGTCCGCGTCGGCGTGGGCGCTCCGGTGGCCCGCGTACGGCTCGGTGTGGGGGTGGCCCGGTCCGGCGGCCTGCTCGTCGCGGCCGTGGGAGCGGGCACGGACGGCGTACGCGGGGCCGGAACGGCCGGGGGCACCTCGCCGCCGATGCCCTCCGGTTCGCGGTCCGCCGCGTCGGGTGTCAGCAGCACGACCGCGCTGATCGCCACCGCGGCCATGGCGACGAGGATGAACGGCAGGGCCCACCGCTCGCCCGCGCCGCCGGATCGTCCGACAGGCGCGCCGGCCGTGACCGGGGCGGCCGCGGCGGCGGGGCGTTCCGGCCGTACGGTCGCGGGACCGGTGAAGCCTCGGGGCGGGCACACGGCGAGGTACTCCGCCCCGCCCCACCCGAGGAGGGATCCGGCCAGGGCCGCCCGCGGATCCGCCGTGAGCGCGTCCAGTTCCTCGATCGCCCGCACGCAGCCCGGGCATTGGGCGAGATGCCCGTCCAGGTGCTCTTCGCACTGTCCGCCGCCGGCCCGCGTCGCGGCCTCGATCAGCCGCTGGAACCTCCGGCAGGTCGCGTCGCCGGCCTCCTCCGCGTACCGCTGCAGATAGGCCTGGCGGACCGCGTCCAGGGCCGGGGGCCTCAGCTCGGCCACCGACGTCTCCACCACACCGAGGAGCAGGGCCACTTCGGCGACCGGTTCCTCTTCCACCACGCCGTACCAGAGGAGGCCGCGGGTGCGGAGCGGGAGCCCGTCGAAGGCTGCGCGCAGCACCGGTGACGGGCCGGGCTCCAGGGTGTCGTGAGGCAGCCGCTCCGCCCCCGCGATCCAGTCGGGCAGTCCCGGAGCCAGCCGCCCTTCCCGGCCGTCGTTGACCCATGCGGCCGCCAAGTGCCGTACCAGCAGGAGGAGATGGTGGCCCCAGGGCCCTTCCGGGTCATCGCCCCGGCACGTCTCCGCCTCGGCGCGGGCGAACGCCTGGGCGCCGAGTTGCTTGGCGGACTCCTCGTTCCGGGTGGCGAGCCGGGCGTACGCCAGGACGGCGGGCATGTGGCGGCGGTGCAGTTCCCGCATGGCGGGGCCGGCCGCGGGGGCACCCGCCTGCACGCGCCGGGTGAGTTCCGCGTCGGGTGTGCCGCGCGCGTCCGGCGGGTCGGCGGCGTCGTCCACGGGGGGTACGGCATCCGGGCCACCGGCCCGGTCCCCGGAGGCCTTCGGTGGCTTCGGCACCTTCTCGACTCCTCGTACGTGCTCACAGGTGTGCGAGAGCGAGGCAAGCCGTCGTTCCAGCGCGTGCGGGTCCGCCCGGTGACCGGCCGCCCCACGCCCGGGCAGCGATCGTAGGTTCCGTACGCGGCATCACGCAACCGATTGCGTCCCCTCGGCGGGAGCACGGTCGCGGCCCCTTCGACCGTGCTCCCGAGGACGGGCGGTGGAGCGCTCGCCGGGCCCCTCAGGACCAGGCGTCGCCCCACTCCGCGTCGCGCGCCGCCCGGTACAGCGGGCCCTGGCGCTTGGTCACCGTCGTGCGCCGCAGGCCCTCTTCCGGCGTGCACAGGTCCAGCAGGACCTGGCCCTTGCGCAGTTGGGGGCGGCGCACGACGCGGGGCTCTCCGCCGGGCACGGTGTCGCGCACCGCGGCCACATAGCTGAACTTCTCGTCCTCGTACGGCAACGAGCCCCGCTTGACCTGCCGGTGGAGGGACGAGCGGCCGACCCGGGCCGCGAAGTGGCACCAGTCCGTGCCCGGTTCGATGGGGCACGCGGCGCTGTGCGGGCACGGGGCGACGACGCGCAGGCCCGCCGCGATCAGCCGCTCGCGCGCGGCGATGACACGCTCGTAGCCGTCCGGGGTGCCGGGCTCGACCAGCACCACGGCCCGCGCGACGCGCGCCGCTTCGTCGACGAGAGCCCGGCGTGCGTCCTCGGCCAGTTCCTTCAGCACATACGAGACGGTGACCAGGTCCGTGCCGCCCGGCAGGGCGAGCCCGTCGCCGATCGCCGCCCGGCGCCACTCGGCGGCGCGCAGCGCGGGCTGAGGCGAGTCCGCAGCCAGTTCGCGGCCGATGGCGAGGGCGGGTTCGGCCCAGTCCAGCACCGTTGTGGGCCGGTCCTCCGCGTCCGGCCATGCCTCGGCGACCGCCCAGGCCGCGGCACCGGTGCCGCCGCCCACGTCCGCATGGCTCGCCGGGGTCCAGTCCGGCAACCGTGCGCGGAACGCGGCGAGCGCCGCGCGTACGGCCTCGAAGGTCGCGGGCATCCGGTACGCGGCGTAGGCGGCGACATCGGAACGGTCGCGCAGTACGGGCGCATCCGTCGGGGTGCTCCCCCGGTAGTTGGCGATCAGCCGCTCCACGGCCTGCGCGGCCTGGCGCGGCGGCAGCCCGTCGAGCAGCCGCGCGAGCGCGGCCCGCAGCGCGTCTGCCGGGGCGGGCGGTGTTCCGGTGCCCGGACGGGCCGGCTGAGGGGAATGCACGCGTCCGAGTCTAGATCTTCGGCTCCACGGCCCCGGAACGTGCTCCACGGCGCCGGAACGTGCTCCTCCGGCGCCTGGCGCCCCGTGACGCCCCGCACCGGCCCCGGCTCACGCCTCTCCGGTCTCCGCCGCCCGCACCGCTCGCGCCAGCCGGGTCGCGGCAGCGGCCCGGGGGCGGCTGTCGGCGGGGCGGCGGCGGGGATGGACGGTGGTGGCGAGCAGCACGAGAAAGGTGTCGGTGGCCCGGTCCAGGACCAGGCTGGTGCCCGTGAACCCGGTGTGCCCCGCGGCTCCTCGCCCGGCCAACTCGCCCATGAACCACGGCTGGTCGGTACCGAAGCCGAGCCCGGGCGGGTCCAGCAGCGCGTCCACCGACTCCGCGGCGAGGATCCGCTCGCTCCCGTACGCGCCGCCGTTCAGCAGGGCCCGGCACAGCACCGCCAGGTCACCCGCCGTGGAGAAGAGCCCGGCGTGCCCGGCGACTCCCCCGAGCGCGTAGGCGTTCTCGTCGTGCACCTCGCCGCGCAGCATGCCGCGGTCGAGTTTCGCCCAAGGGCGGCGCTGGTCCTCGGTGGCGGCCATGTCCTCCTCGGACCCGAACGGCCCGAAGCCGGTCGCCGTCATGCCCAGCGGCCCCGTGACCCCGTCCCGTACGAGGACGTCCAGCCCTTGGCCGGTGACCTGCTCGAGCACCGCTTGGAGGGCGATCAGGTTGAGATCGGAGTAGACGTGTGCCGTTCCGGGTGCCGCGGCGGGCGGCTCCTCCCACAGCAGGGCGAGCCGGTCCGCGCGGCCCTCGCGCTCATGGAAGGGCAGTTCGGGCCGCAGACCGGAGGTGTGGGTGAGGAGCTGCCGGACGGTGACGGCGGCCTTGCCCGCGGCGCCGAAGGCGGGGAGGTACGCCGCGACGGGCCGGTCCAGGACCAGATCGCCCCGCTCCACCTGCCGTACGGCGACGACCGCGGTGAAGAGCTTGGTCAGCGAGGCCAGGTCGAAGCGGGTGCCGGTGCGCATCGCCACCTTCTCCGCTCGCCCGGGCACCGCGGCGCCCCCGGACCTCTCCGCTGCTCGCCCGGACCTCTCCGCTGCTCCCCCGGGCCTCTCCGCTGCTCCCCCGGGCCTCTCCGCTGCTCCCCCGGGCCTCTTCGCCGCTCCCCCGGGCCCGGCGGAAGCGGTGCCGGGGTCCGGCAGCTCGACGCCGCGTCCGGTCCCCGCGTCGTACGCCGCGTACCGCACGGCCCAGCCAGCCGCCTCCGAGACGGCCACGACCGGCCCGCGCCCTGCGAGCACCACCGCTCCCGCGCACCAGGGGTCATCGCCCTCGGTCAGCCGCCGTACGTCGCGTACGAGCAGGTCCAGCTCGGCGGCGTCGAGCCCGGCCTGCGCCGGGGTCCCGGCGCGCAGCACCGGTGCGGTCGCGGTCAGCGGGTCGCGTGGTCCTTGGCACCCCATGGGCGGCACAGTCCCAGGAAACAGGCCACCGCCGCCAGCGCACACACCAGTTGGACCAGGGCCATCGGCCAGGCCGTGTGCTCGCCCGCGACCCCGACCAGCGGCGAGGCGATGGCCCCGACGAGGAACGCGGTGGTGCCGAGAAGTGCGGAGGCCGAACCGGCCGCATGCGGCGTACGGGTCAGGGCCAGCGCATTGGTGTTCGGCAGCACCAGGCCCATGGCCGACATCAGCACGAACAGCCCGGCCGCGATCGGTGCGAGCCCCACCCGGCCGAGGACTCCGGATGCCATCAGCAGCAGTGCGACCGCCGCCGCGGTGATGACGGCCAGGCCGGTGGCCACAGTCTTGTCGAGGCTGACCCGGCCGGCCAGGACCTTGCCGTTGAGCTGGCCGACGCCGACGAGCCCGATCGAGTTGAGCCCGAAGAGAAGGCCGAAGGTCTGCGGGGACGCGCCGTAGATCTCCTGGACGACGAAGGGCGAGGCGGAGATGTACGCGAAGAGGACGGCGAAGGCGAAGCCGCCCGCGAGCATGTAGCCGGTGAAGACCCGGTCGGCCAGCAGCCCGCGGATCGTACGGAGGGTCTCGCGCAGCCCACCGCTGTGCCGCCGCTCCGGCGGCAGCGTCTCGTCCAGCCACCGGGCGGCGACGAGGGTCAGCAGGGCGCCGACGCCGGTGAGGACGTAGAACACACCGCGCCAGTCGGTGATGCGCAGGACCTGACCGCCGATGAGCGGGGCGACGACCGGTGCGACGCCGGAGACCAGCATCAGCGTGGAGAAGAAACGGGCCATGGCCACGCCGTCGTACAGGTCGCGCACGATCGCGCGGGCGATCACCAGCCCGGCCGCCCCGGCCAGGCCCTGAGCCAGGCGGAAGGCGATGAGCAGCCCGGCGGTGGGGGCGAAGGCGCAGAGCGCGGTCGCGACGACGTAGAGGACCATGCCGGCGACGAGGGGGCGACGGCGGCCCCAGCGGTCGCTCATCGGGCCGACGACGAGCTGGCCGAGGGCCATGCCCGCCAGGCATGCGGTGAGGGTGAGTTGCACGGTCGCGGCGGGGCTGTGCAGCGACTCGGTGACCTGCGGCAGCGCCGGGAGGTACATGTCCATCGACAGCGGCGGCATGGCGGTGAGCCCGCCGAGGATGAGGGTGACGAGCAGTCCGGTGCGCCGGCGGGCGGCGGGATGGCGGGCGGTGGCGGGGCTCGCCGGGCCGGCCTGGCGCGCGGTGGGGACGGGTATCTGTTCCGGTCTGGTCGGCCCGGTGTCCGGCATGCGCGCTCCATCTCGTCGAATCCGTCCCCATGCTCTCAGCACGGTGCGGGGACAGGACGGTCGAGGTGGGCCGGTCGAGGTGGGCCGGTCGGCGGGGTACGGGCGGTCGGCGACGTCCAGGTCATCAGCGGCGTACGGGCGGTCGGTCGGCGGCGTACGGGCGGCAGTGGTGTACGGGCCGTCGGCCGCGTACGGCGCGGGCGCGCTTACGCCCCGGACGCGTCCGGGTCGACGGTCTCCACCGCGACCCCGAGCGCGCGGACAGCCGCGATCTCCTCGTCCGAGGTGCCCGTGTCGGTGATGACCGCCTCGTACGCGGCGACCGTGCCGTACGCGTACGTGGCCGTCTTGCCGAACTTCGAGTGGTCCGCCAGGAGCAGGGCACGGTCGGCGGACGCCAGCATGGCCTCCTTGACCTCCGCGTACTCCCGGAGGGGATGGAAGAGGCGGCCCTCGAGGACGGCCGTGGCCGACATCAGGGCGACATCGGCGTGGATCCGGGCCAGTCCGCGGCCGACCTCGGGCCCCGTGCAGGAGCTGAACTCGCCGTGGTAGCGCCCGCCCAGGAGGGTGACGTCCATGCCGGGCGAGGAACCGAAGCGCTGGGCGAGTCCGACCGAGTTGGTGACGACGGTGAGCCGGTCGAGCCGGGCGAGGGCGTCGGCCAGCGGGTAGAGGGTGGTGGAGTCGTCCATGAGCACGGTGCTCCCCGGGGCGATCCGACGAGCGGCGGCTTCGCACAGGCCAGTCTTCTCCGCGAGCCCGGTGCCCTCGCGGAAGCGGGTGGCCGTCTCCATGGTGAGGGCGGGGAAGGCGACCGCGCGCCCGCGCTCCTTGCGCAGCAGGTGCCGGCCGGCCAGGTCGTCGAGGTCGCGGTGCATCGTCATCAGGCTGACGTCGAACCGGGCGGCGAGGTCGTCGATGCGGGTCTCGCCGTGCTCGGCGACGTACCGCAGGACGGCCTGCCGCCGCTGCTCCACCGCTGCCTGCGACAGCCGTGCCTTGGCGGGCACGCGGTCCCCTTCCTACTCCCTGCCCCCGCCCGGCCGGTTGAGCTGCGGACGTACCAGGGGTTTGATCGCGGTCCGGTCGCGGGCGCTCACGGTCAGCGCCTCCTCGGCCTCTTCCAGGCCGTAGCGGTGGGTCGCCAGCCGGTCGAGCTCCACCTCACCGGATGCGGCGAGCGCGATGGCCGTCGGCCACGTGTTGGCGTACCGGAAGGTGCCCGTGACTGTGATCTCGAAGTTTTGCACATGGGCCAGCGGCAGGGGGACGGAGTCTCCGCCCATGCCGACGAGGACCGCGTGCCCGGCCCGGCCGACGGTCCGTACGGCCTCGTCGGCGACCGCGGGGACGCCCGAGCACTCCAGGAGGACGTCCGGCTCGAAGCCTGTTTCGGCGAGCCGGGTCCGGCGTGCGTCGAACGCGGCGGTCGCGCCGAGTCGGCGGGCCGCCTCCAGCCGGTGGGGCTCGACGTCGGTGACGACGACCTCGGCGGCTCCGAAGGCACGCGCGGTCTGCGCCGCGACCAGGCCGATCGGCCCGGCGCCGGTCACCAGCACCCGGGAGCCGGTGGCGACCGCGCCCTTGCGGCAGGCCCAGACGCCGACGGACAGCGGCTCCAGCAGCGCGGCGGCCACCGGGCTCATCGACGCGGGTACGGGATGGGCGAAGTCCTCGTCGACGGCGACGTACTCGCACAGGGCGCCGTCGACGGGCGGTGTCGCGTAGAAGGCCACGTCGGGGCAGAGGTTGTAGCGGCCCTGGCGGCACTGCATGCATCGCCCGCAGGGCACACCGGGTTCGATCGAGACGAGTCGACCGGGCTCGTGGCGGGTCGCCCCGGGGCCGAGGGCGACGACCGTGCCGCTCGGCTCGTGCCCGAGGACCATGGGGGCGCGGACGACGAAGTCACCGATCCTGCCGTGCTCGTAGTAGTGGACGTCGGAGCCGCAGATGCCGACCGCCTCGACCCGTACGAGGACCTGGCCGGGGCCCGGCTCCGGCACCGGGCGCTCCTCCACGACCAGTTCGCCGGGCGCCTGGAGGACCGCGGCGCGCATGGAGGCGGGACGGTGGACGGGCAGCGGCGCGACCGGGGCGGCGGGCACACGGCCGGTGGATACGGATTCGGGGGCAGGTACGGATTCGGGGGCGGGTGCAGGGTCGGGGGCGGGCGCAGGGTCGGGGGTCATTCTCCGGTCACGGCTCCCATGGTCAGGCCGGTGACCAGCCACCGGCGTACGGCAAGGCCGACGAGCATCATCGGGACCACCACGACGGTGCCGATGGCGGTCAGTTGTCCCCAGTCGATGCCGGTCTGGGTGACGAGCTGACCGGCGGCGAGCGGCAGGGTCTGGGTGTGCGGTCCGCTGAGCACCAGCGCGAAGGCGTAGTCGTTCCAGGAGAAGACCAGGCACAGCACGAAGGTGGTGACGAGTCCGGGGCGGGTCAGCGGCAGCACGACATGGCGGAACGCCTGCCAGCGCGTGCACCCGGCGACCAGCGCGGACTCCTCCAGGGATGGCGGCACTTGGGCGAAGAAGGCGTTCAACAGCCAGATGGCGAACGGCAGATTGAAGCTGAGATAGGCCAGCACCAGGCCGGGCAGGGTGTCGATCAGCCCGAGGAAGCGGAAGATCAGGAAGATCGGCAGCACCACGGCCGCGGCGGGTGCCATCCGCGTGGAGATGATCCAGAACGAGAGGTGCTGCTTGCCCCGCATCGGGGTGCGGGCCAGACCGTAGCCGGTGAGCGCGCCGAGGACGGTGGCCAGTAGCGCGGACAGGCCCGCGGCGACCACGCTGTTGGTCAGATACGGCCACAGGTTGTTCGAACCGGTGAAGAGGTTGCGGTAGTTGTCCAGGGTCGGGCCGAACCAGACGTCTGGTGCGGGGGCCGTGACCTCGCCCGAGGGCTTCACGGACGACAGTGCCATCCAGCCCAGCGGGACGAGCGTCCACACCAGTGCGACGGCGACCAGGACGCGTACGAGGATGCGGGAGGCGCGGGTGCCGCGCTGCAGCGGCGCCGCGCCGGCGGTGGAGGACGTCATACGGCCGGCCCCTTCCGGTCGAGGAGAGTCACGAACCAGCGGGCCACAACGGTCGTCACGGCCAGCATCAGCAGACCGGTGACGGCGGCGTAGCCGAAGTCGAAGAAGCGGAAGGCGGTTTCGTAGAGCTGGACGGACGCGGTCTTGGTGGCGTTCGCCGGGCCGCCGCCCGTGGTGTTCCAGATGATGTCGAAGTAGCGCAGCGCGTCCATGGACCGGATGAGCAGCGCCACCAGCAGCACGGGCGCGACGCACGGCAGCACGATGTGGCGCAGCGTCCGCAGCATCCCGGCGCCGTCGAGCGACGCCGCCTCCAGCAGCCCGGCGGGCACGGAGGTGAGTCCGGCCAGGGCGATCAGCGCGACGAGCGGGGTCCACTCCCAGATGTCCATCAGGGTCACGGCGGCGAAGGCCGTGGTGCTGTCGGCCATCACGTCCCCGTGGTGGCCGAGTTGGCGCAAGCCCCACGCGTACAGCCCGAAGGTCGAGTCGGTGAGGAAGCGGCCGAGGAGGCCGACGATGACCGGTGCCACGAACATCGGGAGCAGCAGCAGGCTCAGGGCCGCGTTGCGGCCGCTGCGCAACCGCCACAGGCAGATGGCCAGAGCCGTGCCGAGCACCATCTCGCCGCCGACGGTGAGCGTGAAGTAGGCGGCGGTGCGCACCCACGCCCAGGCGGTGTCGGGATCGGTGAACAGACGGGTCCAGTTGGTGACGCCGACGCCGTCCAAACGCAGCCCGCCGAGCAGATGGACGCGGGCGAAGCTCATGGCCACCACGGCGGCGAACGGCAGCACGGAGACGGCGGCGAGGACCAGCAGCCCGGGGGACATCAGCCGCCCGGTGAATCCGGGGAGGGGGATCCGGGCCCGGCGGCGGGCGCTTCGGGAGCCGTCGCCCGTACGGGGTGAACGGGGCGCGGGGACCGTACGGTTCGCGTCGTCCGCGTTGCCGGTGTCGCGGTTCGCGTCGTTCCCGCGGTGTGCGGGGGTCACGGATGCGGGCACGTCAATTCACCCACCCTCGGGCGACGATGCGGTCGATGCGGTCGGCGGCCGACCGCATCGCCTCGGCCGGCGCGGCATCGCCGGCGAGCATGCGGGAGACCTCGGTGAAGAGGGCGGTGTCGCACTCGCCCCACATGGGGATCTTGGGACGCAGCCCGATGTTCCCGGGCTTCCAGGTCTCCCGGACGGCGTCCGTGCTGAGCATGTTGGGCATCTTCGAGGGCCGGTGCCCGGCCTCGGCGACCTCCGGCCTGGCGTAGACGGAGGTACGGGTCGGGGTGCCGCCGCCGACCTTGCTCGCCAGGCCGGTGACCTGGGTCCGGGGCGCGGTGGCCCACACGAGGAACAGCCAGGCGGCCTTCCGGCGGCCGGGCGGGACGATGTCGGAGACCGCGATGCCGGTGCCGCCGTACATCCCGGCGGAGCGTGCGGGTCCCTTCGGCAGCGGGGCGTAGCCGACCTTGCCGGGCAGGGCCTGCTCGTTGGCGGCCGCGTACTCGTGCCAGTTGGGGCACATCGCGAACCGGCCGGATCGGAAGGCGGAGCCGACACCGTCCCAGTCCCAGGTGCGGGAGGCGGGGTCGGCGATCGCGAGCAGCCGCTGGTAGAACTCGGCGCCGGCGACGGCGCGTTCGGAGCGCAGCCGGCAGGGGCCGGGGTCGGTGGCGCCCAGCCGTCCCACGGCCGGGCCGTCGTCGAAGTAGTCGCCGCCGTACGCCCAGAGCAGGTTGGAGAAGTCGCACATCAGGGAGTCGTGCTGCTTGGCCTGGTGCCCGGTGCCGTACGGGACGTCGTCGGTGCGGTCGTTGAACCAGCGCGCCGTGGCGTAGTACTGCTCCCAGGTCGAGCCGGCAGAGGGCATCGGGTCGAACCCGAGGTCGTCCGCCATCCGGTCGCGGTGCTTTTCGAAGAGATCGGCGCGGTACTGCCACACCATGGTCGGGCAGTCGTACGGCAGCGCGAGGACCTTCCCGTCGTCGCGGAAGCGGCCGGCCGCGTCGAGATGGCTGGGGATGAAGTCGCCGAACCCGCCGGGAAGTTGCGGCAGCGCGGGGTCCTCCTGGAAGGCGCGCAGATCGGCGAAGGCCGGAGCGTATGGGGCGAGGACGAGGTACGGGTCGGCGTAGACCACGTCGTACTCGCCGTTGCCGGAGGCGAGGTCGAGGGCGACCTTCTGGGCCAGGGCGGAGAGTTCCAGCGTGACGATGTTGACGCGGATGCCGGTGAGCTCGGTGAAGGGCGCGAGGTCGGCGGCGATGGCCGCGGTCGGGGCGGTGTTCTCCGAGATGAAGTTCAGGGTGGTGCCGGCGTACTGGCGCCAGGGCCCGGCACCTGCGTCGGCGACCACGTCGGGCCGGCCGCCGCAGGCGGAGAGCAGCCCCGCGGCCCCGGCCACGGCGGCGCCGCGCAGGAGCGAGCGGCGGCTCAGCGGCGGCGCCGGTGGTCGTGCGGGGAGGGGTGGGGAGCGGAAGGGCATGTCGGTGCGTCCCTTGGAGTCGGCTGGAGTCGGCGGGCGCGAACTCTGGCGGACCACATTGTTAGCAGAAGACGGCACCGTTTTTAACACATCTTGCGATAACTTCTTGAGGGATCTACCGTCAGTGGGAGCCGGAAGCAGCCCGACGGCGAGGCATGGGGGACATCAGGATGCCCGCCCGTCGGACACGGGGGGGGACGACGGACTGGCGGGGCTGTCTGGCTCGCTCAGCCGTAGGAGGCTGACCATCGGCCGCGCGTGAAGTGGCATACGCCGTCGGGCGTGATGTGCAAGCGGGCGCCGTAGATCGGTAGGCCGCCCTCGGCGTTGAGTCGGTGTCGGATGCGTTCCAGCACCGTCCACAGTCGCCGCGGGCCACCCTGGTGGACCGTAGGCGGAACAATCCACGTCGCGGAGGCGCGCGCCCATGAGCCGTCGACGTGCACCGGCCATGCCGTGCGCTTCTCGCCTCGTTCCTCGCAGTCGGTCCGCTGCCGTTTGACGCCATGCAAACGGCTTGCATCTCGTGCGAGAAGCCCCCTCTATGCCTCTCTTGCGCTACGGGCCAGCAGCAGCGCCAGGGGGCCTCCTTGCAAGAGGAACCGCCCCTCGCCGATGGCCTTGATCGCGTCATCCATGGACCACCACATCAGCTTGAAGCCCTCCTCGCTCGGCGTGAGTTGTTGCGGACCGCAGGTGAGCACTGTGGCCTCGAAGAGGTGGATGCGGGCCTTGGACTTCAACGCCATGGCGTACGAGCCCAGACGGCGCCAGGATTCGGCGGTAACGCCTGCTTCCTCGCGCAGCTCACGTCGCGCACAGTCCTCCGGTGTCTCGCCGGGTTCCTGGCGCCCTCCGGGGAGGAACAGGTACTCACCTCCATGATCGGGGAACAGTGTGGTCATCACAGCGACCTTGTCGTCTGCGTCACGGGCGACGATCACGGAGGCGTCGCTCGTCGGCCCACTGCTGTCGTTCTGGGTCATGCCGAGCGAGCGTAGTTTCCGTTCAGAGCAGCATGGCGGCGAACGGAACGTTCAGCACGGTGGGGTGAGCGATTCCGCGTCCGTGGTAGCCGTCCTCGCCGAAGGCGTCGCCGTGGTCGGCGCACATCATGACGAGCCACCGTCGGCCGCTGGTCAAGCCGTGGATGAGCTGTCCGAGGTATGCGTCGGCGTAGCCGAGAGCTGCGGCTTGCGAGTTCCACGAGTCGTGGCTCTTGCCCAGATAGTGGCCGTGGGGGACATGGGTTGCGGAGACATTGACGAACAGGAACAGCGGCCGGTCGCCGTACTGGTCGGCAACGGATAGGGCGTGGTCGGCCTGGTGGCGGGTGGACTCCGGTTCCGGGGAACAGAATTCCGGCCGCCAATGGTCCTCTTGGAACATGTCGGGCAGTACCGACCCGAGGGGGGTCTCCCGCGAGAAGTACGTCACGCCTCCGATGCAGATGGTGCGGTAGCCGTGCTGTTCCAGGCCGGCCAGGAGGTTCGGGGCGTCGAAGACGAAGGTTCCGGGGTCGACCGTCTTGAACGCTGGCGGGCGGCACTCCCACAGCCGCGGGGGCTGTACGGGCTGAGGGAGCTTCGGCAGGAAGCCGGAGAAGAACGCCGTGTGAGCGGGGAGGGTGAATGTTCCGGGGGTCCTGCGTTCCTCCCACTGGCCGCCGGGGAGGAGCTTGGCGAGGTTCGGTGTCTGCCCGGCGTGCAGGGCCGCGCGTGCGACGTCGTAACGGAGTGAGTCGAGGGTGATGAACAGGATGCTGGTGCCGCTCTGGATGACCTCGGCTGCGTTGATCATGCTGCTCCGGCGAGGTCGCGGCGGTCGATGATGCGGCCCTTGGCCTGATCGTTGACGGGGATAGGAACGTGATCGGCGGCGATCATGTCGCGAATATCAGCCAGCCCGGTTTCCTCGGGACGCTGATTGAGGTCTACGCCGAGGTACGCGCCGACCAGATTCACCAGCCGCACTACTCAGTCGAGCGGTACGGGGAACGGCTGGCACGCCACGCCGCAGAACCCGGATGGGAGACCGTCATCGGGTACGACGGGGACGAGCCCGTGGGCTACGCCTACGTCAACACCATTCCCTTCGATGACCGTTGGTGGCGCCGGATGACGACTCCGCTGCCGGAGGGCACGACCGAGCGATCCACCATCGCGCTCAAGGAGATCATGCTGCGAGTGCCGTGGCGCGGTGTCGGCGTGGCCCGGCGCATCCATGACGAACTGCTGGCTCACCGGCCGGAGGAACAGGTCTCTCTCCTCGTGAACCCGCTGAATGGGAACGGCAAGGTCAAGGCCCTGTACCAGCGTTGGGGCTATCGGGAGATCAGCATGCAGCAACCCTCGGCGGATGGGCCCGTCCTCACCGCCATGTTGCGCGCCACCCGCGAGCCCGCGCCGGTGCCTGGCACGGCAGAGTAGCGATCACCACAAGGAACTCCGCGCACCGAGGCACTTGGGGTGGGGACGGCCGAGTATCACCCAAGCCCCCGCAAGGGGCCACATCAGGAAGTGGTTTCCCAGCCTTCCCGACGTGGCCCGCCGCAGCGGCGCTACGCCGGCTTCAGCCCCGGGTCCCCCGCCTCCGTCACGAACGACGCGGCCGTGGTGAGCGGTGCACCGGGGGCCGTCACCGCGGACACGGTCCTGTAGTCGGCGCGAGCGGCGTCCCGGCCGAGCGTGATCACCGTGTAGCCGCGGCGGCCGTTGTACCACTTCATGTGCGGGTTGGCCTGCGTGTACGTCTGCCAGTTGGCAGGCTTGTCCGCACCGTCCCTGCCGCTGGAGACGGACGTGGTGACGAATTCCGTCCCCACGACGGGTGCCTTGGGGTCGTCGAAGTCCCGCTTGATGTCGAGCGCGTAGCTCACATGCACATCGCCGGTCAGCACGACGAGGTTCTCCACGCCCGCGGCCTGCGCTCCCGCCAGCACCCGGTCGCGTGACGCCGGGTATCCGTCCCAGGCGTCCATGCTCACCTTCGCGACCGGGTTCAGGTCCAGCCGACGCCGGGAGAAGGTGACCTGCTGCGGCACGACGTTCCACAGGGCGTCCGAGGCGCGCCATCCGTCGATCAGCCAGCGCTCCTGGGTGGCGCCGGTCATGGTGCGCGACGGGTCCTCCGAAGCGGGCCCGGGGACGTGCGCACCGTCGCCGTACGCCTGGTCGGAGCGGTACTGGCGGGTGTCGAGGATGTCGAACTGCGCGAGTTGCCCGAAGTGCAGCCGCCGGTAGAGCTGCATGTCCGCCGCCTGCGGCTGCTGCGGGCGGCGCAGCGGCTGGTTCTCCCAGTACGCGCGGTAGGCGGCGGCGCGGCGGATGAGGAAGTCCGCCGGAGAGCCGCCGCCCTCGGGGACGTCGTCCGCATAATTGTTCTCGGTCTCGTGGTCGTCCCAGGTGACGACGAACGGGTGCGCGGCGTGGGCGGCCCGCAGGTCGGGGTCGCTCTTGTAGAGGGCGTAGCGCAGCCGGTAGTCCTCCAGGGTCACCGTCTCGCGGTTGAAGATCGCCGGCAGGGTGCGGTCGGTGTAGGCGCGGGCGCCTCCGGCGGCGTCGACCGCGTACTCGTAGAGGTAGTCGCCGAGGTGGAGGACCACATCGAGGTCCTCGCCCGCGAGATGCCGGTACGCGGTGAAGTACCCGTCGTGGTACGCCTGGCAGGAGACGGCGGCGAGCCTGACGTCGGTCGTCCGGGCGCCGCGCGCGGGGGCGGTCCGGGTCCGCCCGGCCGGGCTGGTCCACGTACCGGCGCGGAAGCGGTAGTAGTACACGCGGTCGGCGTCCAGGCCCGCGACCTCGATGTGCAGCGTGTGGTTGAACTCCGGGTGGGCGGTGGCCGTTCCGCGCCGGACGACGCGAGTGAAGCGACTGTCGTGGGCCACTTCCCAGTCCACGGCGATGCGGGCGTTCGGCAGACCGTTGCCGGGCTCGTACGGGCTGGGGGCGAGCCGGGTCCACAGGACGACGGAGCCCGGCAGCGGGTCGCCCGAGGCGACGCCGAGCGTGAACGGGTCGGCGGTGACGGCCTTCCGGGCGTCGGCTTCGGCGGCCTGGGCGCTGCCCGGCAGGTTGGTGGCGAAGGCGAGCGCGGCGGCGGCCCCCGTGGCGGTGAGGAAGCGGCGCCGCCCGAGGTGCGCGGCGGCGGCGCGGAGCTCCCGGTGGTACTCCTGCTGGAACGACGTGCGGGTCATCTGGCCCTCCCCATACGGGTGTTGTCATGGGAAGTGCACCGACGGAGAACGGCGGGGCGCCGGCGCCCGCCCGACACCCACATGTCGAGTCGATGAGCTTCACACCCGGTTGGGACGTTCCGGGGCAATCCGTTGGCGAGGAGAGGACGCTTCCGCTGCTTGCCATGGCGCTCGGAGCGCGCGTACGCCGCCCCGGTCCCGGCTCCGCGTACGCTGCCGCCCATGACGGAGATCGACGGCACGTCAGGAACGCCCGGGGTGGCAGTGGTCACGGGCGCCGGGTCCGGGATCGGCCGGGCCGTGGCCCTCGAACTGGCCCGCGCCGGATGGTCGGTGGCCCTGGCCGGCCGCCGTCCGCCCCCTTTGGAGGAGACGGCGCGGCTGGGGCGGGAGGGCGGCCGGACCCTGGCGGTGCGGACCGACGTCACGCGCCCGGAGGACGTCGACTCGCTCTTCCGCGTGATCGTCGAGCAGTTCGGGCGGCTGGACCTGCTCTTCAACAACGCCGGGAGCTTCGGCCCGGCCGTACCGCTGGAGGAACTGGGGTACGACGACTGGCGGTCGGTGGTCGACACCAACCTCACCGGCGCGTTCCTGTGCGCGCAGGGCGCCTACCGGCTGATGAAGGAGCAGGACCCGCAGGGCGGGCGCATCATCAACAATGGTTCGATCTCGGCCCATGTGCCGCGGCCGGACAGCGTCGCGTACACCGCCACGAAGCACGCGATGACGGGCCTCACCAAGTCGCTCTCCCTGGACGGGCGGGCGTACGGGATCGCCTGCGGTCAGATCGACATCGGCAACGCGGCCACGGAGATGACCGAGCGGATGCGGACCGGCATCCGGCAGGCGAACGGAACGGTGGCGATCGAACCCTCGATGGATGCCGCGGACGTGGCACGGACGGTGCTGCACATGGCGTCGCTGCCGCTGGAGGCGAACGTGCAGTTCGCGACGGTGATGGCGACGGCGATGCCGTACATCGGCCGGGGCTGAGACACGACTCCACGCGGGCGAGAGCCATCCACCATGGTGGAATTTGACCGATTCGATACAAAATTCGACTGAGCGGGAGTATCTCCCTCCTTGGGTGGGGGCGCCGCGTTATGTTGCGGCATGCTCTCCAGGCAGAACTCGTCGGAGCCCTCCCCGGAAGGCCGCCCGGCCGCACCGCACACCCCCCGCAGCGAGCCGTACGGTGACGCCGTCACGAGCGACGCCGTCGCGTGGCCGGCACCCGCGCCCGCCAACCCGCAGGCCGAGCAGGACACCGGAGTTCTCCACGCAGCCCATGGCTCCGAAGGCCGCCCCTCACCCCGAGGGCGGGCGTTCCAGGTGTCCGCGTCCGCCCCCTTCCTCGTGTCCGCCGCCGCATCCCTGCCGACGAAGGCGGCCAACGCGCAGGCTCCCGCGGAGGTACGGGAACGGCCCCGGGCGGACCTGCCCGAGTGGCCGTCGGCGGACGGACAGGAGCAGCAGCGCGCGGAGGTACGGGAGCGGCCGCGGGCGGCGGTGCGCCCGCAGGAACGGGCGAGCGCTCCGGGGCTCGCGGGGCGGACGGCGCACGCCCGCCCCCAGGAACCGGCCCAGTGGCCCGGCGGGTCGCGCATTCAGAAGCGGGCGGCCGGGCAGGCACGGGAACGGGAGCCGGGACAGGCGTCCGTACCAGCGTGGGCCCAGGCAGCAGCCCCGCCGGCGGCGGCGGAGGCGGCCGGCGCGCAGATCGCGGCGGACGTTCGGAACGGTGCGGCAGCGTCCGGGAGGGCCGCCGCCGAACCGCCCGCTGCGCGGGCCTCGTACGGCCGCCGGGCCGCCTGGGTGGTGGGGTCGGCGTGCGCCCTCTACGCCACCGGCCTCGTGTTGAGTCTGACCGGCGCCACGCCCATCGCCCCGCGGACCCTGCTGCCGCTGCCCGGCGTCCCCACCAGCGCGCCCATCGGCGGCGGGGACCAGCCGGCGTGGTTCGGGGACGGCATCGGAGGGCGCAGCGGCCCGGCCGCCTCGTCCGACGCGAAGGAGTCGGAGGACGATGCCTCGGCATCCGCCTCGCCCTCCGCGTCCGAGACGTCGGATGCCGCCGCGGACGCGACGGCCTCTCCGCCCACGGACGGGAAGGGGGGCGACGTCCCGCACCTCCCCGGTGGCGGGTCCTCGCCCTCGTCCCCGGCCCAGGACCCGACGCCCACACCGTCCTCCGGCAACGAACTGCCCAGCGGCGACCCGACGTCGAGCGCCTCCACCCCGCCGCCCGACCAGACGGCACCGCCCACGGGCCCGTCGACGGGAGGCGGAGGCGAGGCCCCGTCCGGCACGGGCTGGGACGAGCGCCGACGGGGCCGGTAGCGGCTGGAGCCATCCCCCAACCGGCTCGATTTTCCTAGGGTTTGGGCCCTGATGCGTCCTGGAGTGCGTCAGGGACGCCGACCCCGGGCCGAGTGGCGAAACCGAAGCACGAGGGTTCGCCGGCGGTACGCCACTGCACGTCGTGGTGTCCCGCGCACATCCGTCGCGTCCGGCCGTCAGGAGCGCGCCCCGGTCAGGAAGGCGCACCGGTCGGGAAAGCGCGCCGGTCAGGAAGGCGCGCCGGTCAGGACCTCGATCTTGCCGGTGTCGAGCGAGTAGTAGGCACCGACCACGGCAAGGTCGCCCTTGGCCACGAGGGGGGCCAAGTCCTTGTTGGCACGCAGGCCGTCCGCGGTCAGCTTCACCTGCGCGCGGGCCATGGTCTCGACCGGGTCGCCGTCGTCTTCCCGCGCCGCCTGGTCGTACGCCGGCCGCAGAGCCCTGGCGATCGCCTCCAGATTGCCGGGCAGCGGCTTGCCGTCGCGGATGGACTTGTACGCGGCCTCGACGGCACCGCAGCGCTGATGCCCGAGGACCATGATGAGCGGAGTGCCGCTCGTCATGGGCCCGTACTCGACGGAACCCGTGACCACCGGGCCGATCGCCTCACCGCCCGTGCGCATCACGTAGAGGTCGCCCAGCCCGGTGTCGAAGATCAGTTCCGGCGGCACACGGGAGTCGATGCAGGCGAGGACCGACCCGTAGGGCTTTTGCTTCTGGGCGACGAACTCGCGCCGGTCCGGATCCCGGTCGGGGTGGTGAAGGTCTCCGCTCACCCAGCGCTCATTGCCGTCCATGAGTCTCGCGAAGGCCGCAGCGGGCGTGGTCGGCGGCGGCGCGGGAGAAGCATTCGTGTCCGACGAGGCGTTGCCGTCGGATGAGCACCCGGAGAGCCCGGCCGTGACGACGATGAGCCCGCCGGCCAGCAGAGCTCTGCGATCCGTATGTCCCGCTCGGTCCATCAGAGGCACCCCTCAGTCCGCCCGGACGCGTCCGTATGCCGTGACCAGGGCGATTGTTCAGCCCGGCGCAAGAGCCGGGCGACAGGCACGAGCGAACGCGGTCGCGATTGCCACCGACGGCCCACAGAACGCCCGGAGAGCGTCCGTCACCGGCCCGGCCCACGGGGCCGGAGGGAGCGTCCGGCCATCGCCGAGGGTGCGGGCCCCGAGGCCGCGCACCTCGGGCACCGCACGGGAATGCCGGAGGACAGGGCCGCGGTTGCGCAGTCATGGAGACGTTCACCGGGGCCGAGGTCCTGCGCTATACGGCCTTCTCGTCGCACCCTTCCGGCGGCAATCCCGCCGGAGTCGTCCTCGACGCCGCCGGTCTCGACGACACGGCCCTGCTCGCGATCGCCGCCGAGGTCGGCTACAGCGAGACGGCCTTCCTCACCTCACCGCCCGAGGGCCTGGGCGGGGAACCGGGCCGGGCGTTCACCGCCCGCTACTTCAGCCCGCTGGCCGAGGTCCCGTTCTGCGGGCACGCGACCGTGGCCGCCGCCGTCGCGCTCGCCGAGCGGATCGGCCCGGGCGACCTGGTCTTCGCAACACCAGCGGGGACCGTCCCGGTGACCGTCACCACCGACGCCTCCGGCACACTGCGCGCCACGCTCACCAGCGTCGAACCGCGCATCGAGCCGGTCTCCGGCGAGGACGTGACCGAGGCCCTCGCGTCCCTCGGCTGGGACCCCGCCGACCTCGACCCGGCCCTGCCGCCCCGCATCGCGTTCGCGGGCGCGCGCCATCTCGTCCTCGCCGCCGCGACGCGGGCGCGCCTGGCCGCACTGGACTACGCCTTCGAGCCACTCGCCGCGTTCATGCGCCGACTCGACCTCACCACACTGCAGTTGGTGTGGCGGGAGTCCGGCTCCGTCTTCCACGTACGGGACCCGTTCCCCGTCGGGGGCGTCGTCGAGGACCCCGCAACCGGCGCCGCGGCAGCGGCCTTCGGCGCGTACGCCCGGGAGCTCGGCCTCGTCCCGGACGACGCCCGGCTCACCCTGCACCAGGGGGACGACCTCGGACGCCCCGGCATCCTCGACGTGGAACTGCGCGCGGGCGACCCGCGGGTCCGGGTCGGCGGCGCGGCGGCCCGTCTCGCAGCGGGCTGAGGGCGGCACAGTGGGGTGAGTGCGGTACGGCGGGGACCCGAACTCCTGCGAGACGGAGGGCGTGAGGCCGCTCCGGCACGACGCGGGAGCCGGTCGCTCAGTCCTCGGGTGCCTGCCACGTCAGGATCTCGCCGGCCTTCCCGCCCGACCTCGCGTACGCCCCCGGGAAGACGCGCAGACGCCACGGTTCGAGCCGCAACACGCCCCAGGCCGGGGAGTCCGGTCCGTCCTCCCACATCGGGATCGTGGCCGGGTCGTAGCCCAGGGGCGGGGGTGCCGACGCGAAACGCTCCCATCCCTCACGCCGGCTCCTCTCGTCCAGCAGCAACTCGGCCCGGCACTCGGCCACACAGGTGTCGTACCGCTCGACGCCGTCCCAGTAGTTGCAGGACACATAAGGGTTCCCGGCGAGGTGCGCGCGCTTCACCGGCGTGACGACGCTGCCGACCCAGCCGGTCAGCGACGTACCGTCCCACTCCCAGAGCGCGTGCACCATCCGGGAACGCGGTCGGCCCCGGCGGTCCACGGTGGCCAGCGTGGCGTACACCATGTCGTTGGCCATCTCGGTGAAAGCCGGTGCGACGGCGGCCAGTTGAGCACTCATGACCATGACCTTACGAATCACCCGGGGACGGATCGAGTCCTTTTCCCGGACGGGCGCGGTCGGCGCTCCGGACGGGGACCGTCGGCACTCCGGGCGGGGACCGTCGGCACTCCGGACGGCGCCGGCCCCGTCCGGTGCCACGGACGGCACCGGACGGGTCCGCGGCGCGGAGGACCCCCGCCCTCGTCGCTGGGAGGGAGGGATGCGACGGGGGCGGGGTGGGCCGCGGAGCGGGGAGAAACGGCCCTGCGTCGAGTGAACCGCGCAATCCGCTCACTGCCGAGAGTCCGCGCACGAATTACTCCGGCGGCATCTTCGTCCCCGGGCGCCCGTTCCCCTCCTGCATCCCCCGTACCGTCGCCCGCCGCGGTGCCGGGCCAGTCCTCCGCCGAGGCGCCGAGCCCGCCCCCGCCCGATACCCCACAGCCCGCCCGGGGCCGGTGCCCGTACGGGTTCCGCACAGCGTCCGTACGGGATGCCTTCGGCGTCCGCCCGCCCCGCACCGCCCACCGGCCCCGCCTCTACGCCCCGATGAGCGCGGGGAGTTCGGTGAGCGAGCCGATGTGCCAGTCCGCGGCGTCGGCCCCGGGGCCCTGGGCCCACAGGTGGCCCCACGGCCCGCGGCGGATGTGCGCCACCCGCAGCCCGGCGGCCTTAGCGGGGCCGACGTCGTTCGCCGGGTGGTCCCCCACGTACACGAGGTGCTCGGGACCGGTCCGGGCGAGGCCGGCCACGCGCTCGAAGAACCCGCGGTCCGGCTTGGCCGTGCCCCACTCCCCCGAGGTGGCGATCGCGTCGGCCGGGAGGTCGAGCGCGCGGAGCAGTTCGGCGGCCCGCGCACTCTGGTTGCCGGCGATCACGACCCGCAGCCCGTGCCTGCGCAGCTGTGCCAGCACGGGCCGGACGTCGGGGTAGAGGTCGCTCTCCTCGAGATGCTCTCCGCGCCCCGCGGCTTCCCGCGCGCGGTACTCGGCGTCGACATCGGCGCCGGGCCTGGCGAGCCTGATGGCGTCCGCGCTGTCCCGCCCCTGGGCGACGACCGCACCCACGAGCGCGGACAGCGCGTGCCGAGGCACGCCGAGCCAGTCCGCCCACGACGCCCAGTAGCGGTCGTCGCGCACCAGGGTCTCTCCGACGTCGAACGCCACGGCCTCGATCGCGGGGGCAGCCATGCGGGCAGCCTACGGCTCCCGCGACGCCACCACGTCGGCGACGACACAGCTCACGTTGTCCGGGCCGCCCGCCCGTACGGCGAGGTCGATCAGCTCGCGTACGGCGTCGCCCGGAGCGGGTGCCGCAGCCACGACCTCGCGGATGTCCTCGGCGCCGACGACCGCGGACAGCCCGTCCGAACACAGCAGGTAGCGGTCCCCGGCCCGCACCTCGCGCACACCGAGGTCGGGGGCGAACTCCCCGCCGCCGCCCAGGGCGCGCAGCAGCAGAGCACGCTGGGGGTGCGATGAGGCCTCCTCGGCCGTGATGCGCCCCTCGTCGACCATTGCCCGTACGAGCGTGTGGTCGTGCGTGATCTGGAAGAACCGGTCGCCGCGCAGGAGATACGCACGCGAGTCGCCGATGTGGACGAGCGCCAGCCGGGAACCGGACCACAACAGGGCGGTGAGGGTCGTCCCCACACCGTGCAGCGCCGGGTCGGAGGAGGCGAGTTCGTTCACGCTGTCGTGGGCCCGGCGGGCCGCCTCCTCAAGGGAGTTGAGCAGATCGCCGAGCGGGGCTTCGACGGTCTCGAGCGCCTTGAGCGCCTCGACGGCGACCGCGCTGGCCGGTGCACCGGGCGTGTCCGCGGCCCGCGGTGCGGAGGTGTCCGTGCCGCTGGGGCCGCTCGGTCCGCTCAGGCCGCTCGGTCCGCTCAGGCCGCTCGGTCCGCTCGCGCCGCCGAAGCCGTCGGCGACGGCGAGCAGACGCGGTCCGGCGTACGCCGTGTCCTCGTTCCGCTCGCGCACGGTTCCGGTGTCGGAGGCTGCGGCGTAGCGGATGGCGAACGCGGGGCGGGGCCCGGTGGTGGTTGCCGAGGTCATGGTGGTGTCCTTCCCTGACAGGTGGCCGATGAGGAAGGCGGCGAGATCGCGCCGTGCGGCGGTGTCGCTCTCGACCCGCGCCCAGTACGCGCGGACCTCCGCGGCCCCGGCCCCGGGCCCGGCGTCGCACACCGCCCGGATCCGCACCAGGGGCATGCCCAGCCGGCGGAGCCAGGCCACCAGCCGGGCCCGCTCGAGCTGGGCCGGGTCGTAGAGCCGGTAGCCGGACGACGGGTCGACGCGGGCGGGCGTGAGCAGCCCGAGCTCGTCGTAGAGGCGCAGCGCCTTCGGCGAGAGGCGCGCCGCCCGCGCGAAGACGCCGATCGTCAGCAGCCCCATGGCCACTCCCCTCCTCATGCCGGGCGCGCCGCCCGGTCACCGCGATGCTGGGGCTTCCCCGAAGGGGAAGGTCAACAGGCTCCCGCGGGTTCCCTCCGGCAGGGCCCCCCGCCGGGTCCCTCGCGCCTCGTCCCGCCGGTTTCCCCTCCCCGCTCGCCACCCGTTCCCCGTTCCCTCCCCCGACCGGGATGCGACGCGGCGGCTCGCGCATCACGCTGTACGTATGGCTGTCCACCACCCGCCCGTGATCGTGCACCCGCCGTCCCCCTCCGGTGGACGGCGAGTCACCGTGCGCGGGCAGATCGTGGGGCTGGCCCACGGCCGTGGCGACGTGGCCGAGTTCCTGCGCGAGGCGGGGCTCGATCCGGTCGAAGTCTCGCTGGGCGACCCGACGCTCGTCGAGTGGCGCGGCGGCGACATCGACCACTGGCCGCGGCCCGCCGCCTGACGCGTCTCCGGCGGACGTACCGGCGCTCTGCGGGGAGGGTGGTGTGACAACGCACCTCGGGGGGCCCGAAGCCACAAAGAGCTGGTCGAACAGGGGCGGGGGCGCAGGGGGAGGCTGGTGTGACCGCGTCCCCGCCGGTAGTACGTGCTACTTCGGTGCCTGGAAGCCGCCGATCCTCTGCTCGAGCAGCTCGGCCAGCCGCAGCGGGGTGCGGTCCTCGAACATCGGACCGATGAGCTGCACTCCCACCGGCAGACCCTCGGGGGACCGGTCCGCCGGTACGGCGGTGGCGGGTAGGCCGGGCATGGTGGCCAGACCGGCCCAGACGAGCTGGTCGAAGTACGGGTACTCGACGCCGTCGATGTCGAGCCGACGTTCCCTCGGATCGGGGTTGTGGTCGTGCGGGAACGCGGGAGTGGGCGTGATGGGACACACCACGGCGTCGAACTCGGCGAAGAGCTGCCGCCAGCCGTGGCGGTGGAGCTCGCGACGGCTGTTCGCCTCCATCCAGTCGCGGTGGCTGGACACCATGCCGCGCAGCCGCGCCGCGTCGAGACTCCGGTCGTGTGCGCTCAGTCCGGCGGCGCGGGTCCGCAGCTCTTCGTACGGTTCGACGGGAAAACGCGCAACGGAACTCGAAAACAGCAACTGCGTGTAGAGCGTCGCGGCTTCGGTCGGATCGGGCAGCAGCGGACTCTGCCGTTCGACGCGGGCGCCGCCGTCGACCAGCGCGTCGGCCACCCGGTTCACGCCCGCGCGCACAGCGGACCCGGTCGGAATGAGCGGATGCTCGTCGAGGACCAGGACCCGGAAGTCGTGGAGCCGCTCGTGGCGCGCGGGCGGCAGCGTCACGTGGTGCGCCACCCCGAACGTCAGTGGGTCCGGTCCGGCCATGACGTCGAGCAGGAGCGTGAGGTCGCGGGCGGCGCGCGCCATCGGACCGACGACGGCGAGGTCGAGGTCGACCGGCAATGCCGGCTCGGACGGCGGGACCATACCGCGGTTCGCGGCCAGCCCGAGTGTCGGCTTGTGCGCGTAGACGCCGCAGAAATGCGCGGGGGTGCGCAGCGAACCGGCGAGGTCGGAGCCGATGGACAGCGCCCCGAACCCGGACGCCAGGGCCGCCGCCGATCCACCGGAGGATCCGCCCGAGGTGCGACCGTGATCCCACGGGTTGTTGGTGGTGCCGTAGAGGTCGTTGAAGCTCTGGATGTCTTGTAGTCCCAAGGGCACATTGGTCTTACCGAGCACCACCGCGCCGACGGCCTTGAGCCGCGACACCTGCACCGCGTCCTCGGTCGGCATGTGGTTCCGGTGCAGCGGCATGCCCCAGGCCGTGGGCACCCCGGCGATGTTGAAGGACTCTTTGACCGTCACCGGAATGCCGAGCAGCGGCCTGTCCTCACCGCGGGCGCGCGCCTCGTCGGCACCGCGTGCGGCGGCCCGTGCACGCTCGAAGTCCGGCACACAGATCGCGTTGATCGCCTTGTCGTCCCGCTCGATACGGGCGATCGCCTCGTCGGTCAGTTCCGCCGAGGTCACTTCACCGGCATGCAGGGCAGCCGCAAGTTTTTCGGCCGTCAGAAAATTCCAGTCCATGAATCGGACCGTAACGGCCCCTGGAACAGGTCATGAAATGCCGCTTCGCGCAATGGGGTTGGCTGTCTCCATACTCATTCTGCAGGCGATGCCGGTGAAGGCGAGGAGGCTCTCGGCTGTGCGTTCGTAGCGTCGGTGGAGACGTCGGCAGCCGGCAAGCCAGGCCATGGTGCCGTCGACGGTCCAGCGATGGCGGCGAAGTCGCTGCGAGGTCTCGGTTCCCTTACCGGGTGATGCCTCGTTCCCTTATGGGGTGATGCCGCATCGGCGTAATCATCTCCGCGGATGGGCGTAGTCACAGCCCTTGTCGGCGTGGAGCTCTCCCGGCTTGCGCCGTCTGCGCCACGACGCGAGCGGATCGGCGGTGTGCCTTGCACGAGAGGGATGAGAGCCTGCGAGTGCCTGGCTGTCGTGCAGGTTCGCCGCCGGGATTCCGACGGATAGGGGCAGGCCCGACCGTTCCGTCATCAGGTGGATTTTCGAGCCGTACTTGTGGGGCAACAGGAGCACGCCCCCTCGCCCCGAAGAGCGCAGAGGCGCAAGCAACCCCTGTCCCCTAGGGACTTTTCAGGGACTTCAGCCCTGTCCGAGAACTTCCGAGGGACTTCCGAGGGACTTCCGAGGGACTTCCGCCGACTGAGGCGGCAAGCCCATGAAAGCCGGAAAGGGCCTCCGTTGCAGGTCGGAGGCCCTTTCCCAGGCGAAACTGCAGGTAGCGGCAGACGAGTCGAGCTGTACGCCGGGTTCTGTCTCCACCGGGCCTCGCGGCCCGGCAGGAGGCGGTCATCCATCTAGGACCGGCGTTGCCGCCGGTCTCGTGCGGTCTACCCGCGGACTCGGGCGGGCAGCCCTCGATCGTCCGCGCAGGGCCGTTGCCGGCCCCTCTTGACCTTGCTCCGGGTGGGGTTTACCGAGCCGTCCGAGTCACCTCGGACGCTGGTGGTCTCTTACACCACCGTTTCACCCTTACCGGGGACCGAGGTCCCCGGCGGTCTGCTTTCTGTGGCACTGTCCCGCGGGTCACCCCGGGTGGGCGTTACCCACCACCCTGCCCTTCGGAGCCCGGACGTTCCTCGGCGGGACCCGAAAGTCCCGACGCGACCGCCCGCTCGGCTCGTCTGCCGTGTTGACCATGGTACCCGCGCCGGAGAGCCCGTCGGTCCGTTGCCGGGGCGGACCCGCCCGCCACCGGAGAGCCTCCGGGCCCATGCCGGTTAGGCTGCGACGCCGGAGGCCGTCACGGCTCACCGGCCGTGTCCCCCGCGGCCGTATGCCGACCGCGCCCGCGCCCCCGACCGACCGTGTGAAGGAGATCCACCGTGCTCGTGCTGTTGCCGCCGTCCGAAGGTAAGGCCGTCGGCGGGTCCGGAGCCCCGCTCAAGGCCGAGCGGCTGTCCCTCCAGGGGCTCGGCCCGGCGCGGGAGACGGTGCTGGAGGAGTTGGTCTCGCTCTGCACCGGCGACGAGGAGAAGGCGCGCGAGGTGCTCGGGTTGAGCGAGGGGCTGCGCGGCGAGGTGGCCAGGAACGCCGCGCTGCGCACCGCGCCCGCCCGCCCCGCCGGCGAGACCTACACCGGCGTTCTCTACGACGCCCTCGGCCTCTCCACGCTCGACACGGCGGCCCGCCGGCGTGCCACGCGGTCGCTGCTGGTCTTCTCCGGGCTGTGGGGCGCGGTGCGGATCAACGACCGTATTCCGTCGTACCGGTGCTCGATGGGGGTCAGGCTGCCGGGCCTCGGCGCCCTGGGCGCGTACTGGCGCAAGCCCATGGACGAGGTGATGCCGGAGGCGGCGGGCGGCGGGCTCGTCCTGGACCTGCGGTCCGCCGCGTACGCCGCCGCGTGGAAGCCGAAGGGCGAGATCGCCGGGCGTACGGCGGCGGTGCGGGTGCTGCACGCGCAGCTGGTGGACGGCGTCGAAAAGCGGTCCGTGGTCAGCCACTTCAACAAGGCGACCAAGGGACGGCTCGTACGGGATCTGCTGACGGCGGGTGCCGCGCCCAAGGACCCGGCCCGTCTCGTCGAGGCGCTGCGCGATCTCGGGTACGTGGTGGAGGCGGAGGCGCCCTCGAAGCGGGGCGCCCCTTGGCAGTTGGACGTCGTCGTGACCGAGATCCATTGACGGAGGCCCACTGACCGGGTTCACCACCGGCCGGGCGCGACGCGCGATGGCGCTGTTCGCCGGCCGCCGGCCGCCGCCGACTTCGTCTCCGCCACGAACGCAAGGCAAGGCACTTCCTCGCCCGCGCAAGCGTCGCCTGCACCGTCATCCGCTGTTTGCCGGCGTCCACTTGAGGTGGTGCTTTCACCGGCGGGCACGTGCCGGCCACGAGAACCATAGGCGGCGCCACTTCCGGGGGGCTCGCCGCTGCTGCCCGGCCGCTTCCAGCGCGATGGCCCGCCGGGTGGCTTCGGCGATCTTTTCCCTGCGCCGCATATCCGAGTACCGCACACAGTCGTAGTGACAGAAATCCATTCGCTGGAACACCTCCATGCGGGGATGCGCGTATACGCGCCCATCCGACCGCTCATGCGGCCGAACCGTGCGTACCGCGATGTCAGGAGTCCCATATGGCACCGAATGCCGGGATGTTTCGAGCTTCGAGACCGTGAACCACCCGCCATGTCAATTTCTCATTGGAAATGCAGATGACCGCTTCCGCGTCGAATGACTCATAGGCGGCGTAGGTCATCGACAGAAGATCGGGGCGGCCATCCTTGTCGGTGTCCCACATACGCGCCCCCGGCTGCATGGCGAGAATTTCTTCCACGAGCTCATCGCCGTAGGTCTCTCTTGGGTTTCGCGTCACCCACACAAGATGCGACGGAACGTAATCGGCAAGCAGATGCGCAAGTATGGGAGCCATGCCGCTTCCGGTGGCGACGAATACAACCCTGTTGAACATTTTCGCGATATGGCCGACTCCGCATGTGGGAACTCCCTTCACCCATACCTGTGCGGGGGCTTCATCAATGAATGAAGCCGTCCAGTCCCCAGCCCTGGAGATGACCATGCGATAGCCGGTCCTCCCGGGTGTCGGAATGCTGGCGAAGGCATGCCATCCCATCACCGGATTGCGGCTTATGGATAAGCCCGAGCCGCATAAGGGAGTGACCCCGTAGTCGAAACGAACCAGTGCCGCATGGGGAGATGGCCTTACGATTTCGACGGCCACCTTGCGAAGTCGTAGCCACGGCAGCGAGCTGCTCACGGTAGTGAGAGCAAGGAGCCAGAGCGAGGGGTGGTCCAGCAGTGAGAGATACGTGCCGTGCCGGCCCGATGAGCGGTATGCAGGAATCAACCCCTGAAGCCAGAAAAGTACTGCCGCCCCCCAGCCTCCGAATCGGTGAAACCCTTCGAAGGCGTCATGAAATCTCTTGCGGAAGCGAGGTGCGGCGGTGGCGATGATCGAAAACAGGAGGACGGTCAGCGAGTAGGCCACCGACAACAGCGGAGTGTCGACATTTCCGTGCATGGCTCGATCGGTGAGGCATGCCGTCAGCAGAAAATGCCAACACGCCCCGGAGACCGCTGCCCCGACGTGCAGGCCCCCGATCTGATAGACCTTGGCCAGCGCCCATCTTATTCTTATGGGCCACCCGTGAGGGATGCGCACAGCGAGCCGGAATGCAAAATTCACGACGTGCTGCTGCCGCATCAGGACAGCAAGTGTGAAGTTGATCGTCGCAGCGAGCGACAGCGCCGACGGAGAGCCCCGCATGTCACCCCAGAACGCAATCCCCATCGCGGCATTCACGGCGATCACGAGTACGGCCAGGCGATTGTAGGGCCTCATTCCGGGACTCTTCAGAAAGAGTCGCGGTTGCGCCAATGGCTCAGGAAGCGCGACTCGCTCCATCTCATTGACTGCGGCTGAGAGTTGAGGCATGGACGAAGCCTCACAGCCGCAGAAATCGCTGCATAGTGGCCCGGGAGACACTATGTGGGAAGATCGGGCCATGTCGCAGACGACGAACCTTCGGAGCGGCCCACCGGAGCCCTCACAGGGGAAGGACAAGCACCGAGTCGCCGTACTGGCGCTGCCGGGAGTGATCCTCTTCGAGCTCGCCATCCCCAACTGCCTTCTGGGGGCTGCTCGCGACTCCGACCGGGAGCCGCTCTACGAGGTCATCACGTGCACCGTGGAACCGGGCGCGGTACGGACGGACTCGGACCACCCGATCCTCGTCCAGCACGGACCACAAGCACTGGCGACCGCAGACACCGTCATCGTGCCCGCCACGGAGGAACTGGGATCGGCGTACACGGAGGGGAGACTCACTCCGCCCCTGGCCGCCGCGTTCGAGCACGTCGACAAAAGGACGCGCATGGTCTCCATCTGCACGGGGGCCTATCTGCTGGCGGCCGCCGGGCTGCTCGACGGCCGGCCGGCCACGACCCACTGGAGCCAAATCGACCACTTCCAACAGCTCTTCCCCAAGGTGGACGTCCAACCGGACGTCCTCTATACGGACGACGGGGACGTTCTGACTTCTGCGGGCAAAGCGGCCGGCATAGACCTCTGCCTTCACCTCCTGCGCAGAGATCACGGAGCATCGATCGCGAATGCGGTTGCGCGCGGGGCGGTCGTACCTCCTCACCGGGACGGCGGCCAGGCGCAATTCATCAAGCGCCCCGTACCGGAGCCTCAACTCACGTCCACGCTGCCCGCTCGCGCATGGGCCCTGCATCACCTCGATCAGCCACTGACATTGCGGGAACTGGCTCAGCAAGCATCCATGAGCGTACGCACGTTCACCCGCCGCTTCCGCGCAGAGACAGGGGTCAGTCCGACGGAATGGCTGCTTCACCAGCGCATCGAGCGCGCCCGGCACCTCTTGGAAACCAGCGGCCTTTCCATCGATGACGTCGCCGACGCGGCCGGTTTCGGCACCAGTAGTTCTCTGCGAAAACACATGAGATCCGCACTCGGCGTTTCACCCACCGCCTATCGCCGCGTGTTCCGTACGCCGGACCTGCCGCCTTCCGGGGCGTGAGCGACGGCCACGGTCACGAGTGCGGGCGACTGTCACGAGTACGGGGGCCACCGTCACGAGTACAGGCAGCGCGGGCCCAGGCGTCGGGCCTGCACCCACCGTGGCACCTTCGCAGACCCACACCCTCGCCCGTTGCACCCTGCGCAATGCTCGTTGCACGGCGCGTTGAGCGCAGGGCAGGATGGCGCGCATGACTTCCGTGCTCGGCCTCGCCCCCGTCATCCCCGTCGTGGTCCTGGACGACGCGGCCGACGCGGTGCCGCTCGCCCGCGCGCTCGTGGCCGGGGGCCTGCCCGCGATCGAGGTCACCCTGCGGACCCCCGCCGCGCACGATGCGATCCGGGCCATCGCCGACGGTGTGCCGGACGCGGTGGTCGGCGCGGGCACCGTGCTCTCGCCTGAGGACGTGGCGGCAGCCGCCTCCGCCGGGGCCCGCTTCCTGGTCAGCCCCGGCTGGACGGACCGACTCCTCGGCGCGACGCGGGAGTCGGGGCTGCCCTTTCTGCCCGGCGTCTCGACCGCCTCGGAGGTCGTGGCCCTGCTCGAACGCGGGGTGAGCGAGATGAAGTTCTTCCCCGCCGAGGCAGCCGGAGGGACCGCGTACCTGAAGTCGCTGGCCTCGCCACTCCCCCGGGCCCGGTTCTGCCCGACGGGCGGAATCGGCGCGGATACGGCGGCTTCGTATCTGGCACTGCCGAACGTCGGCTGCGTCGGCGGGAGTTGGATGGTACCTCCGGACGCCCTGCGGGACCGGGACTGGGCACGCGTCGAGGAACTGTCCCGCGCCGCCGCGGCCCTGCGCGGCCCGGCTGCGGCACCGGCATCACCGGCAGCACCGGCAGCACCGGCCGAAACGCCCGCGCGCTGAGCCGGGCGTGCCGGCAACGTACAGGCGACGAGCCCCGAAGCAGCGCGTACAGGCGACGAGCCCCGAAGCAGCGGTCCGCCGGTGCGAGGCAACTGCCGGTGGGCGCACCGGGACCGCCCGAACGCCCCCGTCCTCCGGCCCCTGGGCCGTTCACGCGGCGGGTGCCGGACCGCCTGCGTCACCGCGGACGGACGCAGGCGGCGCGGACCGGTCGGTCAGCGCAGATGGCTCGTGTCGTTGAGCAGCCGCACCGACGCGTTGCCGTCCCCGTAGTACGCCACCGCCGACAGCGACGCCGCCGACAGCTCCATCCGGAACAGCGACTCCGGAGGTGCGCCGAGCGCGAGCCGTACGAGCGTCTTCACCGGCGTGACATGCGTGACGAGCAGGACCGTACGGCCCGCGTAGCGCGCGAGCAGTTTGTCGCGGGAGAGCGCGACGCGGCGGGAGACCTGCGCGAAGCTCTCGCCGCCGCCCGTGGGCGCGGCCTTGGCGGAGGCGAGCCAGGCGTCGAGATCGCGCGGGTGACGCTCCTGGACCTCCGCGAAGGTCAGCCCCTCCCAGTCCCCGAAGTCCGTCTCCCGCAGCCCGTCGTCGGTACGGACGTCCAGACCGAGTCTGCGGGCGACCACCTCCGCCGTCTCACGGCAGCGGCGCAGCGGAGAGCTGACGACCGCCTCGATCGTGCCGCGCGCGGCGAGGACGGCGGCGGCCTGTTCGGCCTGGCGCCGGCCCGCGTCCGACAGCTCGGGGTCCGTGCCGCCGCTGCCGGAGAAGCGCTTCTGGGGGGTGAGGGCGGTCTCGCCGTGCCGGAGCAGGACGAACGTCGTGGGCCTGCCCAGGTCGGCGGGCGCGGCCCAGCCGACCGGCGAGGCCTGCGGAGGCTCGGCGAGTGGGTCGTCCTCCTGGTCGGCGGCGTCCGCGCGCGCCGCCGCGGCGGTGCCGCCCGCACCCGCGTCGAGCGCGGCGGTGGAGCGCGAGGGCTCCCACTGCTCGCCGCGCTTGCCCGCGTCCATGGCCTCGTTGGCCAGCCGGTCGGCGTGCTTGTTCTTCGCCCGCGGGATCCACTCGTACGAGACCCGCTCGGCCGGGTGGACCGTCTTCGCCTCGGCGGCCAGCGGGCGCATGTCCGGGTGCTTGATCTTCCAGCGGCCCGACATCTGCTCGACGACGAGCTTGGAGTCCATCCGGACCTGGATCTCGGCCTCCGGGTCGAGGGCGTGGGCGGCGCGCAGCCCCGCGATCAGCCCTCGGTACTCGGCGACGTTGTTGGTCGCGGTGCCGATGTACTCGGCGGCCTCGGCGATCGGTTCGCCCGATGCGGCGTCGAGGACGACCGCCCCGTAGCCGGCGGGCCCCGGGTTGCCCCGGGATCCGCCGTCCGCCTCGACGATGAAGCGCCGGTCCCGCCTGCTCCCCGCACTCATCGGGACTACAGACCGGATTCCGGCGTACGGACCAGGATGCGGCGGCAGTTCTCGCAGCGCACGACCGTGTCCGGGGCAGCGGCCCGCATGTCGTTCAGCTCGGTGATGGCCAGCTCCTGGCGACAGCCCTCGCAGCGGCGCTGGAACAGCCGCGCGGCGCCGACACCGCCCTGCTGCTGGCGCAGCTTCTCGTAGAGCTTCAGCAGGTCGGCGGGGACGGCCCCGGCGGTGACCTCGCGCTCCTTGGCCACCGACGCGGTCTCGGCGTCGAACTCCTCCTGGGCGGCGTCCCGCCGGGCCTTGGCGTCGGCGGACTTGGCCTCGAAGGACCCGACGCGTCCGGTCAGCTCGGTGACGCGCTCCTGGGCGGACTCGCGGCGCTCCATGACCTCCAGGACGACGTCCTCCAGGTCGCCCTGGCGCTTGGCGAGCGAGGCGATCTCGTGCTGGAGGTTCTCCAGGTCCTTCGGGGAGCTGACGGCCCCGGAGTCCAGCCGCTGCTGGTCGCGGGCGGCGCGCTGGCGCACCTGCTCCACGTCCTGTTCCGCCTTGGTCTGCTCGCGGGCGGTGTCGCTCTCCTCGGTCTGGGCGGCGACCAGCAGGTCGCGCAGCTGGGCGAGGTCGGCGTTCAGGGTGTCGATCTCGGCGTGCTCCGGCAGGCTCACGCGCTTGTGCGCGAGCTGCGACAGACGGAGGTCGAGCGCCTGGACATCGAGCAGGCGGATCTGGTCGGCGGGCGCGGCGTTCAGTTCGGGGCTCCTGGGGTGGCGGTGGGGTGGGACGCCGCGTGGGCGCTCCAGGGGTCGGTGACCGTACGGGAGATGTGCGTGCGCAGATTCCAGCCGTGCCGGTCGGAGATCTCGTCGAGCTGTGCGGCCGCCTGCTCGACCCAGGGCCACTCGGTGGCCCAGTGCGCGGCGTCCACAAGGCCCAGCGGGCTCTGCTGCCGGGCCTCGGACACGGGGTGGTGGCGCAGGTCGGCGGTGACGTACGCGTCGACGCCGGCGGCCCGGACCTGGTCGAAGAGGCTGTCCCCGGAGCCGCCGCACACCGCGACCCGGGAGACCGTGACGCCGGGGTCCCCGG
Source organism: Streptomyces sp. NPDC048639 (assembly GCF_043199075.1). Lineage (NCBI taxonomy): Bacteria > Bacillati > Actinomycetota > Actinomycetes > Kitasatosporales > Streptomycetaceae > Streptomyces > Streptomyces sp. NPDC048639. The sequence continues at coordinate 592,681 of NZ_JBICVP010000001.1, forward strand.
CGGCGCGGATGCCCTGCGCGGTGGCGGGGAGCCGGGCCGCGGCCAGCCCGGCGAAGTCCCGCAGCGTCATGGGCTCGTCGAGTTCGCAGACCCGGCCGAGGCCCCGGCGGCCTGCCGGGTCGGACGGGTCCGGCACGAGGGGGCCGGTGATCCGCAGGCCGAGGGCGCCGGCGAGGGCGTCGGAGACGCCGGGGTCGGCGCGGTCGGCGTTGGTGTGGGCGACGTGCAGCGCGACATCGTTCTTGATGAGGGTGTGCACCACGCGGCCCTTGAAGGTGGAGGCCGCGACCGTCGTCGTACCGCGCAGATAGAGCGGATGGTGGGTGATGAGCAGGTCCGCACCGAGTTTCACGGCCTCGTCGGCGATCTCCTGCACGGGGTCGACGGCGAAAAGCACGCGCTGCACGGCGGCGTCCGGATCACCGCAGACGGTGCCGACGGCGTCCCACTCCTCCGCCCGCTCGGGAGGCCAGAGGGCGTCGAGCGCGGCGATGACTTCAGACAGTGCGGGCACGGGTGAGAGGTTACCTCGCACCTGCCGCCGAGCGAACGGCGCAGGGAGCAGGCCGGACCCCCGCCGCGGGGCGGGCGCGGGCCGCCGCAGCACAACTCCCGTGCGCTGCCGGGCCGAACCTGTCCGGCAACACCCGTATGTGTGAAGCCTGGACAACTTGCACCGGTCGGTAGCGCGTACGAAAACTACCGTCATCGCTGGAGGTGACCAAGCGATGACTGCTTGTGTCCTGGAGAGCATCACGGACAGCGGGGCCGTACGCCTGCGGCCGGCGCCGATGGCGATCGCCGCGGACGGCGGTTACGCGGCACGGCTGGTGAGCGGCGTGCAGCCGGGGAGCTGGTACCCGGAGCGCTGGACCCTGGGCGGCCCGGAGCCGTACGCGGTGCCGCTGCCGCTCGACCAGCCCGAGGAGGTGGAGAGCGAGCTGCTGCCGCTGGCCGACGGGCGGGTGCTGATCCGCCGCCGGGTCGCCGACCGCCACGACATGGCGCTGCTCTACCCGTCGGGCCCCAGCACGGGCGAGCTGCCGCTCGGCAGCGTCATGTGCGACCAACTCACCCTGCTTCCGCCCCCGCCCGGCGGCGCGGACGTCTACGCCCTCGCGCCCGGCGAGCGGTCCACGGCCGTGTGGCGCGTGCACGGCGGCCCGGCCGGTCCCGAGCGGGTCGCCGAGCTGCCGGGCCGCTGCTCGGGCGGCGCCTGGCTGGACCGCGCGGGCCGACTGCTGGCACTGGACCAGGAGTTGGCCGAGGGCGGACCGGTGAAGGCCGTCGCCGTGGATCTGGCGCGGGGCGGGGAGACCAGCCCACTGCTGCAGATCACCGAGGACAGCAACGACCGTGTGCTGCTGGCGGATCCGGACAGCGGGCTGCTGCTCGTGCGGTCCGACGCGGCCGGGCACGACCGGCTGGGCTGGGGCGTGCTGGGGAGCCGCCATCCGCTGCGCTTCCCCGAGGTGCTGCGGCTCGCGGACGCGGCGGTGACCCCTTTCGCCGTACAGCCGGGACAGGTGCTGATGCCGGAGAACTGCGCGGTGGCGCTGCGCATCGACGGGCCTGCGGGCAGCCGGGTGGGCATCTGGCGGCCGGCGGGCAGGCGGCTGCACCAACTCCCGGCGCCCATGGGGTGGCTGGCGGGCGTGGGGCTGTGGACGGTGCGGGGCGAGCTGCGGCTGCCCTGCTCCACGCCGCAGATGCCGTGCGGGGTGGCGCGGACCATGGCACCGGCCGATGGGGCGGGCCCGGCCAGAGCGGCGCTGACGGCCGGCCCGGCGGGTGAAGCGGATCTCGCCGGGCGGGCGCCCTCGGAGCCCGAGCCGCGAGCGGCCGCGGCGCTGCGCCCCGTTCCCCTCCAGCAGGCCCCCATGGCCAGAACCCGGTAGCTTCACGATCATCCGACTGGTTAAACTCGGGCGGGGGCCGCGCAGCTCTCCCGTGGGCGCGTCGGTATCCGGCGAGATAACTGACGCCTGCTCATCAGTCGTGTGCGGAGGGCCGTTTGGCCGTCTTGACGACGCTCGCTGCGGACGGCCCCGAGCGCTCGGCACGACGCGATCCCACGGGGTGACTCTCCTCTATGTCCGAAACACGGACCGACATGAATCAGCCACATCCGCACGAGGCCGCCGCCGCTCAGGTCTCTGCCGGACACGGAAAGCACCGGGGCCAGGCCGCGTCCGAGGAGAACCAGTCCCCGGCGCACGGCCGGCACCGCCGCCCGTCCTCCGAGGGCGCGGGGAGCTGACACCCCCCGTCCGAAGGCGCGGGAGCTGACACCCCCCGTCCGAAGGCGCGGGAGCTGACACCCCCCGTTTTCCGAAGGCGCGGGAGGAGTCACCTCCCGTCCATGGGCGCGGGAGGTGAGGCCTCCCGCGCTCCGGCCCGGCGCCCAGGCTCCGTTCTCCAACCGGCGTGAGCGGTCCTCGCGTTGCCCTGCTTCAGCGGCCCTTCCTCAGCCCCAGCACCTCCGCGGCCGCGAAGGTCTCGCTCCGCGGACGCCCGGCGAAGTACGGGGTGAGCAGCTCGTCGAGTTCGTCATGGCTGAAGACATCCTTGGCCGTGTCGAACCGGGCGGCCACTCTGGGCCGTTCGAGCAGCGCCACCATGCCGCCGTGGACGACGAACACCTGCCCGTTGACCGGCGCGGCCGCGAGTGAGGCGAGATAGCCGACGAGCGGTGAGACGTGCTCGGGCGCGAGCGGGTCGATTCCCTCGGGCCCGCCGTCCCCGGCCCCGTCCCGCGTCCCGTCCACGGCCACGCCCGGGGATGCCGCCGCCGGTGCCGCCGGTACGCCCGCGAAGACGTCCTCCGTCATACGGGTCCTGGCGCGCGGGCAGATGGCGTTGGCCGTCACCCCGTACTTGGCGAGCGCGAGCGCCGTCGACGTCGTCAGGCCGACGATCCCGCCCTTGGCAGCCGCGTAGTTGGGCTGCCCCGGCGATCCGGCGAGGAATGCCTCGGACGAGGTGTTCACGATCCGCCCGTAGACCGGCCCGCCCGCCGCCTTCGACCGCTCGCGCCAGTGGACGGCCGCGAAGTGCGTGGTGTTGAAGTGCCCCTTGAGGTGCACCCGGATGACCGAGTCCCACTCGACCTCGGTCATCGAGAAGATCATGCGGTCCCGCAGGATGCCCGCGTTGTTGACGAGGACGTCGAGCGAGCCGTACGTGCCGATCGCGAGATCGATCAGACCCCGCGCCTGGTCGAAGTCGGCCACATCACCGGTGTGGGCGACGGCCTGCCCGCCCAGGGCCCTGATCTCCTCGACGACCCGCTCGGCCGGGCCGGTCGACGCCTCGCCCGAGCCGTCCCGGCCCGGCTGCCCGAAGTCGTTGACCACCACCCGGGCACCGAGGCGGGCGAGTTCGAGCGCCTCGGCCCGGCCGAGCCCGCGCCCGGCGCCGGTGACGACGGCGGTCTTCCCGTCCAGACTCATCGCAGCTCCCGTCAGATCTCGATGCAGGTACGCAGCGCTTCGCCCGTCCGCATCTGGTCGAGCGCGTCGTTGATCTCGGCCAGCCGGACGCGATGCGTGATGAGCCCTTCGAGGTCGATGCGGCCCGCCCGCCAGAGAGCGATGGCCCGCTCGTACGACCTGAGGACGTCACCGCCGCCGTAGAGCGAGGGCAGCACCCGCTTCTCGTCGAAGAACAGCTCGAACATGTTGAATTGGAGGAAGTCGTCCATGGCACCGGCGCCGACGACGCACAGCGTGCCGCCGCGCCGGGTCGTCTCGTACGCCGTGCGGGCCGTGGCCGACTTGCCGACGACCTCGAAGACGTAGTCGAAGCCCTCGCCCGAGGTGATCCGCGCCTTGGCGTCCTCGAGGGCTTCCGGCGCCACGGCCTCGGACGCGCCGAAGCGGACCGCTGCCTCCCGCCGTCCCTCGACCGGGTCGACGGCGACGATCTGCGCGGCGCCCGACGCCCGTGCGCCCTGGATGGCGCTGATGCCCACGCCGCCGCAGCCGATGACAGCGACCGACGAACCGGCCTCCACCTTCGCCGTGTTGAGGACCGCGCCGAGCCCGGTGGTGACACCGCAGCCGATGAGGGCGGCGATGTCGTACGGCACGTCGTCCGGGATCGGTACGGCGGACACCGCCCCGATCACGACCTCCTCCGCGAAGGTGCCGGTCCCGGCGAAGCCGAAGACATCGCCGCCCGGCCGCTTGAAGTTGGGGGTTCCGGCGCCCAGGAACCCGGTGAGGCACAAATGGCTCTGACCACGCTTGCAGGACGGGCAGCTTCCGCAGGCCGGCAGCCAGCACACCAGCACGCGGTCCCCCGGGCTGATGCCGGTGACTCCGTCACCGACGTCGATCACATCGCCCGCGCCTTCGTGGCCGGGGACGAAGGGGGCGGGCTGCGGCAGCACACCGTTCATCGCGGAGATGTCGGAGTGGCACAGGCCGGTGGCCCGGATCCGCAGCTTCACCTTTCCCGGGCCGAAGCCGACGGCCTCGACGTCGTCGAGGACATCGAGCTTGTCCTGCCCTGTCTCGTGCAGCACGGCTGCGCGCATGGGGGTGCTCCCTTCCGGGCTGTTCGGTTCCGGCGGTCGGTGCTGAGGTGTGTGCGGGTTGCGGTCGGTCGGGTGCCTGCTTCGGTTCCGGCAGGCGGTTCTCGGGTCGGCTTTGACCGGTTCACAGGCGGCGCGGCTACGGAGGGGTGCGCTCTCGCGAACCGCGCGGCGCCGCGGGCGGGTTGGGCGGCCGCATCGGCGTCGGACGTACCGGGCGAACGGCGTGAGGCGTGAGCGTCAGGCGTCAGGCACCAGGCGTGAGGAGGGGAGCGTCAGGCGTGATGGACGACGGTGTCGCCGAGGACCGGCGCGTCCTCCCGCTCGGTCGCGGTGACCTCGACCTGGACGCTCCCCTCCCCCCGCCACATCCGGATCCGCAGGGTCTCGCCCGGGAAGACGACTCCTGCGAAGCGCGTGGCGTACGAGCGGACGCGCGTGACATCACCGCCGAGCGCTGTGTCGACGACGGCCTTGAGCGTGATGCCGTAGCTGCACAGCCCGTGCAGGATCGGCCGGTCGAAGCCCGCGCGCTTGGCGAAGTCGGGGTCGGCGTGCAGCGGATTCCAGTCGCCGGAGAGCCGGTAGAGCAGGGCCTGGTCCTCGCGGAGGGGGCGCTCGACGATGAAGTCCGGTTCACGCGCGGGGACTTCGAGGCGTTCGGAGGGGCCGCGCTCACCGCCGAAGCCGCCCTCGCCCCGTACGAAGATGCGAGTGTCGCTGGTCCACAGAGGCCCGTCGTCGTCCTCGGCCTCGGAGCGGAGCACGAGGACGGCGGCCTTCCCCTTGTCGTACACGGCCGCGATCCGGGAGAACTGGACGGCCTTGCCCGTCACCGGGAGGGGCCGGTGCAGTTCGATGTGCTGGCCGCCGTGGAGAACGGCGGCCAGGTCGACGTCGATGCCGGGTGAGGAGAGCCCGCCGGCAGCGGCGAGGGCGCCGCCGGCGACGGTGGCGAAGCTGGGCAGCACCTGTAGCCGGCTCTCCAGGGTGTAGCGCAGCTCGTCGGGGTCGGTCGCCGGGGTGACCCGGTCCGGGGACGAGCCCGCTCCGATGCCGAGGTGGTAGAGCAGAACGTCCTTGTGGTTCCAGGCGAGCTCAGTTCTGCGGGGCTCGGCCGAGAGGGCTTTTCCGACGTCGATGGGCATGCTCGGTGCTGCTCCTTCGCCACGGTGGTATCGGGAGGGGTACGCGGCCCGCGGAGGTCCGATGGAGCCGCTGGAGACGGTGTGGCCGGTCGGGACGGTGAAGCCGGTGGTGGGGCGCGGACGACGGTGAGCGGGCCCGCTGCGGAACGGGAGACCCCGGCGCAGCCGTCCGCACCGTCGGTCGCACCGGGGTCGTATCCGGTCGGCGGGAAACACTCCCACGCTCTCGACGTAGAACGCGTTCTAGCCGATGGCTCCCATGTATAACGCACGCCTCGCCCCGAGGGAAGGGTGCTGACGGTACGTCAGATCTGCATGAGGGGCGCACGGCCGTGACACATCCCCCGACGCACACCCCCCTACCCGCACCACCCGCACGGGCCCCTAAGTGCGGACCTGCGGACCCCGACGGACTCGACAGGTCCTGGCGTGCCCGGGTGACCCGTGCGGCGGACGGGTGACACGGATGATCACGAGCGGCCACCTCGGCGTAGGATCGGACAAACCGGCGGATCCGTAGGGCAACGGACGGAACAGACCCGGGACCGGCCGGAGACGCCAGGGAGCGCACCATGATCAGAGTCCTGCTGGCCGAGGACCCGGGCATGACGCGCGGCGCGCTGGCCCATCTGCTGGGCATGGAACGGGACATCGAGGTCGTGGCCCAGGTGGGACGCGGTGACGAGATCGTGTCCGCCGCGCTGACCACCAGCCCCGATGTCGCACTGCTGGACATCGGACTCCCCGGCCGCAACGGTCTGGAGGCGGCCGCCGATCTGCGCGACGAGGTACCCGGCTGCCGCGTCCTCATCCTCACGACGTTCGCCCGCCCCGGCTATCTGCAGCGCGCGGAAGAGGCCGGAGCCGCGGGCTTCCTGCTGAAGGACGGCCCCGTCGAGGAGCTGGCCGAGGCCATCCGCCGTGTGCTGGCGGGCGAATCGGTCATCGACCCGGTCCTGGCGGCGGCCGCGCTCGGCGCGGGCGCGAACCCGCTGACGGCGCGCGAGCGCGAGGTTCTCGCCGCCGCGTCGGACGGCGCGAGCGCCGCCGGCATCGCGGCAACGCTGCACCTCTCCGAGGACACCGTCCGCCGCCACCTCTCCTCCGCGACCGGCAAGACGGGCACCCGCGACCATGGGGAGGCGGCCCGGGCCGCCCGCCGCAACGACTGGCTCTGAAGAGGCGGTCCGCCATCGACGGCGGCTCGGTGACGGAGCCGGAGCCGGTCCGCCGTACGACCGACACCGGCTCGGTGCGTCTGCCGTACGACCGGCTCCCGCCCGGCCGCGTCCGCCACGCGACCACTCCCACCCGGCCCGTCCGCCGTACGACCGGCCCTCGCCCGGCGGTCCACTGCAGGCAGCAAGCCGCCCCACACCCCGCCGCTCCGCCGGCCCGCCGGCCCGCCGGCCCGCAGCGAGCCCGACCCGTCACCAGCCACCTGCCACCCGCCACCCGCCACCCGCCAAGATCCGCACCCCCGAGAACCCCGCGCCCGCCCCCATGAGGCAGCATGGGCGGCTGCGGGGCGTCGGGGGCTGCGCGCCGCGCAACGGAACACCACCGGTAGACCGCCGGGACATCGCCGGAACGGAAACGGGAGAGAGCGCATGGCACCGGGCCCCAAGCCGGAGACGATGGCCGCCTTCGCGTCGGCCAAGGGCTTCATGCCGGTCGACGAGGGTCTCGCCCTCTACACCGCCGCGACCGACGCAGCCCGCCTCGGGCTCCCGCTCCTCGAGGTCGGTACGTACTGCGGCCGTTCCACCATCCTTCTCGCCGACGCCGCTCGCGAGGCCGGGATCGTCGCCGTCACCGTCGACCATCACCGCGGCTCCGAGGAGCAGCAGCCCGGCTGGGAGTACCACGACCCGACCGTCGTCGACGCCGAGGTGGGCCGCATGGACACCCTCCCCGTCTTCCGCCGCACGCTCCACAAGGCGGGCCTCGAGGAGCATGTGGTCGCCGTCGTCGGCCGCTCCCCGCGGGCCGCCGCGCTCTGGGGCACGCCGCTCGGCCTGGTCTTCATCGACGGGGGCCATACCGACGAGCACGCCACCGCCGACTACGAGGGCTGGGCCCCGCATGTCGCTGACGAGGGTCTCCTCGTCATTCACGACGTCTTCGCGGACCCCGCAGACGGCGGCCAGGCGCCGTACCGGATCTACCGCCGCGCCCTGGAGTCCGGCGCGTTCACCGAGGTCTCGTCGACCCGTTCGCTGCACGTCCTGCGGCGTACGGCTCCGGGCATCTGAGCGGGGCCACTAGCATCGCGAACGTGTCGAACGGCTCACTCCCCGCCCGGCGCGGTGCCCTCGGCGGCGCCGCGCTCCTCGCTCTGGCTTCGCTCGCCCTCTCCTGCGGCTCGGGGGCGTCCGGACCGCCGGAGAACGACGCCAAGCCGTCGCCCGCGGAGTCCGGGTCCTCGGCGGGCAGCGGGCCGGACGGCGACGCCGGGGGCGGATCGCCGTCCTCCGGCCGCGACGGCCGCGGGCCGCTCGCGGGGAAGGTCGTCGTGATCGACCCGGGCCACAACCCGGGCAACCGCAAGCACGCCCGCGAGATCAACAAGAGCGTGGACATCGGTACGGGCCGCAAGGAGTGCGACACCACCGGCACCGCCACCAACGACGGCTACTCCGAGGCGTCCTTCACGCTCGACGTCGCACGCCGGATCGTCAAGGTCCTTGAAGCGCAGGGCGCGACGGTGAAGCTCACGCAGGACGGCTCCCGGGCGTTCGGCCCCTGTGTCGACGAGCGCGCCCGGATCGGGAACGAGGCCGAGGCGGACGCCGCCGTCTCGATCCACGCCGACGGCTCCGCGACCGGGAACCGCGGCTTCCACGTCATTCTTCCCGCGAAGGTGAAGGACGGGGACGCGGACACCCGGGCGATCGTCGGGCCCTCGCGCGACCTGGGCGAGCGGATCGCCGGCGCGTTCACACGAAGGACGGGCAGCGCCCCGTCCAACTACATCGGCGACAAGGGCCTGGACGTGCGCTCCGACCTGGGCGGGCTCAACCTCTCGAAGGTCCCCAAGGTGTTCATCGAGTGCGGCAACATGCGCGACGCGCGGGATGCCGACCGGCTGACGAGCGCGACATGGCGCCGGCATGCGGCGCAGGGCATAGCCGATGGCATCGGGGACCATCTCAAACCATGATCTCTCATGATCAGTGGTGATCTCCCGTCATGACTCGGGACGACCCGGCAGCACGGTAACCGGCAGGACACCCCCGGGAACCGGGCGCTAGATTCATCCGTACGATGGGGGCCACCCCCGCGCCACGCCCCGCGCGTCCGGCGAAGCGACAGCTCGTGACGAGACCGAATAAGGACATGACGTGAATATCCGCTCCCTCACTCGAGGCGACGGCGTGGTGATCGGAGCAGCGGTGTTGCTCTTCATCGCCTCGTTCCTCGATTTCTACTCCTGTGAAGGCGATTACTGCGGGGATGTTCCCAACGGCTGGGACGACAAGCTCTTTCCCGTGCTGCCCTCGATCTTCCTGGCCGGTCTGATCGCGGCGGGACTCATCGTGGCCTCGCGATTCCAGCCCGCGGGGCGGAAGTTGGCCGGTCTGGGCCTGGACCAGTGGGGCACGGCGCTGGCCGTGTTCGCGGCCTGGTCGGCACTGTGGACGCTCATCGGGGGACTCGACCTCGACAAGGGCATCGGCCAGATCCTCGGCTTCATCGCCGCGCTCGCGCTCGCGGCGGGTGCCGTGCTCAGCCAGACGCTTCCGGCGCTCAAGGCCCCGCTGATGGGAACGCCCGGCCCGCAGGCCCCCTCCCCGTACGGTGCGGGCCAGGCCCCGGGGTACGGCTACCCGGCCCAGCACGGCGCCCCGTCCCCGTACGGCGCGCAGCCGGGCCAGCCCGGTCAGCCGGGTCAGCCGGGCGGCCAGCAGCCGTACGGCGGGCCGCAGCAGGCCGTGCAGCAGCCGGGTCCCGGGGCGCCCCAGCCCGGCGGTGAGTTCGCACCGTTCTGGTTCGCCGTGCCCGTGACCCGCCCGCTCTACGCGGAGGACGGCTCGCCGACGGCGATCGCCGAACTGGCGCCCGGCACCTGGTACCTGGCGGTCGACCAGCGTGGGCAGGCGCTCGTCGCCCAGACCCAGGACGGTCGTCGTGGTGTCCTGCAGGACACCACGGGAATCCAGCGCGGCTGACCGGCCTGTCAACCGGCACGCACACCGGCCCCCCGCCCTCGTGGCGGGGGGCCGTTGCCTTGCCCCGGCCCGCCCCGTACAGTCCCGGTGGACCCACGCTTTCTGACGAGTCGTCAATAACGTGACGGCGAACCCGGCTCCGGGAGGTACGGCATGCGACTCGGCCTCGCGCTCGGCTACTGGGGACGCGGCCCCGACCCCACCCACGTCGAACTCGCCGTCGAGGCCGAGCGGCTCGGCTACGCCTCGGTCTGGACGGCCGAGGCCTGGGGGTCGGACGCGTTCACCCCCCTGACGTGGATCGCCGCCCGCACCTCCCGTATCCGGCTGGGCACCGCGGTGGCGCAGATGGCCGCCCGCACCCCGACCGCCACGGCCATGCACGCGCTGACACTCGACCACCTCTCCGGCGGACGGATGATGCTGGGCCTCGGCCTGTCCGGGCCGCAGGTGGTCGAGGGCTGGTACGGACGGCCGTTCCCGAAGAGCCCGCTGACCGCGACCCGCGAGTACGTCGAGGTGATCCGGCAAGTCCTGCGCCGTGAGGGCCCGGTGGAGCTGGACGGCCGCTTCCACTCCCACCCGTACGCCGGCCCCGACGCCACAGGCCTGGGCAAACCGCTCAAGCCCATCACCCATCCGCTCCGGTCCGGCCTGCCGGTCCTGCTCGGCGCGGAGGGCCCGAAGAACATCGCCCAGACCGCCCGCATCGCCGACGGCTGGCTTCCGCTGTACTGGTCCCCGATGCGGACGGATGTGTACGAGGCGTCCCTGACAGAGGCGCGCGAGGGGTTCGTGGTCGCACCGATGGCCCGGGCGCAGGTGTGCGACGACGTGGCCGAAGGCCTGCTGCCCGTCAAGGCGATGCTGGGCTTCTACATCGGCGGCATGGGCCATGCCGCCCGCAACTTCCACGCGGACCTGATGGCGCGTATGGGGTTCGAGGAGGAGGCCCGCCGCATTCAGGAGCTCTTCCTGGAGGGCCGGCGAGCGGAGGCGATCGAGGCGGTGCCGGACGCGTTCGCGGACGAGATCTCCCTCGTCGGTCCGCGGGAACGCATCGCGGAGCGACTGGAGTTGTGGCGCAGTGGCCCCGTCACGGATCTGCTGGTGACGGCCCCCGACCCGCTGACGCTGCGGACACTGGCGGAGCTGAACGACTAGGTCCGGACGCGGCCGTCCGGGCGTCCCTCGATGAGCGCGGCCACGCTGTCGAGCATTGAGCCGAGGCCGATCTCGAACAGCTCATTGAGGTCCAGGTCGTAGCCGGACTCTGCGAGGGCCTCGATGACATGGGTGAAGGTCGGGTAGTCGCCGGACACGGTGATCGCCGCAAGGGCGGGAGCCTGGGCATCCAGCCACTGCTCTTCCGACAGGCCCGTGATGCTTGCGGCTTGGGCTTCTCGTTCCAGCTGGACCGCAATGCCCTGCACGTGGCTGTAGAGGAGCACATTCAGATTGAGCATGGTCGTCGGGTCGAGGCCGTGACCATCAAGGGCCTTCAGTGTCCATTCGGAGTAGGTCATCAGGTTGGGCAGTATCAACGGGCGGGTGAGCGGGCCGATCTGCGCCAGCCAAGGATGTGCGCGGTGCAGTTCCCAGAGTGAGCGGGCGCCCAACTCCAGCCGGGTCCTCCAGTGGGCAGGTGCATCAGCGGGAAGGCAGAGCTCACCGAGAACAGCGTCAGCCATGAGGATCACGAGGTCGTCCTTGCTGTTCACATGGCGGTAGGGCGACATGGTGGCGGCCTTCAGCCGTGCCGCGACGCTTCGCATGGATACAGCGGTCAGTCCTTCAGCATCGGCGATCTCCACGGCGGTATGCACGATGCGTTCACGAGTCAGCTCACGCTCCGGAGCAGGGGCGGTGCGGGAGTGAGCCGGAGTGGGGCGGCGCCGAGGAGTTGCCACGACAGTTCCCATGCGCGGTTTTGCCTGCACCAGCCCCTCCTGGCTCAGAACGGTGAGCGCTTTCGTGGCGGTGGCCAGTGCGACATTCCATTCCCTCGCGATCCGACGTGTCGAGGGAACCCGGTCGCCGGGAGCGAGTTCGCCGCCGGTGATGCGTCGCCGGATATCGGCGGCGACCCGCAAGTAGGGCGGGATGAGATCTGCGGCCACCCGTCTCCTCCTTCTTCCTGTACTAGTACAGACACTAGCAGGGAAGACGTCAGGGAAGCGCTCATCTGCCCTAGCACAGGGGCAATGAATGGGCACTTGGCACACCTGGGCGTACGGCGTACATTCAAGCGCGTACACCGTACGAAGGGAATTTCGTGAAGACCGTGCTCATTTCCGGTGCGAGCGTCGCCGGACTTACCGCCGCCTACTGGCTGCGGCGTCGAGGCTACGAGCCGACCGTCGTCGAACGCGCTCCCGGCATACGTCCGGGCGGCCACGCGATCGACGTCCGCGGCGCGGCACTCGACGTCCTGGAACGGATGGGCCTCTTGACCGAGGCGCAGCGCGCACGCACGCAACTGCGCGGAATGTCGATGCACGACGGCGACGGCAACGAGCTCTGGCGCTCCACCGAGATGACGTTCAGCAGCGGCCGACTCGACAGTGAAGACATCGAGCTGTTGCGGGAGGACCTCACGCAACTGCTGTACCGGCAAACGCGGGAAGACGTCGAATACCTCTTCAATGACTCACTGACCACCCTCGATCAGGACCCGCACGGCATCAGCGTCAGCTTCGAGCGTGGTCGGCGCCGGACTTTCGACCTCGTGGTCGGGGCGGACGGCCTCCACTCGACGGTGCGGCAACTGGCCTTCAGCACGGAGCGTCAATTCATCCGCCATCTCGGCCCTCACCTGGCCGTCTTCAGCACGCACAACTTCTTGGGCCTCGACAACTGGCAGGTGTGGCTCCAGGACGACACCGCCAGCTACTGCATCTACCCAGCGCGCGACAACACCGAGATCAGGGCCATGCTCGGCTTCACGTCGGAACCTATCGACTACGACCATCGCGACACCGAGCGGCAGAAGTCGCTCCTTACCGAGCGGATGTCGCATCTGGGCGGGGACACCCCGAGACTGCTGAAGGCCATGTGGACGGCTTCCGACTTCTACTTCGACGCGATGGCTCAGATCCACATGGATCGCTGGTCGCATGGCAGGGCAGTGCTGATCGGTGACGCGGGCTACTGCCCATCACCGCTGTCCGGGCAGGGCACCAGCCTGGCCCTGGTGGGTGCCTACGTGCTGGCCGATGAACTCGACAGGGCGGAAGGCGACCACCGAGCCGCGCTTCCGCGATACGAGGAACGTCTGCGCCCGTTCGTCGAACTCAACCAAGCGCTTGCCACAGAGAACCCTGGCGGTATGGCGTCCGAAGAGTCGATTGAACGAGCCAAGAACGCGATCTCGCTCGATGGCTGACCGACCGGCCAAGGGGGCACCCCCTCCAAGAGGGCCTGTACGACGGAGGGGCGGAGCGCCCACGCAGACGCTCGACCGGGTACCCCGGCCGAGCGTCTGCGCAAAACTCCTCGCGGCCCGGTCGAACCGACCACGTGATGCAGCGCCCCCTGGAAACAACCCCATTCAGCAGTGCGGATTCGTAGGGACCAGGGGCGCGTGCCCGGCTCGCGAGCCTTCTGCTCTCAGTTCGCGTACGGGCCTTCCACCTTCGACACATCGATCGACTCGCTCGCCGACGGAGCCTTCGCCACAAAGGGCTTGCCGTAGTCGAACAGACGCAGCGAATGCGGGAGCTACGAAGTGCAGCGGCTCACGAATACAGGAACTCACGCATACGGAGCTTCAGGAATGCGTCGCGGCATTCGTCAGTCCCAGTTCGCCCGCTCCAGCCAGAAACGCAGCAACTCCGCTTCCCCGAGCACCTCGACGCGGTCACTGTCCGCGGGCAGCCGCCGGTAGAACACCTGCAGTACGTCGGCGAGTGGCCCGCGGAGCGCAACCGTCGCCTTGGCGTGCGCGCGCCGCCAGGTGAAGTCCTCGGCGCCGAACTCGATGAGCCACTCGGCGTTCAGCTCGGGTGGGGCGTCCGTGGCATGCAGGTGGATGCTGCGGCCGGCACCGCGGAGTTCGGCGAGCGTGGGGTCCTCGCCTGTCGCGCGGAGGCTGCTCAGGATCTCCAGCCACTCGTCGATGGTGTCGGCCGCGACGTCCGGCGCCACGCTGAACGGGCGGCCCACCGTCAGCTCCGCGTCCGCCCGGTGGACGACCGTCTCGTGCGTCATGCGCCGCGCCCAGAAGCCCGCCGTACGCTCCGGCGCCCAGGTCCACACGGCGGTGTCCGGCCCGGCCTCCCTCAGCGCGGAGGCCAGCAGGTCGGCGCCTTCGGCGAGCCAGGCGTCCAGTGCGGACGGATCGTCGCTGTCCGGCCCCGCATAGCCCGGAACCTGCTCCTCCGGAATGTCCTCCGCCGCCCGCGTCCGTACGATCGTCCCCGCCCAGCGGTGGGCGCCTCCGACATGGCGCGCCAGGTCGCCGAGCGTCCAGTCGGGGCAGGTCGGGACGGTCGCCGACAGGTCGGCGCCGCGGATGGCATCCCTCAACAGGCCCGTCTGAACGGTGACTTCCGCACCATAGCGGTCATGTCCCAAAAGTGTCATGACGGCACCTTATGCACGCGTGATCGAAAGGCAAGCGGGTTTCCGGGCTCCGGTTGCGGCAAGGCGGGGAGTATGTCCAGACGCACTTCAGGAAATACCGCTGCCAGGATCGTCGTGGTCGTCGCGGATGTAGCCGCCGTGATACTCGGCCTGTGGATCCTCATGTCCCTGCTCGACGCCAACCGGTCCAACGACCTGGTGAGCTTCGTGGCGGATACCGCCGGCTGGCTGGCCGGCTGGTCGCACGACCTGTTCACCATGGACACCGACTGGGTGCGGACCGTGCTCAACTACGGTCTGCCCGCCGTGGTGTACCTGCTCATCGGTCACGCGCTGGCCGGTCGCTTCCGCCGCGTCTGACGGCGCAGGCGACCGCCCGCCGCGTACGGACGCCTGCCGGCCGCCGGCGCCGGCCCGCGCGCCCAGTCCCCGTTCCCGTCCCCGTGCCCATTCCCGCCGTCGGGCACAGTCGGCCCGCCCGACGACGATCTCTCAGCACCGCTCGAAGAACGTCGCCAAAGCAGTGTGCCCCGCTCAGCAGCAGTCCGGGTCCAGTCCCGACGGCAGCAGCTCGGCACCGAACACCGCCGTGGTCGCCTCGTCCCCACCGAGTGCGGCCACCGCCAGGAGCAGCGACCCCGCCGTCCAGGTGGTGAGCTCCTCCGGCCACACGGCGTCGTCCTCGAAGACGTAGCCGGTCCAGTACATGCCGTTCTCGGCGCGCAGGTGCTGGATCCAGCGGAGGATGTCCACCGCATGGTCCGACTCGCCCATCGCCCAGAGCGCGAGGGCGAGTTCGGCGCTTTCGCCGCCCGTCACCCAGGGCCGGTCGGAGACGCAGCGCACGCCGAGGCCGGGGACGACGAAGCGGTCCCAGTGGGCCTCGATGCGCTCCTTGGCCTGCGCGCCCGTGACGGCTCCGCCGAGCACCGGGTAGTACCAGTCCATCGAGTAGCGGTCCTTGTCGAGGAACCGCTCGGGGTGGCGGCGTATCGCATGACCCAGCCAGCCGGCCGCCAGCTCCCAGTCGGGCTGGGGCTCCTCGAGGTGCTCGGCGACGGCCAGAGCGCAGCGCAGCGCCTGGTGGACGGAGGAGCAGCCGGTGAGCAGCGCGTCGGTGACGGGCGTGCCGTCGTCCTCGCGCTTCCAGCCGATCTGCCCGCCGGGCTGCTGCAGTTCGAGTACGAACTCCACGGCGGCGCGGACGGTGGGCCAGATGCTGTCGAGGAAGGCGTCGTCGCCGGTGGAGAGGTAGTGGTGCCAGACGCCGACGGCGATGTAGGCGACGAAGTTGGTCTCCCGGCCGCGGTCGGTGGGCCGGTCGGCGGCCCCGTCGGCGTAGGCGGCGTACCAGGAGCCGTCCGGGTTCTGGTGGCGGGCCAGCCACCGGTAGGCGGCCTCGGCGCGCCCGTGCTCCCCGGCCGCGTCCAGCGCCATCGCCGCCTCGATGTGGTCCCACGGGTCGAGGTGGTGCCCGCGGAACCACGGTATGGCGCCGTCCTCGCGCTGCCCCGCGCGGATGCCCGCGACCGTCTGGGCCGCCTGCTGCGCGGTGAGTACCCCGGGCAGGACCAGCCGCTCCGTGCGCCCCGGTGAGGTCACTGGGCGGCCGCCGCGGCCTCGGTGAACTCCTCGCCGAGCGAGGGGGCGTGCGGCTTGGTCGCGTAGGCCACGAAGCTCTTGCCGATCAGCGGGTTGAGCGCGCGCTCGGCGAGCCGGGTGGCGAGCGGCTTCTTCATGATGTCCCAGACCAGGAGCTGGTGGTACGCCTTCACCGGCAGCGCCTGGTCGTTGTCCACGCCGAAGGCGCACTTGAGCCACCAGTACGGCGAGTGCAGGGCGTGGGCGTGGTGCGTGCCGTACGGGCGCAGGCCCGACTCGCGCATCTTCCGCAGCAGTTCGTCGGCGCGGTAGATGCGGATGTGGCCGCCCTCGACCTCGTGGTAGGCGTCCGAGAGCGCCCAGCAGACCTTCTCCGGCCCGTAGCGCGGCACGGTCACCGCGATCCGTCCGCCGGGCTTGAGGACGCGCACCATCTCCGCGAGCACGCCCTTGTCGTCGTGTATGTGCTCCATGACTTCGGAGATGATCACGACGTCGAAGCTGTCGTCCGGGAAGGGCAGGGCCAGCGCGTCGCCCTCCATGGCCGTGGCCGTTGCACCGGCCGGGGCCTCACCGGCCTCCTCCATCGCCGCGAACCATTTCGCGACCTCGCGGATCTCCTCGGCGTTGCGGTCGAGCGCGACGACCCGTGCTCCGCGCCGGTAGCACTCGAAGGCGTGACGGCCCGCGCCGCACCCCAGATCGAGCACTCGGTCGCCCGCGGCGAGCGGGAAGCGGGTGAAGTCTACGGTCAGCAATGCCTTCTGCTTTCTCTGGCGGCTGATGGGAGAGGGCGTGCGGTGGCTACGGGACGGGGGTGCGGGCGGCTCGCGCCGCGATGGCTTCGCGGTAGCGCTCGGCCGTCCCGATGGCGGCCTGCCGCCAGGTGAAGCGGGCGAGGACGCGTTCCCGGCCCGCGGCTCCGAGCCGCCGCCGCAGCGGCTCGTCGTTCAGCAGCCGGCCCAGCGCGGCCGCCAGCGCTCCGGCGTCCCCGGGCGGTACGGCCAGACAGCTCTCGCCGTCCGGGCCCGCGACTTCGGGGATGGCACCGCCGGTGGTGGCGACCAGCGGGGTGCCGGTGGCCATGGACTCGGCAGCGGGCAGCGAGAAGCCTTCGTAGAGCGAGGGGACGCAGGCGATCTCGGCGCTGCGCACCAGGTCGACCAGTTCCGCGTCGCTGATGCCCTTGACGAACTCGACGGCGCCGGCGAGGCCGTAGCGCTCGATCGCGGCGGCGACGGGTCCGCCGTCGGCGCGCTTGCCGACGACGACGAGGTGGGCTTCCGGGTTCTCCGTCCGCACCTTGGCCAGCGCTTCGATGAGATGGATCAGGCCCTTCAGCGGCACGTCCGCGGAGGAGGTGGTGACGATGCGGCCGGGGATCCGGGCGACGGACGGATCCGGCGAGAACAGATCGGTGTCGGCGCCGATATGGACCACGTGGACCCGGTCCTGGCGCACTCCCAGGTGCTCGACGATCTCCTGGCGGGAGGAGCCGGAGACGGTGAGCACCGACGGCAGGCGGCGGGCCACGCGCTTCTGCATCCGCGTGAAGCCGTACCAGCGGCGTACGGAGGCGCGGCGCCTCCAGCCGGGCGCCGCGTCGAGGTCCAACTGCCGGTCTACGGTGATGGGGTGGTGGATGGTGGTGACCAGGGGGAACCCGAGCCGCTCCAGGCCCAGCAGCCCGTAGCCGAGGGTCTGGTTGTCGTGGACGACGTCGAACCGGTCGCGGTGGGCGGCCAGATGGCGGCGGGCGCGGAGGCTGAAGGTCAGTGGCTCGGGGAAGCCGCCCGTCCACATCGTGGCCACCTCGAGGGCGTCGATCCAGTCGCGGTACTCGCCGGGCCTCGGCGTGCGGAAGGGATCGGGCTGGCGGTAGAGGTCGAGGCTGGGAAGCTCGGTGAGGCCGACGCCGCCGTCCAGGACCGGGTAGGGCTGCGCTCCTACGACCTGCACCGAGTGGCCGAGCCGGGCGAGTTCACGGGAGAGGTGGCGGACGTAGACGCCCTGCCCGCCGCAGAACGGGTTCCCCTTGTACGTCAGCAGGGCGATGCGCAGCGGGCGGTCGGCCGGACCCGGCTCCACCCCGGCCGGGGAGCGAGGCGCGCTGTCCCGTACGGCCTCAGCGGTCACTCTCGGCCCCCTTCTCACTGCCAGTTCCGCCGGAGCGTAACCGCTCGCGTTAATGTAGAACAAGTTTCAGACTTGATCGCCCGAGGAGCTTCGAATCTACCCGCAGGTAGCAGCCCCGGAAGGGCCGGAGCAGGTGATTCGCGCCACGGCGCACCCCCTGCCATGCTGTGCGCCCGGAACCCGCCGACCGCAACCGACGACGAACCATACGGAAGTCACGGAATGGGACAAATGACCACGGAACCCAAGCCGTCCTCCCCGCCCCTGACAGAACGCCAGGAGGCCCGCCGCCGTCGGATCCTGCACGCCAGTGCGCAGCTCGCCAGCCGCGGCGGTTTCGACGCCGTGCAGATGCGCGAGGTCGCCGAGCTCTCCAGCGTCGCCCTCGGCACGCTCTACCGCTACTTCCCCTCCAAGGTGCATCTGCTGGTGGCCACGATGCAGGACCAGCTCGGGCACCTGCACGAGACGCTGCGCAAGCGCCCGCCGACGGAAGCGGAGCCCTCGGCGCGGGTGGCCCAGACGCTGATGCGCGCCTTCCGCGCGATGCAGCGCGAACCGCACCTCGCGGACGCGATGGTCCGCGCGCTGACGTTCGCCGACCGCTCGGTGAGCCCCGAGGTGGACACGGTCTCCCGGCTGACCACGGCGATCATCCTGGACGCGATGGGGCTGGAGGGGCAGCCGACGCCCGAACAGCTCTCCGCGGTCCGGGTCATCGAGCACACCTGGCACTCGGCGCTCATCACCTGGCTCTCCGGGCGGGCCTCCATCGCGCAGGTCAAGATCGACATCGAGACGGTCTGCCGGCTGATCGACCTCACGGCGGCCACGGCACCACGGTAGCGAGGCCGGGACTGCGGTTCACCCAGGTCCGCGGAACGTCCCGGCCGGGCAAGGGGGGCCGCCGTCCACCAACGGGCCCGCGGGGCACGGCACTCGGTCGGCGTACCCGCTGAGCAGGCAGCCCTCATATCGACGCGTTCCGATGGGGGCGCTCGGATGCACAACCGCGCATTGGGGGCGCGAACCCGAGCGCACACGCCGGTCGCACGCCCGGTCAGCGTGCGCCCCCATGTCCACCTTTCAACGGATTCCCTTGTCCGACATATGGGCACGCTCGTATGAATTGACGGCGTACGCGCGGGTTGTGCGCGCGGCGCTGTTTGGGGTGGGAGGGGAACCGAACGTGATCCGGGTACTACTTGTGCACGACACGAGCCTGCTGAGATCCGCGCTGGGGGCATTGCTGGGCAGAGAGCCCGACCTCGAAGTGGTGCAGGCCTCCTGGGACACGGCACCGCGTCAGGCGCGGTCGCTGCAGCCGGACGTCTGTGTGGTGGACGTCGACTGCCCAGGCTCGACGACGCTGGCGAACGCAAGGGAGTTCGCGCACACGGTGGCACACAGGGGGACCGCACTGCTGGTCCTGGCCTCCCCGGCCAGGCCGGGACTGCTGCGGCGGGCGTTCGACGCCCGGGCACTGGGCTACGTCAACAAGGACGCCGGGCCGCAGCGATTACTCCAGGGCATCCGGGAGGTCGCCGGGGGGCGGCGCTTCGTGGACGAGTCGCTGGCCTTCGGCTTCCTGCGGGCCGTCGAAATGCCGCTGACTCCAAGGGAGTTGAAGGTTCTGGAACTGGCAGCCGAGGGGGCGACGGTCGGCGAGATCGCGCGCGGGCTGCATCTGTCGCAGGGGACCGTGCGCAACTACATGTCCGCCATCACGCGTAAGACCGGCGCCCGCAACCGGGTGGACGCGATACGGATCTCCCGCTCCGCGGGCTGGCTCTAGGGATGGCCCGGGCGGTGGCCCGCCGGCCCCGCCGGGCGGGCCACCGCGGCCCGTCGAAGCGCGAGCCACCTGCCACACCCGCAACCGGCGTACGACGCCGCCTCTTACGGGACGCGGGCCTCCCAGCGGCCCACCAGGTCGCCGTAGAGGGGGGAGGATTCCAGGAGTTGGTCGTGGGTGCCCAGGGCCGCCCGGGTGCCGTCGAGCACCAGCACCCGGTCCGCGCGCCGGGCCGAGCTGATCCGGTGGGCGACCACGAGGAGCGTGCCCGGCCGTGCGGCGAAGGCGAGTTCGGCCCGCGCCTCGGCCTCCGGGTCGAGGTGGCAGGTCGCCTCGTCCAGCATCACCAGCGGCGCGGGCGAGAGATGGGCGCGGGCCAGCGCGACCAGCTGCCGCTCCCCCTGCGACAGGGCCCCGGGGTCCACCTCGGCTCCGAGACCGCCCAGCCGGGCGGCCAGGGGGCCGAGGCCGACCGCCTCCACCGAGGCCTCTACGACCGCGGGCGGAGGCGGGCCCGGACACAGGTAGAGGAGGTTGTCGCGGAGGGTGCCGGTGAAGACGTAGGCCTGCTGCGGGATCAGCACCCGCCGCAGGGCGGGGTCGCCTGCGCCGTCCACGCGCTCGCCGTTCACCCGTATCTCGCCCCGGTCCGGGGTGAGCAGTCCGGCGACGAGGGCGGTGAGGGTGGACTTGCCGATACCGCTGGGGCCGACGACGACGAGGTGTTCGCCGGGCGCGGCCACGAGGTCGAGGTCCTCCAGGACGGGGCGTGCGCCCGGCCCGTAGGCGAAGGTGACTCCGGTCAATTCGACGCGCACACCGGTCGGTTCGGGGGCCCGGTCGGTCAATTCGGCGTGGGTATCGGACGCTTCGGGGCGGAGTCCGGCCCGGGGGCGGCCGACCGGGACCGGCCGGCCGAGAGTCGCCACGTCGGCACCGGCACCGGCACGGGCACCGGCGTCGCCGTCGCCGTCGCCGTCGGCATCGGCATCGGCAAGACCTCTCTCCCGTAGCCGCTCCCCCTCCCGCTCGCCGAACCCCGACGTGAGGTGGTCCAGGACCACCAGCAGCCGGGTACCCGCGGCACCGAGCGCCTGCATCAGGGAGTGCAGGGCGGGCAGGAGCGCCTGGGTCAGATACGTGAGGGCGCCGAGCAGCGCCCCTGCCGTGAGCCCCTCCCGGAGGAGCCACGGTGTGGCGATCAGCAGCAGGACGACGGGGAGTTGGCCCGCGATCCCCAGCGCCAGGGAACGAGCGGCCGCCCATCGGGCGAGGGACCGGGCGGCTTGTGTCTGGGCGGCGATCAGCGCGCCGGCCTCGCTCGCCGTACGCTCCCCCGCGCCGCACGCCACCACGTCCCGCAGGCCGCCGGCCACCGTGCCGAAGCGTTCGGCGAGGGCCTCGTCGGCGCGCAGGAAGTCCCGCTGGCGCGCCGCCATCGGCACCAGCGTGGCGGTGAAGAGCGCGAGTCCCAGCAGCAGCGGCGGCACGACGACGAGCAGCAGCCCGGATGCCAGGGTGGCCAGGCCGAGCAGCGCACCGGCGGCGGTGAAGACGAACGACCGGGCCACCAGGACCAGTCCGGCGAAGCTGTCCCGTACGGTCTCCGTCTGGTGGGTGAGGCGGGAGACGGACGCACTGTCGCCGCTCCTGGCCGGGCCCGCGACCGCGGTCTGCAGAGCGCCCGAGACGACCCCGCGGACAAGCCCGTCGCGCAGGGGCTCCACCAGGTCGGCCAGCCCGCCGAACACCCCTCGGGTCGCGGCCCCGCCCGCCACGATCACCACCGCGCCCAGGGCGAGCCACCCCAGCCCCGCCCCCGTACGGCCCGCGAGGAATCCGTCGTCGAGCGCCTTCGCGGCGCTGTACCCGCCGAGGAACGCCGACGCCGACTCCAGCAGCGACCAGGCGGCCAGCCGCGCCAGTACGTGCTTGCGCCGCGCGAGGAAGCGCCGCGCGCGCGGGGTGTTCCGCCTCAACGGGCCCCGTGCGCGCCCGGGTTCGCCGTCCGCAACCATGGCTGTCACGCTCCCTCCCCGCGCGCCGGCTCGTCGGCCGCCGCCCCGGGGCCGGTGTCATCGGCGGCGAACACCCGCCGGTAGTCGGCCAGTTCCCACAGCGTCTCGTGGGGCGCGACGGCCCGGATACGCCCCTCCTCCAGCCAGGCGACGAGATCGGCGCGGGCCGCCGAGGACGCGCGATGCGCGACGACGAGCCGGGTGCCGGGGCGCACCTCACGGGCCAGGGCCCGTCCCACCTCCAGCTCCGTGACGCTGTCGAGGCTCGATGTCGCGTCGTCCAGGACGAGGAGGCGCCCGGCGTGCGCGAACGCCCGGGCCAGACCGAGGCGTTGGAGCTCTCCCCCGGACAGCGGGGCCCGCTCCAGAGGCGTGGCGTAGCCGTCCGGAAGGCGGCGGATGAAGGCGTCGGCACCGGCGGCGCGTGCCGCGGCGCGGATCTCCGCGGGCGTGGGCTCGTACGGTCCGTAGGCGAGGGTGTCGGCGACCGTACGGCCGAAGAGGGCGGGGCGTTCGAAGGCGTAGCCGACTTCCCTGCGCAGGGTGTCCGGGTCCGCGTCGGGGAGCGGCACCCCGTCGAGCAGCACCTCGCCCTCGTCGGGGTCGGCCAGCCGTCCGGCGAGCGCGGCCAGGACGGACTTGCCCGCCCCGGAGCGGCCGACGACCGCTGTCGTCGAGCCGCCGGGCACGACCAGGTCGACCCCGCGGAGCACGGCCGTTCCGCCCTTCAGGACCGTGACGCCGCGCAGTTCGAGCCGTCCCGTGCCCTCGGGGGGCAGGGGGCGGTGGCCGTGGGACACGGCGGGTACGGCCAGGAGTTCGGCCGTACGGCGGGCCGCGGCGCGACTGCGGACCAGGGCGTTGAGCGGTCCTGTGACGCCGCCGAGCCCGGCGGCCAGTCCGGCGTAACGGGTGGCCGCCAGCAGCCCTCCGACCGTGATGTCCCCGCCGGCGAGCAGGATGCCGCCCCCGGCGAAGACCGCGGTCTGCAGCAGCGGCACGAGAATCGCCCCCTGGACGACCGCGCGGCCGTAGACCTGCCACATCCTCCGCCCCTGGACGCCCAGTTCGGGCAGCGGCGCGAGGATACGGTCCCGCTCCCGCCGCTCGGTTCCGGCGGCGGCGATGGTGCGGGCGCCGCCCAGGGCCTCCACGAGACGGGCGGCGATGTCGCCCTGCACCCGCTGGTAGTGGCCGACACTGTCGGAGGAGCTGCGCGCGAACGCCCGTAGCAGGACGACCAGGACGGGGACTCCCGCGAGGAACACCGCGGCCAGCCGTACATCGGTCAGAGCGAGTGCGACCAGACCGCCCAGGGGCGCCAGCAGGGCCGCCAGCCCGGCAGCGGCCGTCGCGGGGCCCGTACCGGCCTCCGTGGCGTTTCCGGTCATCCGCGTGACCAGATCACCGGGCGTGAACCGGGCGGCTCCGCCCGGCCCGACGGCCAGCAGGTGGGAGAGTGCACGGCCGCGCAGCCACGCGGCGGCGCGGGCGTTGGTGGTTCCGGTGAGCAGCGCGGTGAACGCGTCGCACACCACGTCGGCCGCGATCAGGGCCGCGCACAGAGCGATCCAGAAACCTGCCTCCCGGCCGCCGAGGACGAGGTCGAGGGTGTGCCCGAGCGTCGCGGGAAGCGCCACGGTGGCCGCGGCCGAGGCGGTGGTGAGCAGGCAGATGGCCACGGCGTGGGCCAGGTTGTGGCGGATCAGCCGGACGGGAAGCCGGACGGCATCGCCGGACGGCGCCGGGCCTGATGCGGTGCCCGGTGCCGGGTGGGCGCCCCTGGTCGGTGCGGCGTCGGCGTCGGCGCCCTTGTCCGGTGCCGGGTCGGTGTCCGTACCCGGTGCCGGGTCGGTGTCCGTGCCCGGCGCCGGGTCCGTCGCCGTTCCCGGCCTCTGGTGCTGCCGGGCCGGCGGTGTCGTTCGCGCCATGCGCGGCATACGCGGTGCAGTCCTCACGTCCGGGGCCGGTGAGCCGAGGTCCGGTGAGCCGGGGGGCGGGAGCCGTAACGAGCCGCTCCCGGCGCGCCGTTCGTACGAGCGGGCGCAGGAGCGACTGCGGTCCCGGGCGAAGGCACCGCCCGGGACCGCACGACCGGTTGACGTGCGCGGGCGCAGCCCGCCCCGCGCACGCCCGGGTCAGTTACAGGTGGTGATGCTCAGGCTGCTGTCACCGCAGAGCAGCAGGCTCGCGCGGCTGCCGCCACCGCCGTGACCGCCGCCCGTGGCAACGTCACCGTCGAGCTCGGGGGTCTCCAGGGTCTGAAGGTCGAGGAGCGACATATTCGTGTCCTTTCGTCGATACGAAGGTGGTGCTTGATTCGGCCCCCGGGAGGGGACCGGCTTATGGGACCGCCGGAGCGGCGGTGGTGGGCGGCGGGAGGAACGGCAGCGCCACGGCCCGGTCGTGCAGTGCGCTGCCCAGAGCGAGCAGGCAGCCGGCCGTGCCGGTGCTGAGATCCATCGACAGCCGCATCATCTGCTCGCCGGGGAAGGCGAGTCGGCCTCGGTAGGGGACGGCGCCCCAGGAGAGGCAGTCGATCTGGCGCCGGACGTCACCGGGCTGCGTGCCGGGGCCGCCCGTGGTCGTACGGCTCAGGTGCAGGACCATGCCCGCGGCACCCCGGAACAGGCCGGGCTGCGCGTAGAAGGTGGCTTGAGCGGCCCGTACGATCTCGTGCCGCGCGGTCTCGAAGTCCGCGTCCGCACGGTGGGCCAGGTAGTCGTCGAGCACCATCCCGATGCCGACGCTGCCCGCGCCCAGGTACGGCATGGTGCGCCACCCCTCGTCGACCTGGAGGGTGCCGCCCGCGCTCTGCACGCAGCGGGCCAGGTCGCGGCGGAGGGCGTCGGCGGCGAGGTCGAGCAGTTCCTCGTCCCCGGTGCGCTCGAACAGGCGGAGGTGGAGGAGCGCTTCGCCGCTCGCGCCGTGGAGCAGCCCGGCGCGGGGGCGTGTGCTGCCACCGCCGGGCGCCGTCACGCCGTCTCCCTGTGCCTTCCCGGCTGCTTTCCCGGCGACGAGCCGGGCGCACTCCCGTGCCCGTACGCGCAGGGCCTCGTCCCCCGTGGATTCGGCCAGGGCGTCGAGAGCCAGCGCGATGCCTGACAGGCCGCTGTGCAGGTCGGTGGCCATGCCGTCCCAGTCCTGGGAGGCGACGGCCGTGGCGAGTTCGTGGGCCCGCTGGGTGTGGCCGAGCCGGTCCAGCGTCCAGGCGATGCCGGAGAGGCCGTCGTAGAAGCCCAGCGGAGTGCCGGAAGCGGGGTCCTTGGTCGCGCGGAGCAGCCATTCCTCGGCCTCGGGGCAGGTCGTCCCCCCGGTCTCGGCGAGGGCGTGGAGGATGCCCGCGGTTCCGTAGCCGAAGGAGGCGCCGCCGCCGGGTGTGGCGAACTGGGCGATGTCGCCGGGGAAGAACCGGTCCTCCCGCTCCGGGGTCGCGGAGGCGAGGATCGCCTCGACCATGGAGTCGCGGCTGCGCGGCCAGTCGGCGGGGTGTACGGGCAGATAGCGTCCGCCCCCCGCCCGTCCTTCTTCCCCCTGGCCTTCCGCCTGGCCTTCCCTCGGCCCGTCCTCCGCCCGTGCGGCATCCGCCCGCGGGGCCCCCGCCCGTACGGCCTCCCCCTGTAAAGCCCGTACGGCGCCCGCCTCTTCGGCCCCCTCCACCGGAGTCTTCGGTGGCGAGACCTCGCGGATGATCTCCGCGACCGCCGCGTCGAGGAACGCGCGCGGCACCGGGAACTGCTCGGCCGCGATGTCGGCCAGATGCGCCGCCTTCGTACGGTCGACGGCGAACAGGCTGGTGAGCGGCAGAAAGAGGGCGATGCGCAGACAGGCGAGCGCGTACCGGTCGACATCGAACCCGCGGCGGTCGGCCGGGGCCACGAAGCCGGGGTTGGCGATGACCTGGCGCCGGCCCTCCGCGGCCTGCGCCGCGGCCTCGAAGTCCAGCAGGACGACGGAGGATTCGTCCTCGGAGACCATGATGTTGAACAGATGCAGGTCGTTGAAGACCACACCGCGGCCGTGGATCGCTTCGACGGCCTCCTCGACGAGCCGGTGGATGCGCAGCGCCCAGTCGGTGTACTCGGCGAGCCGGTCCGGCCCCGGGTCCGACTCGATCAGCGGATGGCGCCGGGCGAAGAAGCTGTTGAGGGGCCGGCCCTCGATGTGCTCCAGCACCAGGAAGCTGTGGTCGCCGAGAGTGAACCAGTCGCGCACCTCGGGCGTGCAGCCGAGCCCCGAGAGCTGTTCGAGGGCGGTCTTCTCGCGCTCCAGCCGGGTCACGGCGTCGGCGCCGTCCGCGGCCAGTCCGGCGTGCGGGCGGCCCTCCTTGAGGACGACCTTCTCGCCGGTCCTGGTGTCGCGCCCCTCGTAGACGCCACCGCCGTTGGAGAAGTGCAGCGCCCGCTCGATCGCGTACGGGATGCCACTCGTCGTGGTGGCGGCGCGGGCAGCGAGGTGCGGGGCCAGGAAGTCCGGCGGGGTGACCCACTCCGGGATGTGGAAGACCGGTTCGCGGCGGTCGGGCACGAGGACGCCTTCGGCGTTCTCGACGGCCGGCTTCAACTCGCCGTTCTCGTAGGCGTTCCGCTCGGTGAAGCTGCCGTACCGCAGGTACACCGGACCGTCGTTCCAGCGCAGATCGCTGAGGATGTACGGGCCGGGCTCACCGGCCAGCAGCGCGTCCAGCTCCTCGGCGATGACGCGGCACTGCGTGTCGTCGCTCGGGTAGACGGTGATGAACTTCCCGCTGGCGGCGCGGTCCGCGTACTTGGCGTTGCGGGTGTGGAGCAGATAGCGGCTCGGCATGAACTTGAAGGCGATCGACCGCGGTACGCAGTAGTCCCATACGGCGGCGAGCACCTTCTCGGCGTTGTCCAGGCAGGCCGAGACGTGGATCTTCCAGCCCTGCGCGGGGAGTTCGCTCCTCTGCGGCCGGAAGGCCAGCCAGTCACCGGAGCGGTGCCGCTGCCATCCCCGGGGAGCCTCTCGCTGCGCCACCTCGTAGGGCGCCCCGCGGCCGGTGCCGCCGGTGGCGGACTGCAGCCGGTGAGGGGCGTCGTAGAAGGTGCGGTCGGCGTCGCAGAAGACGGCGTACCCCTGGTTCATCCCACTCCCCTCGGCCGGTGACGGCATGAGATTTCCATGCGGCCGGGGAGGGGAACAGTCACGTCTGTCACGTCGGAACCGTGAGGAATGCACATCCGCCCGGGGGCGCGCGGACGCCCAAAAACCGGTCGGATTCTCCCCGCGCCGCACCTAGGGTGGAAATCGCTCTCAGCGGCCCGTTCCGAGGAGCCGCCGAGCGACCGAAGAACGCCGAGCGACGGAAGAATCAGGAGGTGGCGTGATCACGATCAAGCATGCCGCTGCTGGTGCTGCCTGACGGGGGACGACGCCCACGGCAGTGAGGCCGGACCGACACCTACCGGCGGCACGTGGCGATGCCCCGCGTGACAGTGGCCGGGACAACACGACAAACCCGGTCGAGGTCCGGATCCAGGGGGACCACAGCGCCTCCTGGTGAAGCTGGAGCCGGAAGTAATCGCTTGCTCCGAAGAGCGGCGGTGAACCGCGTCACTCCCCGGCCGAGCCTGCGAACCCTGCCCCCGCGGCAGGGGGAGAACGAACGGAACCCTGCGCCTCCGAGTTGAAGACCCCTTCGACTCGCCGAGGAGCAGCACCATCAGCAGGACAACCGAAAACACCGGCTTCACCTGCGAGAACTGCGGCAGGGCAGTCGCGGCCCTGGTCAATGGGAGCTACCGCAACCACTGCCCGCACTGTCTGCACTCACTGCACGTGGACACCTCGCCCGGAGACCGTGCCAACGGCTGCCGCGCGCTGATGCGCCCGGTCGCCGTGGAGCACCACTCCGCCAAGGGCTACATGATCGTCCACCGGTGCACGGGCTGCGGAGCCCGCGGCCGCAACCGCATGGCCGACGACCCGCACCAGGGCGACGACCTCGACATGGTCCTCGCCGTGATGCACCAGGGCATCGGCCGCAGCGAAGCCGGGTGTACGAACAGGCGCAGGACAGAGACCTGACGCCGCGCGGCTCCCGCCACCGGCGGGAGCCGCGTTCGTACCGAGCCGGCGCCTCGTCCACCGGCGCCTCGTCCACCGGCTCCCGTCAGGGCGTCGCGTCAGCCCTCGTCCGGCGGGAAGACCGGCTCCCCCGAGTCCGCGAGACGGAGAGCGATCGCCTCGACCGGACAGCCCTCGGCCGCCGCGAGCAGCGACTCCGACGCGTCCGTGTCCGCCCGCGCCGGGTGCGACTGGCGGGCGGTGTCGAGCCGGAAGCCGCCGGGCGCGCTGCTGACACACAGCCCCGAGCCGATGCAGACCGAGCGGTCCACTTCGACGTGCCAGCGGTCCCCCATCAGCCCGCCTCTCCATGACCGGCCGGCAGATGGATCATCTTGTGCTCCAGGTACTCGGCGAAGCCCTCCGGGCCGAACTCCCGCCCCAGACCGGAGTTCTTGTAGCCGCCGAAGGGGCCCAGCATGTCCAGGCTGAAGGTGTTGACGGAGTACGTGCCCGTGCGCACCTGCCGCGCGATGTCGATGCCGTGCTCCACGTCGGAGGTCCAGACACTGCCGGAGAGGCCGTAGTCGGAGTCGTCGGCTATCCGTACGGCCTCTGCCTCGTCCTCGTACGGCAGCAGGCAGATGACGGGACCGAAGATCTCCTCGCGGGCGATGCGCATGGAGTTGGAGACGCCGCCGAACAGCGTCGGCTCGACGTACCAGCCGCGCTCCAGCCCCGCCGGACGGCCGCCGCCCGACAGCACCTTGGCGCCCTCCTCCTGTCCGAGCCGGATGTAGTCGAGCGACCGCTGCTGCTGGCGCTGCGCCACGAGCGGCCCGACCTGCGTCGCCACGTCGAGGGGATCCCCGACCGTCAGCGCGCCGGCCGCCGCCGCGAACCGCTCGGCGATCTCGTCGTAGTGGCTGCGCGGCGCGAGGATACGGGTCTGGGCGACGCACGCCTGGCCGTTGTTCATCCAGGCGTTGGGGACGATCCCGGCGACCGCGGCATCCAGGTCGGCGTCGGGGAGGATGACGGCGGCGGACTTGCCGCCGAGTTCGAGGGTCACCCGGGTCAGGTTGCGGGAGGCGACCTCCATGACGCGCTTGCCGGCGGCGACGGATCCGGTGAAGGACACCTTGTCGACGCCGGGGTGACCGACCAGGTACTCGCTGACCTCACGGTCGGCCGGAAGAACGCTCAACACGCCCTGGGGCAGGCCCGCTTCAGCGGCGATCTCGGCGAGCAGATAGGCGTCGAGCGGGGTCTCGGGCGACGGCTTGAGGATCACCGAGCAGCCGGCGAGCAGGGCGGGCCCGAGCTTGGCGGCGGCCACGAACTGCGGCACGTTCCAGGGCACGACGGCGGCGACGACACCGACCGGCTCGCGCCGTACGAGGATCGGCCCGAGGACGCCCTGCCGCGGCTCCTCGAAGGCGACGCCCCGGGCCACGGCGATGGCCGCGTCCCACACCATCATCGCGCCGAGTGCCTGGGCCAGGACGCTCCAGGAGTAGGGGGAGCCGTTCTGCGTACTGATGACGCGGGCGATCTCCTCGTGGCGTACGGCGATGGCGTCCTTGATGCGGGTGACGACCTCGATCCGCTCCTCCAGGCTCGCCCGCGGCCAGGGCCCGTGGTCGAACGCCGCACGGGCGGCCTCGACGGCCCGGTTCACATCGGCGGCGGAGGCGTGCGGCACGCGCCCGATGACCTGCTCGGTGTGCGGGGAGACCACCTCGATGGTGTCCGTGCCCAGCGGATCGACCAACTCCCCGCCGATGTGGAGCTGTCCGTGCTCGATGAGGTCGGTCATCGCCCATGCCTCCTGCGGATCGGGGCTTCCTGACGCCGTTTCAGAACTGATACCAGTTCTAGTTCCAGGAGTCCACGGCGGGAACGGAAACGGCCCCGAGCAGGGATTTACACCGCGGACAGGCTCACCGCGGTCGGCTGCAAGAGCAGCGGCAGGTCCGGTCCGGTCCGGAGCTCCCATCGTCAAGTGGAGATTCGCACGCCGATGTCACGGCGGCACGGGTGCCGCCGTGACATCAGCGTGGAACGCTCACTGCGCCGTGCGGAGCTCTGCGATTTTCTTCTCGAACTTCTTCGTCTCCGCGTTCAGGTGGTCACGGGAGTTCTTCTGCGCCTCGTCGCCCTCGTCCTTGAAACCCTCGGTGAAGTGCGACTGGAGCTGGGTCCACCAGCCGTAGTCAAGCATCGCCCACGCCTGCGGGCAGAGCGGTGCGCGGGTCTTCGGCAGATAGCCCGTTCCGACCAGGGAGCTCTCATACTTCTTCGGGTCGCTCCCGTCGAGGTAGCAGAGGAAGTTGAAGACCCGCTGCTGAGTGACGGGATGATCGCTGGAGAACCCCTCCAGCGTCAGCTTGCCCTCCTCGCGGGCGAACTCGTCGAAGAGGATCGCCGCGGCCAGCGACGGCTCCGGCCCGACCTCGTTGACGGTGTAGAACGACGCGAATCCGTCGGCGGCGTCCTCCTCGAGCCCGAGGTTCGCCAGCAGCAGCTGACGTTGCAGCGCATGGCCCATCTCATGACCGAAGACGAACTGGAAGGACAGAGCAGTCAGATCGTTGGTGTTGTACTTGTCCTCGGGGAACACGGCGGGACGCTTGACGGTCTTGACCACCTTGCCGAAAACACCTTGGATCTGGGTCAGGAACGCCGGGGGCACGAAGATCGTCCTGCCGTCGGGCTCAGTGACCGCATCCGTGACACCCGGCGGGACCTTGCTGGTCACCTTCACGGTCAAGTCGTGCGGTAGGGCGACCGACTCGTTCACCCAGTCGGCGACCTGCTCGAGCACACCGGACTCCCGGACCGCCGATACGGCCTGCCGGTCCTCCGGCTTGATCGTGTTGTCCTCGTAGTCGACCGTGACCTTGCCGTTCGCACCGGCCTGATTCCCGTCACTGCCGCACGCGGCGACGGCGAAACCGGCAACGACCAGCGCCCCCGCGACAGAAGCCCTCACCCTGGCCTTGCACCTACCACTGCTCAGCACCTCGTCAGCTCCTCTTCCTGGTCAAGGCGTTGGGCCGGGCGGTTGCACGGTGCACGGTCTCCGAAGCCGGGTCACGATGCCGGAGGCCGAACCAGCCCCTGACACGTGGGGATTATGCGCTACGCACCTTTCGTCTTCAATGACCACTTCCTAGGGTTTTCTCCCCATCAATTGACGGAAGGTCACGACGGCCGCGCCGCGGCCGAGCGCATCGGCCGTACGGTCGGCGGTCGCCCCCGGCGACCAGTGGAACCAGTTCTAGTTACGGGAGTCCACGGCGGAAACGGAGCAGTTGCCGACCAGCGGATTCCCCTCGCGTCCCACACCCGCGCCGTACCGCCCGGCGCGGTCGGGCCGGCGCGGACCGCTTCTCCAGCGCTCCGACCGGGGAGGTCCACTCGGGTCGGACTCTGCGGAAGGATCGCCTCATGAGCGAGATCGTTCTGATGTCGGACCCCAAGGTCGCGGCCATACCCGTCGCGGAGTGCGGAGAACCCCTCGCGGACGTCCGCCGCACCCGCTCACTGCTGGTGGATACGCGCAAGCGGACCGGGCGGATGCCTTCGCGCACCTGCGGCAGGGTGTGCTGGAGCGGCTGCTCAAGGCCCAGGCCATGCTTCCGGAGGGCCTGCGACTGCTCTTCGTCGAGGGGTATCGGCCGCCGTCACTGCAGCGGGAGTACTTCGAGGAGTACGCGAGCCGACTGCGAGCCGGCCACACCGAATGGTCCGATGAGCAGATCCACTCGGCCGCAAGCCGGTACGTCTCACCGCCCGAGATCGCTCCGCACAGCGCCGGTGCGGCCGTCGACCTCACCCTGGCCGACGCCGGAGGGCGCGAGCTGGACCTGGGCACGCGGATGAACGCGGACCCGGAGGAGAGCGAGGGCGCCTGCTACACCCACGCCACCAACATCAGCGAGGGGTCCCGCGCCAACCGGAAGCTGCTGGGTGCTGCACTTACGGCTGCGGGCTTCGTGAACCACCCCACGGAGTGGTGGCATTGGTCTTTCGGCGACCGCTACTGGGCCTTGATCGCCGAGGAGGCCGCCGCCTGCTACGGCCCGAAGGAGATCCACACCGCCGCCGACCAGCCCGGCCGTTCCGCCTGATCGAACACCGACGGGTGCGGGCGTCGCCACCCGACGGATGCCCTTCTCGCTGCGGGCGTCCGCAGGCGGCGTTGGCGTTGCGCAGCGCGGTCATGGTGCAACTCGTGGGGCTTGGCGTCGTCCCCAACACGGCGCCCCGGACGGGCTGTCCGCGCAGGCGCGGGTCCGCGAGCGGGACGCACAACACCACCCGGTGGTTCGTCGCGTACAGGAGGGCGCGCCGGCCGATCAGCGGTGACCCCCGTCAGTTGGTCAGGTCATGGATCCTGACGTACAGGTCATTCGCCGACTCGCCCAACTGGTCGGCCCTGCGCGCCTGCCGGGCCATCACCGTCCGGCGCTCCCCCTCGGAGGCCTCCGGCGCGAAGAGGGCGGCCGACGCCTGGTCGTAGCCGGAGTACACATCGATGAGCGGCGCTTCGAGCTGGGGGCACTTGAGGGCGACGTAAGGCCGCAGCTCCTTGATGCCGTTCCGGGCCTCCTGTCCGCCGGAGGCCGTCCACCAGGCCGAGTCGCGGTACTCGTCGGCGGCCTCGCTGCCGATGCGGCGCAACTTCAGTGCGTGGTCACGGAGTTTGAGCAGTTCGTCCTTGAGCTCCCGCTGGGATCTCTCCCTGCGCTCCAACCGGTAGACGTAGAGCCCCGCCGGGCCGCCGAGGGCTCCTAGGACGCCGCCTATGCCACCCAGCCAATCGGTCGCCGACATGGCGCGACTCTAGCCCGAGGCGGGCCGCGCGGAAGCGGGTTCGCCGACGTCTCGCGAGTTGACCAAGCCAGGCGGGGCCAAGGCGTACCGCTGGCCGTTGTCGGCCGCTTACCCCTTGCGAGGACCGGACCAAGCCGCCTACACCCTGGAATAGGCTCCTCGGCCATGAGTGGCTTTCCCCTGGTCGAGATATCGGCTGATCGCCTGATCCTCCGGGCCTTCGGGGCGGATGACATCGTGCATGTGCGCGCGCTGCTGGAGAACGAGGAACGGACGGCGCTGCCGCCGGGATCGCCCGCGGACACGGAGGACCTGCCGAGGTGGCTGGGTGAAGGGCTGGACGAGTTCCGGCAGAGCGGCAACGGGATTCACCTGATGATGCAGGACAAGGTGTTGGGGGTTCCGGTCGGCGCGATCGGTTTGTTCCGGGCCGATTGGGAGGCCCGTTCCGCCGAGGTCGGGTATGGCGTGAGCAGCGGCTATCGCTCCAAGGGGTATGCGACCGAGGCGTTGGCGGCACTGACGGGGTGGGCGCTGTCCGGAGGCGGGATGCAGCGGATCCAACTCACCGCGAACACCGACAACACAGGGTCGGTGAGAGTGGCGGAGAAGGCCGGTTTCCTGCGGGAAGGCACACTCCGCCGGGCGGCGCCGGAGGATGACGGGCTGCACGACGTGGCCGTGTTCTCGCGCCTGGACGATGACCAGCCGTGCGGGTCTCCGTTGTCGTACCGAACAACTGCGAGCCGAGGCGATTGACCGGATGCAGGGCGGGTGTTCCGGGGACCGATCGAAATCACGATCCCGCCTCGCAACGACAACCAGGCGGTCACGGCGAGGGGGCGGCTTCGCGCTCGGCTTCGGCGGCACCGGGGCCGCCTGCAGGCCGTCCGGCAGCGGCCAGAGACGACCGACGACAACCAACAACGACCCGCCCAAGTCCCCTCCGACCCAGCTCAAAGCGGTTTCCCCGGAGGTTCATCCCGGGCACCAGACTTGGAACCAGTTCTAGTTATAGTGATCCCCGCACGTGCGGGCCGCGCCGTGCGGTGCGAGAGGGGCCTTCATGGCGCAGGCGACACCCGGAGTCACGGACCACGGCGGCGGAGTACGGAGCATCGCGGTTCCCATTCCGGACAACCCCCTGGGCCACACCCTCGTCCATCTCCTCGACACCGATCGCGGCCCCGTCCTGATCGACACCGGCTGGGACGACCCGGACTCCTGGGACACGCTCGTCGCGGGCCTCGCCGCGTGCGGCACGGCGGTCGAGGAGCTGCACGGCGTACTCGTCACGCACCACCACCCCGACCACCACGGGCTGTCGGCGAAGGTGCGCGAGGCGTCCGGTGCGTGGATCGCCATGCACGCCGCGGACATCGAGGTCGTACGGAGCACACGCGCCGCCGAGCCCGCCGCCTGGCTGGACTACATGACCGCCCGGCTCGCCTCCGCCGGTGCGCCCGAGGAGCATCTGGCGCCGCTGCGCAAGGCGCGCGCCTCCGGGAAGGCGCGGGCGCTGCCGAGCAACCGGGCCGCAGTGCCCGACCGGGACATCGTCCCGGGCGAGTTGCTCGATCTGCCGGGCCGCCGGCTGCGCGCCATCTGGACGCCCGGTCACACCCCGGGTCATGTGTGCCTGCATCTGGAGGAGGCCCATCCTGCGGCCGACCGGTCCGGCAACGGCCGTCTGTTCTCGGGTGATCACCTGCTGCCCGAGATCACCCCGCACATCGGTCTCTACGAGGACCCGGACGACGACTCCGGCACCAGCCCGCTCCCCGTCGCCGACCGGGGCGACCCCCTGGGCGACTACCTCGACTCCCTGATGCGCATCGGCCGCCTCGCCCCGGCCGAGGTGCTGCCCGCCCACCAGCACGCGTTCACCGACGCGTCCGCCCGCGTACGGGAGTTGCTGGCGCACCACGAGAGCCGGCTCACCCACCTTCGCGCCCTGCTCACCGAACGGGCGCTCACCCTGTGGGAGATCACCGAGCGGATGGAGTGGAACCGCCCCTGGGAGCAGATCCCCTTCGGGTCCCGCAACATCGCCGTCTCCGAGGCGGCGGCGCATCTCCGCCGCCTGGTGAAGGAGGGCCACGCGGAGCCCGTGCCCGGCAGCGATCCGGTGACCTACCAGGCGGTGTGACGCCGGGTGGCGCGGGCGGGCGCAGCACCGGACCGCGGCCGTCCGGTGCACGAGCGATACGGGCGGATTCGGGCGGAACGGTCCCCTGACCTCGGGTGACCGCCCGCGAGGGGGTTGCGGACGGCCGGTAGAGTATGGGCGTCGATATCGCATCCCACAGGGGAAAGCCGGCGCAAATCCGGCACTGACCCGCAACCGTGAGCCGCCCGTGACGGCGGTGAGTCGGAACGCCCTGCCGGATGTGAACGGCTCACGTCGCCGTACGTTCCGCATTCCGCGAGACGGCCGGTGACCGGCACTGTCGAGGAATACGGAGCCGGAGCCCGGTGCCCCGCCGCGTGCGACTTCTCGCACGCCCCGCGGTGCGCAGCGGATCCGCTGCCCGCGCCCGCCCACCGAAAGGCACCGCCCGTGAAGATACGCCGCAGCCCGGCCGCCCGGCCCACCAGAGCCCGCAGCACCGCCCGCCGGGGCATGCCGGGAGCCGCCCACAGGGGCGTGGCCGTCGCCGCCGCCTCCGCCGCGCTCTGCCTGGCGGCGGCACCGGCCGCGCTCGCCGACGACCCGTCGGCGAAGCCCTCGCCGCAGGCGAAGCTGCCGTCCGCTCTGTACGGCACCAAGGACCCGGCGTACGACGGGGTGTGGCGGCAGTCCGTCGCCCTTCTCGCACAGGACACCGTCGGTGTCACCCCGGCACGTAAGGCCGTCGACTGGCTGGCCGGTCAGCAGTGCTCCTCGGGCGGTTTCGCCCCGTACCGGGCGGACGCGGCCGCGAAGTGCGACGCGAAGACGCCTGTCGACAGCAACGCCACCGCCGTCGCCGTGCAGGCCCTGGCCGCGCTCGGCGGCCGCAGTGCCGAGGTCGGCAAGGCCGTGGACTGGCTGAAGTCGAAGCAGAACGAGGACGGCGGCTGGGGCTACGCCCCCGGCGGCCCGAGCGATGCCAACTCCACCTCCGTCGTGATCGGCGCGCTCGTCGCCACCGGCGAGAAGCCGGAGGGCGTGAAGTCCGGGAAGGGGAAGTCGGCGTACGACGCGCTGCTGGCCTTCCAGCTCGGCTGCGACACCAAGGGCGCCGAGAGCGGGGCGTTCGCCTACCAGCCGGACAAGAAGGGCAGGCTGGCCGCCAACGCCGATGCCTCGGCCGCCGCCGCCCTGGCCGGACTCGGCAAGGGCCTGGCCCTGGAGCCGCTCGGCAAGGACGACAACGAGGACGTCACGGCCCTGGACTGTGCCGAGACGGACTCCAAGGACGCGCGGGAGCCGGACGAGGCGGCGGGCGGCGCGGGCGCGTATCTCGCGTCCGCTCTGAAGAAGGACGGCCACCTGTCCGCGCTCGCCCCGGGTGCCGACAAGCCCGCGCCCGACTACGCCAACACGGCCGATGCCGCCCTCGCGCTGGCCGCCGGCGGCCACAAGGACGCGGCCGAGGTCCCGCTGCGGTGGCTGGAGAAGAACTCCGCGGCCTGGGCCAAGGACAGCCCGGCGGCCCTGGGCTCGCTCGTCCTCGCCGCGCACGCGACGGGCGCCGACCCGCGCGATTTCGGCGGCAAGGACCTGGTCCAGCAGCTCAACGCGACCGGCCCGAAGCCGGAGGGCACCCAGCCGGCGAAGGGCGCGTCCGGGGAGCAGGCGAGCGAATCCGACGAAGGCGGCTTCAACGTCTGGTGGATCGTCGGCGTCGGTCTGGTCGCAGGCATCGGCATCGGCTTCCTCTTCAGCAACCGCAAGAAGACGTGACCACGAGGACCGGGGAGGCCGCACGGCCGCCGCGCGCCGCACGGCGCGCGGCGGTCCGCCTCGTCACCGCAGCCATCACGGCCGTGGCCTCGATGGCGCTCGTCACGCTCGGGGCCGGGACCGCGGAGGCGGGGGCCGGCTACCGCTACTGGTCGTTCTGGGAGCGGGACGGTGTGCGGTGGACGTACGCCACGCAGGGCCCGGCCACCCTGCGGCCGGACGACGGCGACGTCCTCGGCTTCCGCTTCTCCGTGAGCGAGAACTCCGGGGACGGCGAGAAGCCGCGCGGCCGGGCCGAGTTCGAGGCGATCTGTTCGGACACGCCCGCCGAGTCCGGCGCCAAGCGGGTCGCGTTCGTCCTCGACTTCGGTGCGGCGACCCACGCGCCCAGCGGCGAGACCCCGCCCCGGCGCCGTACGGAGTGTGCACGCGTCGCCGATGACGCCTCGGCCGCGGAGGCGCTCGCCGCCGTGGCGAAGCCGCTGCGGTACGACTCGGCGGCCATCCTCTGCGCGATATCGGGCTACCCGGAGAAGGGCTGCGCCGAGCAGGTCTCCGGCAACGGCGGAGGGCCGGCGGACGGCGACGGGAACCCGGACGATGCCGAGGGGCGGCAGACCACCGCCAACGACCGGGCCGACAAGGACAGTGGGCCGTCCATGGGTCTGATCGCCGGCATCGCGGCCGTCGTCGTCCTGGGCGCCGCGGCCCTGTGGCAGGCGCGCCGCCGCCGATGAGCGCCCGGCCCGTCCCCGCCCGGCCCCTGCGCGTGCGCAGGCCCTCGCGTCCGCAGCCACCCCCGCGTACGCGCACGCCCGCTGTCGCCTCGCGCGGCAACGCGCTGCACGCGGGGGCGTGGTGGCTGTGGGCGCTGGGGATGGCGACTGCGGCGTCGCGGACCACCAACCCGCTGCTGCTCGGCCTGCTCCTCGCCGTCGCCGGGTACGTCGTCTCCGTCCGGCGCACCGACGCTCCCTGGGCGCGCAGTTACTCCGCGTTCCTCAAGCTCGGTCTGCTGGTGATCGCGATCCGCATCGCGTTCTCCGTGTTCCTCGGCTCGCCGATTCCCGGCACCACCACGCTCTTCACGCTCCCCGAAGTTCCGCTCCCCGACTGGGCGCAGGGGGTGCGGATCGGCGGCCGGGTCACCATCGAGGGCGTCGTCTTCGCTCTGTACGACGGCCTGAAGCTCGCCACTCTGCTGGCCTGCCTCGGCGCCGCGAACGCCCTCGCCAATCCGGCCCGCCTCCTCAAGTCCCTTCCGGGCGCGCTGTACGAGGCGGGGGTGGCCGTCGTCGTCGCCATGACCTTCGCCCCGAACCTCGTCTCCGACGTCGTACGGCTGCGCGCCGCCCGCCGTCTGCGCGGCCGTCCCGACAAGGGGATCAAGGCGCTGCTGCAGATCGGACTGCCGGTGCTGGAGGGCGCATTGGAGCGGTCGGTCGCGCTGGCCGCCACGATGGACGCCCGCGGCTACGGCCGAACGGCCCGCGTCCCGCCCGCGGTCCGCCACACCACGACCGTGCTCACGCTGGGCGGTCTGCTCGGGGTGTGCGCCGGAACCTACGGTCTGCTGGCCGCGCAGGGGGCCGTCTTCGGCCTGCCCGTGCTGCTGGCCGGACTCGCCGCGGCCCTGGCCGGGCTGCATCTCGGCGGCCGCCGCGCGGTCCGCACCCGCTACCGGCCGGACCGCTGGGACGTACGCGCATGGCTGGTGTCCGCGTCGGGAGCGGCCGTTGCGGCCGTGCTGATCCGGTACGGCTCCGCGGACCCGGCCGCCCTCCACCCGTCCGTCGTCCCGCTCGCGGCCCCCGTCCTGCCGCTGTGGCCCGCGGCGGGAATCCTTCTGGGGCTGCTCCCGGCGTTCGCCGCCCCGGCGCCTCCGCGACCGGAGCGTGCGCGCGACGGGCACCGGGAGGGGACGACGCCCCGGAGCGGCCCGGGAAATCAGCGCCGCACAGCACCTCAGGCGCGTACCACCGCGCCTCAGGGCCGCACAGCACCTCAGGCCCGCACCACCGCGCCTCAGGGCCGCACAGCACCTCAGGCCCGCACCACCGCGCCTCAGGGCCGCACAGCACCTCAAGGCCGTACGGCGGACCAGGGCCGCACGGAGGAAGGCGAGACCTCATGATCCGGTTCGAGCAGGTGTCCGTCGTTCACGACGGCGCGCCCGGCCCTGCGGTCCACGGCGTCGACCTCACCGTCCCCGAAGGGGAACTGTGCCTGCTCGTCGGCCCGTCCGGAGTCGGCAAGTCGACTCTGCTGAACACCGTCAACGGCCTCGTCCCGCACTTCACCGGTGGCACGCTGCACGGCCGCGTCACCGTCGCCGGCCGGGACACCCGTACGCACAAGCCGCGCGAACTCGCCGATGTCGTGGGCATGGTGGGGCAGGACCCGCTCGCGCACTTCGTCACCGACACCGTCGAGGACGAACTCGCCTACGGCATGGAGTCCTTGGGGCTGGCCCCCGACGTGATGCGCCGCCGTGTCGAGGAGACGCTCGACCTGCTGGGCCTGGCCGATCTGCGGGACCGCCCCATCGCCTCGCTCTCCGGCGGCCAGCAGCAGCGGGTGGCGATCGGCTCCGTCCTCACCCCGCACCCGCGGGTCCTCGTCCTGGACGAGCCGACTTCCGCGCTCGACCCGGGCGCCGCCGAGGAGGTCCTCGCCGTGCTCCAGCGCCTCGTGCACGATCTCGGCACGACCGTGCTGCTGGCCGAGCACCGGCTGGAGCGCGTCGTGCAGTACGCGGACCAGGTCGTGCTGCTGCCCGCGCCCGGCGAACCGCCGGTCTCCGGCACACCGGCCGATGTCATGGCCGTCTCCCCCGTCCATCCACCGGTCGTGTCTCTCGGCCGCCTCGCGGGCTGGTCGCCGCTGCCGCTGTCGGTGCGCGACGCGCGGCGCAAGGCGACGGCGCTGCGCGAGCGGCTGGCCGACCGGACCCCTCCCGCCGCCGGGCGGTTGAGCGACACCACCACGGACACCGGCACGAGGCGTGAGGACCGGGGCGAGCCCGCCGCCGAAGCCTCCGGGCTGTCCGTACGGCGGGGCAGGATCGAGGCGTTGCGCCGGGCCGACCTCACGGTGCGGAGCGGCGAGACGGTGGCGCTCATGGGCCGCAACGGAGCGGGCAAGTCGACACTGCTCGGCGCGCTGGCCGGTCTGCACGCCCCGGCGGCCGGTTCCGTACGCGTCGGAGGGCTGTCGCCGTACCGCAGCAGCCCGAGCGATCTCATCCGCCGCGTCGCCCTGGTGCCGCAGGAGCCGCGGGACCTCCTCTACGCGGACACGGTCGCCGCCGAGTGCGCGACGGCCGACCACGACGCGAGGGCCGAACCCGGCACCTGCCGCGCGCTGGTGGCCGAACTCCTTCCCGGCGTACCGGACTCGACGCACCCGCGCGACCTGTCCGAGGGGCAGCGCCTGGCTCTCGCCCTGGCGATCGTGCTCACCGCCCGCCCGCCCCTGATCCTTCTCGACGAGCCCACGCGCGGGCTGGACTACGCGGCGAAGGCCCGGCTGGTGGAGATCCTGCGCGGGCTCGCCGCGGACGGCCACGCGATCGTTCTGGCGACGCACGACGTGGAGCTGGCGGCCGAACTCGCCCACCGCGTGGTGATCCTGGCCGACGGGGACGTGGTCGCCGACGGCCCGACGGCCGATGTCGTGCTCTCCTCCCCCGCGTTCGCCCCGCAGGTGACGAAGATCCTCAGCCCGCAGCGCTGGTTGACGGTCGGCGAGGTACGGGCGGCCCTGGAGGCCGCGTCATGACGGTGCGCGGTTTCGGGCCCCCGCATGGCGACGGCCGCCGCACCGGCTCTCGTACCACCGCGAAGGCCGCCCGTCCGGTCGCTCTCGGACCGCGGGCCGCTGCCGCCCTGTGCCTCGTCTCGGCGGTCGGTGTCGTCGCGTTCGGCTGGCCGTTGCTCGCCGACTCCTCCTCCGGGCTCGCCCATGCGCAGGACGCGCCCTGGCTGTTCGCGGCGCTGCTCCCGCTGCTCGTCGCCGTGGTCGTCGCGACGCTCGGCGACACGGAGAACGGCGGCGGTCTCGATTCCAAGGCCGTCGCCATGCTGGGCGTACTGGCCGCGGCCGGGGCGGCGTTGCGCCCGCTGGGAGCGGGAACCGCGGGCCTGGAGCCGATGTTCTTCCTCATGGTGCTCAGCGGGCGGGTCCTCGGCCCCGGCTTCGGGTTCGCGCTCGGAGCGGTGACCATGTTCGCCTCGGCCCTGCTGACCGGCGGGGTCGGGCCGTGGATGCCCTTCCAGATGCTCGCGATGGGCTGGGTGGCGATGGGGGCCGGGCTGCTCCCCGGGACCGGGGGCACCCGGGCGAAGGGCGCCGGAGCCCGGTGGCTGCGCGGGCGCGGTGAACTCGTCCTGCTGGCGGCGTACGGGGCTGCCGTCTCCTTTCTGTACGGCACCGTCATGAACCTCCAGGGCTGGCCGTACATCAGCGGCATGTCCTCGGGCATCTCCTTCGTCCCCGGCGACCCGGTGCAGGAGAATCTCGTCCGCTTCGCCGCCTACTGCGTGGCGACCTCGCTCGGCTGGGATCTGGGGCGTGCCGTGCTGACTGCGGTCGCCACGCTCGCCCTGGGGTCCGCGGTGCTCAAGGCGCTGCGGCGCGCGACCCGGCGGGCCGCGTTCGACGCGCCGGTGGCGTTCGCGGCACCACCGCATCCGTCCGCAACACCCGGGACGTCCCCGGCCGGGACGCCCGAACCTCGCCCGGCCGCAACACCCGAGTCGCCCTAGGAACTCCCACTGCCTTTCCACAGTTGCCGAGGCTGATCGCTGTCGCAGGTGGTCACCATCACCTGCTCGCTTCCGCCGTAGGCAGGGGTGTCCAGCAGCAGGCAGTGCCCGGTCTCGGTGTTCTTCAGGGTCTCGCCTGCCGCCGTGGTCTTTCCGACGCGCCAGTGCACATAGCCGGTCCCGTCGATTCCGCTGCAGGGTTCGAGCCCGGCCGCGTAGTCGTTGTTGTAGGACGCGGCCAGGCACTTCTCACTGGCCCGGTTGACCGGCTTGAACGTGTCGTCCCCTGTGGAGCGGAACGTCCACACGTAGGCATCGCTCGCGCTGCAACTCCCGTAAGCCGGGTAGACGCTTCCGCCGCCTGGCACGCAATGCTGGGTGCCGGCGTTCTGGAGCCGCGAGTCGTCCCCCACGGAGA
This sequence comes from Streptomyces sp. NPDC048639, assembly GCF_043199075.1. Lineage (NCBI taxonomy): Bacteria > Bacillati > Actinomycetota > Actinomycetes > Kitasatosporales > Streptomycetaceae > Streptomyces > Streptomyces sp. NPDC048639. The sequence goes on from NZ_JBICVP010000001.1 coordinate 634,615, forward strand.
TCTGCACGCGCCGGACACCGCTCCCCGACCGCCTGGACCGCGGAGTGGTTCTAGCCGAGCCGCTGAATGATCGTCCCCGTCGCCAGCGCACCGCCCGCGCACATGGTGATGAGCGCGAACTCCTTGTCCGCCCGCTCCAGTTCGTGCAGCGCCGAGGTGATGAGCCGGGCGCCGGTCGCGCCCACGGGGTGGCCGAGCGCGATGGCGCCGCCGTTCACATTGACCTTCTCCAGGTCCTGGTCGAAGACCTGCGCCCAGGACAGCACGACCGACGCGAACGCCTCGTTGATCTCGACGAGATCGATGTCCGCGAGTGTCATCCCCGCCTTGCCGAGCACGGCCCGTGTCGCGTCGATGGGCCCGTCGAGATGGAAGTGCGGGTCGGCGCCGACGAGCGCTTGCGCGACGATACGGGCGCGCGGCTTGAGCTTCAGCGCTCGCGCCATCCGTTTGGACGCCCACATCACGGCCGCGGCCCCGTCAGAGATCTGCGAGGAGTTGCCCGCGGTGTGGACCGCCGTCGGCATGATCGGCTTCAGCCGTCCCAGCGCCTCCATGCTGGTGTCGCGCAGTCCCTCGTCCTGGTGGACGAGGCGCCACATGCCCTGCCCGGCCGCCTGCTCCGCCTCGGTCGTGGGTACCTGCACGGCGTACGTCTCGCGTTTGAAGCGCTCCTCGGCCCAGGCGCGGGCGGCCCGTTCCTGGGAGAGGAGTCCGAGGGAGTCGACGCGTTCGCGGGACAGGCCGCGGTGGCGTGCGATCCGCTCGGCCGCCTCGAACTGGTTGGGCAGGTCGACGTTCCACTCGTCCGGGAAGGGCTTCCCCGGCCCGTGCTTGGAGCCGCTGCCGAGCGGCACGCGCGTCATCGCCTCCACCCCGCAGCCGATGCCGACGTCGATGACACCGGACGCGATCATGTTGGCCACCATGTGGTTGGCCTGCTGCGAGGAGCCGCACTGGCAGTCGACGGTCGTCGCGGGCGTCTCGTACGGGAGGCCGCACGCGAGCCAGGCGTTGCGCGCGGGGTTCATGGACTGCTCACCGGCGTGGGTGACGGTGCCGCCGACGATCTGCTCGACGCAGTCCGGCTTGATGCCGGTGCGCGCGAGGAGTTCCCTGTACGTCTCCCCCAGCAGATAGGCCGGATGGAGATTGGCGAGCGCGCCTCCGCGCTTGCCGATGGGGGTGCGTACCGCTTCGACGATGACGGGTTCCGCGGCCATGACTCGTCCTCTCCTCGCGTCCGCAGGGCGTCCCGGCGCCTGCGGGCAGGCAGACACAACTAGTACGCGTTCTAGTTGCCAGCAGTCTTATGAGTGCTACCCCGGGTACGCAAGGGGTGTGCACGCCACACGTGGTGCATCAAGGGCAACGAATGACGCACCGTCTCTTGCCAGTTGTAGAACTCGTTATTACCTTGCGGACACATTCTGATGGGTCGTCAGAACTTGACGTACCGGATCCTGGAGTCGCCGAATGTCCTCCTGTCCAGCGCTCCCCGAAGGCTTCGACTTCACCGACCCCGACGTCTACCAGCAGCGACTTCCGCTCCCGGAACTCGCCGAACTGCGCCGGACAGCGCCCGTGTGGTGGAACGCCCAGCCGCACAACGTGGCCGGCTTCGAGGACGACGGCTACTGGGTCGTGACGCGCCACGCGGACGTCAAGACCGTATCCACCAACCCCGAGATCTTCTCCTCCCGCACCAACACCGCGATCATCCGCTTCAACGAGCACATCCAGCGCGAGCAGATCGATGTCCAGAAACTGATCATGCTCAACATGGACCCGCCCGAGCACACCCGGGTCCGCCAGATCGTGCAGCGCGGCTTCACCCCGCGCTCGATACGGGCCCTGGAGATCGCCCTGCGCGACCGCGCGACCCGGATCGTCGACACCGCCAGATCCGAGGGCACCGGCGACTTCGTCACCGACATCGCCTGCGAACTCCCGCTCCAAGCCATCGCGGAGCTCATCGGGGTGCCGCAGGAGGACCGCACCAAGATCTTCGACTGGACCAACAAGATGGTGGCCTACGACGACCCGGAACTGGCCATCACCGAGGAGATCGGCGCCGAGTCGGCCATGGAGCTGATCTCGTACGCGATGAACCTCGCCGCCGCCCGCAAGGAGTGCCCCGCGCAGGACATCGTCAGCGCGCTCGTCGCGGCCGAGGACCAAGGCAACCTGGGGTCCGACGAGTTCGGCTTCTTCGTGCTGCTCCTCGCCGTCGCGGGCAACGAGACCACGCGCAACGCCATCAGCCACGGCATGCACGCGTTCCTCACCCACCCCGATCAGTGGGAGCTGTTCAAGCGCGAACGCCCCGCGACCGCCGCCGAGGAGATCGTCCGCTGGGCCACGCCCGTCGTCTCCTTCCAGCGCACCGCCACCGAGGACACCGAACTGGGCGGCGCGCGGATCAAGGCGGGCGACCGGGTCGGCATCTTCTACGCCTCGGCCAACAACGACCCCGACGTCTTCGACCGGCCCGAGGTCTTCGACATCACCCGCGACCCCAACCCGCACCTCGGCTTCGGCGGCGGCGGCCCGCACTTCTGCCTCGGCAAGAGCCTGGCCACGCTGGAGATCAACCTCATCTTCAACGCGATCGCGGACACCCTGCCGGACATCCGGCTGACCGGCGACCCGCGGCGCCTGCGGTCCGCGTGGCTGAACGGCATCAAGGAACTACGAGTCACCTACAACTGACCGGTGTCGGCCGGTCCGACAAGCCACCCCCCGCGCTCCGGGCGGCGGGGGCGCCTCGCGCCCCAACGCCTCGCCCCCGTCGCCCGCCGAGCGCGGAATCGTTCAACCTGCCGCTGAGAAGCGGTCGTTGGCGGCCGCGCCGACGAACGCGGTGAAGGCAGCAGGGGTGAACGTGAGGGCGGGCCCGTCGGGGTCCTTAGAATCGCGGATCGCTACGGCGCGGGGAAGGGCGGCGATCTCGACGCAGTCGCCGACTTCTTCGCTGTAGCTGGACTTGCGCCATTGCGCACCGGTCAGGTCAGGGTTGCTCCCCATAGCGGTCCTCCATCACACGGGCGATCAGATCCGCCGAATCCTCAACGGAGAGTGCGGCGGCTTGCAACCGAGCGTAGCGGAGCGAACGGTCCCTAAGCGACTGTGCGTTGGCCGTCACATGGCCGAGGTCGTAGTCCTGGTTGTAGGCGACGTCGGCCTCGTTGGCGAGCACGAGTCACCTACAGCTGACGGTGTCGGCCGCTCCGGCTAGCCACCCCCCGCGCTCCGGGCGGCGGAGGCGCGCCTCGCCGCCGCAGACGCCTCGCACCCGTCGCCCACCGAGCGCGGAATCGTTCAACCAGCCGCTGAGAAGCGGCCGTTCGCGGCCGCGTCGACGAACGCGGCGAAGGCAGCGGGGGTGAAGGTGAGGGCGGGCCCGTCGGGGTCCTTAGAATCGCGGATCGCTACGGCGTGGGGAACGGCGGCCACCTCGACGCATTCTCCGCCATCATGACCGCTGTAGCTGGACTTGCGCCACCAGGTGCCTCCGAGGGTGGCGCACTCAACGCACTCGCCCCCGGTGTCACCGCTGTAGCTGGACTTACGCCACTGCGCTCTGGTCAGGTCAGGGTTGCTCCCCATAACGCTCCTCCATCACACGGGCGATCAACTCCGCCGACTCGTCTACGGACATGGCGGCGGCCTGCAGGTGATCGTAACGGAGCGCACGGTGTCTGACTTCGTGCGAATCCGCTGCCATCTGACCGGTCCCGTAGTCCTCGTCGTACACGACGTCAGGGTCGTCGTCGAAGCGGAGGAGCGTAAACGAACCGAGCAGCCCGGCATGGGTTCCAGCCGCGAACGGCAGCACCTGAATCTGGACCCACTCACGCTCACGGAACGCCAACAGGCGCGCCAGTTGGTTTCGCATGACCTCGCTGCCACCGATTTCCTGGTACAGCACGGCCTCGCTCAGGACCACCCAGAACAGGGGCGGGTTGTCCCGGTCCAGGATCCGCTGCCGTGCCAGCCGGGCTGCCACCCGCTCGTCAAGGCGGTCCTGATCCAGGACACCAAGCACCGCTCGTGCGTAGTCCTCGGTCTGCAACAGGCCGTGGACCAACTGCGCCTGGAACGTGTAGATGTGGGTAGCTTTCGCCTCCAGCTCCGCATACGGCTGGAACCACGACGGCAGTTGGCTCCGCAGCACCAGCTTCAGCAGCCGCGACAGCGCACCGTCCGTGTTCAGCGCGGCGTCGACCCGCTGCGTGAACTCGGGTGTCGGGATCTTGCGCGCTGTCTCGATCTGGCCGATCAGCGACCCCGTACAGAAGACGATCTCGCCGAGCTGCTGCTGGCTGAGACCGGCCGACTCGCGGAGGCGCCGCAGCTCGGCACCGAAGTAATCCAGCGGGGACGCGCCCGGGTCCAGGTCTCGGATGTTCACCACGGTCCCGTGCCTCCACGCTCGGTGCGCATGCGCGACGCGCTCAACTCGCCAACTCGCCAACTCGGCCGGTTGTGTTCAGCCAGTAGCCGAGCGTAGTCGCCGCCGTCCACGCTGGTGGCGTGAAATGGACAACCGACCTCCTCCTGCCGGACACCGATCCGCACCGGCAGTACTGCATGCGCTTCACCGTCGGTGAGCACTCCGCCCGCCACGTACGCCGCATCGTTCGCACCTACCTCCACCTCTGGGAGATGGAGGAGCTGCGGGACGCGGCCGAGCTGGCCGTGACCGAGTTGCTCGCCAATGTCGTACGGCATGTGCCGGACCGGCGCTGCGGCGTGGTCGTGCTGCGGTGTCCCCGCGGCGTCCGCGTGGAGGTGTCGGACGGGTCGCCGGAGAAGCCGTGCGTCAGGGACGCGGCGGCCCTGGACGAGGGCGGCCGGGGGCTCGCGCTGCTCGCCGCGGTCGTGGACGACTGGGGCGTGGACCCGGCGGGCGACGGCGGGAAGACCGTGTGGTTCGAGTGCCGGACCGGGGCCGGGGCAGAGGCAGAGGCCGGGACCCCGACCGGTACATGACCTGCTCCGGTGGCGGCCCGGCGCGATACGGCGGATGCTGAAAGCCGCGGCGATCCGACGGGGCGGCGGAGTTCAGTCCCGACTGATCTCCGCTGTCCCGTGTCCGCGGACGGCACCCGCGACCGTGGAGAGTTCACCGGCCGCGGCGGCCGGTTCCCGCGCCTTCGCCGACGCCCCCTCCGGCTCCCTCGAACGGCCCACCAACACGTACTGCAGGCCGAAGCCGCAGGTCAGGACCACCGCGCCGCCCACCGCATCGAGCAGATAATGGTTCGCGGTGCCGACGATCACCGTCGTGGTGAGGACCGGGTACATCGCGCCCAGGAGCTTCATCCACAGCTTCGGGGCGAGCAGCACGATCACCACGGCGCACCACAGCGACCATCCGATGTGCAGGGACGGTATGGCCGCGTACTGGTTCGCCAACTCGGTGAGCGGGCCGAACTCGGGTTTGGCGAGGTCCTGGGGACCGTTGGCCGTGTCGATGTAGCCGAGGGCGGGCATCAGGCGCGGCGGGGCGAGCGGATAGAGCCAGAAGCCGAACAGCGCGATGACGGTGGCGATGGCCAGGGCGCTTCTGGCCCGCCGGTACGCGACGGGGCGGCGCAAGTACATCCAGCCCAGCAGGCTCAGCGGCACCAGGAAGTGGAACGTTGTGTAGTAGTAGTTCATGCCGCCCTCGATCCACGAGCCCGCGACCAGGCGGTTGAACCGCAGCTCGATGTCGATGTGCAGCGCGGTCTCGAGGTCGATGATCTGGTGGGCGTGGTGTTCGGCCACATCGCGGGTTTCGGGGGCGGAGCCGCGGATGTAGGAGTAGCACCAGTAGCCGGCCCGGATCAGCAGCAGTTCGAGCAGCAGGTTCGGGCGGTCGAGCGGTCGGCGCAGAAAGCGCAGGACCGGGGTCCAGCGCCACCGGCCGGCCTCCGGCTCCGCGTACTCGGTGGGCACGGGGCGGCGCCAGTACGGCGAGCCGCGGTCCAGGAACGGTACGGCGCAGGCCGCGGCGATCGCGACGAGCAACGGCGCGTTCTGGCCGATGAGATGGATGCCCTTGGTGGTGGGGACGACGGCCGCCGCGGTCAGCGTCATCACCATGACGACCAGGACGGGCCACACGATCCGGTCGGCCTGGCGGCGGCCCACGCGGCCGACGACGGCGAGCAGGATCCACAGCTGCTGGTGCATCCACGCCGTGGGCGCCACCGCGACGGCGACGCAGCCCGTCATGGCGGCGGCCAGCAGCAGTTGGCCGTCGTGGGCGTAGTGGGCGGCGCGGCGCAGGCCGATGACGCCGACGACGCCCGCGAGCACGGCGAAGAGGACGAGTTCGGGCACGCCGTTGAGGCCGAGGCGCAGCAGCAGGCCGTGCAGGGACTGGTTGTGGAGGCTGTCGGCGGGGCGGCCGAGACCCGCACCGGCGACATGGTTCACCCAGTAGGTGGCGGAGTCGCCGGGCAGGACCGCCCACGCGAGCGCGGAGGACACGGCGAAGGTGCCCACAGCCGTACCCGCGGCCCTGCGCCGCCCGGTCATCCACAGCAGCGGGGCGAACAGCAGCACCGTCGGCTCCAGCGCCGCGGCCACTCCGGCGAGGATCCCGGAACTGTGCTCGGACGCCCGCGGGAGGAGGGCCAGGAGGACGAGCAGGACGGGCAGGATGCTGGTCTGGCCGAGGGTGAAGGTGTTGCGGACCGGCAGCGAGACCACCATGAGGCTGATCGCGACGGGCGCGGCGGACAGTGCCGTACGCCGCGAGACCGGCCGGGGCAGGATGCGGGCCGCGACGAAGCCGAGCGCCACGACGAGAAGCAGCGTGCCGAACGTCCAGAAGACGCCGAGGGATTGTTCAGCCGACCGGGTGAGTGGCTTGAGGACGAGTCCGGCGAAGGGCGTACCGGTGAACGCGCCGTTCTCGTACAGCGGTCCGGGCACGCGCAGGACGCCCTCGGGCCCTATCCAGGTCTCCAGGTCGGTGAGCCGCTCCTCCGGTGGGAGCCGGAGTACGGCCGCCGTCTGGCGCACCGCGAGCAGCCCCGCGACGAGCCAGAGCACACCCAGTGCCATGCGCATACGCGAGGGGGGCGACCCCGGTACCTCTGCCGCCGACAACCCGCGCCTCTGTGCGTTCGCCACGCCCTGCTGTTCCCCTCCGCTTCCCGGTGGCCTCCTGACGAACCTTCATTACAGACTCAGGACGCCCTCCCGTCACATGACCGCCGCCGGGTATCGGCTCGAACATAAAGGCTGAGGGACGGAGATCCGCGCCTTGACCGGTGGTGCCGGGCGGCGAGAAACCGCGCAAAAGGATGGGGCAGGATGGCCCCATGAGCATCGTCAAGATCAATGTCCTGCAGGTGCCGGCAGAGCAGCGCGAGGTGCTGGAGAAGCGCTTCGCGGCGCGCGCCGGGGCGGTGGAGAACTCGGACGGCTTCGAGTGGTTCGAGCTGCTGCGCCCGGTCGAGGGCACGGACTCCTACCTCGTCTACACGCGCTGGCGGAGCGAGGAGGACTTCCAGGCGTGGATGGAGGGCCCGATGAAGGCGGCTCACCAGGGCGGCGGCGGAAGCGGCGAGGGCGGCGAGCAGCGCAAGCCCGCGGCGTCGGGCTCCACGCTGTGGTCGTTCGAGGTCGTGCAGCAGGCGGCGCCGAAGCAGAGCTGAACGGTCGGCCGCACGTCAACGGCGGCGGTCCGCACGCGTACAGGGAGGTGCCCCCGGGCCGGCGGTCCGGGGGCACCTCCCTGTACGGGGGCAGTACTTCGGTACGAGAGGCGTCCTCCTCGCGGGGACTGTCAGACTCGCGGGGACTGTCAGACCTTCAGCAGCCGCTGGACCAGGTCGCGGTAGTCGCGGAGCGCGGTGCGCAGCTCCTCGGTACCGATGTGCCCGGAGGCGTTGCCGTCGCTGTTGTCGTTCGACGGGGTTGTGCCGTTGCTGCCGGACGTGCCCGCCTCCGCGGGCATCCCGCTCTGTGCCGCCGAGGGATCGGCCGGGCCGTGCCAGGCGTTACGCAATATTCGGCGGCGTTCGGCGAGCGCCGCGGCGAACTGGGCCGCGGCCTCCTCCAGGATGGCGTCGGCCTCCTCCACGGAGACCCGCGGGTCGTCCACGAATCCGATGACCGCGTGCTGCAGCCGCAGGGACAGGTCGTCGCTCTCGGCGCGCGGCAGGACCGGCCGTACGCCCGCACCGCCGCGACCGGTCACGCGCCCGGGCCCGGGTGACGTGCCCGAACCGATGCACATACCGGATCCGTTGGTCAGGCTGTGCATCGAGGACGCGGAGGACCGGTGGCGGTCGTCGGTCCGCGGCGACCCGTCGGCCTTACGCCGCCCGACCACCGGAGCCTCCGGCATGGCACCCGCGCTGGGCGGCACGGGCGGCGGAGGGGGCGGCGGCACGGCGGACGGCTTCGCGGGCGCCGCGGCCGGACCCGTACGCGCAGCCGTACCCGTACGCGCAGCCGGACCCGTACGCGCGACCGGCTCCTTGGCGACGGCGCCGCCGCCCGCCTCGGCGGCTGCGCCCTTCACGGAACCGCGGTCAGGCGAACCGCCGTTGCGGGACCCGCCACGGGGGGATGCGCCGCCGCGGGATCCTCCGCTGGGGGATCCGGCTCCGGCGGAGAGGCCCCGGGCCGGCGGTGCCGCGCGCTCTGTGAGCCGCATCTTGCGTTCGTTGAACTGTTTCATCACGCACTCCTGGTCGGTCCCGTCCAGGGCAGGTGGAAGCGACGGCCGGACTTCGGCTCATCCTTCTCACGCGGCCCGGGAACGGCCGTCCCGCCACCGTCGCGCCGGCGCTGCATCCGCCGTGCACGGCGCGTGCGCAGCCGTTCGTGCCCCTCCTTCGGGTGGGCGATGATCAGCGCCTCGAAGAGATCGCGGGCGCCGACGAGGGCCTCGCGCATCTCCTCGGTGTCCGCCTTCCCGTCGCCGGTGCGGCTCGCGACCGCGTGCAGGCGGCGGTAGCCGCCGAGGTGTTCGGCATGGTGCACGGACAGCGCGTCGACCTGCTCGTCGTAGGCGTCGGCGGGGAAGCCGCGGTCACGGACGAGCCGGCCGAGCAGCCGGTCGGCCTCGGCCACGGCGGCCGCGGGCGAGTCCACGAACTGCTCCTGGACGCCGGCCCACTGGGCCACGTACTGCACGCGCTCGTCTTCGGGGAGCGGTCGCATCGACAGGGTGCCGTACCTCCGCACTCGCTCGCTGAGCTCCTTGTGAGCCGCCTTCGTGTCGCCGTCGCGCTGTTCAACGGCCCGGTCGTACTCGGGACCGAACCGGCGCCGCAGCCCTGAACCGCTGCTCTGCAGCACCGGCGGGGCGAGTACGAGCGCCACGATGGCGACCGCCGTCACGGCCAGGATGGCCAAGGTGATGAGGACGCCTGTGGACATGGTGTCCCTTCCGCAGAGGTTCCCTCGTGCCGAGGCTGTCCTCACAGCGCGTTGCCCCGTCTTCGGGCCGCAAACGCACCTTCTCTCCGACCTGTGGGGCGGACCCGGAGCGAAGCGGTGACGTTCAGTAGTGGTCCGGGCGGTACGGGCCGGAGCGGCGCCGCGGGTCGGGCTCGTGCGGGCGCTCCTCGTCCGAGCCGCACAGCTCCGCGTTCAACTCGTGGACCAGGTCGATGAGATCGCGGGGGCGGTCCGGTCCCCACCAGTCGCCGAGCAGTTCGGCGAGAGAGTCCTCGCGGGCCTGCGCGAGCCGGCCCGCGACGCCCCGGCCGTCGTCGGTGAGAACCAGCGGCAGCCCGTCCCGTACCGCCAGGCCGCGTTCCTCGATCTGACGGGCGGCGGCGGAGATGACATCGAACGGGACGGTCGTACGGTCGGCGAGCAGGGCGGGGTCGGCGGAGCCGTCCCGTCTGATGCGCAGCATCAGCCAGCTCGCGGCGGGGGTCAGCTCCTCGCATCCGGCGCGGCGGCCGATCCTGACGTAGACCTCGCGACGGCCCTCGCGGCTGCCGAGGGCGGACAGGGCGCGGCACACCTCGTCGCGCGAGGAGCGCTCGACGGGGTTGCTGGCGAGGGTCTCGCTGGCCTCGGGCGAGGTGACCGATCCCCGCAGCCGGTCCTCCTTGAAGAAGCAGGCCAGGACGAAGGCCACGGCGACGACCGGCGCCGCGTAGAGGAAGACATCGGTGATGGCCGACGCGTAGGCGGCAAGCGCGTCGGCGCGGAGGGCGGCGGGCAGCCGGAGGAGGGTACGCGCGTCGGTCTCGAGGTCGTGCAGGCTCAGGCCGGACGGGAGCGGCCGCCCCGCGAGCCCGGAGGTGAGTTTCTCGCCGAGCCGGCCGGTGAAGATCGTGCCGAAGATGGCGACGCCGAAGGCGGCGCCGATGGAGCGGAAGAAGGTGGCTCCGGCGGTGGCGACGCCCAGGTCCTCGTAGCGGACGGAGTTCTGCGCGGCCAGGATGAGGACCTGCATCACCAGGCCCAGGCCGAAGCCGAACACCGCGAAGTACAGGCTTGTCAGGGCGGTGCTGCTCGACATGTCGAGCTGGTGGAGGAGCAGCAGGCCGACGGTGGTGACGGCGGTGCCCACGACGGGGAAGATCTTCCAGCGGCCGGTCCGGCTGACGAGCTGGCCGGAACCGGTGGAGGCGACCAGCAGACCGGCGACCAGCGGCAGCATGTGGATGCCGGAGAGTGTTGGCGACACACCCCGGACGACCTGGAGGAACGTCGGCAGATACGTCAGCGCCCCGAACATCGCGAAGCCGATGACGAAGCTGATCACCGCGCACAGCGTGAAGGTCCGGATACGGAACAGGCCGAGCGGGAGGACGGGTTCGACGGCCCGGCGCTCGACCGCGACCAGAGCGGCGATCAGGACGACGCCGAGCGCCCCGAGGCCGATGATCTGCCAGGATCCCCACGCCCAGGTGGAGCCGCCGAGTGAGGCCATCAGGACCAGGCAGGTGGCCGCGGAGGCGACGAGGAAGGTGCCGGCGTAGTCGATGGTGTGCCGGGTGCGGCGGACCGGGATGTGCAGGACGGAGGCGATGACGAGCAGGGCGACGATGCCGATGGGCACGTTGATGTAGAAGACCCAGCGCCAGCTCAGATGCTGGGTGAACAGACCGCCCAGCAGCGGGCCGAGGACACTGCTCGTCCCGAAGACCGTACCGAACAGGCCCTGGTAGCGGCCGCGTTCCCGCGGCGGCACGATGTCCCCCACGATGGCCATCGACAGCACGATGAGCCCGCCGCCGCCGAGCCCCTGGAGGGCGCGGAAGGCGATCAGTTCGGCCATGCTCTGCGCGAGACCGCAGAGGGCGGAGCCGACGAGGAAGATCACGATGGCGCCCTGGTAGAGCCGCTTGCGGCCGTACTGGTCGCCGAGCTTGCCCCACAGGGGCGTTCCGGCGGTGGAGGCGAGCAGATAGGCCGTGACCACCCACGAGATGTGGTTGAGCCCACCGAGGTCGCTGACGATCGTCGGCAGGGCGGTGGAGACGATGGTCTGGTCGAGGGCCGCGAGCAGCAGTCCCAGCAGCAGCGCACCGATCGCGACGAGAACGGTGCGCCTGGACTGGCCTTCGCCGGGGGCGGGGAGCGGGGCTCCGGGGCCGGTGCCGGTGGGTGCGTTCGCGTCCTGGGCCATGAGCACCTCCTCGGGCGGCTGCGCACGGCGGTGCGTCGAAGCCCGTCGTGGGGGCGGTCCCCGTCGGCGGGCGTGGCACAGCGGTACGGGCTGGGTGCGGTGCGCAGCTTCCATCCTGGGGCGTTTCGGCGCGGGCGGCCTGCCGAGCGGGGCGGGGCCCGGGTCGGCGGCGGGTGGGGCGGGCTCGGCGACGGCCGGTTGTGAGGGCGCTTGCGACGGCCGGCGAACGGGCGCCGACGACGGTCTGTGGGGCGGCGAGCGCGGGTTGCCGACCGATGGGGCGAACCGGGATCGACGACCGAGGACGGGAGCTCGTCGACGGCCGTAGGGGGGTGCGTGCCGGAATAGGCGGTGGACAGGGGGTTGGCAGAGCGGCCACGGTTTTGTATGTTTGAGAAACAAAGTGGCTCCGCCCGTATTCCCTGACCTGCGGGCGGGGCCGCCTTGGCCTCCGCGTCCCCCCAGCCAGGAGCCCAGGAGCCCCCGCCGATGACGGCCACCTGCACCCTCACCACCCGCGCCGTCCTGCTCGACATGGACGGCACGCTCCTCAACTCCGACGCCGTCGTGGAGCGCTGCTGGCGGCGCTGGTCCGCGGAGCAGGGACTCGACGCGGAGCAGGTGCTCCCCCATGTCCACGGCCGCCAGGCGCACGCCACCATGGCGCTGCTCCTCCCGGACCGCCCGGCGGCACTGAACCTCGCCGACAACCGGCGGATGCTCGCGGAGGAGACCGCCGATACCGACGGCATCGTGCCGATCCCGGGCGCCCCCGCCCTGATGGCCGCCCTCGCCGGACGCCCGCACGCCCTGGTCACCTCGGCCGACGAAGCCCTCGCCCTGGCCCGTATGAGCGCCGCCGGGCTGCCACTGCCCGCGGTACGGGTGACGGCGGAGCAGGTGGGCGCGAGCAAGCCCGACCCCGAGGGCTTCCTCAAGGGCGCCGCCGAACTGGGCCACGAACCGGGCGACTGCGTGGTCTTCGAGGACTCCCGCGCGGGCATCGAGGCGGGCCGGGCGGCCGGGATGCGGGTCGTGGGCGTGGGCCCGCGGGCGGCCTCGCTGGGCCCGGACGTGCACGTAGGGACATTGGAATCCGTACGGGTCGAGGCGCTGGAGGACGGCACCCTGCGGCTACGCATCGGGACCGCGGCCCCGCAGGGTCAGGGCCGCTGACGTCGGACACCGGCGCAGGCCGAAGGCCCGGACACCCGTAGGGCCCGGGCCCTCATAAGGCCCGGACACCCGTAAGGTCCGGGCCGCCCGGCCGGTGGTCAGGGCGCCACGGCCTCGTACAGGCTGAAGCCCGCCAGCACCACCATCACCGCCGCCGCGATCCTGGTGATCAGACGCAGCGGCACATGCTTCATCAGGGTGCGGCCGCCCAGGATGCCGAGACCGGCCACCGCCCACAGCGCCAGCACGGCGCCGATCGCGACCGAGAGCGGATCGTCGTAGCGGGCGGCGAGGTTGGCGGTCATGATCTGGGTCAGATCGCCGAACTCGGCCACCAGGATCAGCATGAAACCGGCGCCCGAGACCTTCCAGAAGCTCTGGTCCTCGGGCGCCCGGACACTCTCCTCGTCCTCCTCCTTCCTGAACAGGAGGATCGCCGCGCCCGCCAGGAACAGCACGCCCACCACCGCCTGCACCAGCCGGTGCGGCAGCAGGGTGAGCACACTTCCCGCGGCGACGGCGAGCGTGACGTGCACGGCGAATGCGGCCGCGACGCCCGCGAAGACGTACGAGGCGCGGTAGCGGGTGCCGAGCATCAGCCCGGCGAGGGCGGTCTTGTCGGGGAGTTCGGCGAGGAGGACGACGCCGAAGACGAGGGCGGTAATGCTGAGACTGATCACGCGGGGTTTCCTCGATCGGTAGGGGCCGGCCGTACCGAGAGACCTGGAAGCAGCGGATCCGGAGTCGCTTCGGCACGGCAGCGTCACGGACACTGCGGCCGAAGGTCTCGCTGGCGGACGGTGATCCGTCCGCTCCGGGCGCCGGCCCGGCCCATGAGGCCGAGCAGTATGTCGACGGTCCGGCGAAGAGCTACTCCCCTTCTGCTCGGCCCAGCGTACGGGGTCGCCCCCGGCCCCTGTCACGGGCCCGCTCCCGCCCGCTCACCGGCACGCCCCCTGCACGCCCTCCCCGGCTCCGCCCACCAGGGCCGGCGCGCGCCCTCCGCCGTCAGCCCGCGCCCGCCTCCGCGCCCCGGCCCGCGCCGTCACGGTGCAGCCTCTCCCGGGCCACCAGCTCCAGGGTGAGCGCCGTCGCCACCGCCTGTACGGCCATCAGCGCGACCAGCACGAAGAGCTGCACCGCGCCCGCCTGGACCGGCGACGCCCCGCCGAGCAGCATCCCGACGAACGCCCCGGGCAGTGTGACCAGGCCCACCGTCCTGGTCTGGTCGAGACCGGGGATCAGTGCCTCGGAGGCGGCGGGCCGGGCGATCTCCAGACGGGCGTCGCGGTCGGGCAGCCCGAGGGCGAGGGCGGCCTCGACCTCCCCGTGCCGCAGGCGCAGCTCGTCCAGCGACCGCCGGCCCGCGAGCACGGTCGCCGTCAGGGCGCCGCCGATGAGGATGCCGGTGACGGGGACGAGCGCGATGCCCTTGAGCGGCACGAGACCGGTCAGCAGCAGCGCGGCCACGACCGGCAGCACGCCGGCGCCGATGGGGACCGCGGTCCACCACCACGTGCGGTCGGCCGTGATGCGCCGGCCGGACGTGCGTACCGCCACGGCGAACATCAGGGCGAGGAAACCCAGCAGCAGCGGGACTGCGCGCACGACCCAGCCGATGAGGTAGGAGACGGCGGCCAGTTGGACGGCCGCCCGGAGCCCGGCGACGGCGATCGCCCGCGGGTAGCGCCCGCCTTCGCGGTCGGCGAGGTGCGCGAGGGCGGCGACTCCGGCCGCTGCGACGAGCAGGACGGCGAGCAGGGCCCAGAGCGTGGCGCCGACCGGCAGCAGGGTGGCGGCGGCGATCTGCGGGGCGGTCACGGCGTGGGCGGCAGCGTGCACGGGCTCACGATACGGCGCGCCGCCCCCGGAGCCGACGACCCGTCAGAACAGGCCGGGGCACACCCGTTGCGCTGCTCCGGCCGGGTACATCTCGCGACCGGAGTCTTGTATATGACGTGTGCATGTCGTCACGCTGTTACCTGGCGCCCACCCCACCGCAACCCGGCGCCGCAACGATGGCCGCGCCCCCAGCGGCCAGCACCCCTTCACCCAGAGGGAGTTCGTTCCCATGATCCGTGTCTACGCGCGTCGAATAGGCGTACTCGCCGGCCTCACCGCCCTGGCCTGTACCGCCTTCCTGAGCGGCCCCACCGCTCAGGCCGCACCCCCCACCCCGCCCAGTGCGGCTACCGCCCGCACCTACCTGAGCGAGTTGACCGTCAGCGCCGAAGGCTCCTCCGACGGATACAGCCGCGACAAGTTCCCGCACTGGATCACGCAGAGCGGCGCCTGCAACACCCGCGAGGTCGTCCTCAAGCGCGACGGTTCCGGCGTCGAGCAGGACTCCAGCTGCGCCGCCGTCAGCGGCAGCTGGTTCTCGCCGTACGACGGGGCCACCTGGAGCGCCGCCGCCGACGTCGACATCGACCACGTCGTCCCGCTGGCCGAGGCCTGGCGCTCCGGCGCCAGCGGCTGGACGACCGCCCAGCGCCAGGGCTTCGCCAACGACCTCACCCGAGCCCAGCTCATCGCCGTCACCGACAACGTCAACCAGTCCAAGGGCGACCAGGATCCGGCCGAGTGGCTGCCCTCGGAGACCGGCTACCGCTGCATGTACGCCCGCATGTGGGTCCAGGTGAAGCACCACTACGACCTCACCCTCGACTCCGCGGAGAAGTCGGCGCTCAGCTCCATCCTGAACGGCTGCTGACCGCGCGGAGCCGCCAACGGCCACGTCCGGTCGTACCGCCGTGACCCTCCGCAGTGCCGGGGAAAGCGCCGGCACTGCGGAGATGCGCGGAAACCCCCGGAAATCCACGGCGTACGCGGTGAACGCCTCAAGAACCTGCGGCGGAAACTCGCCGTGACCCTCCGGCGTTCCGTACCGTACGGGACGACGGAGGGAGGGCGGAGACCGATGGCCGGACTGGTCCTGGGACCGCTCGTTCGCTATGTGGACGAGGACAGCGCGACCGTATGGGTCGAGACGGGCCGGCCCTGCGTGGTCGAGGTCGTCTGCGACGGCACCGGGGGCCGCGGCACCGCACACACGTGGCAGATCGCCGGGCACCACTACGCGCTCGTCACCCTCGTCGGGCTGCCGACCGGCAGCACGGTGCCGTACAGCGTGCTCCTCGACGGCAAGCAGGTCTGGCCCCCGCGCGAGGACCGGTATCCGCCCAGCGCGATCCGCACCCTCCCCGACCACCGCGGGGAGCACGCGCCGGACGCGGAAACCCTGAGGGTCGCCTTCGGCTCCTGCCGCTGGGCCGCACCGCCCCACGGCTCCTCCCGCTTCCACGGCGGCACCCCCGCCCACGACCCCGTCGGCCCGGACGCTCTCGACACCCTCGCCACCCGCCTCGCCGCCGACCCGGGCGGCGAGCGGCCGGACATCCTGCTGCTGCTGGGCGACCAGGTGTACGCGGACGAGACCTCGGACGCGATGCGCCGCTGGCTCGCCTCGCGCCGCGATCTGCGCACCCCGCCCGGCGACCAGGTCGCGGACTACGAGGAATACACCCGGCTCTACTACGAGTCCTGGCTCGACCCCGATGTCCGCTGGCTGCTCTCCAACGTCCCCAGTTGCATGATCTTCGACGACCACGACGTCATCGACGACTGGAACACCAGCGAGGCCTGGCGGGAGGACATGCGGGCCACGGAGTGGTGGCAGGAGCGGGTGACCGCGGGACTGATGTCGTACTGGGTGTACCAGCACCTGGGGAACCTCTCCCCCGCCGAGCTGATGACCGACCCGCTCTTCGCTCAGGTGCGGAAGGCGGGCGACGGGACCGAACTGCTGCGGGAGTTCGCGACGCGGGCCGACGCCGACCCCGCCTTCACCCGCTGGTCCTACCGCCGCGACGTGGGCCGCGTACGGCTGCTCATGGTCGACTCCCGGGCCGCCCGTGTGCTGCCGGAGGACCGGCGGTCGATGGTCCACGAACGCTGGTGGGAATGGCTGCGCGAGCAGGTGCCGGACGGCGGCCCCGGCGCGTACGACCACCTGTTGATCGGCACCTCGCTGCCGTGGCTGCTGCCGCCCGCCATCGACGACGCGGAGCGCTGGAACGCGGCGCTGTGCGGCGGCGAGCGCGGGCCGCGCTGGGCGCGGATCGGCGAACGCATGCGGCGCATGGGCGACTTGGAGCACTGGGCGGCCTTCCCGCAGTCCTTCGAGGCCCTGACGGACCTGGTCACGGAGGCGGGTACGGGACCGCGGCCGCCGGCGACCGTGTGCGTGCTGTCCGGTGATGTGCACCACGCCTACGTCGCCGAGCCGTTCTGGCCGGAGGGTGCCGAGCGGCCCGGGTCGCGGGTGCTCCAACTCACCTGCTCGCCCGTGCACAACAGCGTCCCCGCCTCCATCAAGGTCGGCTTCCGCTTCGGCTGGAGCCGGGCGGGGCGCCGCCTGGGCTCCTGGCTGGCGCGGCATGCGCGTATAGGGCGCGGGGGCCGGGTGCAGCCTCCGCGGATCAGCTGGGGGAAGGCCGGCGGGCCGTGGTTCGGCAACCACCTGATGACGCTGACCCTGCACGGGCGCACGGCCCGGCTGCGCCTGGACCGGGCCGAGCGGGGCGATGAGGGCGCGGCACGTCTGGAGACGGCGTACGACAGCGACATCACCCACCCCGTGGCGGGGGGTGCCGCGGAGACGCCGCCCGAGGGGGCGTAAGCCGCACACCGGACCGACGGGACGTGATCCCCAGCACAACGGAGCGGATGGTTCCGGTCCGGGGTTCGACTCCGGTGCAGCGAACGGCATGATGGTGCGTCGCTCGTGCACCACTGCCCCCGGGAGAAGCCGCCTTGGCCGGAGAGCACCACGCCATAGCCATCGTCGGCGCCGGCCCCCGGGGCACGAGCGTGCTGGAGCGCGTCTGCGCCTCGGCCCCTGAACTCCTGCCCGACGGCGCCCGGCTGACCGTCCACGTGGTCGACCCCGCCCCGCCCGGCGCGGGCCGCGTGTGGCACACCGGGCAGTCCCGCGAACTGCTGATGAACACGGTCGCCTCGCAAGTGACCCTCTTCACCGACGCCAGCGTGGCGTGCGAGGGCCCCGTACGACCGGGGCCCAGCCTGTACGAGTGGGCGACCGCGCTACGCATCGCGGACTGCCCGGGCCCGGACGACTACCCGACCCGCGCCTTCTACGGCCGCTATCTGGAGTGGGTCTTCGGGCGCGTGGTGCGCGCCGCTCCCGAGCAGGTGAGGGTGCGGGTCCACACGGCACGCGCCGTACGGCTGACGGAGACCGCCGTGGGAGAGCAGCTCCTGGCCCTGGACGACGGCACCGAACTGGCCGGGCTCGCGGCGGTCGTCCTCGCCCAGGGGCATCTGCCGGTCCTGCCGAATGCGGAGGAGGAACGCTTCTCCGCGTACGCCGCCGCGCACGGCCTGCGGCACTGCCCGCCCGCGAACCCCGCGGACCTCGACCTGGCCCGTATCGCCCCCGGGGAGCCGGTGCTGCTGCGCGGTCTCGGCCTCAACTTCTTCGACCATCTCGCCCTGTTGACGACGGGCCGCGGCGGCCGGTTCACCGGCGGCCCGGACGGCCTGCTGCACTACCGCGCCTCGGGCCGGGAGCCGCGGCTGTACGCCGGATCGCGCCGCGGCGTCCCGTACCACGCGCGCGGCGACAACGAGAAGGGCGCGCTGGGCCGCCACGTCCCCCTGCTGCTGACCCCGGCGGTCATCGCCGGCTTCCGCGCCCGCGCGGACGCGGGGGACTTCCCCGACTTCCTCACCGAGGTGTGGCCACTCGTCGCGAAGGAGGTCGAGACGGTCCACTACGAGGCACTGCTCGCCACGCGCCGCCTCGCCACGCCCATGACGGAGACCGGCTTTCGTGAGCGCTTCCTCGCGACCCGCCACGGAAGCGCCGAAGAGGCCGCGGTGCTGGACGCATTCTCCGTCGCCCCCGGCGAGCGCTGGTCGTGGGTGGAGATCGCGCGGCCGTACGGCGACCGGGACTTCGCAGGCCCCGGGGACTTCCGCCGGTGGCTCGTCGCACATCTGCGGCAGGACGCCGAGCACGCCCGGCTCGGGAACATCGCCGGGCCGGTCAAGGCCGCCCTGGACGTCCTCCGCGACCTGCGCAACGAACTGCGCCAGATCGTCGACCACTCGGGGCTCTCCGGCACCTCGCGCCGGGACCACCTCGACCGCTGGTACACCCCGCTCAACGCCTTCCTCTCCATCGGCCCGCCGCGCCGCCGCATCGAGGAGATGGCCGCGCTGATCGAGGCCGGCGTCCTCGACGTGCTCGGGCCCCGGCTCGATGTCCGCCCCGGTACGCCCGGCGGCGGCCACGGGTTCACCGCCCACTCCCCTGCCGTCCCCGGGTCCGAGGTGAGCGTGACGACGCTGATCGAGGCCCGGCTGCCCGAGCCCGACCTGCGCCGCACCACCGATCCGCTGCTGACCCGGCTGCTCGGCACCGGAGGCTGCCGCCCCCATCTCGCCGGCGGCTACGAGACGGGCGGGCTGGACGTGACGCGCAGCCCGTACCGGCTCATCGACGCCGAAGGGCGGGCCCACCCGCGGCGGTTCGCGGTCGGGGTACCGACCGAGGGCGTGCACTGGGTGACGGCGGCGGGCGCGCGGCCGGGCGTCAACTCGGTGACGCTGACGGACGCGGACGCGGTGGCGCGGGCCGCGCTGCGTGCGACGGCGGCTCCCCTCGCCCACGGCACGCCGCCCCGGCCCGTACCGTCGCCGGAGAGCGGGCCTCCCCGTGCGGACGAAGGCGCCTGCCGCCCGGAGCCGCTCGCGATTTCCGCCCCCGCCAACGGAGGCGGGGCAACCGCATCCTGAACCCCGCTCGCCCTCCCCGCACTGCCGCGAATGCGTGAGCGGGAGAGTGATGCGAACAACATCACGGACCCCACCAAATTTTCCCGGCTCACACAGGCGTACGCTGTATGGCAGTTGGTGCCGCCCCTGCCGCTTCCCTGCGACGTCGCGGCGGGGGAACGGGACAGGGAGAAACGGGTGCTGGAGAGTCTGGAGTTCGACAACCTGGGGGCTCTTGCCGTCACCCCCTGGATCTACGTCGTCGTCGCCGGCTCCGTCCTGCTGGACGTGTTCCTTCCCGTCCTGCCGAGCGGTGTCCTGGTCATCGCCGCGGCGACCGCAGCCGCCGGGACCCGCGCCGCGGACGCCGTCGGTACGAACGCCGAAGTCCCCGACATCCTGGCCCTGGTGCTGTGCGCCGCGACGGCCTCCTGCCTCGGTGACCTCGTCGCGTACCGGCTTGCCTGGCGCGGCGGCGACCGGCTCGACCGCGCCATCGCCCGCTCGCGCAGGCTGACGCGCGCTCAGGCCCGGCTCGGCGCGGCCCTCATGCGCGGCGGCGGCATGCTCGTCCTCATCGCCCGCTTCGCCCCTGCCGGACGTTCCGTGGTCAGCCTCGGTGCGGGCGCGATGCACCGCAGGGCCGCCGAGTTCCTGCCGTGGTCCGCGCTGGCGGGTCTCGCCTGGGCCGGATACAGCGTCGGCCTCGGCTACTTCGGCGGACAGTGGCTCGGCGCGACCTGGCTCGGTACGGCGGTATCGGTGCTCGCCCTCTTCGCGGCGGGCGCGGGCGCGGCGTACGCGCTGCGGCGGCCGGTGGCGAGGGAGCAGCCCGGCGCCTGACGCCGCTGCTGCTCCGGCGGGCCGGCGGGCCGGTACGAGGCACGGTCGTGTACGCGGCTGCGCGGCCGCGTACGGGCCGCTGCGTCAGGGCACTTCGCGCAGATAGAGCGCGCCGCAGGTGTGACAGCAGATCTCGCGCGTCCTGCCCCAGTCCTCTTCCGGACGGGACGCGGCCACCGGATCGAGGGCGCGCCCGCACATGGCCGTCGTCCCGGAGCCGCGGACCATGTGCCAGGTCTTCACCGGGCCGAGGCCGCCGAGCCGACCGGACTGGCCGGGGGCGGCCGCGCGGTGTTCGGCGCGCAGTTCGTGCGTGGCGTGCACAGCGGCCACAACCGCTCCCTCCGGCTCGGGGATCCGCCCGGCACTCAGCGCCCGGACCGCCCGACTGCCGGCCGTCCGTTGCGCCTCAGGCCGAGGCGCGCTTCTTCGCCGCCGTCTTCTTCGCCGCGGTCTTCTTCGCGGCGGTCTTCGCGGTGGTCTTCTTCGCCGTCGACGTGCTCTTCTTGCCCGAAGGCTCCTTGGCGGAGGACTGCGCGGAAGTCTTCTTCGCCGCGGTCTTCTTGGCCGCTGTCTTCTTCGCTCCGGACTGCGCGGTGCTCTTTCTCGCAGCGGTCTTCTTCGACGCGGCCTTCTTCGCGGGCGCCTTCTCACCCTCGCCCCGCCCCTCCTGGGCAGCCTTGACGCTGCTCTCCAGGGCGGCCATCAGGTCGATCACCTTGCCGCCGCGTTCGCGCTCCTCACCGACCGGCGCGGGCTCGGTGCCCTCCAGCTTCGCCGCGACCAGGGCCTCCACGGCCTCCCGGTACTCGTCGTGCAGCTCGTCGAGGTCGATCTCCCCCAGGGTGTCCATCAGAGTGTCGGCGAGGTCGAGTTCGGCGTCCCGGACCGTCACCTTCGCGTCGGGCGCGATGCCCTCGGGCTGCCGGATCTCGTCGGGCCACAGCATGGTGTGCATGGCAAGGGTTTCGCCCACGACCCGCACCATGCCGAGGGTCTCGCGCCCGCGGAGCGCGAGCTTGGCGACGGCCACCTTCTCGCTGCGGTTCAGCGCCTCGCGCAGCAGGACGTACGGCTTGGCCGCCCCGGCGCCGTCGGGCGCGAGGTAGTAGGAGCGGTCGAGCTGGAGCGGGTCGATCGTGTCGGCCGGGACGAACGCCAGGATGTCGATGGTCTTGGCCGTCGGCAGCGGCAGCGAGTCGAGGTCCTGGTCGCTGAGCGGCACGGTGGTGCCGTCGGGTGCCTCGAACGCCTTCGTGATGTCCTCGTTCGACACCTCGACGTCTTCCAGCTCGCACACCTTCCGGTAGCGGATGCGCCCGCCGTCGGCCGCGTGCACCTGCCGGAAGGAGACCGAGTGGCTCTCCGTGGCCCCGAACACCTTGATCGGGATGTTGACCAGGCCGAAGGAGATGGACCCTTTCCAGATCGATCGCACGATTCATCCCTTTCGTGGGATTCTCATGGTATGTCGCAGATGACGGAGGTGGAGGGGCGGCGACTGGCCCTGAGCAATCTCGACAAGGTGCTCTATCCCAACGGCTTCACCAAGGCCGAGGTCCTGCACTACTACGCCACCGTCGCCGGCGCCTTCCTCCCTCACCTCCGCGATCGCCCGCTGTCCTTCCTGCGCTATCCGGACGGCTCGGAGGGCCAGCACTTCTTCGCGAAAAACCTCCCCCTCGGGACCCCCGACTGGGTGAGGACGGCCGTCGTACCGCGCTCGGGGGCCGGTGAGACCGGCCGGCACGTCCTGGTCCAGGACCTGCCGACGCTGGTGTGGGCGGCGAATCTGGTCACCGAGTTCCACACCCCGCAGTGGACGGCGGACACACCCGGCACGGCCGACCGGCTCGTCTTCGACCTCGACCCCGGGGCGCCCGCGACGATCGTGGAGTGCTGCACGGTCGCCGGCTGGCTGCGCGACCGGCTGGCCGCGGACGGGCTGGAGGTCTTCGCCAAGTCCAGCGGCGCCAAGGGACTGCACATCCTGGCCGCGCTGGAGCCCGTACCGTCCGAGCAGGTCACCGCCTATGCGAAGGCGCTCGCCCTGGAAGCGGAGCGCGAGCTGCGGAACCTCGCCATCCACCGCATGGCCCGCCATCTGCGCCCCGGCAAGGTCTTCGTCGACTGGAGCCAGAACACGGCCGCCAAGACGACCGCCGCCCCCTACACGCTGCGGGCCCGCCCGACCCCCACGGTCTCCGCCCCGGTGACCTGGGACGAGGTCGAGGCGTGCGCCCGGCCCGAGGACCTGGTGTTCGAGGCCGGGGACATCCTGCCGCGCCTGGAGGAGCACGGTGACCTCTTCGCGCCGCTCGTCGAGCCCGGGCACGCCCACCCCCTGCCCGGTGCGGCCGGGTGAGCCCCTCGCCCCGGCCTCCGCTGCGGGTCGCCCTGGCCCGCTCGGTCGATGTGCTGGCCCGCGGCCGGTACGCGTACGAGCCGAAGTTCGACGGTCACCGCCTCGTCGTCTTCCGCACCGAGCGGGGCGTGCAGCTCCAGGCCCGCTCCGGCCGCATCGTCACCGACTCCTTCCCCGACCTCGCGCGGGCCGCGCGGGCCCTGCCGCCCGGCACGGTCCTCGACGGCGAGGTCGTCATCTGGACGGGCGGGCGGACCGACTTCGCCGCCGTCCAGACGCGCGCCATGGCCGGACGTACCCGCGCCGCCGCCCTCGCCCGTGAACTCCCCGCCTCCTACGCGGCGTTCGACCTGCTCGGTTCCGGCTCCGCGGACCTGCGCGGGCACCCGTACGAGGAGCGCCGCGAAGCCCTCGTCGAGCTGCTTGCCCCGCTGGGGCCGCCGCTCCAGCCCGTCCCCGTGACCACCGACCCGGAGACGGCCACCGCCTGGTACGAGTCGCTGCGCGAGGTCGGGGTCGAGGGCCTGGTGATGAAGCGGCTCGACCACCCCTACCGCGGCGGCCGCCGCGACTGGCTGAAGCTGCGGCACAACGAGACGCGTGACGCCGTCGTCGTCGGCTACACCGGACCCCGCACCCGCCCCAGGAACCTGGTCCTGGTCCTGCCCGGCGACGACTCCCCCGTGCTCTCCGGGCGCCTGCCGCCGAACCTCCAGGCCGCCCTCGCACCGGCGCTCGGCAGGCTCGGCCCGCCCACCGACGAGGCGCCGGGCGGGCGGCGGAGCACACCCGACGGCACCACGCTCTACACCCCCGTACCGCCCGATCTCACCGTCGAGATCCTCTGGACGGAGACCCGTACGCCGATCATCACCGTCCTCAGGCTGCGCGGCCCGGAGTAGCGGCCCTGCCCCGCAGGAATGAACCGTCCCCCACGCGCTTTTGGCGCGCCCGCCGACCGGGGCACCGCATCGGGCATGGCACGCACTTCCCGACTCCTCCGGCTGCTGGCCGCGGCCGCCGCCCTGCCCCTGCTCCTCGCGGCCGACGGCGACGCACCGCTGCCCGAACGCCTGGCGGACACCGGCGGCGGCACGCAGCTCATCACGGCCGAGGCCCCCGCCCCGTCCTCCACCACCGGCACCCTGACCTGGTGGGAGAAGCGGGACGGGGCGTGGCGGCGGGCAGGGTCCGCCCCCGCACGGTTCGGGGCTGGTGGCCTGACCGAGGGCAGGACCCGCGAACAGGGCACGTCGACCACCCCCACCGGGCTCTACGACCTGCCGTTCGCCTTCGGTACGCGCACGGCCCCGGCCGGCACCTCCGTCCCGTACCGGGTGATCACCGACCGGTCCTGGTGGTGCCAGGACACCCGCTCCACCGCGTACAACCGGTGGGTGGAGCCGCTGCCGCCCGACTGCGCCGCGAAGGAGGCCGAGCACCTGGCCTCGTACGGCGTCCAGTACGCCCGGGCGCTCGTCATCGGCTTCAACTACGCCCGCCCGGTCAAGGGCCGGGGCGCGGGGATCTTTCTGCACGTGCACGGCCGGGGCGCCACGGCCGGCTGCGTGTCCGTGCCCGCGCGGGCGATGGAGGCGATCCTGACCTGGGCCGACCCCGCGGACCGGCCGCACATCGCCATCGGCACGCGCTCGGGCCCCCCCGCGATCACCCGGTACTGACGGCGCCTCCTCGCCGCCGGCGGCCCCGCTCCGGCCTCCCCGGGCGGCGCCCGGCCGACCCGCCTTACGCTGAAATGACGGCTTTGTGGCGCCGTCCCGCCCGGGCGGCGCGCGCCGACGCAGGGAGGCCGATGTGACCACCGTGTCCAACGAGGCGTACCGCACGGGCAGCCCCCGCTACCTGCCCATCGCCGAGCACGGGCTGATCGGAGACCTGCGCACGGCGGCGCTGGTCGGCACGAACGGGACGATCGACTGGTACTGCTGCCCCCGGTTCGACGCACCCAGCATCTTCGCGTCGATCCTGGACGCCGACCGCGGCGGCTCCTTCGAGCTGGCCGCGGACGTACCGGCCCGGACGAAGCAGTTCTACTTCCCCGACACCAATGTGCTGATCACCCGCTTCTTCGCCGAGGACGGGGTCGGCGAGATCCAGGACTTCATGCCGATCGTCGACGCCGAGGACTCCCGCGAGACCGACCGGCACCGGCTCATCCGGCGTGTGCTCTGCGTCCGCGGCTCCCTGCCCTTCCGCGCCCGGGTGGCGCCGCGCTTCCACTACGGCGAGCAGCCCCACACCGTCCGCATCACCGAACAGGGCGTCGCCGTCTTCGAGTCGGACGGGCTCTCCCTCGCGCTGACATCCACCGCACCGCTGGAGATCGACGGCACGGACGTGTGGTCGCCGTTCAAGCTGCGCGAGGGCGAGGTCGCGGTGTTCGCCCTGGACCACGTGGGCGGGGAGGCCGATCTGCGCACCTGCCCCGAGCGCGAGGCGGAGCGGCTCTTCGACGCGACCGTACGGTACTGGCGCGGCTGGCTGGCGGCGTCGAAGTACCGCGGGCGCTGGCGCGAGATGGTCCACCGCTCCGCGCTCACCCTGAAGCTGCTCACCTACGCCCCCACTGGCGCCATCGTCGCCGCCCCGACCACCAGCCTGCCCGAACAGATAGGCGGCGAGCGCAACTGGGACTACCGCTACGTCTGGATCCGCGACGCCGCCTTCTGCGTCTACGCGCTGCTGCGGCTCGGATTCACCGACGAGGCCAAGTCCTTCATGCGCTTCCTGTCCGACCGGGTCGGCCTGCGCAACAACCCCTCCGACGGACCGCTGCAGATCATGTACGGCATCGACGGACGCCACGACCTGCCCGAGCGCGAACTGCCGCACCTGGAGGGCTATCTGCACTCCGCCCCCGTACGCGTCGGCAACAACGCCGTCGACCAGCTCCAGCTCGACATCTACGGCGCCCTCATCGACTCCCTCTACCTCTACGACAAGTGGGGCCAGCCGCTCTCCAGCGACCACTGGGACACCGTCTGCGATCTGGTCGAGTGGGTCTGCGCGCACTGGGACCAGCCCGACGAGGGCGTCTGGGAGACCCGCGGCGGCCGGAAGAACTTCCTCTACTCACGACTGATGTGCTGGGTCGCCATCGAGCGGGCGATCCGGATGGCCAACCACCGCGGCCTGCCCGCCGATCTGCAGCGCTGGTCCCGCACACGCGACACGATCTACCGCCGGATCATGAGCGCGGGATGGTCGGAGAAGCGGCAGGCATTCGTGCAGCACGAGGACGACGACGTGCTGGACGCCTCCGTGCTGATGATGCCGCTGGCGAAGTTCATCTCCCCCACCGACCCCAAGTGGCTGTCCACCCTGGACGCCCTCGGCGAGGACCTGGTCTCGGACTCCCTGGTCTACCGCTACGACCCGCAGGCCAGCCCGGACGGCCTCCGCGGCGAGGAGGGCACGTTCTCGATCTGCTCCTTCTGGTACGTCGAGGCCCTGACCCGCGCCGGGCGCACCGCCGAGGCACGTCTCGCGTTCGAGAAGATGCTGACGTACGCCAACCACCTCGGCCTGTACGCGGAGGAGATCGGCCGTACGGGCGAGCAGCACGGCAACTTCCCGCAGGCCTTCACGCATCTCTCGCTGATCAGCGCGGCGTTCAACCTGGACCGCGCACTGGGCTGAGGGGCGGAGCCTCCTCGGAAACGCCTCTCGTACGAGGGGCTCGCAGCGGGCCGAACGATCCGCGCGGGCACGCACCCGTGTGTCCTGCCCGCCTCGGACGGCACGGAGGGTTCTGATATTGCCGTGGCACTGCCTGCGGCACGCGACCCGCGACTCCGGCGACATGTGAACGGCGTACTGCTGAACCTCGCCGTCACAGGCGCGTACTACGTGTCGGGCAAGCTCGGGCTGGAACAGGAGCTCGTCCGCGGGCAGATCACCCCGCTCTGGCCGCCCACCGGCATCGCCGTCGCCTGCCTTCTCCTCTTCGGTCTGCGCGTATGGCCGGGGATCGCACTCGGCGCCTTCCTGGTCAACGTGCCGCTCGGCCCGTCCGGCTGGGTCTTCGCGATCGTGCTGGGCAACACCGTCGCGCCGCTGATCGCTTACGCCCTGCTGCGCCGCGCGGACTTCCGTACCGAGCTGGACCGGCTGCGGGACGCGCTGGCGCTGGTGTTCCTCGGCGCGCTGCTGGCGATGCTGGTCAGTTCGACCATCGGCACCGGTGCGCTCGTGCTCTCCGGGGCCCTGGACGCTGGCGAGTTCTGGCCCGCGTGGTCGGTGTGGTGGACGGGCGACGCGATGGGCGTCCTCGTCGTCGTCCCCATGCTGCTCGTCCTGCGCACGGCCTGGCCGCTCCGGCGAGTGCTGGCGGTTCCCGCGTGGCGATGGGCGGAGGCGGTGGCGCTGCTGGCCTGCACGGCGCTGGTCGCGCTCGGGTCGCTGAACAGCACCCTCAACATGCTGTTCGTCATCTTCCCGTTCCTGATCTGGGCCGCCTACCGCTTCCAGCTCCCCGGGGCCGCGCCGTGCGTGCTGATCGTCTCGGTGCTCGCGATCTTCGCGGCCGGCTCGGGCTCGGGCCCTTTCGACGGCCACGACCTCTTCGCCCAGATGTTCACGCTGCAGGCGCTCAACGGCTCGGCGGCGCTGACCGCGCTGGTGCTCTCGGCCATGGTCACCGAGCGGAACGAGACGCGGGAGCGGATCGAGGCGGTGTGCGTCCAGCTCGCGGAGGTTGTGGTACGCCTCACGCCCGGGGAGCCCGGCAGGCCCGGGCGGCGTCGGGGCGAGGGCAAGGACGGGGAACGGTAGGCGGGGACGGACGGAGCGCGGGCCCGGGGCGGCGCGGCCGGTCGAGAACCGCGCGGCCCCGGGCTGGCGGCAGAGGGCTCAGCCGTCGATGCCGGTGCGGCTCAGCCGTAGGTGTAGAACCGCGTGTGGTCGAGCATGTCCTCGGGCGTCACGTCGTTCCACGGCTTCATGGTGTCGCGCAGGCTGACGACGTTGCGGACGGGACTGGTCGGCACATAGCCGGAGTCGGGGTGAAGGCTCTGCCAGTCGGCCCACAGCTTGTCGATGAAGCAGTGGTGGAGCCAGAAGACCGGGTCGTTGGGCGAAGCCCCGGACGTCATCTGGCCGCCGACCCAGACGTGCACACGGTTGTGCAGGTTCGGGCCGCGCCAGCCCTCGACGGAGTTGCGGAAACTGTCGGATCCGCTGTTCCAGGGGGCGGCGTCGTAGACGGGCATGGCCAGAACGGCGTCCACCTGCGCGCGGGTGGGCAGATCGCGTACGCCCACGCCGAGCGCACGGCGCAGGTAGGTCCGGCCGTCGACGCGTATGTTCATCGGCCAGTTGCCGCCGCCGAAGGCGAACGGGCCGGAGGTGACGCGCCCGTCGCCGCTCCGGCCGTCACCGCCGAGGAAGGAGTCCGCCCAGAGCGAGCTGCTCGGCGAGCGGTCGGTCGTCCAGTCCCAGTAGGGCAGCATGACGGACGAGTCGACGGACTGCAGCGCCTCCTCGAACTGCAGGAGGAAGCGGCGGTGCCAGGGGAGGAACGAGGGCGAACGGTGGCCGGTCCGCTCGCCGTTGTCGGTGTCACCGGTGATGAAGGCGTTGTGCGTGGTGATGAACTCGTCATAGCGGCCTGCACGCTTGAGTTCGAGTATCGCGTCGACGAAGTTCCGCTTCTCGGTGGCGGTGAGATCCGCCTGGTTCTTCCGGTCTGCCATGTGGAGGGTTCCTCTGCGAGCTCGGTCGTGATCGGGGATGTGACGGGGACGGGGACGGGTGCGGCGTCGGAAGAGGTCAGCCGGTGCCGACCATCACGACGAGGTCCGAGCCGTTCAGCTCCCGTACGGCCGCGCGGGCGACGGATCGGGGCGAGGCGTGCGTCTCGTAGTGGTTGACGACGCTTATCCAGGTGCTGTCGGCGTTCTGCATCACGTGGAGGTCGTCGTTGTCGACGCGGACAGCGAAGGCCATGCCCTCGTGTCCGCCGTGGCCTCCATGGCCTCCGTGGTCCCCGCCGCCGCCCGGTCCTTCCGCGGACGGCCAGCCCTCTATGTGGCGGCCGAGGTAGACCTCGTCGAACGGCTCGGGCACCTCAGCCGCCGCCTTGCCTTCGTGGGCGGTGTGGGCGTTGTGCGCGGCGTGCGATGCGCGGGAACCGGTGGCACGGGACGCGGCAACGGCGGCGGGCGCGGCCAGCGCGGCTCCCACCAGGGCGAGTGCGCCTCCGCGCAAGAACTGACGGCGGTCGGGACGAGACATGGTTCGACCCCTCTCATTGGGTTCATCGGCTTCCGCGGAGGGCCCCGCGGAAGGGGGCGGCTCTTCATCCGCTCACGGGGTGATCACGTCTGGTCATGAGGCGATCACCTGCAGCCACATGCTGGCAGCGCCCCACGGATCGCCAGAACGCAAGAGAGGTGTTTGAGCATGAACAAGACAATCTCCGCAGAGAGGTGAAATGTTCAACGGCGTCGATCTTGTGCGGGCGAATGAGGAGCCGCCTCGTGGAGCGAAATATTCCGCGCTTTGTGTACAGCTCAGCCGAAAAATCTCCTGCCCATGTTCCGAAACAGTGAAATCTCTCACGGCATCAACTCGACCGGATTCCCGGGCAGTTGGCCGTGGTCATGCCTCGGCGGCACGGGACGGCGACCGCTCCATGCGCGCCGGCGGCCGGAGTCCGCTTCGTACGCCGCCCTCCGCGGGGAGCCGCTGTGGGTGCAACCGCGGCGTCGCGGTTCCGCCTCGACGCACCGACCCCATGTCAGATGGGCGGTTCTGCACCGCTGCTGGGGACGGAGAACGGCACCACGTCTGCGTGGCAGCGCTCCGGACCACCGCGCGTACCGGGACCCACCGGCTCCGAGGCCGCCTACATCTGATCGAGACGGCTCTCCCGCGCGACGTCCGGCTCGGCGTCGGGGCCGAGGCAGACCGCCCGATGAGCAGGCCGCACGAAAGCAGTGGGGAACGGCTCGACTCCACGGATCCGCACGGCGACACGGCCATGTCCCTGTACGTCCACCAGCCGCCACCGAAAGCGGCGCGGAACCCTCTCCGCCGGCAGATCTTTCGTGGCCAGATGGACCCACCGGTCGTAATTCGTCGGGCAGGGCACAATCGGCGTCCTGCACGCGGGACATCGCGGGGGCTCACCCGCAACGAGTGCGTTTCCCTCCGCGTCGTAGCCGGGCGAATCCGTAGCGCCTTCCTGGAGGGCGAGTTCATTGGATGTGATGTTCCAACAACGCTCGCAGAGAAGGGCAATGAGCTTGATACGCCCACGCTCGCCCACGGTCCCGTTTCGGCAACCACAGCGCTGACATGCGAGCCCACCACGACCACGGTTCGTATTCGCCCCCATGCCAGTGAGAGTGAACTCCCTTTCGCGGGCCGGACAGGGCGCGCTCGGGGGCGCGTCAGCGCGCGCCGGAGCAAGCCGACACCAAGCCCCCGAGGAGAAGTGTCCCGCAAGTCACTGGGAACGACACTGGGCAACTCAGGGAACTCGCGCATGCACAACACCCATACGACCCCACCACTGCGTCACGGCGATGCCTCATCAATTCGCTTGAGGCAGTGTGCACTTGAGCATCGATAACGGGTCGTTTCCTCCACGATCCAAAGCTTCCCATCCGTTCCTTGCCGTGTTGCGCATCCTCCCCGGCAAGCACCCAGGAGAGATCCTCGTGGAAGAGAAGAGGTGATACGGGCCGTGCGGCACACACCGCGGCGCTCTCAGCGCCTGCGTCTCCGCTGCCGTCTCCGCTGCCGCCTGCCGCCGGGCGGCGGCAGGCGGCCGTCGGACGAGCAGCACCACGACCGCGAAGGCTCACCGGGCTCCCGGAGGCGATCGCGGCCGGTGGAGCGTGGGCGTTGCGTAGCCGGTTCTCCACCGCCGACTCTCGCGCTCCCGGCACCGCCTCCACGGCAAGCGGCACAAGGATCATCGGGGGGATTGTTCGCAGAGCAATCCCCTCACGCACAGCCGTGACAGCTCGAGGACGACAGCGAGAACACCGCCACCGTCGCTCCATGTCCCCGTGCGCGCAACACCACACAGTGCACGGAGCCTTTCGGTCTGAATGCGTAACGCATCAGCCGGTTGATCCACACGGAAACAGCCTCACCATCTACGAACGATGAGGGAGGCCCCTCCAGCCCGTAATGAGTGCACTCACGGTGCCGACGAGAAGAAGAGCCCATCCGACAGGCACGAGCGCGAACTGCTCATGGAGAACACCATTGTCGTCCACGCTTGATCCCGAGGCGATGTTGACGACAAAACTGAGCGCCCCCGCCCACAGCAGCGCAGCGCTCACACGCCAAGCCGACCGATGGGACATACCCTTCACCGCTTTCCACGTCGCGGTGCCCAACGTCACAGCCACGCATGCAAGCAGCGCCATCTGCAGAAATGTCCCGTCCATTCTCGATCCTCCCTCGTGAAGCTTCTCCCCATCACGAGGACGCATTCCAAAACCTCATGGTTGCGCAGGCATGGGGAACTCCTCGATTCGTCCGAGCGGTGATACTCGCTGAGGGACTCGACGCGGCGTTGATGCCGACCAGTGATGTCAACGGACGAACCCCCACCTCCGCTCGGAAGATGGGGCCGCAAGCGTCTGGCTCAGCTGTGGAATCGGATGTCATCCGTTGCCGTCGGGGTCGCCCGCTCTTGGTGTCGGAGGTGGGAGTCCCGCGCCGCTGCCGGAAGGCTCACTGGTAGATCGTGTCGCGGTCGTGGTTCCACGGAATTCCAGGATTCCGGGTTCAGGTGCGGACGCAGTCTTGAACGACCTGGCGGGCCAGCCGGCTCTTCGATTCGCGGAGTTCGTACTCGATGGCATCCGCCCCGGCCGCGTCGAGCGTGACAGCAGCAGGCTGTGCCGCCCCGAGGGACAGACGGGCCACACGCAGGCTGCTGGATGGGAGGCCGGAATCCTTGGCCGGGCTGCCCAAGGGGTCGGAGTCTGTCGTCGTCACATTGCTGAGGTCGACACCGTGGAGCCTCTCCCGCTCGCTGTCGGGCAATGCTGCCACGTGTGCGGCAACCTTTGCCCAGAAGTCCGGGTACGTGCTCTGCCCGGCGCGAGTCCGGCTGAACGTATGCGCAGCAATCGCCATTCGGTTCACCTCGACGTTGACGACATCGGCTAGGTGCCGGTCACGCAGGGCGGAGACAGCGGCCTGGGTGGAAGCTATTCGGGCGGCCACGGCATCCGCCTGGAACTCCGCGCGCCGCGCCCCCGGCAGCGTGAGCCGAACCAGCAGCCGGGCCGCGCCCCTCACCACCAGTCCTGGAATCCCCAGCGCCCAATTCGCCAACTTCCCACGGGCGTTGAAGCGATACAAATATTCTGCCATCTGGTCCGCGTGCCGCAAGAGCAGGGGGGCAGGGACAGCCGACTCCGACGTGTCGGGCCGCTGTTCCATCAGTTTCGCTCCACCAGCCAGTGAACCGAGCGCGATACCGACCAGCGCCCCGCGTCGGATATCGCGAGATACGAAATGCCCGAATTCATGCGCAACAGCGGCGACCCGCTGCTGCGGTGCCAAGGTCAGCCAGAGGGGGAGGCCGAGCTCCATCCGCCGCCTGCGCCGGATGCCATAGGTGGAGACCCGTACGGCAAAGTCCGCGCTGACCTGCACCGCATCGAGGCGCCGCACGCCGGCCGTGGCCGCTATGTCATCCAACAGCGCGTAGAGGGCCGGCGCATCCATCCGTCGCAGCGTGGGCAGATCAGGGTCGAGCTTGCCGAAACGGGGGCGCATGGGGACGGCGAATCCGAGCATCAACAGTCCGATCAGTGGCTGCACGACCGTCTTCAGGCCGAGAACGACCAGGAGCAAACCACCGGTCAACAGCCCCGCCATCAGAAGATGCACCAAACACGCGACGCCATAGGCGGAAACCGTCGCCAAACCCGCCCGGTCGGGCACAACAACCTCGCCCCCAGCGGATACCCCTCGCCCCCGCATGGCCTCTCCCCCGGTTGATCGCTGAAAGAACAGGTAAGAAACCGCCGGCCAGGAGGTCGACGGCCGCTTTCCACATCCGTGCCATACAGCGTGCAGTATGTCCTCTGGGGAGGATTCCAGGATCCTCCTTCAGGCGGAGATTGCCGACGAGGGGTATGAGACCACGCGGGCATTCGGATCTTCCGGAAGTGGTGCGTCCTCTCACCGGCCCGCCGATTCCGCCGGACCCGGACGAAGCGCGATCCGGCAAGGACACGTTCAAGTCCTATCCGGAGACGGTGACCAGAATCATCAGCAAGGAATTCAGCCCGCCGACGGGCATGATCGCATCGATTCCGGGCAGCGGCACCGAGTTCCCGGCGACGTACGTCCACCACTGCCACATTCTCGAACACGAAGACGACGACCTGATGCGCCCGTGGACGATCGTCGCCCCCGACGACCACGGCCACGGCGATCACGGCGACGGCGGCCACGGCGGTGGCCACGGCGGTGGCCACGGCAGCGGCAGCGGCGACCACGGCCACGGCCACTGACAGATCGATCGACCCGCGTGTGCCGGTCCACGGAAGGCGGCCCGGACCGGCACGGACGTCGTGACCCGACCCTCCCGGGATCCTTGCAAGCACGGCGCCCGCAAGTCTCTCCACCAGTTGGCACGCGGGCGGGCATCCAGCAGCAACCACGTACTGCCCTGGCTGCCACTCCGTCTGCCATCGACGCACACACCGTGGAGCGGGCGTGATTCCTGTCGGGCTGTGCCCAGGATGAGTCGGCTCGGGTGGCCCTCGCTCACAACCGTTCGCGGCCCGCGGTGACTTCAGCGAGCACCGGCTGCTCGACCGTGCGACCCCAGGCCGGGTAGATCAGCAGCCGTCGCTGGAGCCCCAGCCGATGCCGACCGAGACCGGACACGTCTCATGGCCCATCAGCAGCTAGTCCCCCGGCAGTTGGCCGCCTGATCGGGGTCGTCCACGACCACACCGGCGTGACCATGCTCGGTGCGCGCAGTCGAGCGCAGGCCTTCTGGCATGTGAAGGCACGACACCCCCGGCGACGGCTTCTCCAGCACGGAAACCGCAAAGGCCCAGGCGTCCGGACACGCACCGGATGACCTGGGCCTTCGTCACACCATGGGATGGGTGGGCACAGACGGATTTGAACCGCCGACATCTGCTTTGTAAGAGCAGCGCTCTACCGCTGAGCTATGCGCCCGGGGATGAGCTGACAGACTACATGGCACGCGCACCCCGGCCGCAAACGCATTCGTGTCGTACAGGTACGGGGAACCGGCAACTGACCGGCCCGTGTGTTCGTCACTACCTGGTGGGAGAATGACACCGGGTGTTCCGGGCGGATGCGGACATGGCGAACAGGGCACGGGAGAGGGATGTGACGGCGAAAGACGCGGAGCCGTATACGCGGTCGGCACGCCGCCGTCGACGGACCGGTCCGGGGGCCGGGCCCGGGGGCCGGGGCGGTGGGCGGGATCTTCTCGTGCTCATGGGCCTGCCGCTGGTGCTGCTCGGGGTCGCCGTGCCCGCATCGTTCGCCGGCGGGGGCACCCGCCGCTGGTGGGGCCGCGGGGAGAACCACCGGGCGGACGCGCAGGCCGCCAAGGACGCGGCCGCCGCGGCGTTCTACGAGCTCGACACCGCACAGCGCGATCTGCGGATCTCCATCGAGACGATCACGGCTGTCGACAATTCGCCCAGGGCCCGCAAGACCGCCGAGGACTTCCAGGCTCTCGGGCAGCGCATCGACCAGGCCAGTCACGACTACATCAGCGCCGTCGACGCCCACGACCTGGACCGTGACGACCTCGAGGCCTCCGCCGCGGCACGGGCACGGAGCGACCTGACCCGGGCCAAGGACGAGCTGGAGCGGGTCAAGCGCGACCTCGACCGCTTCGGCGAGAGCCTCGGCCCGCTGCTCGACCAGGCCGAAACCCAGCTCGCGCGGCTCGCACCCGCCGTCGAGCGGGCCCGGCAGGCGCTGCTCGCGGCGACGAACGCGCTGGATGCCGTACGGGGCAAGGGCCTGCGCGCCGACGACCTCGCCGCCCGCCTCGCCGCCCTCTCCCCCGAGCTGACCATGCTCAACCAGGGCGCCGGCCGGCACGGTGTGCAGGAGACCCTCCGCCGCGCCGACCAGGTGCTGCGCGAGGCCGAGACCGTTCGCAGCGAGGCCGAGCGCCTGCCCGAGCGCGCCACCGAGATCGACCGCCGGCTCGTCTCCCTCCGCACCCGCGCCCAGGCCCTCACCACACGGGCGGACGGCGTCGAGCCCATCCTCAGCGAGCTGCGCCGCCGGTACGCCGTGGCCTGCTGGCAGGACCTCCAGCATGTGCCGGAGCAGACCGCCCAGTCCGTTGCCGAGGGCGAGCAGAAGCTCAAGGAGGCGCAGAAGGCGCGCGATGAGCAGCGCTGGCCCGACGCGACCGCGCTGCTGAGTACGGTCCGGGCGCTGCTGAACGCGACCGACGAGGCCGTCTCCGCCGCCGGTGAGCGGCTGCGCCGGCTCGACGAGGTCTCCTTCGACCCGTCGAAGGAGATCGAGCGGACCCGGTTCGCGATCCGCGACGCCCAGCGCCTCGCGATGGCCGGGCGCAGCACGCCGGACCCCCGGCACGCGAGGCCTCTGGACGAGGCCGTGCTGCGGCTCAACCGGGCCGTCGCCGGTCTGGAGGGGCGCCACCCCGACTACTGGCACTTCCTGACCGAGACGGAAGGCGTCCGGCAGACGGTCGCCAAGGTCGTCGGCGAGATCCGCGAGGAGCGGGGCGCGGGCAGCGCCTGACCTGCGGCTCGTCTGCCGTTGCGCATCCGGCCAACGGTGACCGGGTGCGTACGTCAGGTGCGCAGCCGACGGCCGTCCGAGGCGTGGTTCAGGCGGCGAATGGTCGCGTGCTTCCAGGGTCGGGCAGTTGCCGTGTCACCTCTCCGGCCACTGATCGCCGTCGTGAGGTACGACGACCACCTGGTCGGCGCCCTCGTAGACGATCCGCCCGGGGTCGGACGACTCAACCCGCCGGAAGTCGACACCGTGCGTGGCAAGGATCTCCAGATAGCCGTCCACCCTGCGGATCAGGGCACGGGACGAGGACTTGAACCACGACACAGCTCCGGGGTTCCGGTCGTGGTCGTAGACCGTCGGGTCCACGGTCGAGGGGTTCGTGTAAGCAGCGTTGTACCAGTCGTTGTTGGTTCGCCGGAAGTGCTCCTGTTCGGGGGTCAGCTTGCCGTCCCGCGCGAGGTTGTTGACGAGGGCGAACACGCCGGGGAAGTGTCCCCGTGGGTGACGGACCGGGCTCTGGAACCGTACGTACGAGGCCATATCCGGTGACGCTCCTGCCGTCTTCTCGATCATGACGAGGGATGCTTCCATCGCGCTTCTGCCATGTGCCAGTCCCAGGTGAGGTGCGTGACCGGGCTCACTCAGGGGCGTACGCGACGGACCGGTACGTAGACGGCTCCGGTTCCCTCTGGCGCCCTTCGGCGTCCCGGCAGATCCTGGGTTCATGGCCTCCAGCCACACCGGAAGGGCGCTCCCTGGCGGCGGCCGTTCGACGGGCGGTCGCCAGGGCGGGACGGGCCGTGGTCCCGGTGGCCGGTTTCCCGAGCGGCTCGCCCGGCGCGCCCGGCTCGATGAGCATCTGCCCGTCGATCACCGGCTCAGCACCGTCTACCGCATCGGGGCGGGGCTCATGGGTCTCGTTCTCGTCGCCTTCGGGATCCTCGGGCTGATCGACCGGATCGGGTTCTTCGACACCGGCGGCGACACGGTGGCCGGGCTGAACACCAACGGCGCCCTGAGCGTGCTCTCGATCGTCGTCGGGTTCGTGCTGTTCGGCGGGATGCTCATCGGCGGCAACGTCGCGTCGTCGCTCAACATGTGGCTGGGCGCGGCCTTCCTGCTGAGCGGATTCGTCAATCTCGCGCTGCTGGAGACCGACGTCAACGTCCTGGCGTTCCGGATCCAGAACGTCCTGTTCAGCTTTGTCTTCGGGCTGCTCCTGATGACCTTCGGGATGTACGGGCGGGTGAGCGGTCATCTGCCGCACGACAACCCGTACTGGCGCGCCCGCCACCCCGGCCTGCTCGCGTACGAGGAGCAGGCGGCGCTGCGCGCGCGGGGGCGGCGGCTGGCCATCCAGGCGCAGCACCCTCCGCCGGAGCACCAGCCGGCGGACATCCCTGACACGGTGGGGCCGGGTGCCGGGGGCAGGGGCGGGAAGACCGAATCCTGACGCCGGGGCGGGGGGGGAGACGGTCGGAGGACGGTGCGACGCCACCGGCGGCTGCGCACGGTTAATCTGTCGCCATGCCCCGTTACGAGTACCGCTGCCGGTCCTGTGGGACCACCTTCGAGCTGAGCCGCCCGATGGCCGAGTCCTCGGCGCCCGCGTCGTGCCCGGACGGCCACGACGACACCGTCAAGCTGCTGTCCACCGTCGCCGTCGGCGGCAGTGCGGCCGCCTCCGCGCCCAGCAATGGCGGGGGCGGAGGCGGAGGCGGCGGGTGCTGCGGGGGCGGCTGCTGCGGCTGAGCCATACCGGAGGGCCTGGCGCCGTGCCG
This sequence comes from Streptomyces sp. NPDC048639, assembly GCF_043199075.1. Taxonomy (NCBI): domain Bacteria; kingdom Bacillati; phylum Actinomycetota; class Actinomycetes; order Kitasatosporales; family Streptomycetaceae; genus Streptomyces; species Streptomyces sp. NPDC048639. The sequence continues at coordinate 671,960 of NZ_JBICVP010000001.1, forward strand.
CCCGAAAGGCCGGGCTCCCCGGAGGCCGGGCGCCGCACCAACCGGAGGCCTGTGGTCCCGGGAGGCTCGGGCGACCCGGCGTTTGCCTGCCGCGCAGCCACGCCGTCGGAGGCCGGGCCGCGCGCTTCGCGGCCCCGCCACCGCACCGGCCTCAGCGCTTGCGCGCCAAAGTCAGGCCGTCCGCCACCGTCAGCATCACCGCTTCCATGCGCTTGTCCGCCGACACATGGTCATTGAACGCCCGCATCGCCGCCGCCTGCCCGGACGCCGACGGGTCCTGCACACGCCCCTGCAGGAAGACGTTGTCCACCGCGATCACCCCGCCCTCGCGCATGCGCGGCACCAGCGCCTCCCAGTACGCGACATAGCTCTCCTTGTCGGCGTCCAGGAATGCCACGTCGATGTGCGGCTCCTCCGGCATGGCGTTCAGCGTCTCCAGCGCGTCGCCGATGCGCAGGTCGACCCGGTCCGCGACGCCCGCCTTGGCCCAGGCCTCGCGCCCGTACACCGTCCACTCCTCCGACTTGTCGCAGGCGACCAGCGTGCCGTCCTCCGGCAGGGCCTGCGCCATGGCCAGTGCGGACAGGCCGGTGAAGGTGCCGACCTCGACGACGTGCCGTGCTCGCGTCAGCCGGACGAGGAACGCCAGCAACGGCGCCTGCTCCTGGGCGACTTGCATGATCGCGGCGTCGCCGAGCTTCGTCTGCGTGGTCTCGATGAGTTCCCGCTGCACCGGGTCGAGCGGCGGGTTGTGCGCCAGGACGTACGCGTAGAGGTCGGGCGTGACCGGGACACCCTTGATGTTCTGCGAGCCGTCGGTCCGGTGATCGGAGGAAGGAGTAGGCATACCGCCATCCTTGCTCAACCGACGGCCGCAAGCAGCACAGCTCGCAGAATCTCCTCTCCCGCCGCGACTCCGCGCCGGTCAACTGCCGTGATACGCGGCGCTGTCCAGCCGGTTTCGGCCAATTCTCCGTGGCCCGGCCGCCATCCGCGGTCGCCCGCCAGCAGCAGGTCCGCGTCGAGCAGCGAGTCGCCGGCCGTGAGGATCTCCCGGGCGCCGGAGCGGCGGGCGACCTCGGCGACCGCAGCGCTCTTGGTGAGCGGCCCCGGAACCGCGTAGATCTTGCGGCCCTGGAGCGAGACCGTCCAGCCGCGCTCCTCCGCCCAGGCCGCGAGGTCCTTGACCCAGCTGTTGGGGAGGAGGGCCCGGTCCACGACGAGGTACGCGAAGAGGTCCTCGGCGACGCGCTCCTTCAGCAGCCAGGCGGGGTCCGCCGTACGCACCAGGTGCTCGCGGACCTCGGCGAGCGGCGCGCAGCCCGCCTCCAGCGAGGCCAGGACCTGCGCGTGCCAGTCGGGGTCGGCCACGCCGTCGACGAGGATGTGGCCGCCGTTCGCGCAGATCGCGTAGCGCGCGGCGGGGCCGGGGAGGTTGATGCGGCCGTACTGCTCGCGGGTGCGGGTCGTGGTGGGGACGAACACGGTCTCGCGCGCGAGCCGGTCGAGGAGCACCGCAGCGGTCTCGGTCATGTACGACAGCGGCTTGCGCTCGTAGACCTCCACGCACAGCAGCCGCGGCGCCTGCGCGTCCGGCATGTCCAGGGCCAGGGCGGCGGCCGAGTAGATCAGGGTGCGGTCGAGGTCGCTGGCGACGAGGACGGGGCCGGTGGACCGGCCGCTGCCGCTGCCCGCGGGGGCGGTGAGGGGGCTCATCAGGTCGTCACCGCCTTGCCGTCGGCGCCGGTTGCACCGCGGGTGTAGCGCGGATGGATGAGGCCGACGCAGGTGTAGGGCAGGTCGTCGACCTCCTCGACGGGTACGCCGCGCTGCTCGGCGAGCAGGGTGATGTGGTCGAGGTCCGCTCCCGCTCCGCGCCGCGCGAGAATCCGCCAGGGCACCCGGCGCAACAGGACGCGTGTCGTCTCGCCGACGCCGGGCTTGACGAGGTTGACGTCGTGGATGCCGTACTCCTCGCTGATCCGCTCGACGGCCTCCCACCCCTCCCAGGTGGGCGAACGGTCCGCCGCCAGCAGGGCCTTGACGTCCACCGCGACCTCGTCGGCGACCTCGTCGAAGCGCGCTGCGACGGTGTCGACGAAGAGGCTCGAGACGTCGGAGCCGGCCAGCTCGCGGTAGAACTTCGCGCCGTGGAACTGGCCGGGCCCGACGAGGTCGGAGCGCAGCACCGTACGTGAAATCAGCCCGGAGACCGTGGAGTTGAGGCATGCGGAGGGGATGAGGAAGTCCTCGCGTGTGCCGTACGTGCGCACGCAACCGCCGGGGTCGGCCAGGACGGCGATCTCCGGGTGGAAGCCGGGGAAGCCGGCCAGGGCGTCGGCGAGTTCGCGGGTGATGGCGCCCTTGCCGGTCCAGCCGTCGACGAAGACGACATCGGCCGGATCGTGGTGGTCGGCCAGCCAGCGCAGCGCGGCGGTGTCGATGCCGCGCCCGCGGACGATCGAGACGGCGTAGTGCGGGAGGTCCAGGCCGTGCGCGTGCCGGGCCCAGCGCCGCATCAGGACGCCGACGGGCGTCCCGGCGCGGGCCAGCGACACCAGGACGGGGGTCGAGCCGGAGCCGCTCCGGCCGCTCCGGAGCGGGACTTCGGCCAGCACCGTGTCGGTGACCGTGCCGACGGCGCGGGCGATCCGGGTCGCGGACGCGTCGAGCGCGGCGCGGAACAGGTCCTGGTACTCGGCGCTGGGCTGATACTCGACCGGCAGCGACTCCGCGTAGTGCGCCCCGCCGCGCTGAATGGCCTCCTCGCGCTCCTCGGTCGGCGCTTCGAGCCGTACGGCGGAGAAGTCCTGCAGCAGCCAGCCCACGTCGCCGGGGGCGTAGGAGGAGAAGGCCGGGCCGCGGAGCGGTTCGGGCCGGGCGGACGGTCCCGGCCGGGCGGATGCCCCGGGCGTCGCGGCGGCATCCCGCGCCGCGGCGGTACTCGGCAGCGCTGCGATATCCCGCTGTGCGGCGGTGTCCCGCGCAGCGGCGGCACTCCGCGGTACTGCCGCAGCCTCGGGTGCGTAGCTGGGGACGACCGCGAGCAGCAGGCAGTCGGTGTGCGCAGCCAGGCGCTCCAACAACCCGCCCGTTGCGTGCAGTTCGGGGGTGTCGGCGGCTGAGTCGACGACGGCGACGACCGCGTCGAAGCCCGCGCCCGCGACGTTGTACGCGAAGCGGTCGCCCGGGCCGTCCGCCGGGTCGTCGTGCGCGGGGAACGACAGTCGGGTGCGGATGGCGTATCCGGGGTCGTCGACGGCCAGGACCGGCGACCGCGTGGTGGTCGAGAACCGCACCTCCGCGCCCACGGTGCCCTCCAGCGCGGCGGCGAGGCGCAGTGGCGCGTACATCAACTCCTCGCAGCCGAGGACGAGTACGCGAGGCGTCGGCGAGTCGGGGCCCAGCCCGTCAGCGCCCTCCACGCCCTCCACACCCTCCGTGCCCTCGGCGCCTTCCGGGAGTCCCGCGACCCGCAGTGCGGCCCGGATACGCGCGGCCATCCCGGGCAGGGCCGCCTCCAGACGGGCGCGGTGCTCCGGCGTGAAGCCGTGCCGTCCGCCGTCCGGCACCCCTGCGGGCCAGGCGAGGTCGACGCGTTCGGCGTGGGTGCGTAGGGGCGCGGCGCGCCCGGCGTCCCGTTCGTGCTCCTCGACGAGCGCCTGCCCGCGGGCCAGCACGTCGTCCGGGAGCCGCACCGTGCCCGCGGCCAGCGCCACCAGGTCGACGCGCGCGCCGAGTTGGGCCGCCAAAGCCTCCAGGCGGTCCCGGTCGGCGGCCGCGCGCATGTCGACGAGCGCCACGATCACGTACCGCTCGCGCGGGTAGCGGGCGTGCAGCGCGGCGATGGTGTTCAGGACGGTGTTGCCGGTGGAGAACTCGTCGTCGACCAGCACCAGCGGCCCGTCGCCCGTCAGGAGCGCCGGGTCCTCGGGCAGCAGCAGATGCGATGTGGCGTGACTGTGGGACTCCTCGAATCCGCCCGCGGGTTCGACGCCGTGCACGGGCCGCCGGGTGGAGTGCAGATACGGGGCGAGGGCCAGCCCGTCGGCGACGCTGTGGCCGAGGCCCGTGGCTGTCTCCGCGTAACCGACGACCACCGCGCGTGCCGCCTCGGTGTCGCCGAGCAGCTCGCGCACGCGCTCGCCGAGCCGGAGCCCGGCGCCGTACACCGTCTCCGGCCGCTGCGGTACGTGCTTGCCGAGGACGTTCGAGACGAGCAGGTGGGCGCGCTTGGTGTTGCGCCGAAGTGCCAGCCCGAGCAGCCCGGTCAGTTCCGCGTCGCCCTCCAGCCCGACGCCCAACCGGTCCGCGACCCACTGCCCCGACCACTCCATACCGCGCCCATCTCCCGTTCCGGTCACATCGTCCTGCTCTTGGTTCGTGCTCACGTCAGTCCGGCGGCCAGCAGTTCGACGAAGCTCACGTCCTCGCGAGCCACACCGAAGACCTCCGCACGCAGCATGGTGCGCTCGGCCCACGCGCGGTGCGGCTTCACCTCGTTCATCTTGTTGGTGTACGCGGAACGCATCACTCCGCCACCGTCCCGCTCCGGCCTGAGGATGTCCACCGCGTCCGTGAACTCCTCGTGGCTGACCACCGACAGCACATGCACGGGCGTGACGTGCGAGGGGTGGATGCAGGTCTTGCCCTGCAGTCCGTTGGCCCGGTCGAGCTCGACCTCGCGCAGCAGCCCGTCCATGTCGTGCTCGATGAGCGCGGTGCGCAGTTCCTCGGCGCGGCCGGTGAAGGGGCTGCGCCGCAACTGGGGCTTGAACATCCGCTCCTGGACGCGGAAGTACTCCCACACCGGGCCGGTCACGGTGAAGCCGGTGCCGTCGGCGCGCCCCAGGGTGTTGACGACATCGGCGATGACGGAGGCGACGATACGGACGTCGTACGCGGTCATGTCCGGGGCGCGGCGGAGCCCGTACGCCGAGCAGAAGTCGGTGACGCCGAGCCGGAGCGCGAGGACGCGGTCGCGGTACTTGTCGACGGTCCGCCGGATGCCGCCGAGCGTCTCGACGCGGCTCTCCAGGTGCAGCAGCTCGGGCGATTCGAGGACGGGCATCGCGTAGAGACGGTGCCCGCAGGCGGATTCGGCAGCGGCCAGTGCTTCGAGGAAGGGCACGCCGCGCTCCTCGGTGAACTTCGGGAGCACGAATCCGGACAGGTGCCGGACGGCGGGGCCGAGGCGGGCCGCGAGGTCGGAGATCTGCTCCGGCTCACGGACCCGTATGAACAGCAGGGGCAGATCCCGGCCATGAGCGTCGAGGTCGACGAACTGACGGACGAGGTTCTCCTCTGCCTCCGTCACCTCGGTGTCGTCGATGGAGTCCTCCAAGCACAGCACCATCGACACCACACCGCGGGACGCCTGCTTGAGCACGTCGTCGCAGAGCCGGGGCCGTGTGGCGGGGCTGTAGAGCGTCGCACCGAGGGCGACGGCGAGGGTGCGGGAAGGCGAGTCCGCGGTGAATTCCACCGGTTGCCGATGGAACAGGCCCTCGCGGACCTCGGGCGGAACGTGCCCGAAATGACGCATACATCTCCCCGTACAGCAGACCGACCATGACGTGATCCGGCCGGTTATCGTACGTGCAGCGAGGGGTCAAAAGTTCCCCAAGCTCGTGAAAAACACGTTACCCGCATGCATCGCGGGAGTTGCCCTGCCCAAGGGGCACCCTGTGTGCGCCTTGAGTCCGCCCCGTCATCCCACCGCTCCACCGCACACCTCCCGGAGCCGTCACCCCACGTTGTCGTGACCACCACCGGGAGGGCAGGATTGCGGCCATGACGCACGCGATGCTGAAGGGGTCCAACATCCCGCTCGAGGCGACGGCCGTACGAGCCGTGCTGCGCTGGACACCGGGCCGGGACGTGCCCGATGTGGACGCCTCCGCCCTGCTGCTGGGATCCCACGGCCGTGTGCGCTCCGACGCGGACTTCGTCTTCTACAACCAGCCGCAGCACCCCTCGGGCCTCGTCCGGCACCTCGCCAAGAAGCAGCTGGCGGAGGGTCTGACGGACACCGTCGAGGCCGATCTCTCCCGGCTGGAGCCCTCGGTGCACCGCGTGGTACTCGCCGCCTCGGCGGACGGCGGCCCCTTCGGACGGGTGCGGGACCTGCGGGTGCTGCTGTACGACGCGGCGGCCGCAGCCGGCACGGAACCGATCGCGACGTTCGACGTACGGCCGGAGACGGGCGATGAGTCGGCGCTGATCTGCGGTGAGTTGTACCGGCGCGGGGACGCCTGGAAGTTCCGCGCACTGGGGCAGGGCTACGAGACGGGACTCGTCGGCCTCGCCACGGAGTTCGGCATCTCCGTGGACGAGAACGACCCTGCCTCGGCCTCCGCGGACCATGAACAGCCGCCCCAGGCGCAACCGCAGTCGCACGACGCACCCCAGGCACAGCCGCAACCCCAGCCGCAGGGAGAGCCGGAACCGGCGCCCGTCACGGAACCCGTTCAGCCCGGCTACGGATACCCGCTGCCGCCACCGGCCCCGCGGCAGCCGCAGCCCGCCTACGGCTATCCGCAGCAGCCCGCGTACGGATACCCGCAGCATCCGGCGCCGGCCTTCACACTGCCGCCTCAGGGGCCGCAGTTCCAGCAGTACCGCTGAGGCCCCCGGCCCTCGACGCGGGCGGCGGCTCCGGCTCCGGGCAGCTCGGGGCGGGGCGGAGCGGGGCTGCGGCTCGGGCTCAGCAACCGGTTCGGGCTCCGCAACCGGTTCGGGCTCCCCCGGCCGGCTCAGACCTTGCTCTTGTAGCCGCGGCCCCACTGGAGCCCCCAGCCGTAGAGCCGGTCCAGCTCGGCCTGGAAGCCGTAGACGTACTTCACCTCGCGCCGCACGGTCAGTTCGCCCTTGTTGTTCTCGATCAGCACGACGGCGCAGGAGCGAGCCTGCGGCGCGCGCTCGTCGAGCCCGATCTCGATCCGCGGGCCGTTGCTGGGGTAGAGCGTGACGACGGCGTGCGTGCGGTCGAAGGCGGGCGTGCCGTCGTAGATGTACACGAAGACCAGCAGACGCTTGATGTCGTCCCTGTGGTCCATGTTGATGTAGATCGTCTCGCCGGACCCCGACCCGAACCGGTCGTCGCCGCTGAGCTTCACATACGGCGGTGAATTGATGTCGCCGAAGAAGCTGCCGAGCGGCTGGACGACGCCCTTCGTGCCGTCCTTGAGCTCGTAGAGGCAGGCGAGGTCCAGGTCGATCTGCACCACGGCGGGCCCCTGTGCCTGCACGATCTCGGGCTTGAAGAGCTTGAGCGGATGGCGCAGCAGACTGCCGCCCCGCCTCGATCCGCCGATGTCCGATGTCCGCATCCGCCACGACAGATTGACCCGCAGATTGCCGGTGGCCGCGCCCTGCTTGGTCAGCGAGACGACCTGTCGTCGCTTCGTCAGCTCGATCGCGTACGAGGACGCGCTGCCGCTGTCGAAGCCGTTCCCGCCGCCGAACCGCCAGTTGCTCCAGAACGACACTTCCTACCCCCACTCATCGACGATCCCGGACGGCACGCGCCCGTCCGTCCGCCCCCTCGACCGGCCCGCCCGGGCGACGTCGTGCCGGGCCGGCCTCCCAACCGATCGGGGCGGCCACCAGGCCCAGTGCCTCGTAGCCGCCCCGCATCAGAGAGCGTTCCTCATTCCCGCCGCGGTCACACTCCCGCTGCGGTCAGACTCCCGAGGAGACCTCGGACTTCTCCTCGGACGGGCCGCCCTCGTCCGCGAGGGCGCGGTTGCGGCGCACCGAGTCCCAGAAGGACCAGGCGATCAGTGCCACACCGATGAGACCGGTGACGATCTCGTTGACCTGGAACTTGATCGTGACGAGGAGGAGGACGGCGAGCGCGCCGATGGCGTAGTGAGCGCCGTGCTCCAGGTAGACGTAGTCGTCGAGGGTGCCCTGCCGGACCAGGTAGACCGTGAGCGACCGGACGTACATGGCGCCGATGCCGAGGCCAAGCGCCATCCAGAAGATGTGGTTGGTGATCGCGAAGGCGCCGATGACGCCGTCGAAGGAGAACGACGCGTCCAGCACCTCGAGGTAGAGGAACATGAAGAACGCTGCCCGGCCCGCGAGGCCGACCAGGGTGGGCTCCTTGCCCGTCTTCTTGGCTTCCTCCTCGGCCGCTTCCTCGGCCTCCTCCTGTTCCTCGAGCCGGTTCTCGAAGTGGCCGGAGAGTCCGCCCACGAGGAGGTAGGTGATCAGACCCGCGACGCCGGAGAGCAGGACCGTGGCCGCCTTGTCGGCGTGGCCGGTGCTCACGTGGGCCTCGGGGGCGAAGTACATCGCCGAGAGCAGCAGCGCGATCAGGGCGATGCAGACCGACAGCATGGGGACCTGGCCGAGCCGCGCGAGCGGCTTCTCGATCCAGGTCAGCCACTTGATGTCCCGGTCCTCGAAGATGAAGTCGAGGAAGATCATCAGCAGGAACATGCCGCCGAAGGCGGCAATGGCCGGGTGAGCGTCGGTGACCAGCGCCTCGTAGGTTTCCGGCTTGTCGATCGCCAGATTGACGGCTTCGATGGGGCCGACCTTGGCACTGATCGCGACGATCACGATCGGGAAGACCAGGCGCATACCGAAGACGGCGATGAGGATGCCGATGGTGAGGAAGATCCTCTGCCAGAAGGCGTTCAGCTTCTTCAGCACGCCGGCGTTGACGACCGCGTTGTCGAAGGACAGCGAGATCTCGAGGATGGAGAGGATCAGGACGATCCCGAACGCCTCCCACCCCCAGCCCCACGCGGCCGCGGCAAGACCGATCGCCGTGATGGCGAACGACCAGCCAAAGGTTTTCAGAAGCACTGGCTACCCAATCGTGTTAGCGGGGTCCCCCGCGCGCAGTGCGCGGACTTTACGAAACGTTGACCCCGAAGTCTAGAGCGATGCCGCGCAGCCCTGACGCGTACCCCTGGCCCACCGCCCGGAACTTCCATTCGCCGCTGTACCGGTACACCTCGCCGAAGATCATCGCCGTCTCGCCGGACGCGTCCTCACTGAGGTCGTAGCGCGCCAGCTCCTCGCCGTCGGCCTGGTTCACCACGCGAATGAAGGCGTTGCTGACCTGGCCGAAGGTCTGTCCGCGGGCATCCGCGTCGTGGATCGACACCGGAAAGACGATCTTGTCGACCTGGGCGGGCACCTTGGAGAGGTCGAGCAGAATCGACTCGTCGTCGCCCTCGCCCTCACCGGTGAGATTGTCGCCGGTGTGCTCGACCGAGCCGTCCGGGCTCTTGAGGTTGTTGTAGAAGACGAAGTACTCGTCACCGAGCACATGCCCCGACTGGCACAGCAGTGCGCTGGCGTCGAGGTCGAACGGTGCGCCCGTGGTCGAGCGTGCATCCCAGCCGAGGCCGACCATCACCTGCGTGAGGTTCGGCGCCGCCTTGGACAGGGAGACATTGCCCCCCTTGGCGAGCGTGACGCCCATGATTCCGCATCCTCCCCTGAGTGCTCTGATGCCCGGCCGCCGCACCCTCGCGCCTGCGGGGGTACGGCGGCCGGGCCTGTGCCCTGCTGCAGATCAGACGTTGACGCCGAAGTCCTGCGCGATGCCGCGCAGGCCCGAGGCATAGCCCTGGCCGATCGCGCGGAACTTCCACTCCGCGCCGTGCCGGTACAGCTCACCGAAGACCATGGCGGTCTCGGTCGAGGCGTCCTCGCTCAGGTCGTAGCGGGCCAGCTCCTTGCTGTCGGCCTGGTTCACCACGCGGATGAACGCGTTGCGGACCTGGCCGAAGCTCTGCTGTCGGGTCTCGGCGTCGTAGATCGACACCGGGAACACGATCTTCTCGATGTCCGCCGGGACGGCGGACAGATTCACCTTGATCTGCTCGTCATCGCCCTCGCCCTCACCGGTGATGTTGTCGCCGGTGTGCTCGACGGAGCCGTCGGGGCTCTTGAGGTTGTTGAAGAAGATGAAGTTCTGGTCGTTCCCGACCTTGCCCTCGGCGTTCGCCAGCAGGGCGCTGGCGTCGAGGTCGAAATCGGTGCCGGTGGTGGTACGGGCATCCCAGCCCAGACCGACGATCACCGCGGTCAGGTTGGGGGCTTCCTTGGTCAGCGAGACGTTGCCGCCCTTGCTGAGGCTGACTCCCACGAGTCCTCCCATTGAGATCGAGGAGCACTGCGTGCCCCCGTCGTGCGTTGGCATCGGATCAACGAACTGATCCTAGTGAGCGGTTCCCCTGACCACAGCCTTTCGACCGGCTTGAGGTGGTTCTGCGGGTCGCGGCCGCGGGGCGGGGCAGCTCTTCCTTCCCTGGTTACAGGTTGTCCAGGGCCTTGATGTACTCGTTCAGGTCGCGGGCGTCGGGCAGACCGTTCACGATCGTCCAGCGCACGACACCCTCCTTGTCGATGATGAAGGTGCCGCGCACGGCGCAGCCCTTCTCCTCGTCGAACACGCCGTACGCCCGCGAGGCGTCGCCGTGCGGCCAGAAGTCCGACAGCAGGGGGTAGTCCAGGCCCTCCTTCTCGGCGAAGACCCGGAGCGTGAACGGAGAGTCGTTGGACACGGCGAGAAGCTGCACGTCGTCGTTGACGAACTTCGGCAGCTCGTCACGCAGGGCGCACAGTTCGCCGGTGCAGACGCCGGTGAAGGCAAACGGGTAGAAGAGCAGCACGACGCTCTTCTCACCCCGGAAGTCCGAGAGACGAACCGTCTCGCCGTGCTGGTTCTTGAGCTCGATGTCCGGTGCCTTCGCGCCGACCTCGATCGCCATGAGTCCTGGGTCCCTCTCTACGAAAGAAGCCGGGTAGGGCACGCGCCCTACCCGGCACCTGCGGTTTCGCAGCCCAGTCTGTCACCGGGTCCGTCACCGGGGGCGTCCGCCCTGGCACTGCGCCCCGGCGGCGGGAGCCACCGGGGCGTGTGCATCGGGCGAACCGGAGCAGCCGTAACCGCGCCCTGGCCTGGGCCGACGTGGCCGCGGTCGGGACGGTCCGCAGTCCGGAGGGGTTATCGCTTGCCGGAACGGGCTGCCTTGGGAGTGACCAGGCGGCTGCCGGTCCAGTCCTTGCCCGCGTTGACACTGCTGGTCTGCGCCAGGCCGGCGGTCTGCGCGGCCTCGCCGATGTCGCTCGGCTCGACGTATCCGTCGCGCCCGGTCTTCGGCGTCATCAGCCAGACCGGGGCGCCGGAATCGATCATCGTGGTCGCGTCCACCAGCGCGTCCGTCAGGTCACCGTCGTCCTCGCGGAACCACAGAACAACGGCGTCGGCAACGTCGTCGTACTCCTCGTCGGCGAGCTCCTGGCCGGTGACGGCCTCGATACCCTCGCGGAGCTCCTGCTCGACGTCGTCGTCGTAGCCGATCTCCTGGACCACCTGCCCGGGCTGGAAACCCAGCCTTGCGGCAGGGTTGGTCCGCTCCTCCGCGTGGTCCGCGGTCGCGCTCACGGATTGCCTCCTGTCATGTCCTGAGAAATGTCTGTCGTCTCGCGCGTGCGCGAGCCATTGGGCGTAGTCCACACGGGCCGGGCTGTTCGCGCAAGTACCCAGCCATCGATCCCGCCCAAACGTTGACGTGTCGCCGTAACTCCCATCATGAAGGAACGGCCGCGGTGATTCACACCACACGATTCTGCCCGGTTTATGGAGCCGTGCTCCCTCGCGGCACCACCCGTACGTCGTCAAGGACGAGCTTCGGGCGGCGAACAGCAGTACGCAGGGTTGCGGCGACGTGGGCGTATGGTTGCGATTTGGCCGTCTCCGGGTCAGCGACGCCGAGCAACGTCCCGTCTCGCACGGTGGCGGTTACCCCTCGGTAGAGATGACGTTTCCGCCTTCGGAGGTACACGATGGAGGCGGCGCGACCCAGCAGAGAACTACCGAACAGCGAAGGAACAGCGTGGCTTCCGGATCCGATCGCAACCCGATCATCATTGGCGGCCTTCCCAGCCAGGTCCCGGACTTTGATCCCGAAGAGACCCGGGAATGGCTCGACTCGCTCGACGCAGCGGTCGACGAGCGGGGCCGTGAGCGTGCCCGCTACCTGATGCTCCGCCTGATCGAGCGAGCCCGCGAGAAGCGCGTGGCCGTGCCCGAGATGCGCAGCACGGACTACGTCAACACCATTGCGACGAAGAGCGAGCCGTTCTTCCCCGGTAACGAGGAGATCGAGCGCAGGATCCTCAACGCGACCCGGTGGAACGCCGCGGTGATGGTCTCCCGCGCGCAGCGTCCGGGCATCGGTGTCGGCGGCCACATCGCCACCTTCGCTTCCTCGGCATCGCTCTACGACGTGGGCTTCAACCACTTCTTCCGCGGCAAGGACCAGGGTGACGGCGGCGACCAGATCTTCTTCCAGGGGCACGCCTCCCCCGGCATCTACGCACGCGCGTATCTGCTGGACCGGCTGAACGAGCAGCAGCTCGACGGCTTCCGGCAGGAGAAGTCGAAGGCGCCCTACGGCCTGTCCAGCTACCCGCACCCGCGGTCGATGCCGGACTTCTGGGAGTTCCCGACCGTCTCCATGGGCCTCGGCCCGCTCGGCGCGATCTTCCAGGCCCGGATGAACCGCTACATGGAGGCGCGGGGCATCGCGGACACCTCCAAGTCGAACGTATGGGCCTTCCTCGGCGACGGTGAGATGGACGAGCCCGAGTCGCTGGGTCAGCTCACGCTGGCGGCACGCGAGGGCCTGGACAACCTGACCTTCGTCGTCAACTGCAACCTGCAGCGTCTCGACGGTCCGGTGCGCGGCAACGGCAAGATCATCCAGGAGCTGGAGTCGGTCTTCCGCGGCGCCGGGTGGAACGTGATCAAACTGGTGTGGGACCGGAGCTGGGACCCGCTGCTCGCCCAGGACCGCGACGGCGTGCTGGTCAACAAGCTCAACACCACCCCCGACGGTCAGTTCCAGACCTACGCCACCGAGACCGGTGCGTACATCCGCGACCACTTCTTCGGCGACGACCACCGCCTGCGCCAGATGGTGGACGGCATGACCGACGACCAGATCCTGCATCTGGGACGCGGCGGCCACGACCACCGGAAGATCTACGCGGCGTACGCGGCGGCCCAGGCGCACAAGGGCCAGCCGACCGTGATCCTCGCGCAGACCGTCAAGGGCTGGACGCTCGGCCCCAACTTCGAGGGCCGCAACGCGACCCACCAGATGAAGAAGCTGACGGTCGACGACCTCAAGGGCTTCCGTGACCGGCTGCACCTGCCGATCCCGGACAAGGAGCTGGAGTCCGGCGTCCCGCCGTACTACCACCCCGGTCCCGACTCGGACGAGCTTCAGTACATGCACGACCGGCGCAAGGGCCTTGGGGGCTACGTACCGACCCGTGTGGTCCGGTCGAAGCCGCTCAATCTGCCGGACGACAAGGCCTACGCCTCGGTCAGGAAGGGCTCCGGCAGCCAGAAGATCGCCACGACGATGGCGTTCGTCCGGCTGCTGAAGGACCTCATGCGGGACAAGGAGATCGGCAAGCGGTTCGTGCCGATCGCCCCGGACGAATACCGCACCTTCGGCATGGACTCGCTGTTCCCGACAGCGAAGATCTACAACCCGCTGGGCCAGACCTACGAGTCCGTGGACCGTGACCTGCTCCTCGCCTACAAGGAGTCGCCGACGGGACAGATGCTGCACGACGGCATCTCCGAGGCGGGCTGCACCGCCTCGCTCATCGCGGCCGGCTCCTCCTATGCGACGCACGGCGAACCGCTGATCCCCGTCTACGTCTTCTACTCGATGTTCGGCTTCCAGCGCACGGGCGACCAGTTCTGGCAGATGTCCGACCAGCTCGCGCGAGGCTTCGTCCTGGGTGCGACCGCCGGCCGCACCACGCTGACCGGTGAGGGCCTCCAGCACGCCGACGGGCACTCGCAGCTTCTTGCGTCGACCAACCCGGCCGCGGTCTGCTACGACCCGGCGTTCGGCTACGAGATCGCCCACATCGTCAAGGAGGGTCTGCGCCGGATGTACGGCTCGTCCGACGAGCACCCCCACGGCGAAGACATCTTCTACTACCTCACCGTCTACAACGAGCCGATCCAGCACCCGGCCGAGCCCGGTGACGTCGACGTCGACGGCATCCTCAAGGGCCTCCACCGCTTCCGGGCGGGCGAGAAGGGCACCATCCCGGCTCAGATCCTCGCCTCCGGTGTCGCGGTGCCGTGGGCGGTCGAGGCGCAGCAGATGCTTGCCGACGACTGGAACGTCAAGGCGGACGTCTGGTCGGCGACCTCCTGGAACGAACTGCGGCGCGACGCGGTGGCGACCGAGGAGCACAACCTGCTCCACCCGGAGGAGGAGCAGCGCGTCCCGTACGTGACGCGGAAGCTCCAGGACACCGAGGGCCCGAAGGTGGCCGTGTCCGACTGGATGCGGGCCGTCCCGGACCAGATCGCGCGCTGGGTGCCGGGCACCTACCAGTCCCTGGGTGCCGACGGGTTCGGCTTCGCCGACACCCGCGGTGCGGCCCGCCGCTTCTTCCACATCGACGCCCAGTCGATCGTCCTCGGCGTGCTCACCGAGCTCGCCAAGGAGGGCAAGATCGACCGCTCGGTGCTGAAGCAGGCGATCGACCGCTACCAGCTCCTCGACGTCGCGGCCGCCGACCCGGGCCCCGCAGGCGGGGACGCCTGACCCCCCGCTTCTCGCGCTGACTCCTCGGCCCCGACCGGCTCGACCGGTCGGGGCCGAGCGGTTGTGCAGGGTGAGCGGGGACTCCGGTGCGGGCGCACGCGCGGCTGCCACCGGCTCGCAGCCGGGTGCGCGTTCCCTCACCCCTGTGACTGCCGGGACTGCCAGAACACACATGGGTGAGCTGACAGTGTCGTACGTCCTCATCACGGCTTCCTCCCCCGGTACTTCGGCTGCCCCGAACGTTCAGCTCTCCGGGCCCTGCAACTCTCCCCGAGCGGTTCAGCTCTCCCGGCCCTTCAGCTCTCCCTGGCCCCCGCCTTGCGCCCTTCAGCTCTCCCAGACCTTGAAAGCCCGTACCTGGTAAGGGGATCGGGGCACCCATGTGCCTCCACCCGGATAGGTATCGAATTCACCCGTCTCGGCGCACTCCGCGCTCTGGTACGTGGTGACGGGCCTGCCGGTGCGGTTCGCCAGCGATTCCGCCGTGACACCGCGCGGGAGCGGCACACAACTCTCGATGTCGATCTCCGACAGCTCGTACGTCAGAGGACTTGAGCCGAACTCGCCCTGCTTCCAGAGGCACAGCTGCCCTGCCGCACAACCACCGAGCTTCGGAGCAGCCGCGGCCGGTGACGCCGCGGAAGCCGTCGCAGCGAAGGCACCCGGAAGCAGAGCGGCAGCGACAACAGCGATCAGGGCGGCAACCCGGGCACGTGCGACAGCTCGTGCGACCCGTGGGGCCGCAACCGCCCGTGCGGCCCTCGCGGCCGTACGGACAGGACGGCCCTCAGCACAGTCACCCGTCTCGACGGGACCTCGCACCTTGGCGGTGTCGGGCGTCCTCGTCGTGGCCGCGTCGGTCTTGCACATGTCCATCACTCCCTGTGTTCTGCGCTTCTGCATCTCTTACACCGCAGCCCCGCTCCGGGTTCCGGGTCCCGCCACGGGAGTTGACGGCCATCACGGAAGTTCACGGTCCACCACGGAAGTTGACGGCCCACCACGACGGTCGGCAGCGCGCGCCACACGTCGTATCCGCGCACCTTCAACGCCCCGACACCGCACCCCCGGAAGCAAACGCCCCGTACACATCCCGCCCCGTACACACCCCGCCCGAACGCGAGGAAGGGACCGAGCATCACGCTCGGTCCCTTCCGTCCCCGCATCCGCGGGTGCGCCTCGCGGCAGGCTAGATGTGCCCGCCTCCGGCACCGGGCTGCACGTTGTCGCCCCGCTTCGTGAGCGTCGCGATCAGAGCGGCGAGCACCGCGACCACGCCGGCCACCGTGAACGACAGCCCCATGCCCGACACGAAGGTGTCATGAGCCACGTCCGTGATCTTGGCGACAACGGCCGGCGGCGTCTGCTCGGTGACCGGCGCGATGCCGACCGAGACCGCCTCGGAGGCCTGCGCCGACTGCCCCGGAGGCAGAGGCGGCAGGCCGGCCTCCTTCCAGTTCCCGGGCAGGTCGTTCTCCACCCGGGCGGCCATCACGGCCCCGAGCACGGCCGTACCCAGGCTGCCGCCGACCTGCATCGCCGCCTGCTGGAGACCGCCCGCGACGCCCGCGTGCTCCAGCGGGGCGTTGCCGACGATGACGTCCGTGGCACCGACCATCACCGGGGCGAGGCCCAGGCCGAGCAGGGAGAACCACACGGACATGACGCCGGTGCCGCTGTTCCCGTCGAGCGTGGACATGCCCAGCATCGCGACCGCGGTGAGGACCATGCCGGTGACGAGGACGATCCGCGGGCCGAACTTGGTGATCAGAGCACCGGTGATCGGCGAGGCGACGATCATCATGCCCGTCAGCGGCAGCAGGTGCAGGCCGCTCTCCACCGGGCTCATCCCGTGCACGTTCTGCAGATAGAAGGTGACGAAGAACAGCCCGCCCAGGAACGCGAAGGCCATGAGGACCATGAGGATGGTTCCCGCGGAGAGCGGTACGGAGCGGAACAGGCCGAGCGGGATCAGCGGTTCCCGAACCCGGGACTCCCAGATCGCGAAGACGATGAAGCCGACGACGGCGGCTGCGAGGAAGATCAGTGTCGTGGGGTCGCCCCAGCCCCACGCCGGGGCCTTGATGAGCGCCCAGATGAGCGAGAACATCGCGCCCGACAGCAGCACGATGCCGGGGATGTCGAAGGACTTGGCGGCGTTCTCCGCCCGGTGGTCCACCAGGATCAGCAGGCCGAGGACGAGCGCCACGAGGCCGACCGGCACGTTGATGAAGAACACCGATTGCCAGTTGACGTGCTCGACGAGCAGGCCGCCGACGATCGGTCCGGCGGCTGTGGAAGCACCGATGACGGCACCCCAGATGCCGATCGCCATGTTGAGCTTCTCCGCGGGGAAGGTGGCCCGCAGCAGGCCGAGCGCGGCAGGCATCAGCAGTGCGCCGAACAAGCCCTGGATCACACGGAAGGTCACGACGGTGGCCACGCTGTCGGAGAGCCCGATGGCCCCCGAGGCGGCGGCGAAGCCCGTGATCCCGATGAGGAAGGTCTGGCGGTGACCGAAGCGGTCACCGAGCTTGCCGGCCGTGATGAGGGCGACGGCGAGCGCGAGCAGATAGCCGTTGGTTATCCACTGGACATCGGCGAGCGACGCGCCGAGGTCCTTCTGGATCGCGGGGTTGGCGATCGCGACGATCGTGCCGTCGAGGGCGACCATCGTGACGCCGAGGGCGACGGCGAAGAGGGTCAGCCAAGGGTGTCCCCGAAGGCCCTTCCGGGACTCCGGTACAGGAAGTTCCGGCGCCGGGTCGGCGACGGTGGTCTGTGGCGTCATAATGGGAGGCTAATGACAGCTACTGACAGTTGACAAACCGATTCACGAGTCGGTAACTGTCATATAGCTCACAGGTATCCTGAACAGGGAAAACGTGGCCCGGAAAGGGCAGGGAGATGACACCTCACCATGGGACGGAGTCCGCTCCGTCACCCACGCCTCCCCCTGCGGAGCCGACCCCGCACACCGGCCTCAGGGAGCTGAAGAAGCAGCGCACGCGCAACGCCCTGGTCCGCTCCGCCCTCGAGCTCTTCACGACGCAGGGCTACGAGCGGACGACAGTCGACGAGATCACCGACGCCGTCGAGGTCTCCCAGCGCACCTTCTTCCGCTACTTCGCCAACAAGGAAGAGGTCGCCTTCGCGGTCCAGGACGTGGTGGAGGAGCTCTTCCACGCCGCCGTGTGCGAACGCCCCGCCGAAGAACCGCCGATGACCGCGTTGCGTCATGCCGTCCTCCACGCCTGGGACGCCATCGGGCAGGCCATCGAGGAGGCCGTGCCGCCCGAACTGCATATGCGCATGTACCAGGTCATCGAGTCGACGCCCGCCCTCCTCGCGGTCCATCTGCGGCGTTCGGCGGAGCAGGAGGAGCGGCTCGCCCAGGAAATCGCCCGGCGTGAGGACCTCGACGTGGACAGCGACCCGCGTCCCCGCGTGCTGGTCGCGGCGTTCGGCGGCGTGATGCGCGTGAGCGGCCGGCTCTGGGGCGCGGGGCACGACTGCAGCTCGGACGCGATCCGGGAGATCACCGAGTCCTACCTGGATCACTTGGGGCCCGCCCTGTCCGAGGATTGGCGAGACACAGATCACATCGGACGGGAACACGCCCCGGACTGACGGGCGCCTCCGGGGCAGGACACAACACACCGCAAAGGCGTGGAAGCTGCCCGACGTGGCAGTCGTCCGATGTGGCGGTAATTGCACCGGCATGAAACGTGAGTTGTGTCACCCCCTCCACGGGCCACCCTGCGCTTCTCTTAGGGTGGTCGGCAGTGTCTTCCTTCTCTGAGCTCGGCTCCACCTCGACTTCCTGGCCCGGCGACTCCCCGGCCTGGCGTGCAATGCTCGCTCTGGCCGTCGTGTTCGTCCTCCTGGCCACCACCGGCTGGACGGCGATCCGGAACCACCATCCGTCGCCCGGACCGCGCGAGGCGGCTGTCGCTGCCTGGAACAAGGCGCGGATAAGCGGTCGCGACCTCCCCGACCCGGATGCCAAGCCCGCCGAGCTCTCCCGGTTCTTCAGCTCGCTCACCACCGCCCAGAACAACCGTCTGGCCGAACGATTCCCGCTGGTCGTGGGCAATCTGGGCGGGGCCCCTGTGGAACTGCGCTACCGCGCGAACCACTTCGCGGTAGACGATGCCCGGCAGGTCGCTGCGAAGCGTATGAAGGACCGCAAACTCAGCGCGGTGGGCCGCCAGGAGGCAGGACGCCTCATGCACCGGTTCGAGTCGATGCTCACCAAGGGCCGGCAGATCCTGGCGTTCGACCCGACGGGACCGGGGCGCGCCGCCGAGGTCTTCGGCGATCTCCCGAACGCCGACGAGGTGTCCGTCGTCGTCCCCGGCGTGGACACCAATCTGGCGAACTTCGAGCGCACCGAACGCCCGAACACCGCCCCCGTCGGCATGGCCCGCTCCTTGTACGAGGCCGAGCGCGCCGAACGCCCCGGCGCCCGTACGGCGGTGGTGGCCTGGGCCGACTACACCTCGCCCGCGGGCCTCGGCGTGGATGCCGCGACCGGACGGCTCGCCGAGAGCGGGGCCGTGCGGCTGGACTCCTTCGTGGACACACTGACGGATGCCTCGCGCGTCTCCCTGTTCTGCCACTCCTACGGCTCCGTGGTCTGCGGCGTCGCGGCCCACTCGCTCTCCTCCAAGGTCACCGACATCGCCGTGGCCGGCAGCCCCGGCATGCGGGCGCAGAGCGCGGTCGGGCTCGGCACGCGCGCCCGCGTGTGGGCCACACGGGACGCGGACGACTGGATCCAGGACGTCCCGTACATGGAGATCGGCGAGCTGGGGCACGGCGCCGACCCGGTGTCCGCGGGCTTCGGTGCGCGGGTGCTCTCCGCGGACGGCGCCGTCGGCCACGCCGGTTACTTCGAACCCGGCACCAAGAGCCTGGAGAATTTCGCCGAGATCGGGGTAGGCGCTCTGGGGTCCGTCGACTGTGCGCCGATGTCGGCGACGGACTGCCGGAACGGAATTCCGGGCTCCGTAGAGGTTTGACGCGCGTAGCGTTCAGAAGGGGGACGGGCGGACTGCCGCCGCATACGATGAGCCGCATGGGTGATGTGCTGGCCGGTTTTCACACCGTCTGGGAGTTCGACACGGACTCCGTGCTCATCCGCTTCGAACGGGGGATTCGCACGCCGAAGCTGTTCCAGGTTCTCGGCGAGCGGCGCATCCCCTACGAAGCGCTGGCCGCGGTCGAACTCACCCCGGGCAAGCGGGGGACGGTCGCGCTGCGCGCCGTGCCCCGGCCCGGCGCCGATCCGCTCATGGACGCCGCGGACGGGCAGCTCAAGGAGGGCTGCGACCCGTACCGGCTGGTGCTGCCCGCCGAGCGCGAGGTGCTCGCCGAGTACTACGCGGACGAGATGCGGGCCGCGTTGGGCGATTCCGCGTCCGTTCCGGCGGACGCGTACCTGGTCAGCGCTCCCCCGCCGCCGCTCAACTTCAAGGCCTATGACGGCAAGGCGACGTTCGACGGGAAGTCGGTCGCCTTCCGCTGGTTCTGGACGGGCGCGTCGTCGGCCAAGTGGAAGGCCGGGGACCAGAACTTCTCGGTGGAGGAGCTGTCCGGCGTCGAGTGGCGCTCGCCGGAGGTCTTCAACGGCCATCTGCGGCTGGTGCGGCGCGAAGAGGCCGATGCCACGGGGTGTCCGTCCCGTACGGAGCGGCCCGGGGAGGCGGACCAGGATCCCGCGGCCGTCGTGTTCGGGCTCGGGTACGGCCTGGTCCACGAGTCGTTGCCGTTCGCGGCCGCGGTGCTGGAAGCCGTACGGGCCGCCGAGCCGGACGAGGACACGATGCCGGCCGTGCCGCGGCGAACCGTCACGACCATGACGGTGACCGCGAAGGGCCGCCCCGACCCGGCCGATATCGCCGACCGCATCCGGCACTTGGGCGCGCTCCACGAGGCGGGGCTGCTGACGGACGACGAGTTCAGCTCGAAAAAGGCCGAGCTGCTCGCGGAGCTGTAGCGCCCGGGCGCCCGGAGGTGCGGCGCCCGCGCTGTCGCCCGCGGCAACCCGGCCTTCCTTAACCTCCCACGTCCTCAGCGGGTTCCCCAGCAGAGCGCCGCTATTCGCGCCCCGCCGACGTGGAGCTCATGTCCGGGTACCGACCGCCCGCGACCTTGCCCGCGACCGGCTCCAGCAGCGCCAGCTCCTGATCGGTGAGCACGAGCCGGGTCGCCGCGGTGTTCTCCTCCACCCGGCTCCGCCTGCGCGTGCCCGGGATCGGTACGACGGTCAGGCCGTGCTGCTCGGCCTGCTGCTGCACCCAGGCCAGGGCGACCTGTCCGGTCGTCGCGCGGCGCGCCTCGGCGATCGAGCGCACCGGCTCCAGCAGATCCGCGTTCGCCGCCGCGTTGTCGCCGTTGAACCGGGGCATCGTCCTGCGGAAGTCGTCCGCCCCCAGCTCGCTGCCGGCATTCACGAACGAGCCGGTGAGGAAGCCGCGGCCGAGGGGCGAATAGGGCACGAACGCCACCCCGAGTTCGGCCGCCGCGGGGACCGCCGTCCGCTCCACGTCACGGCTGAAGATCGACCACTCGGACTGCACGGCCGCGATCGGGTGCACCGCGTGCGCCGCCCGCAGTTCGTCGCCCGTCACCTCGCTCAGGCCCAGGTGCTCGACCTTGCCCTCCCGCACCAGCTCGGCCATCGCGCCGACCGTCTCCTCGATGGGGACGTTCACGTCCCGACGGTGCATGTAGTACAGGTCGATGGTGTCCACGCCGAGCCGCCGCAGGCTGCCCTCGGCGGACCTCCGGATGTACGCGCGGTCGTTCCTGAAGCCCCGGTACGCCGGGTTGTCCGGGTCCAGGACGATGCCGAACTTCGTGGCCAGCACGACCTGTTCGCGGTGGGCCCGTACGAACGGGGCGATGAACTTCTCGTTCTCCCCCAGCCCGTAGATGTCGGCCGTGTCGTAGAGCGTGACGCCCAGCTCCAGCGCCCGCTCCAGGGTCGCTCGCGCCTCCGTCTCGTCCGTCGGGCCGTAGGCGAAGCTCATGCCCATGCAACCGAGGCCCTGCACGCCGACCCTGGGGCCGGAAGCGCCCAGGGTGACTGCGTCGATCGGGTCGTTGCCGGTTGTTCCTGTTGTTCCTGTTGTGCTCATCGTGTCAGGACCTCTCCGACGCCCCCTGGGCGTCCGCATACATGCCGATCTTGTAGTCCAGCACCGCGAGGGTGTCCTGCAGTTCGGCGATCCGCCGGCGTACGTCGTCGCGGTGCTCGTGCAGCAGCCGGTGCCGTTCCGTGACCGTGTGGTCGCCCTCCCGCACCAGCTCGGCGTACCGGACCATGTCCGCGACCGGCATCCCGGTCAGCCGCAGCTTGCCGACGAAGGCGAGCCAGTCGAGGTCTTTGTCGGTGTAGCGGCGCTGGCCGGTGTGCGACCGGTCCACGTGCGGCATCAGGCCGATTCGCTCGTACCAGCGCAGGGTGTGCGCCGTCAGGCCGGAACAGGCTGCGACCTCGCTGATCGTGTAGCGGTCCCGGCCCTCCGGACGCGGGGGCGGGGCAGGGACCGCCGCGCACAGCTGCACCGCCTGCTCGGACGCGCTCTCCGCCACGGTCATGCGTCACACCTTCCTTCGCGGGCCGTCAGCCCTGGAACCCTCGCGACAGCGTCAACGCTAGAGACTTCGAGTGCACTCCAGGCAAGCGAAGAATTCGAGGAGCAGCACAGGATTGCGGCCGCGGGAGGGTGCCTCACGGGCCCGCGTTAGGCTCGGGCCCATGCAGAGCCTGCACATGATCGAGAACTGGCCGGTCCCGACCGCGGCCGCCGCCGTCATACGGGCGAACGGCACGCTCGCCGGTTCCCACGGTCCGGTGGACCACCGTTTCCGGCTCGCCTCGGTCACCAAGCCCCTGGCCGCCTACGCCGTGCTCGTCGCGTACGAGGAGGGCGCGGTCGAACTCGACGAGCCCGCCGGTCCCGAGGGGTCGACCGTGCGCCACCTGCTCGCGCACACCTCGGGTCTCGCCTTCGACGAGCACCGTACGACGGCGGAGCCGGGCACGCGCCGCCTCTACTCCAATGCGGGCTTCGAGGTGCTCGGCGACCACATCGCCAAGGCCACGGAGATCCCTTTCGCCGAGTACCTGCGGCAGGCGGTGCTCCAGCCGCTCGGCATGACCTCCACGGACCTGCCCGGCTCCCCGGCCAAGGACGGTGTGTCGACGGTCGCCGACCTCACCCGGTTCGCCGCCGAGCTCCAGGCACCGCAGCTGCTGCACCCGCGGACGGTCGCCGAGGCGATGTCCGTGGTGCACCCGGGCCTGTCCGGCGTGCTCCCCGGCTACGGCCACCAGAAGCCGAACGACTGGGGCCTCGGATTCGAGATCCGGGACTCCAAGTCGCCCCACTGGACGGGCTCTTCGTCCTCGCCGCGCACCTTCGGGCACTTCGGCCAGTCCGGCACCTTCCTGTGGGTGGACCCGGACGCGGGCGCGGCGTGCGTGGCACTGGCGGACCGGCCCTTCGGGCCCTGGGCGGTCGAGGCGTGGCCGGCCTTCACGGACGCGGTGCTCGCCGAGCTGTCCGGCTGAGTCGCCGCCCGCGAACTCCCGCGACGGGTCCGCCCGTTCGACCGCGAGGCGGGAAGGTGTCCGCTCCCACGCCGGACCGTACGCGCTACCGCAGTTCCCAGACCAGGAGTTCCGCGCCGTCGATCGCCGCGATCTCGCGGCCCTCGCATCCGGTGATCCGCACCGCGTCGCCCGGGCCCAGCACCGACTCGTCCAGACGCACGGCGCCGCGCACCACATGCGCGTACACCCGCGGCGCGTCCGGCAGGGCGATGCGCTCGCCGGGGGTGACGCGACGGATGTGGAGGACGGCCCCCGCGCGGTCCAGCGCATAGGGGGTGCCGTCGGCGATGCCGCGCACCACCTCGTACTCCGGTTCGCCGCCCGGCTGCCGTGACGGTTCGAGCCACATCTGCACGAATGTGAGCGGCTCCTCGGCGTCGTTGCGCTCCACGTGCCGCACGCCGGTGCCGGCGCTGAGGCGTTGAACGTCACCGGTGCGGACGACGCTCGCGTGGCCTTGCGAGTCTCGGTGGGTGAGTTCGCCCTCGACGACCCAGGTGACGATCTCCACGTCGCGGTGCGGGTGCTCATCGAAGCCCGCGCCGGGGGCGAGCCGTTCCTCGTTGCAGGCCATGAGCGCCCCGAAGCGCAGATTGTCCGGGTCGTAGTGGTGGCCGAAGGAGAACGCGTGCAGCGACTCGATCCCCGCCGCGGCGTCTCCGCCCCGGTAACGCTCCCGTCCCCGCCGTACGTCAGCCATCACCCCACCGTAACCGTGGGCGGTGACGCTGCCGCACCGTCCCCTCACCCTCCGCGCCCCCTGGCGGAGCACTCCCGCCCCGTACACCCCAGGTGTCTCTCGCGTCACATCCCGTACCGCTCACCGCCCCCGCCGCCCCGACCGCTCGTCCCGATGAGGCAGTCTTGTCCCGTGCCTGATACCGGATCCGCAGACGCTCATCCCCACGCCGCGACCCTGCGGCGGCTGGAGAAGTCCTCCGGCCGCCTCGCCGCGAACGCCATCGCCCGCATGGACGAGACGCTGCCCTGGTATCGCGCCATGCCACCCGAGAACCGGTCCTGGATCGGTCTCGTCGCGCAGGCGGGCATCGCCGCGTTCACCGAGTGGTTCCGGCACCCGGAGACTCCGCAGGCCATCAGCACCGATGTCTTCGGCACCGCGCCCCGCGAGCTGACCCGGGCCATCACGCTCCGCCAGACCGTCGAGATGGTGCGCACCACGATCGAGGTCATGGAGTCCGCCATCGACGAGGTGGCGGCTCCCGGTGACGAGTCCGCCCTGCGCGAGGCCCTCCTCGTGTACGCGCGCGAGATCGCCTTCGCCACGGCGCAGGTGTACGCCCAGGCCGCCGAGGCCCGCGGGGCCTGGGACGCCCGGCTCGAATCGCTCGTGGTCAACGCCGTGCTCTCCGGTGAGGCCGACGAGGGCGCCCTCTCCCGCGCGGCAGCCCTCGGCTGGAACTCCCCGGAACACGTGATCGTCGTCCTCGGCACCGCCCCCGACGGCGACAGCGAGTTGACGGTCGAGGCGATCCGCCGCGCCGCCCGGCACGCCAAACTGCAGGTCCTCACCGGCGTTCTCGGCGACCGGCTCGTGGTGATCGCCGGCGGCAGCAACGACCCGATCCGCACCGCGAAGGGGCTGATCGGCCCGTTCGCAGCGGGTCCCGTCGTCGCGGGGCCGGTCGTCGGCGACCTGCTCTCGGCGACCCGATCTGCGCAGGCGGCGGCCGCCAGCCTGCGCGCGTGCAACGCCTGGCCGGACGCGCCGCGTCCGGTCCTCGCGGACGATCTGCTGCCCGAGCGCGCGATGGCCGGGGACGCCACCGCGCGCGAGCAGTTGGTGGAGGAGATCTACAGACCGCTCGAAGAAGCGGGATCGGCTCTGCTGGAGACCCTGAGCGTCTATCTGGAACAGGCCAGCAGCCTCGAGGGCGCCGCCCGGATGCTGTTCGTGCACCCCAACACCGTGCGCTACCGGCTTCGACGTGTGACCGACGTCACCGGATGGTCACCCTCGGATGTACGGTCGGCGTTCACCCTCCGTATCGCTCTCATTCTGGGGCGTCTGGCCCACGCGGAAACCAAGCCGTAGCCTTTTGTTGGACACCCACAATTCCCCTGACGGTTCTTGGTCCCTGTCCCCACCGGCGATACCGGCCGTCCACAAGAGAGAGTGTGAGAGTGCTCGTACTCGTCGCTCCCGGCCAGGGTGCCCAGGCGCCCGGCTTTCTGACCTCCTGGCTCGACCTTCCCGGCGTCACCGAGCGCCTCGAGGAGTGGTCGGCCGTCACCGAACTGGACCTTGTGCACTTCGGCACCAAGGCCGACGCGGACGCGATCCGCGACACCGCCGTGGCCCAGCCGCTGCTCGTCGCCGCCGGACTGGTCGCGGCCCAGCAGCTCTTCGCGACGCCCGGTGAGGTCGGACGTCTGGCCGGTGCCGCGGCCGGGCACAGCGTCGGTGAGATCACGGTGGCCGCCGCGACCGGTGTGCTGGCCCCGGAGGCAGCCATGTCTCTCGTACGGCAGCGGGGCCTGGCCATGGCGAAGGCGGCGGCCGTGGCCGAGACGGGCATGTCCGCGGTCCTCGGCGGCGACCCCGACGCGGTGGTCGCGCACCTGGAGGGGCTGGGTCTGACCCCGGCGAACATGAACGGTGCCGGGCAGATCGTGGCCGCGGGCACTGCGGAGCAGTTGGCCGCCCTCACCGAGAATAAGCCGGAGAAGGCACGCGTCATCGCGCTGAAAGTGGCCGGGGCGTTCCACACGCACCACATGGCTCCCGCGGTAGACACGCTGGCGGCGCTCGTACCGGACCTCGACGTCAACGACCCGAGCACCGCGTACGTCTCCAACAGGGACGGCCAAGTCGTCGCCGGTGGTGGAGAGATCGTGCGGCGCCTGGTCGACCAGGTCTCCAACCCGGTCCGCTGGGACCGGTGCATGGAGACGTTCCAGCAGCTCGGCGTCACCGGGATGATCGAACTGTGCCCCGGCGGCACGCTCTCCGGTCTCGCCAAGCGGGCCCTGCCCGGTGTGAAGACGGTCGCCCTGAAGACCCCGGACGACCTCGAAGCCGCCCGCGAGCTCATCGCCGACACCACGTCGGCCCCCCTGTCATCCGCTGACGCGGTGGGCGTCTCGTCCGCCGACCAGACCGCCGAATAGGAGCCGCGCAGCATGACCGCGAAGATCAGGCCGAGCAAGGGTTCCCCGTACGCGCGGGTCCTCGGCGTCGGCGGCTATCGCCCCACGCGCGTGGTGCAGAACGAGGAGATCCTCAAGCACATCGACTCCTCCGACGAGTGGATCCGCTCGCGTTCGGGCATCGCGACGCGCCACTGGGCCGGGCCGGACGAGACGGTCGCCGAGATGTCGGTGGAGGCCTCCGGCAAGGCCATCGCCGCTGCCGGCATCACCGCCGAACAGGTCGGCGCCGTGATCATCTCGACGGTCTCGCACTTCAAGCAGACGCCGTCCATCGCGACCGAGATCGTGCACCGGCTCGGCGCGGGCAAGGCCGCCGCGTTCGACATCTCCGCGGCCTGCGCGGGCTTCGGCTACGGCCTGACGATCGCCAAGGGCCTCGTCGTCGAGGGCAGCGCCGACTACGTGGTCGTGGTCGGGGTCGAGCGTCTCTCCGACCTCACCGATGTGACCGACCGCTCCACCGCCTTCCTCTTCGGCGACGGTGCGGGTGCGGTCGTCGTCGGACCGTCCGACGAGCCCGCGATCGGCCCCAGCATCTGGGGTTCGGAGGGCGACAAAGCGGACGTCATCTCGCAGACCGTCCCCTGGGACGACTTCCGCGTCGGCGACGTCTCCCGGCTTCCGCTCGGCGAGGACGGCGAGCTGAAGTTCCCGGCTATCCGCCAGGAGGGCCAAACGGTCTTCCGCTGGGCGGTGTTCGAGATGGCGAAGGTCGCCCAGCAGGCGCTGGACGCGGCCGGGATCACCCCGGACGACCTGGACGTCTTCATTCCGCACCAGGCCAACATGCGGATCATCGACTCGATGGTGAAGACCCTCAAACTGCCGGAGCACGTCACGGTCGCCCGGGACGTGGAGACCACCGGCAACACCTCGGCCGCCTCCATTCCGCTCGCTATGGAGCGGATGCTGGCGACCGGGCAGGCCAAGAGCGGCGACACCGCGCTTGTCATCGGCTTCGGGGCGGGTCTGGTCTATGCCGCCACGGTCGTTACCCTCCCCTAGCCAAGATCCACAACCAGCGAAAGCGAAAGACACAGAAGGAGCGCCTCCATGGCCGCCACCCAGGAAGAGATCCTCGAAGGTCTCGCGGAGATCGTGAACGAGATCGCCGGAATTCCCACCGAGGATGTCCAGCGTGAGAAGTCGTTCACCGATGACCTGGACGTCGACTCGCTGTCCATGGTCGAGGTCGTCGTCGCCGCCGAGGAGCGCTTCGACGTGAAGATCCCGGACGACGACGTCAAGAACCTCAAGACCGTCGGCGACGCCGTCGACTACATCCTCAAGCACCAGGACTGATCCAGCCGAGCGCCTGTCGCCACCCCGTGGTGGCGCCGTCGATTCGGACCCCTCGACACGTGGAGAAAGAATTCCTGTGAACGCGACCAATCGCACTGTGGTCGTCACCGGTATCGGCGCAACCACACCGCTGGGTGGCGACAGCGCATCGACCTGGGAAGGCCTGGTGGCCGGACGTTCGGGTGTCAGCGCGCTCAAGCAGGACTGGGCCGTCGACCTTCCTGTCCGGATCGCCGCACAGATCGCCGTCGAGCCGGGCGAGGTCATCGCCCGGCCGCTGGCGCGCAAGCTGGACCGTTCGGCGCAGTTCGCGCTGATCGCCGCCCGTGAGGCTTGGGCCGACGCGGGCTTCACCGCCAGGGCCGGCGAGGACGCGGCCATGGACCCCGACAGGCTGGGCGCGGTCATCGCCTCCGGCATCGGCGGTGTCACCACGCTCCTCGACCAGTACGACGTGCTGCGGGAGAAGGGCGTACGCCGTGTCTCCCCGCACACCGTGCCGATGCTCATGCCGAACAGCCCCGCCGCCAACGTCGGCCTGGAGGTGGGCGCCCGCGCGGGCGTCCACACCCCGGTCAGTGCCTGTGCGTCCGGGGCCGAGGCCATCGGCTACGCGATCGAGATGATCCGCACCGGCCGCGCCGACGTCGTCGTCGCGGGCGGCACGGAGGCCGCCGTCCACCCGCTGCCGATCGCCGCGTTCGGCAACATGATGGCGATGTCGAAGAACAACGACGACCCCGAGGGCGCCTCGCGGCCGTACGACGAGGGCCGTGACGGCTTCGTCCTCGGCGAGGGCGCGGGCGTCGTCGTGCTGGAGTCGGCCGAGCACGCCGCCAAGCGCGGCGCGCGGATCTACGCCGAGGCGCTCGGCCAGGGCATCTCCGCGGACGCCCACCACATCACGCAGCCCGAGCCGTCCGGCAACGGCATCGCGCACGCGCTGCAGAACCTCCTCGACGGCACCGACCTCAAGCCGGCCGAGATCGCGCACATCAACGCGCACGCCACCTCCACCCCTCAGGGCGATGTGGCCGAGATCAAGGCGCTGCGGAAGATCTTCGACGACGACGTGGACCACATGGCCCTGTCGGCAACCAAGTCGATGACCGGTCACCTCCTCGGTGGCGCGGGCGGTATCGAGACGGTCGCCACCGTTCTCGCGCTGCACCACCGGCTCGCCCCGCCGTCGATCAACATCGCGAAGCTCGACCCCGAGGCGGACGCGGACGTCGTACGCGGCGAGGCCCGTGCCCTTCCGGAGGGCACCATCGCGGCACTGAACGACTCCTTCGGCTTCGGCGGACACAACGTCGTCCTGGCCTTCAGGACCGTCTGATCCGACGCGTCACGGCCCCTGCCCGGTGCGCTGCACCGGGCAGGGGCCGTTGCGTTGTCACCCGGGACCGGGGTTCCGGGAACGCCGTCACTCCGGGAAGCTCGCGAACCAGCTCGCCGCCATGTCCTCGTCGCCGTGGCCCTGTTGCCCTGCCCGGCGCAGTCGCTCGGCGCCGGCCGCGGCCAGGTCGAGCCGGACCCCGGCCCGCTCCCCCGCCTCCACGATCAGCCGGGCGTCCTTGGCTGCCGTCGTCACCGTGAAGTTGGGCGTGAAGTCGCCGGACATCATGGCCGCGGCCTTGACGCGGAGGTAGCCGCAGTCGAGCGTCCCGCCCTCGATGGCGTCGAGGAAGCCCTGCGGTTCGACGCCCAGGCCCTCGGCGAGGGCGAGCGCCTCCGCGGTGGCGTTGTTGACGGCCAGGACCCAACTGTTGCAGACGAGTTTGAGCCGGGTCGCGGCTCCGCTCGCACCGTCCTCCGCCACCCAGACCGTACGGCTGCCGACGGCGTCGAAGACGGGCGCCAGGACGGTACGGGCCTCCTCGGGCCCCGCGGCGAGGACGGTGAGCTGCCCGTGCTCCGCGGGCTGTCGGGTTCCGAGGACGGGCGCGTCGACGAACAACAGGTCGTGCTCGGCCGCGAAAGCGGCGAGCGGCTCGAGGGCGTCGAGGCCCGCGGTCGTGGACTGGGCCCATACGGTGCCGGGCCCCAGGGCGGAGGCGGCCGTGCGCATCGTGGCGAGCGCGGCCGAGCCGTCGTAGAGCATGGTGAGGACGACGTCGGCGCCCTCGACGGCCGCGGCGGGGTCGTCGGCGATACGGGCCCCTTCGGCGGCCAGGGGTTCAGCCTTGGCGCGGGTGCGGTTCCAGACGCGGACGTCCAGTCCCGCACGGCGCATGCTGCGGGCCATCGCGGCGCCCATGATGCCGGTTCCGAGAACGGCCACTGATGTGGTGTCAGGCATGAGGGCACGCTACGGCGCAGGGCCCGCCCCGGGCACAGAACGGCGCATCGCGCGGCCGTCGCACCACCCGGGTGCTCAGACCACCTGGTGCAGCCAGCGGACCGGTGCGCCCTCCCCCGCGTACCGGAACGGCTCCAGCTCGTCGTCCCAGGGCTTGCCGAGCAGCCTGGCGATCTCGGCCTCCAGGTCGGTCTCGCCCTGCCCGGCCCGGGCCAGCGCGGCGCGCAACCTGTCCTCCGGGATCAGGATGTCGCCGTGGATGCCGGTGACGGCGTGGAAGATGCCGAGGTCGGGTGTGGAGCTGTAGCGCTCGCCCTCGGCGGTGGGGCAGGGTTCGGCCGTCACCTCGAAGCGGAGCAGATGCCAGCCGCGCAGGGCGGACGCCAGCTTGGACGCCGCGCCCGGCTCGCCCTGCCAGGAGAACTCGGCCCTCCATGTCCCGGGCGAGGCGGGCTGCCTGATCCAGTCGAGGCTTACGCGCACGCCGAGAACGCCCGCGACGGCCCATTCGACGTGCGGGCACAGCGCACGCGGTGCGGAGTGAACGTAGAGAACTCCACGTGTCGTCACCGGGACCTCCAGTGTGGGACGAGGTTCGCCTTCCCCAGCGGCCTCGTGCCCGTACCGGTCGTGTCCGGGACAGCACTTGACATCCTGCCCCACGGGTCCCTTCCGAACCAGCTCCCGAGGTCACATGAAGTAAACACTACGGAGAGCAATTCTTGCCAAAAGGGACAACATGTGACGCGATGTAGTTTTCCCGAGTTTGCCGGGAAGCGCACGCTCCTCTGGTTCGACGGGTCGTCAGGTCGCTGTTTCCCCGAGACGCAGCGTCCCGACGCCACGGGGAAAAGCTACCGTGCGGCGGAGGGCCAGGTGTGACGTACCGTCGGTCCCGAGCGGATATCGGCGAAGCTTTCACCCGCCGGGACGCCACGGGCCTCCGATCGGGGAACGTCCGAGCGGGCCGATACGTCCCCCAGGTGTGAAAGCGGAGCGGAACCCTTGCTACCGCTGGAGGGGAGCACACGGATGAGGGGAACCCACGAGCGCGCACAACCGCGCGCACCCCGGCGCGAGCGCCGGGGCCGCACTGTCGCGGCGCTCGTGGCGGGAGCGGTGCTGGCCGGGACCGGCGGGGTCGTCTGGTTCGCAGTCGGCGAGGGCGATGACGGGCCCGCCCGAGGGGCCGCGGAGGCGTCCCGCCGGCCCAGTCCCAAACCCACCCCTCAGTGGGACACGAGCCCTCGCTCCATCGCTGCTCTGGGTGACTCCATCACGCGCGGCTTCGACGCCTGCGGCGTCCTCACCGACTGCCCCGAGGTGTCCTGGGCGACGGGCACGGACCCCGGCGTCGGCAGCCTGGCGCAGCGGATGCTGAAGAACCCGGGGCGCAGCAGCTGGAACCACGCGCGGTCCGGTGCCCGTATGGACGACCTTCCGCGCCAGGTCTCGGCGGCGGTGTCCGACCGGCCGGACCTGGTGACGGTGATGGTCGGGGCGAACGACGCGTGCCGCGACAGCACCGACCTGATGACCCCGGCCGCCGACTTCCGGTCCGACTTCGAGAAGGCTCTGCGCACCCTTCGGCGCGCGCTGCCCAAGACGCAGGTGTATGTGGCGAGTGTTCCGGACCTCAAGCGGCTGTGGAGCGAGGGCCGGCAGAACCCGTTCGGCAAACAGGTGTGGAAGCTCGGCATCTGCGCCTCGATGCTGAGCGAGCCGGACGCCCTGGACAAGGCGTCGGTGGCCCGCCGCCAGCAGGTGTACGACCGGGTGGTGGCGTACAACTCCGCGCTCAAGGAAGTGTGCGGCAAGGACCCGCGGTGCCGGTACGACGGCGGGGAGGTCTTCCGCTACCGCTTCAGCGGCAAGCAGCTCAGCCCCTGGGACTGGTTCCATCCGAGCAAGAACGGCCAGGAGCGGCTCGCCGAGATGGCCTACCGCCGGATCACGGCGAAGGAGCCGGTGGCGTAACCGGCTCCTCGCCGCACACCCGGCGTCACCGCTCCACGTGGAGGCGGGCGCGCAACCGCCGGTCGGCGATCGAGTGCGCCGCCTCCACCACATATGTGCCGGAGAGAAGGCGCCAAGCATCCGTCCTCTCGTCCCAGATCTCGAACGAGCGGCGCGGCAGAGGGATGTCGGCGCTGACGGTCTCGCCGGGGCCGGCTTCGACGGTGGCGAAGCCGGCGAGCCAGCGGGCGGGCCGCTTCGGCGGGCTTGAGCCGCCGCTGTCCGGGGCCAGGTAGATCTGGACGACCTCGCGGCCGTGGCGCGTCCCGGTGTTGCGCAGCCGGACCGTGGCGGTGGCGTCGGTCGTGGAGAGGTCGAGACTCTCGTAGTCCCAGGTGGTGTAGCCGAGGCCGTGGCCGAAGGGGTAGGCGGGGGTGCGGTCCTCCTTCTGCCATGCCCGGTAGCCGATGAACACGCCTTCCTCGTAGAGGAGTTCGCCGCCCTCGGGCTCGACGCGCGTGACCGGAGCGTCGGCCAGGGCGACCGGCCAGGTGGTGGGCAGTCGGCCGCCCGGTTCCTCGTCGCCCAGGAGGACGTCTGCGAGGGCCGCGCCGGCCTCCTGCCCGGGGAACCAGCCCAGCAGCACGGCGTCGACCTCGTCGCGCCACGGAAGCTCCACCGGGGAGCCGGAGTTGACGACGACGACCGTGCGGGGCGCGACGGCGGCGACACGGCGTACGAGCTCGTCCTGGCGGCCGGGGAGCGCGAGGCTCGTACGGTCGAAGCCCTCGCTCTCCACACGCTCGGTGGTGGCGACGACCACCACGGCGGTGTCGGCGCCGGAGGCCGCGGCGACAGCCTCCTCCATGAGCGTGTCCGGATCGCGTACGGGCTCGCCGTGGACCAGGGCGCAGGCGACGGCGGACATGGGGGCCTCGCGAAGTTTGGCGATCGTGCAGACCAGCGACACCTCCACCGACTCGCCCGCGGTCAGCTCCACTTCGCCGCGCGGGACGGGAGTGCCCTGGAACGCCTCGAAAGGGTCGCCCTCATCGGCGGGCTCCTCGACGCCCTCGAAGAGCCTCCGGCCTCCGACGGTGAGGGTGAAGCCGCCGAGCCCCCGGGTACCGAAGGCGTGCGCGCCGCTCTCGCGCGCGGTGAACGTGCCGGTGATCTCGACGGTGTGCAGGTCCTCGAAGCGGACGCCGTCGGGGAAGTCGCCGAGCCAGTGCACCAGTCCGCTGGGCAGCGGCTCACCGCCGAGTTCGCGGCCCGAGGCGTCCCGGCAGACGGCGCGCAGCTCGAACCCCTGGCCCGCGACGGCCAGTTCGTCGCTGGGGTCGGCGCCCATCGCGTACGAGACAGCGACGGTCTCCGGGAGCGCGGCCCGCAGCCCCTCCAGCGGGGAGACGACGTGGGCGGGGAAGACCTCGGCCGAGCCGCCGCCCAGGATCCGGGCGTCACGGGCGGCGGCACCGATGACGGCGACGCTGCCGGTACGGGCAGGGTCGATCGGCAGCGTCGCGCGCTCGTTGCGGACGAGGACGAAGGAGCGGCGGGCGATCTCGCGCGCGAGGGCGTCACCGTCGAGGTCGGCGGGGAGGTCGGCGGGGTCGACCGCGGGCGGGGCGGCGTCGAGGACGCCGGTACGGGCGGCGAGCCGGAGCACGTTCCGTACGGCGGCGTCGACGGCGGACTCCTCGGCGCGGCCTTCCCGTACGGCGGTGGCGAGGGCCTCGCCGTAGACGGTGCGGGGGCCGGGCATGGCCACGTCCAGGCCGCCGCTCAGGGCTCCCGCGGTGTCGCGGGCGGCCATCCAGTCGGAGACGATGGCGCCGTCGTAGCCCCACTCACCGCGCAGCACGCCGAGTTGGAGCGCGGCGTGCTGGGTCATCGTGGAT
This sequence comes from Streptomyces sp. NPDC048639, assembly GCF_043199075.1. Taxonomy (NCBI): domain Bacteria; kingdom Bacillati; phylum Actinomycetota; class Actinomycetes; order Kitasatosporales; family Streptomycetaceae; genus Streptomyces; species Streptomyces sp. NPDC048639. The sequence goes on from NZ_JBICVP010000001.1 coordinate 705,836, forward strand.
CCGTTGACCCCGTTGTAGGCGGACATGATGCCCCAGGGGTGGGCGTTCTTGACGATGGCCTCGAACGGGGCGAGGTAGAGCTCGCGGAGGGCGCGCGGCGGGATCGTGTTGTTCACGGTGAAGCGCTCGGTCTCGGCGTCGTTGCCGACGAAGTGCTTCACGGTGGTGCCGACACCGCCGTCCTGCACGCCCCGCACATAGCCGGTGCCGATCGCGGCCGTGAGGTACGGGTCTTCGGAGTAGCACTCGAAGTGGCGGCCACCCAGCGGCGAACGGTGCAGGTTGACCGTGGGCGCCAGCAGGACGTGCACGCCCTTGCGGCGTGCCTCCTGGGCGAGGAGCCGGCCGGCGCGGCGGGCGAGCGACGGGTCCCAGGTCGCGGCCAGGGCTGTGGGGCTGGGGAGAGCGACCGAGGGATCGGCGGCGGTCCAGCGCACGCCGCGTACGCCGACGGGTCCGTCCGACATGACGAGCGAGCGCAGACCGATCTCGGGGAACGCGGGCAGGGACCACGTGTCCTGACCGGCGAGCAGACGGGTCTTGGCGTCCAGGTCCAGCTTGCCGAGCGCGTTCTCGACGGCGGCCTCGCGCGCCGCGTCGCTCGGTGTTCCCGTTGCCGGGGTGTCTGCCGCGTCCTGCGTGACCATCGTCGACCTCCTCGGGGGGTGGTGCGGTTCGTCAGGGGTGGACGCACGCCATCCTGACCTCGCGGACCGTGCGCGCGGTAGGTGTCGTCCTCATTTCGTTATGTTCACTCGGAGGCTAGGCTCGGGCGCGTGGCGGAGCAGTGGCAGCCGGGACGACGAGGCAGCGGGCGCGAGGCGCGCGGTGAGGAACGGCGCGAGTCGATCCTGCGGGCGACCATGGCCGTCATCGCCGAGCGCGGATACCGCGGCGCATCGCTCAGCGCCGTCGCCGATCGGGTCGGCCTCACCCAGCAGGGTCTGCTGCACTATTTCCCGACCAAGGAAGCACTGCTGATCGCCGTGCTGGAAGCACGGGACGACTGGGACACCCAGCACGCCTCGGCGCCCGGCGTGGAGCCGTGGCCGCTGGACCTCTACACCTCGCTGGTCGAGTACAACGCGACACGGCCCGGCATCGTCCAGACCTTCTCCGCCCTGCTCGGCGAGAGCGTGACCGAGGTTCACCCGGCGCAGGACTTCTTCCGGCGCCGCTATGAATCGGTGCGCGAGGGCATGGCGGCCACGCTGCGCAGCGAGTTCGGCGACCGACTGCCCGGAGGGCTGACGCCGGAGGAGGCCGCACCGCTGATGGTGGCAGTGATGGACGGGATGCAGTTCCAGTGGCTGCTGGACCCGGAGCGGGTGGACATGTCCGCCGCATTCCGTGCTCTGGTCGCGTTGTTCCGGCAGGGCGCGGACGGCTGAACGTCGAGGCGCTCTGCGCCGGGCGGGGTGGGCTGAGTGGGGTGGGCCTGAGCGGGGTGGGCCTGAGCGGGGTGGGCCTGATACGTGGGCGGGCTGGCACCGGGCCAGGTTCATACCTGGGTGAGCCGGCACCGGGGCCGACTGATGCCTGGGGCCGACTGATGCCTGGGACCGGCTGATGTCGGCTGCGGCTGATCGGCACGTACCGAGTTCCCTGCCACGGTGGCGAGTTGGGTTCGCCGGAGCCGACTCCAGGCCCGGCGGGGCGGATGGGAAAGGGGGGCGACGACGCGCTGATGGCACGCGGGTCACTCGGGTTATCCACAGGTGGTGACGGAGGTCGGGACGGTGTGGTGAAGTCGTCCCCGTCCCACTGCGGAGTTGGAGGAGACCTCAGCCATGAGATGGACAGACGCCCGCAAGGTTCTGCTCGGTGCCGGTGCCGTACTGGCGCTCTGCGCGCCCATGGCTTCGGCAGCCCCCGCCGCTCCACCGGCTGGGACCGCCGGCATCGCCGCGCTCACGGTCGAGGAGCAGCGGCTGGCGAAGGAGGCGCCTCAGGAAATCCTCCGGCGCAGCGGATTCGACGCGGTAGCGCCGGAGTTCGCACAAGCACTGGACGGCGCGGGCTCCTATCGCGATGCCGCGCGGCTCGCCGACCGTTCCGGCACGCAGCTGTGGGGACGGGCGGTCGACCGTGTGCAGGGCCGCGGCCCTGCGGGCGGAGATCTGAGCCGGGACGACGACCGGCCGCTCTACTGGGCACGGCTGGGCATGAGCAAGGCGCTGCGGGAGTGGTCCCCTTCCTTCGAGATGTCCGACGCACAGCGCACGGCGCTGATCGCGCGTCTCGAGCGCACCTCGCGCGGCCAGGACTCCATCGATCTGCCGACGGGGCGCCAGGTGAAGCGCATCGTGGTCACGGGGTTCGACCCGTTCCAGTTGGACGCGGACATCCGCCGCAGCAACCCGTCGGGGGCAGCCGCGCTCGCGCTCGACGGGACCACGATCCGTACGGCTTCGGGGCCCGCGCGGATCGAGACCGCCGTCTTCCCGGTGCGCTGGGGGGACTTCGCGGAGGGCACGGTGGAGCGCACCCTGCTGCCGCACTTCAGGAGCGGGCCGCAGCAGGTCGACATGTTCACCACGGTCAGCCAGGGTCGGGTCGGGCGCTTCGACGTCGAGCGCTTCAACGGGGCCTGGCGCGGCGGCTATCCGGACAATGCGAATGTGTCGCGTACGGAGACCGTGCCGGTTCCGGACGGCATCCCGACGGTGGAGCCACAGCCGCAGTGGACGACGACCAGCCTGCCCTACCGGGCGATCGTGGACGCGGACACCGGTGACTTCCCCGTGAACGACAACACGGCCGTCACGGAGATCCCGGCCGGTGGGACGGAGCCGGTGGACCGGCCCGACGGCCCCACCGAGGGCTCGACGGCCCGCGCGGGCGGCGGCGGCAACTATCTGTCGAACGAGATCGCCTACCGCGCGACCCTGCTGCGCGACGCGCTCGGACTGGCCGTCCCCGGCGGTCATCTCCACACGCCGGTCCTGCAGTTCGGCGCGGACAACACGGATCCGGCCACCGGGAAGATCACCGATCCGGACTTCGTGCGGAACCGGCTGGCGATCACCGAACAGGTGCGGGCGGTGATACGGACGGGGGCGGGCACCCTGCCCAGGGGCTGACGTCGCGCATGGGCCGCCTCTGGTGACCGGGGCGGCAGGGCGACGCGGGGCGGCCCCTGTGCGTGCCGGCCGGGCGAGCGCATGGCCCGCGCTGTGAAGGGCGCTATCGAGCGCGGGCGCTCAGGCTGCCGGGGCGGCGGCGCAGTTCACAGTGGGCCGCCCGGCCCAGGTCGGTTCCAGGGCGGGGCCGAGGACGGCGTCCGCTTCGTGGACGAACACGACGGCCGCGAAGAGGCGCATCGTCGTACGGGGCGGGTCAGGGTCTCTCGTCACGCAGAGCGTCCGACCGCGAAGCGGCGTCTGGTGCGGGGGAACCTCCCGGCGGTATCCGGGGGACCCGCGCAAGACGGGTCGGCGCCTCGTGCCGGGCGTAGTCGGACGACTTCCGCCAACGCGACGCCAACGCAGTCAGGTGCCCTACGAGACGCCGCGAGCAGCACGCCCCGTCGAAGGACCCTAGCCCTGGAAAGGCGTGGGCGGCTTGGTGGTCAGGGCTTCGGGTGTGCCGTCTTGCTCGTCGGGCTCGCCTGGCCGGTCGTCCGCCCCCACAAGGTCGCGAGCCAGGAGCGTGGCTCCCGCGACCGCGCCGGGCATCAGGAAGACCGCGGCCACGGGCACGAGGAAGAGCACCGCCACCGGAACGCCGAACCCGAGTGTCAGCATGCGGCGACGGCGCAGCAGAGCCAGTCGCGGCTTGAGGCGGAAGCCGCGGCGCTGGAGGGCAACGGCGGTTAGCTCCTCCGCGAGGAAGAAACCGGTGACGCAGAATCCGAGGACCGGGATAACGGTCTGGCCGATGAGGGGGACGAATCCGAGGGCGAAGAGCAGCACACCGTAGAGGGCGACACGCGCCAGTACCGAGAGGCTGTCGGCGGCGGAGATCAACAGCTCGCGCCAGAGCGGCAGTCCGGACTCGGGGGCGAAGCCGTCCTCGGAAATGTCGACCTGCTCGGAGAGCGATTCGTAGAAGGGCTGGCCGACCAGCAGGGTCACCGCGGTGAAGGAGACGACGGCGATCAGCAGGCCGAACGCGAACAGGAGGGCCGTGAGGAAACCGCGGAAGGCGCCTTGCCAGGGCGATCCCCAGTCATCGGCGAACGGCGTGGCCCAGGCGGTCAGATCGCCGGCCCAGAAGCCGAGGCCGACGAGAGCCGCGACGTACAGCACGAGGGTGATGAGCCCGGGCAGCAGCCCGAATCCCCACCAGCGGCCGTGCCGGGCCACCCAGCGCTGCCCGTCGATAAAATAGCGGATACCGAGCCCGAGGTCGCCCATGGGGGGCAGCCTAATTGTCAGCGGCCCGCCGCGTCGAAGTGGGCGGTGGCGAGGACCGCGCCGTCCTCGGCGACCAGACGGACGCCGGAGACTGTGTCGGCGTCGACGGGTGCGGGGCCGCCCCAGTAGCCGTGGCCGTCCTTGAGCGTGTACGTGCCGACGTCCGTCGTTGTGCCGTCCTCGCGTACGAGCTGGCAGGTGACCTTGCCGGTGGGGGGCGACTGACCGTAACCCGAGGTGCCGTAGCCGTCGAGCGCGACCGACATGTAGACCCAGCCGGGCGAACCGGGGTGGGCGAAGATTTCGCCGACCCGCTGCCCGTCGCTGGTCAAGTCGGCCTGGAGCAGTCCGTGTTGGGTGGCGGGGGCGGAGGCGGTGGGGGCGGGGGAACCGGCGGTGGCGGCACCGATCGCCCAGCCGCCGAAGCCGAAGGCGGCGGCGATGGCGGCGGAAGCTGCGGCGAGCCGGAGCCGGTGACGTCTGCGCTGCAGACGCTGCCGTTTCCCCGGGACCTCGAGACGGCCGAGGACGCGCTTCTCGAATCCGACGGGCGGCTCGCTTCCGGGCAGCAGTCCCAGCAGACCGTCGGCGGCGAGGGTGAGCTGCTCGATGTGTTCGCGGCAGCCGGGGCAGCGGTCCAGGTGGGCGATGGCCGCACCCCGCTCCTGGGCGGGGAGGATGCCCAGGGCCAATTCGGTGCCGAGGCCGTTCCTCAGCTCCTCGCACGTCATGCCTCCGCCGCGGGCGGGGTCGTCGTCGTAGGGGCGGGCGCGGTTATTCATGGCCGGCTCGCTTCGGTTCCGCCGCGGCGAGGGCGGTGCGCAGTTTCGCCATGCCGGCCCTGATCCGCGTCTTGGCCGTGCCCAGGGGGATGTGCTCGGATTCCGCGACCTGCTGAGCGGTCATGCCGTAGATACCGGCCATCGCCAGCGCCCTGGCCTGCTCACGAGGGAGAGCCGCCAACGCCGTACGGACACGGCGGGCCGACTCGGCGGCGACGACACGCTGCTCGGGGGTCTCGGTCCCGACGATGTCGAGGAGGGCGTCGAGGTCCTCGGGGGCGACGGGGGTGGACCTGCGGGCGCGGACGGTGTCGATCGCCAGGTTGTGCGCGATGGTCGTCAGCCAGGTCTTCACCGAGCCGCGTCGTGAGTCGTACATCTGGGCATGCCGCCATGCCCGTTCGAAGGTCTGCTGGGCAATGTCCTCGGCGAGCTGCGGGTCACCGACGACAGCGATCGCGACACCGTAGACCGTGCGCTGGAAGCGGCGCACGAAGGCGACGGCGATCTCGGGGTCGCCTGTCGTGAGTCCGGCCAGCAGCGTTTCGTCCGCGGCTCGGCCCAGGGGAAGGCCCATCCTCATATCACTCGATACGGCCAGGCCGGGCGGAGGGATTGCCGGTCCGATCGCCCCGCGTGGGTGTCACACCTCCATTCTCGCTCCCGCTGACGCGCTCGCCCGGCGGGCCGGATTCTGCTTCCTCGTGCCGGAGCCTCTCCTCCCTCGTGCCGAGGCGTCTCCGGGCAATCCCATGGCGCCGCTTGTGCGTAACCACTGGCAGGACTGCCGCAGAGCCGGGAAGCCGGGACAGGAGCGACCGGCGGCGCCGGCCGGCCGGCGCGCTCGCGAAAGGCGGAGTCATGGCGATGACGGTGAGGGGCGGGAAAAGTGCCGCGCTGGGGGTCGCGGGCGGAGTGCTCGCGGGCGTCCTCGTCGCGTGCGGGGGCGGCGGCTACGGCGGTGGCGGGAACACGGACACCACATCCCCGTCGTCCGGCAACGGCGACAAGACGGCGACGCGGGTGAACGTGGACATGAAGGACTTCACGCTGGCGCTGTCGAAGAAGACGTTCACAGCCGGGAATTACACGTTCGTGGCCAAGAACAGCGGAACCCATGACCACGCGCTGGAGGTCGAGGGTCCAGGAGGCGAGCAGAAGACGATGACGCTCATGCCCGGGCAGACAGCTGATCTGAAGGTGACGCTGGAGAAGGGCACGTACAAGGTCTTCTGCCCGGTCGACTCGCACGCCGACCTGGGCATGAGGACCCAGATCACCGTGGGCGCCGCGAAGGATTCGAGCTCGCCGGGCGGCGGTTACTGAAGGTGAGACTGAGATGCGGATCGTCGCCGGCACGCTCATGGCTCTGCGCCTCACCGGTGCCGGGCTGACCGGGGCCATGGCCGGAATCCATGCGCACCTGTGGGGCGAGGGCTACGGGAGTCTGGACACGATCGGCGAGCTGTTCCTGATCAACGCGGTGGTGGGCGGGCTGCTGGCCGTGGCCCTGCTGGTCACCGCCGTCCGTCTGCTGGCATGGGTCGCCGCGTTCGGTGCGCTGTTCACGGCGGGGACGCTGGCTGCGCTGGTGCTCAGTCTGACCACCGGTCTCTTCGGCTTCGCCGAGTCGGTCGACGCCCCCTGGGTGACCACGACACTCGTCGTCGAATCGGCGGGCACCGTCGCGCTGAGCGCGATGGTGCCGTTGACCCGTGCGGCGCGGGCAACCACCGTGCGTGCGGCGACCGGCGCCGCGGGACCGGCCGGCCGCGGTGCGCCGACCGCGGCCTCCCGCCCTGCCTGGCGCGGGAAGCCGCGGTCGTAACGCGGAAGGCCACGGTCGTAACGCGGAAGGCCGCTGTCATGCACGGCTTGCCTGCGCCGAGGGGCCGCCTCGTCCCCGAGGGGTGGCCCGCCGGTCGCGTCGCGGCGGGCCCGTGTGCGGGCCGGGGCCCGCACACGGGCCCCAACAACCTCCCGTACGGAAGCCGTTGGGCCGGTCGGTCAGTCGCCGAACGAGACGATCATCTTGCCCACGTTCTCGCCGCGGAGCATGCCGAGGAAGGCGTCCACCGCGTGGTCGATTCCCTCCACCACGGTCTCGCGGTACTGCAGCTCGCCGGAGCGGATCCAGCCGGACACCTCGCGCACGAACTCCGGCTGGAGCGCGGCGTGGTCGCGCACGAGCACACCCTGCAGCCGCAGCCGCTTGCCGATGACCAGGGCGAGGTTGCGCGGCGCCGGGGTCGGCTCGGTCGCGTTGTACTGCGCGATCATTCCGCAGAGGGCGGCGCGGCCGTGGACGTTGAGCGTGGAGAGCGCGGCTTCGAGGTGGTCGCCGCCGACGTTGTCGAAGTAGACGTCGATGCCATCGGGAGCGGCTGCCTTGAGCTGCTCCTCCACCGGGCCGTTCTTGTAGTTGAAGGCGGCGTCGAAGCCGTACTCCTCGACGAGCAGCCTGACCTTCTCGTCGGAGCCCGCGCTGCCGATGACCCGCGAGGCGCCCTTGAGCTTGGCGATCTGGCCGACCTGGCTGCCCACCGCACCGGCCGCACCGGACACGAAGACGGCGTCGCCTTCCTTGAAGGAGGCGACCTCCAGCAGTCCGGCGTAGGCGGTGAGACCGGGCATGCCCAGGACACCGAGGTAGGCGGGGAGGGGGGCGAGCCCGGGGTCCACCTTCGCCGCGTGCCGGGCGTCCAGCACCGCGTACTCACGCCAGCCGAGACCGTGCAGCACGTGGTCGCCGACGGCGATGTCATCGGCGTTCGAAGCCACGACCTCGCCGACCGCGCCGCCCTCCATGGGCTGGTCGAGCTGGAACGGCGGTACGTAGGACTTCGTGTCGTTCATCCGGCCGCGCATGTAGGGGTCCACGGACATGTGGGTGTTGCGGACCAGGATCTGGCCGGGACCGGGGGCGGGGATCTCGGCCTCGCGCAGGGCGAAGTCCTCGGGCTTCGGCCAGCCGTGCGGGCGAGCCGTGAGGTGCCATTCCCGGCCGGTCTTCGGCAGTTCGGACATGGTGCGGTGCCTCCTCCAGCCGCAGTTTCACCGCGGCAATGTTTCATCAACTGAAACAACCATGCGCCTGGATGTTTCATGTTGTCAAGTAACCGGGTACTCTGGTTGCCATGGCCCCACGTCCCGATCCCCTGACCCTCGAAGTCGTCGAGCTCATCGGCACCGTCGTGGCTCGCTACTACGAGGAGTACGAGGACGCCGCCGCCAAGCACTCCCTCACCGGAGCGCAGGCGCGTGTGCTGGGACTCCTCTCCCATGAGCCGATGCCGATGCGCCGGATAGCTCTGCGCCTGAAGTGCGAGCCGTCGAACGTGACGGGCATCGTCGACCGGCTGGAAGCGCGGGGGCTCGTCGAGCGCCGCCCCGACCCGGCCGACCGCCGCGTCAAGCTCGCCGCCCCGACGGACCAGGGCCGTGAGACCGCGTCACGGCTGGGCGACGCTCTGGACTTCGCGCGCGAACCCCTCGCCGAACTCACGACGGTCGAGCGGACGATGCTGCGGGATCTGCTCCGCAGAATGCTGGGCGAGGAGGCCGGCACGGCCGCGGCGGCGGCTGCCGGAGACTGAGCCCCCTCACGTCACCACGCCCGGCACCTCGGGTACGGGCAGTGACGGCCGGGACGGGCCCAGGAAGGCTCGCCCGGACATCGGGTACAGGTCGGGGCCAGGCACGGGCACGGTAGAGGGCCGGGTTCGGGCACAGGTCGCGGGGCCAAGCCCGGGCGAGGGCCGGGTTCGGATACGGGCACGGGGACGGGCAGCACCGGGCTCAAGTACGGGATGGAGCGGGCACGGGCGAGAGCCGGGCTCGAGTACGCACCCCGTACCTCAGGCACGAGTCAGCGCCTGACGACTCAAGTCCAGGTAACCCCTCCGGCTCGCATACGGGCACGCGCATGGCTCACGCGCCGGCAGGCGCTGTGCGGGGCCTCAGGTCGGCAATCGCTGTGCGGGGCCTCAGGTCGGCAATCGCTGTGCAGGGCCTCAGGTGCAGAACCAGAGGAATCGCGTGCACGTCGGCTGGGGATCCGGTGGTGGCGGCGCACTGGATGTCGTCGGCTGCGGGTCCGGGTTCCGGGGCTGCGTGGGCCGGGGCGCAGGGGGCGGCGCGGAGACCTCGCCCGTGGCCGTCGCGGTGGAGCCGTCCGACGAGGCGCTGGGGCTCGGCGACTTCTTGGCCTTCTTCTTGTCCTTGGCGTTCCGACTGTCCGCGCTCCCGCTGCTCGACGGGGATGCGCTGGACGCGTCGCTCCCGGAAGGGCTCACGCTGCCGGTGGCATCGGCCCCGACACCATTCCCGTCCTCGGACACGGTCGAGGACTCCTCGTCCGTCAGGGAGGTGGACAGGGCACCCTCCGTGGCGACTTCGGCGACCGCCAGGGTGAGGAGCGTGAATCCGAGCACGGCGCCGCTGACGACGACGAGGCGGGGGCCCCGTCGGGCCCGGCGGGCGCGGCGCCCGCGCGGCGCGGCCCTACGAGCCTGCGCGGTGCGGCGGTGGGCTCGTCGGCCCGCGGGCGCCGGGGAGCGGGACTCGGGTATGGACTCCTCTTCAGCCGCGGACGGGGCAGGCGGAGGAAGCATGTCCTCCATGAACCTGCCGCACCCCGGGCAGGACAGCGCCCCGTTGAGGTGTCGTCGGCAGAAAGAGCAGTAGTTCATGGCGACCGCAGGTTATGGCCTCGTCGGTAACGATGGCATCGGTCTCTTGTGAGGATTCCGTGTTGGCCGGCGTGCCGGGCAGACGGATGCAGACAGAACGGGCTAACCGTCGCCGCAGACAGGCACGCGTCTCCGCAGAGCGACCGTTGTCCCCGGACCGACCGACAGTGCGTCGGGCAGGATCACGAGTCCGACAGGACCACCGGGCGTTGGGGAGACCGGGCGTTGGGGAGACCGGCGCACCAACCGCCCCGTAGAGGGGACGAACACGTAGCCGGCGGAGCGGCACACCCCCGCAGGAACGCAAGGGTGATCCGAGCCGCCGGGCGGGCAGCCGCTCCGCCGGCGGCCGCTCCGCCGGTGGACCGACGCCACCGGAGCGCACAGCCCGGTCGTTCGGCCCGCAACCGCTGGGTCCTCCATACACGTTCCGGTTCGAAGCGGCGGTCCGGATCGTCCACGTCCGTACCCCCACAGTGCGCGGATCCGGCGCAGCAGGTAGCGGATCGTCGGGGGTGCGCCCCGAATCGTCCCGCCACTTCCGGTGCACCGCCTCGCATCTCCAGCCGGTCCGGCAGAGTTCGGACAGCCGTCGCGCGTGGGCGGGTCCGCACGCCAGGAAGCCGCGCGAGGCGTCGCCCCGCCGACCGCGTCGTCACCGTCGGATGTGTACCCGCCTGATCCACCAACTCGCCTCCCACGCACGCCAAACGCCAAACGCCACAGTCGTCCAGGCTGTCGCCGCAGGCCGCACGGGAGGGCCGTCGCTGTGGCTGCTGTCCATCGGGCCCGATGCCCGCGGGGTGTCTCCGCTGGTGCGGTACGAGGTCCACCGGCACGCCGCTGGACGTGCGGCTGCGTCCCCAGGACGACCTCCTGGAAGATCTGCGCCTGACGGACATCGCACTGATCAAGCTCGATTCGGACGGCGGCGGGGCGGGCCGGGCTCCGCGGTGCACAGCGCATTCTGCGGCGCGACCGGCCGCGCTCTTGTCGTGCTTCGTCCTGCCGGGCCACCACCCGTACCGACGGAGCCAGGGCGTGGAACACGGACTGCTGCGTCGCCCCCTCGCCCCGCACCGTCGCTGCGTCAACTCCGTGCCGTTCCCGTCCTCAGGGCAGGAACCGAGGGTTGGTGAACGCGCCTCCGCGCCCACCATCACCCCTGCTGTGTCAGGGGCACGGTGGAGACTGGGGCGATGACCTCCACGTCCCGTCCCGGTTCCGGCCCCTTCGGCTCTCTGGAGTTCACGCTCGTCCTGCTACGGCGCATGGCCGACCACCAGCCGGGGCTGGTGGAGGACGCGCTGCGCGAACTCGGCGTCGGCAAGGCGGAGATGCGCGAGGCGAACCGCGTCTGGCAGGCCCGGGGACATGCCCGCGGAGCACGCCCCGGAGTCCAGCGCTACCGCTCGGCGCTCGGCCCGCCCGAGGGGGTCCTCCCCCGGCGGATCGGTGACCTCGACTGCGAGGCGCTCCGCTGGCGGCTGCCGCTGTGGCCGGATCTGCGCTTCGAGGTGGTCACCGGGCCCGGAGGCCAGGTGTGGAACGAATGGCTGGTCCGCGCTCCAGGAGCCCCGGGCCCCGAACTGCACGCCCTTGCGGACCTGCATCCGTGGTGCTGCACGATCGACGAGGTTGCCCGCGCCTTCCCCCCGGCGACGCCGATGGAGGGCACGGCGCCCACGCGCTGGCGGCTCGCCTTCACAGCGCCCGGGGCGAAGGCGTCCGACGAACGGCGGGGCCACGTCGCGGAGTTCACCTGGGGGCTGCTCCAGCGCCTCGATCCGTGAGGGCGGCCCCGGCCGGTGAGCGGGCGACGCCGGGCCGCACCGAAACGCCCCGCACCGAAACGCCCGTGCCGAAACGCTTCGTGCCGATACACCAGAGCGCTCACCCGTGCGGCTTACCTCCCTGTTTGCGGCCATGCCGCACGGGAACCCGCCGACCATGGCCGCGAAGACCGGAAGGACCGCGAAGAGCAGCCGGAGCAGCGCCAAGGACAGCGGCACGGGCCGGGACGACCGAGGCACGGTCGACCGTGGCGCGGACGCCCCTGACGACCGGCTCACGACGTACCGTTCCAAGCGCCACGCCGACCGCACGACCGAACCCATGGGCGGCGAGCCCCGGGGCGGTGCCCCTCGCTTCGTGATCCAGAAGCACTCCGCGACCTCCCTGCACTACGACGTCCGTCTGGAGGCGGACGACGTGCTGATCTCCTGGGCGGTGCCGAAGGGACCGTCCATGGACCCGCGGGAGAAGCGGCTCGCCCTGCGGACCGAGGACCATCCGCTGGACTACGTCGACTTCGAGGGGGTCATCGCGTCCGGCGAGTACGGCGCGGGCACGGTCATCGTGTGGGACACGGGTCACTACGAGAACCGGACCGAGCACCGCGGCAAGCCGCTCCCGGTCGCCGAGGCGGTCGAGCGCGGACACGTCTCGTTCCGGCTGGAGGGCGAGAAGCTGCGCGGGGGCTGGGCGTTGACGCGGACCGGCCGCGACGGCGACAAGGAACGCTGGATCCTGGTGAAGAAGTCCGACGAGACGGCGGACGCCCGCCTCAACCCGGTCGGCTCGCAGCCGGCCTCGGTCCTCAGCGGCCGTACGACCGAGGATCTCGCGGAGGAGAACGGGGACGCCCCGGACTGACCTCGCGAGCAACCGCGACTGATCTCCGCGAGCGACCGCGCCCGAGCGGGGACCGGGACCGGGACCGACCAACGGGACGACCGGTACCGACCTCCGCGAGCGCCCCGGACCGAGAGCGCCGGACCGAGAGCTCCGGAGCGACCCCGCGACCGCGACCGCGACCGCGCAACCGGGTGCACCCCGCATGACCTGCCGGCCAGGCAGCTCGTTGACCGGGGGTGACCAGTTCAGAGAGTGATCACACACTGTCCGCGGACCAGGTGCTACGGGCCCTGGTGGGCCTCGGCGCCGAACCCGTCGTCGATCCCGAGCTGCGCCCCGCGGGCCCGGGGCCCGAGGATCTGCCGGAGCTGCTGGGCGCGCTCCTGGCCACAGTCGAGACGGAGATCGCGGCCCGTATCCATCCCGCCGAGGTCCCGCCGGCGGGTCTGCCCGAGCTGATCGCCGGCTGGAACGCGATGGTGGGCGACGACGGGCTCGGCCTCGCCGTTCTCTCCAACCGCCTGCAGCGCACCGCCCTGGACACCCTGCAGGCGGAGAGCGCGGACGAGCCGGAGCCGTCCGCGATGGAGGCGGCGAGCAACGCCGCCGTGGCCGCCGCGAACCTCATCAGCGCCTACCTCAACATGGGCGACGACCGCGAGGTGCGGCACAGCCTCGACGCCGCGGAAGGCTTCCTCGCCGAAGCCCTCGCCGGACTGCACGACGCGCGGAGCGAGCTGACGCACGACGAGCCGTAGCGAACGTAGGCGGTGGCCCACGTGAGCGGTGGCGGGCGTGGGCGGTGGCGGGCGTGGGCGGTGGCCAACGTGGGCGGTGGCCACCGCGAGCGCAGCGAAGGCGAACCGTGGCGAACGCGAGCCGCAGCAACCGCCAGCCGCCAGCCTCAGCCGGAACGGCAACCGCCACCGCCACCGCCACCGAGCCGTGGCCACCGCCCCTCCCCTGCGCGCCCTACGCACGCGCCGCACCCACCGAGCACTCGACTCGTACCGGATCAGACGGTATGTCCGTCACGCACCACATCTGTCCGCGTATCGCCATCAGCCGTTCACAACGGGCCCATTGACACCGTCAGGGGCCCATGAAACGGTTTCGCGGACCCGGCCGGACAACGTTGTCAGCAACTGCGGCAGCGCCTGAGTACAAGGGGTGGACCGATGCGACTCCGGGCAGTCTGGATCCGCGCGGTGTCGGCGGGGGTGGCGACCGTTCTGCTGGTCGCCGGACTGCTGGCCGGTGACGTCCTCGGTACGATGCGGACCGCATCCGGACAGGCCGACAGCCCTGTCGACCTGGTGAACCCCTTCGTCGGCACGCAGAACTTCGGCAACACCTTCCCCGGCGCGAGCGCGCCCTTCGGGATGGTCCAGGTCAGCCCGGACACCGGCGGCCAGGGCGGCTACGACTACCAGCAGGACAAGATCCACGGGTTCAGCCAGACCCATCTGTCAGGAGTCGGCTGCGGCGTCTCGGGCGAGCTCCCGATCATGCCCACCACCGGCCCGGTCCGCAGCGTGGACCCCGACGACTACCGCTCGGCGTACTCCCACGCCGACGAGGAGGCAGAGCCCGGCTACTACCGCGTGGGGCTCAAGACCTACGGCATCGATGCCGAGCTGACCGCCACCCCGCGCACCGGCTGGCAGCGCTACGCCTTCCCGGCCGTCGGGTCGGCCAACGTCATGTTCAACACCGGCAAGGCCAACCAGGACGTGTTCGACTCCGAGGTGCACGTCGTCGGCGACCGGACCATCGAAGGGCGCATCCGCGCGGGCAAGTTCTGCTCCGGCGACGACCGGCACACGGTCTGGTTCACGGCCACCTTCGACCGCCCCTTCAAGGCCCACGGCACCTGGCGCGGCGACAAGCCCGAGCCCGGCAGCCGGGACGCGGAGGGCGAGGGGAGCAACGGCGCCTGGGTGTCCTTCGACGCGATATCCGACCGGGACGTCGTGGTGAAGACCGGCCTGTCGTACACCGGCATCGAGGGCGCCCGGAAGAACCTCCACGCCGAGACGAAGGACTCCTACGACTTCGACGCCACGCGCGAGGCCCTCCGCGACACCTGGAAGAAGCAGCTCGATTCCGTACGGATCGGCGGGGGTTCGCAGGAGCGGCGGCGCGCGTTCTACACCGCGCTGTACCACGCCCAGTTGCACCCGAACCTCGCCGGTGACGTGGACGGCCGCTACCGCGGCTTCGACGACGACGTCCACACCGCCTCCGGCTTCACCCCGTATCAGAACCTCTCGCTGTGGGACACCTACCGCCCGCAGAACCAGCTCCTGCAACTTCTCCAACCCGAAGTCGCCCGCGATGTCGCGCTGTCGGTCCTCGCCATCGGACGGGACGGCGGCTGGCTGCCCCGCTGGGCGCTGGCCAACAGCGAGACCAACATCATGACCGGCGACCCGGTCACCCCCTTCCTCGTCGAGGCGTGGTCGAAAGGGCTCCTGAAGGGGCACGAGAAGGAGACGTACGCGCTGCTGCGGAAGAACGCGACCAGCACGCCGCCCGCCGACTCCCCCTTCAACGGCCGCTCGGGCGTTGACCATTACGAGAAACGCGGCTATCTCCCCTCCGGTCTGGAGATCGGCAAGGACTGCGCCGACAAGGGCGGCGACAACGACTGCGACCACCCGGCCTCGTCCACCCTGGAGTACGCGGCCGCCGACGCCTCGCTCGCCCTGATGGCCCGCGGGCTCGGGCACGGGGCGGACGCGCGGATGTTCGCGAGCCGCGGCCAGTGGTACCGCAACCTGTGGGACTCCTCGACCGGCCACTTCCGCCCGCGCACGGCGGACGGCACGTGGGTGACGCCGTACGACCCGGTCGCCGCGGGACACCAGTTCCACGAGGGCGGCGCGTACCAGTACCAGTGGCTCGTGCCGCAGGATCCGGCCGGGCTCGTCTCGCTGATGGGCGGACGGAAGGCGGCGGAGAAGCGGCTCGACGCGTTCTTCGCGCACGACAAGCTGCTCACCGACCCGGCGGGCACGGCGCGCGAGGAGTGGATATCCAAGCCGTACGACTACTACGGCAAGCCCACGTACAACCCGAACAACGAGCCCGATCTGCTGGCCCCGTACGTCTACCACTGGGCCGGTGCGCCCGCGAAGACGGCGGATGTGGTGCGGGCGGCGATGACCCTGTTCACCGACGGGCCGGACGGGATGACCGGCAACGACGACCTGGGCACCATGTCGGCCTGGTACGTCTTCTCCTCGCTCGGCCTCTACCCGACCATGAACGGCGGTGACTTCCTGGCCCTGTCCAGCCCGCAGTTCCCGTCGGCGAGCGTGCGCATCGGGCGCTTCGGGGACCAGCAGGGCGGGACCCTGGACATCAAGGCCCCGGGGGCGAGCGACGCCAAGCGGTACGTGCAGAAGGCGTCGCTGGACGGGCGGAACGTCACGACGTCCTGGCTGGGCTGGCGTTCGCTCGCACACGGCGGCTCCCTGAACCACACGCTCGGCACCGAGCCCTCGGCGTGGGGCACCGCGCCGGGTGCCGAACCCCCGTCGGTGAGCCGGGCAGGAGCCGACACCCGTCGCCATGTCGACGCGTCGCTGCGTACGCCCGCCGACGTCGTGCCACAGGGCAACTCGGCCCGGACCGCCCGTCTGACGCTCGATGTGCTCGCCCAGGCCCCGGACCGGCTTCGCGTCTCGGTGACACCGAAGGCGCCTCCGGGCTGGAAGGTGACAGCCTCTCCGCCCTCCCCGCTCATGGTGAGGTCCGGGCACGCACCGGTGCAGAAGACGGTGGAACTGGCGGTGACCGTCCCCGCCGGCACCCCCGTCGGCTCGTATCCGGTCCGCATCGACGTCGCGGGCGACGGCGCGAACACGGTCACCCGGAACGCCGCGGTCGAGGTGCGGCCTGCCGCGACCTGCGCGGCGACCGCGGGCACGAGCTGCGCGGTCGGCCTCAACGGCGAGCGCAACCACGACGGCACGGCGACCGACGTCCGGCCGGACGACGGCGACTTCGACGGCGGGGGCTGGAGCTACGACGGCGACCTGCTGCCGAAGGCCGGCCCGGTCACCTGGGACGGTGTCCTCCACGACGCGCCCGACCCGTCCGGCAACGCCCCGAACTTCGTCGAGGCCCGCGGCCAGACGCTGCTGCTTCCCGCAAGCCACCACCCCTCACTGCGCCTGGTCGCCGCCGCGCACGACGGGCCGGTGACGACCCGCCTGACAGTGCGGTACGAGGACGGGAGCAGCGCCGAGGTACCGGTCACGGTCGGCGACTGGGCGGGCAAGGCCCCCGACGGCAGTTCCGTGGCGCTGGAGATGCCGCACCGGATCAAGGCGGGCCAGGGTGCCGGCGGCCCAGCGGTCCGGCTGTTCGCGGACAAGGCCGAGCTGGATCCGTCCCGGACGCTGCGCTCGGTGACCCTGCCCGACGACCCGCGGATCGAGCTCTACGCGCTCACGCTGAACTGAGCGGCGGGCGGCGGGCGGCGGGCGGCGGGCGGCGGGCGGCGGGCGGCGGCTGAGCAGACCCGCAGACGGCGGGCGGGCGCAGCGCGAGAAGCCCCCGCGCGACCCCCTCCGTACGGCCGTACCGCTAGCGTTCGGAGCATGCAGGAGACGCTCCGGGGAGCAGTGGTGGCCTTGCGCCCCGCGACCGACGCCGACATCCCCGCGCTGGCGCGGATCCGCAGCACACCCGAGGTCTTCCGGCGGTGGGGCGGCGGGGAGGACCTCGCGGCCTCGGTGGCCGAGGACCTGCGCGAGCCGGAGGCCACCACGTACGCGGTCGAGTCCGCGGGCCGCGTCGTGGGCGCGATCCAGTGGGGCGAGGAGAGCGATCCGGACTACCGGCATGCGAGCATCGACATCTACCTCGACCCCGCGGTGCACGGACGCGGCCTGGGCACGGACGCGGTCCGTACGCTCGCCCGCCATCTGTTCGCCGACCGCGGTCATCACCGCATCGTCATCGATCCGGCCGCCGACAACGCCGCAGCGATCCGCAGTTACGGCAAAGTGGGCTTCCGTACGGTCGGGGTGATGCGCCGCTACGAGCGCGGCCCGGACGGCACCTGGCACGACGGCCTGCTGATGGACCTCCTCGCCGAGGAGCTGGACGAGAGCCGGCTGTAGCTCGCTGACCACGAACCGGTCGCCCTCGAGTTCGGCGGGCGGCACCCGGTCGGTCGCCCCCGGGCCGGTCGCGCAGGGCGGCGGCGACCACCCCTCTGGCGTCTCTGACGGTCATGGCACCGGCAGGGACACCGGCAGCCACTGCAACCGCGAGACCTCGTGAGCGCCGGGCAGCAGGTCCGGGGCCGTCGGCGATCACCCCCGCACCCGTTCCGGATTGCCGACGGCCTCGACCGGCGTCCGGCAGCCCGCGGGACCGGTCGGCCGGAGCGGTCCGGCCCGCAGGCAGCGGGGCAGCCGGGATGCCGCCCGCCCGGCCCCGCCCTACGCTCGGTGCATGTCCGGCCACACCATGAGCGGGAGAGGCGTATGAACCGCGAGGACCTTCCTGCGCCGGCCGAGGGCCTGGTGCTCACGCACTTCATCACCGTCCGCGACGTGCCGCGCTCACGGGCCTTCTACACCGACGTGCTGGGCGGAACGGTCGTCCTGGAGGAGAACCCCTGCATCGTCAAGGTCGCCAACGGGTGGATCATCATGAACCCCGGCGGTGGCCCCACCGACGACAAGCCGGATGTCGTGCTGCGCCCGCCGGAGGACCCGCACAGCGTCTCCAGCTTCCTCAACGTCCGCGTGGCGGACATCCAGGGCTTCTACGACGCCGCGCGCGCGAAGGGCGCCGCATTCCTCACCCCGCCCATCGACCGCCGTGCCGAACTGCGGTGCTACATGCGGGATCCGGACGGCTACCTCATCGAGGTGGGCCAGGCCACCGGCCTCCTCGAAGGGATCTTCGCCCGCACCGACGACTGACCGGAACACCCCGCACCGGAACCCGCCGCACCGGAACCCGCCGCCTCAGGGGTGCGAATCCGAGAGGTGCTGGTCGGTGACCCCGCCGGGACAGGCGAACCGGGCGGTGTCCCAGCCCGCACGCCCCGCCCCTGCCTGGTACGCGCTCTCGTAGAAGCCGAGTACAGCGGTGCGGGGATCGCTCTCCGCACGGGCCTCGTCGTACCGCAGCACCGCCAGATGGCTGTCCTTGCGCGCCGCCCACTGCGCGGACGCGGGCGTGAGCGGCTCCTCGGCGAGGCCCGGGGGCTCGGGGGCGGTGTACGAGTAGAAGGCGGGCTCGGGGAAGGTGTCGTCCCCGAACCAGAAGCCGAAGCTGATCACTTCGCGCGAGTACGCCTCCCGCGTCACCGGGTCGGCATCCGCCGGCTGCTCGACATGGGCATCGGAGAAGCGGCTGTGCGCGATGTCGAAGGTGTGCCAGAAGTGGTGGACCGGGCTGACCTTCCCCGAGTAGCGCGCCGCGAACTCCTCGAGCACCGCCGCCACCTGACTGAGCACCTGCCAATACCGGTTGGCCTGCACGGGGTCGTACGTCGTGTGCTCGGTGTCCTCGGCGAACGGCCGCCCGGTGTCGGGCAGGTCGAAGGGCCTGGGGTTGTCCGGGGTCACGCGTACGTCCAGGTCGGCGAGCGCGGCCAGGGTGCTGTCGTAGAAGGAGGCCACGGACTGGCCGTAGAGCGGGAAGGAGACCGCCCGGCCGTCGAGTGTGGTGACGATCAGTTGATGGTCGACGAAGTCGAAGTCCACCGTGAAGAGGGGGTGGCCGTCGGCCTGCCCCGTCGGACGGGTGGTGATGCCTCGCCCGGTCGTATGGAACGGCACGTTCCACCAGTGGTTGCGCCGCGCACTCGCGGCGAGGCGGATCTTGCCGATGACCTGCGTGTAGCGGTGCAGCGTCTCCTTGGTGTCCCGCCACTGGGTGTACGGGATCTCCGGGAACAGCTCCATGGCGTTCCCCTTTCTGCCCGTCCCCCCTGCGTCCCGGACCCTTCCATCATGACCGGCCGGGACCGGGGAGGCACGTCGCGGAGCCCGGGCCGCCCATCGGCGTGGCCACCCGGACTCCGCGGGACTCGGCAGGGCCGGTCAGATACGCGAGACGACGGCCGCGGTCCCGTAGGCGCACACCTCGGTGCCGACCCCGGAGGCCTCGGAAACATCGAAGCGGAAGGCGAGGACCGCATTGGCACCGCGGGCACGCGCGTGCTCGATGAGGCGTTCCATGGCCTCGTTGCGGGACTGGACCAGAGTCTTGGTCAGACCGCGCAGCTCACCGCCGACGAGGGACTTCAGACCGGCACCGATCTGGGCACCGGCATTGCGGGAACGCACCGTGAGGCCGAAGACCTCGCCCACCACGGCGTCCACACGGAAGCCGGGAAGCTCGTTGGTCGTGACGACCAGGACGTCGTTCGAGGTCTGGCTGCCGCCGTAGTCTTCGTAGGACATGGCTGATTGCTCTCCTTGGAACATGGGGGGTGTCACGACGCGCGGCGCGGCTACCACGGTGCGATCACCGTGAAGTGCCCTGCGGTGGAGGACCCGTGGACGGAACGGGCTCGAAGTTACCCGCGGTATGGGGTAGTCAACCTGAGTACTTGTTGCTCAAACGCACTTCCGACATGACGCACTTGAGCCGAGGCTCTGGTGTCGTCCTGCGACGTGCTCGTCGTCCGGCTGGTCGAGCTGCTCGCGGCACGGCCCCGCCCAACGGCGGCGGACTGATTCCCACGAGTGGGTACCGGTGGCTCCGACCACCGGGCGGTGCAGCGGAGAAGGCAGTTCGGATCATGGGCTTCTTCAGTGCGTCGACGGCTTCGAGCTCTTCCTCGCCCGTAGCTGCCAACTGAGCGTCGGGGCGGTGCCGGCCTGGTGGGGCGCCACGCTCTTCTTCTTCACGGAAGAGGGTCGGCACTTCAGCTTTCTCGTGGGTTTCGTCCTCCCACCGATCGCGGCTTACATGGGCCTCAGGGGCAAACGGGAGATCCGTGGAGGGATGGCGGCGACGGCACTCGCGCTCGCCCTCGCCGCATTGCCCTTGATGCTCGCGCCGGCGACCCTTGAGAGGTCGTGACCCCGCGCGGGCGGGGCCCCTGACGGTCGATCATCTGCGACCGGAGCGGCAGCTCGCGCACGGAGAAACCAACTTCTCCTTCTCGCCGATTGAGGATTGACCGCAAGCACACACGTCGGTGCGGGAGCGGGCGCCGGGTGCGCTCGCGACGCCCGTTGAGGCGGTTGCGCGCGGCCGACGGCGATGTGCCTTCCGAGCAGGAGCCGGAGCGCCTCAGGGATGCGGTGCGAGCTTGCGCGGTGGTCCGAGGACACCAACTGGTCCTCGCCTCGGGGAGATCCGCTGCGGGGCTCCCGCGGCCCGCCCCCTGCCCCCGTCGTCGCGCGTGCTGCGTCGCCGCCCCGGGCGAGCAAAGCTCCGGCCCCGTCGAACCGTCAGAATGTTCCCGGGAAGAGGGTTTCGAGTGGGGCGGGTGGGACTCGAACCCACGACCGACGGATTATGAGTCCGCTGCTCTAACCGGCTGAGCTACCGCCCCGTATCGGCGCGCCGCGCACATCTGTACGCGCCGTCTGCCGCAGCATAGCTGCTCATAAGATCTGCCGCCCGTGTGGGCTGCAGTCGCCTCGCCTGGATGACATCGATCACGGTGTCCGCGGTTCCCGCCCAGGTGATGTCATGAAAAAAGGCCCCTCGATCGGGGCCTTCATCCTGTGCTCCCCCGACTGGACTCGAACCAGTAACCTGCCGGTTAACAGCCGGCTGCTCTGCCAATTGAGCTACAGGGGACTGCTCCGCTCGGACCCGCCCGGATTGCTCTCCGGGGGCGTTCCCTCGCTGCGAGCAATACATTAGCGCATGCCAGGGGGTGCGCCGAAATCGGTATCCGCATCGGCACCCACCAGGCTGGGCATGCGCTCAGTACGCATCGAGTGAAGGGTGGAAGCCATGCGGTACCGGCTCACGTTCATCTCCGGTCTCGCCGTCGGTTACGTGCTGGGAGCGCGGGCCGGGCGGGAGCGGTACGAGGGGCTCATGAAGTCCGCCCGGCAGGTCGCCCAGAACCCGGCCGTCCGCAACGCGGCGGAGGCAGCGGCGACGAACGGCCGGCGCGCCGCGTCGCGAGCCGCGGAATCGGTCGGCTCCAAAATGGGTGACCGCCTGCCGGGCGCCGTGACGGAGCGTGTGCGGTCCCTGCGCGACCAGCGGTCCCCGGAAGCGGACGACTGGGGCACCACGAACACCTAGACCGCCCCCCGGCCCGGGCCACCCGCCCGGGCCGGCTCCGGCTCCGCCCCTTTCCACCACCCCATTCACCGTGTGATCACGATCACGTCCTCCCCTTCCTACGCGCGCTCGCCCGCGCCCGCAGGAAGGACCGTGACCGCCGGCGCGTCCTCTCAACGCGGGCTCCGCCGCCCGCTCTCGTGTGGCCCGGCCGCATTCCGCCTCCCCCGCCGGCCGCTCCCCGGAGCCGGGCGGACGATCATCGGGCCCGGCCCACCTCGTGCCTCACCGGCCGCATCCCCCCGGGCATGCGGCATCATCTGTCGGCATGGGGATAGTCGCCGGTCTGGACAGCTCTTCCGGGTACACACGCATCGTCGTCTGCGACACCGACACCGGTGCCGTGCTCAGGCAGGGCTGCGCGCCGCATCCCCCCGAACCAGGACAGGGCGAGGACGAGGCCGGCGGCGCGAGGCGGACCGAGATCGATCCGCAGATGTGGCTGATGTCGCTCGGCGAGGCGGCGGCCGGCGGGGTGCTCGAAGGCGTGCAGGCCATCGGTGTGTCGGCCCAGCAGCACGGACTCGTGCCGCTCGACGCCGAGGGCTCCCTCGTACGGCCCGCCATGCTCGGCAACGACAAGCGCGCGCAGTCCGCGGCCGCGGATCTGATCGACGCGCTCGGCGGGCGTCCGGCGTGGGCGGAGGCCGTGGGGTCGGTGCCGACCGCCGCGCAGCCGGTGGCGAAGCTGCGCTGGATGGCGCGGAACGAGCCGGAGGCGGCGCAGCGCACGGCCGCCGTGCTGCAGCCGCACGACTGGCTGGTCTGGCAGTTGCTGGGGCGCCCGGCCCGGCAGACCACCGACCGGGGCGGGGCCTCGGGCACCGGCTACTGGTCGGCGGCCACCGGTGCCTACCGGCCGGATCTCGTGGAGATGGCGCTGGGCCGTCCGGTGGCTCTTCCGGACGTGCTCGGCCCCTCCGAGCCCGCGGGGACGACGCCCGAGGGACTGCTGATCTCCGCAGGTACGGGCGAGACCATGGCCGCGTCCTTCGCTCTCGGCGTCGGCCTCGGCGATGTGGTGGTGTCGCTCGGCGCCTCCGGCTCGATCTTCGCCGTGCACCATGAGCCGCTGGCGGACTCCACCGGCACCATCACCTCGTTCGCCGACGCGACCGGGATGCATCTACCGGTCGTGCACACGCTCAACGCCGTACGCGTCCTGCGCGGCACCGCCGAGCTGCTCGGCACCGACCTCGACGGACTGTCCGCGCTGGCGCTGAAGTCCACACCCGGCTCGCACGGGCTGGTGCTGCTCCCCTACCTGGAGGGCGAGCGCACGCCGTACCTCCCGCACACCGCCGGAACACTGGCAGGTCTGCGGCGGGAGAGCATGAAGCCGGAGCACCTGGCACGGGCGGCGTTCGAGGGCATGCTGTGCGGCCTGGCGGACGCGCTCGATGTGCTGCGCGGCCGCGGCGTCCAGGCCGGCGGCGTTCCCGGGGCGGCTTCGGGGCGGGTGTTCCTGCTGGGCGGGGCGGCCGAGCTGCCGGCCGTGCAGGCCCTGGCGCCGGCCATCCTCGGGGCGCAGGTGATCGTTCCGCAGGCCGCCGACTACGCGGCGATCGGGGCGGCCCGCCAGGCGGCGTGGGCGCTGGGCGTGGCGCAGGGCACGCTGTCGCCGCAGCAGCCGCCGCTGTGGCAGGGGCCGTCGGCGCAGGTGTTCGACCCGGGAACGGGAGAGACGGCGAGTGAGCCGGGTGCGGACCTGGCGGTGGGCCAGGCTGTACGGCAGCAGTTCGCGGCGGTGCGCGAGGAGACCCACCCGGGCGCTTTCAGCCGCGGCCGCTAGTGGCAAAACTCGTTTGACCTCAACCGAAGTTGAGGCGGCAGGGTGTTCCCAGCAGCGCAGTGCACCGGCGCCGAACCGAAGAGAGACTTTTTGTGCTGATCCGACTCCTGCGGGCCCACCTCGCTCCCTACAGACGCACCATCGCCGCACTGGTGCTCCTGCAGCTGGTGCAGACCACGGCCACGCTCTGTCTGCCGACGCTCAACGCCGACATCATCGACCACGGCGTGGTGGTGGGCGACACCGGCTACATCCTGCGCTTCGGCGGGATCATGCTGGCGATCAGCGTGGTCCAGGTGGCCGGTAACCTCGGGGCCGTCTACTACGGTGCGCGCACCGCCGCCGCCCTGGGCCGGGACGTACGGGCGGCCGTCTTCGACCGCGTGCAGAGCTTCTCGGCGCGGGAGGTGGGGAAGTTCGGGGCGCCCTCGCTGATCACCCGCACCACCAACGACGTCCAGCAGGTCCAGATGCTCGTGGTCATGGCGTTCACGCTCATGGTCACGGCGCCCATCATGTGCGTGGGCGGCATCGTGCTGGCGCTGGGTCAGGACGTGCCGCTGTCCGCCGTCCTGCTGGCGGTGGTCCCGGTGCTGGGCATCGCGGTGAGCGTGATCATCCGGCGGATGCGCCCGCTGTACCGGACCATGCAGACCCGCATCGACACGGTCAACCGGGTGCTGCGGGAACAGATCACCGGCAATCGCGTCATCCGGGCCTTCGTCCGCGACCCCTACGAGCAGAAGCGCTTCGGCACGGCCAACACCGAGCTGACGGATGTGTCGCTGGCGACCGGACGTCTGATGGCGCTGATGTTCCCGACGGTGACCACGGTGGTGAACCTCTCCGGCGTCGCCGTGGTCTGGTTCGGTGCCCACCGGATCGACAGCGGCGGGATGGAGATCGGCGCGCTGACGGCGTTCCTCTCCTACCTGATGCAGATCGTGATGTCCGTGATGATGGCCGCCTTCATGTTCATGATGGTGCCGCGGGCCGAGGTGTGCGCCGAGCGCATCCAGGAGGTGCTGGACACGGAGACGAGCGTGGTGCGACCGGCCGAGCCCGTGACCGTACTGTCCCGCCACGGCCATCTGGAGATCCGCGGCGCCGACTTCCGCTACCCGGGCGCCGAGGCGCCGGTGCTGCACGGTGTCTCGCTGATCGCGCGGCCCGGTGAGACGACGGCCGTCATCGGGTCGACGGGCAGCGGCAAGTCGACCCTGCTGGGGCTCGTGGCGAGGTTGTTCGACGCGACGGGCGGCGCGGTGCTCGTCGACGGGGAGGACGTACGGACGCTGGATCCCGTGCTGCTGGCCAGGACGGTGGGGATGGTGCCGCAGCGGCCGTATCTCTTCGCCGGCACGGTCGCATCCAACCTGCGCTACGGGCGGCCCGACGCGAGCGAGCCGGAGCTGTGGCACGCCTTGGAGGTGGCGCAGGCGAAGGACTTCGTCGAGCGGCTGGAGGGCGGCCTCGACGCACCGGTCGCTCAGGGCGGCACCAACGTCTCCGGCGGGCAGCGGCAGCGGCTGGCGATCGCGCGCACCTTGGTGCAGCGCCCGGAGATCTATCTCTTCGACGACTCCTTCTCGGCCCTGGACTACGCGACGGACGCCGCGCTGCGGCTGGCGCTGGCGCGGGAGACGGCCGAGGCGACCGTGGTGATCGTCGCCCAGCGGGTGTCGACCATCCGCGACGCCGACCGGATCGTGGTCCTCGACGAGGGCCGGATCGTGGGTGCAGGCGAGCACCATGACCTGATGCGGAACAACGAGACCTACCGGGAGATCGTGCTCTCCCAGCTCACGGAGGCCGAGGCGGCATGAGCGGCGGGGGACCGATGGCGCGCATGATGGGCGGGGGTCCCGTCCAGCGCTCGATGGACTTCAAGGGATCCGGCAAACGGCTGCTGCGGCAGTTCCGTCCCGAACGGGCCACGCTGATCGCGATGGTGTCGGCGCTGGTGTGCAGCGTCGGGTTCTCGGTGGCCGGGCCGAAGATCCTCGGTGACGCCACCAACCTGATCTTCGCGGGGATCGTCGGACGGCAGATGCCGGACGGGCTCACCAAGGACCAGGCGATCCAGGGCCTGCGGGACCGGGGCGAAGGCGGCGTCGCCGACATGCTCTCGGGTACGGACTTCACTCCCGGCCAGGGCATCGACTTCGGAGCGGTGGGCACCGTCCTGCTGTTCGCGCTGGCCATCTTCGCCACGGCGGGGCTGCTGCTGCTGGTCGCCACCCGGCTCTCCAACCGGGCCATCAACCGCACCGTGTTCCGGATGCGCGGGGACGTGCAGGCGAAGCTGTCGCGGCTGCCGCTGTCGTACTTCGACCGGCAGAAGCGCGGTGAGGTCCTCAGCCGGGCCACCAACGACATCGACAACATCGCGCAGACGTTGCAGCAGACGCTGGGTCAGCTCGTCAACTCCCTGCTGACCATCATCGGTGTGCTGGTGATGATGTTCTGGATCTCGCCGCTGCTGGCGCTGGTCGCGCTGGTGACCGTTCCGCTGTCGGCGACGGTCGCACGGCGGATGGGCAAGCGCGCGCAGCCGGAGTTCGTCCAGCAGTGGAAGACGACGGGCACGCTCAACGCCCATATCGAGGAGATGTACACCGGGCATGCGCTGGTGAAGATCTTCGGGCGGCAGAAGGAGTCGGCGCGGGACTTCGACGAGCAGAACCAGGCGCTCTACAAGGCGAGTTTCAAGGCGCAGTTCATCAGCGGGAGCATGCAGCCGCTGATGATGTTCGTGAGCAACATCAATTACGTGCTGGTGGCGGTGGTCGGCGGGCTGCGGGTCGCCTCGGGCGCGCTGTCGATCGGCGACGTGCAGGCGTTCATCCAGTACTCGCGGCAGTTCTCGATGCCGTTGACGCAGGTCGCCTCGATGGCGAACCTCGTGCAGTCC
The DNA here is from genome assembly GCF_043199075.1 of Streptomyces sp. NPDC048639. Lineage (NCBI taxonomy): Bacteria > Bacillati > Actinomycetota > Actinomycetes > Kitasatosporales > Streptomycetaceae > Streptomyces > Streptomyces sp. NPDC048639. Next base: position 732,301 of record NZ_JBICVP010000001.1, read on the forward strand.
GGTGTCGCCTCCGCCGAGCGGATCTTCGAACTGCTCGACGCGGAGGAGCAGTCGCCCGAGCCCCTCTCCTCTCCGGCACTCCCGGAGCGCCGCGGACGGGTCGCGCTGGAGCGGGTGTCCTTCCGCTACGAGCCGGACAAGCCGCTCATCGAGGACCTGTCCTTGGCGGTCGAGCCGGGCCAGACGGTCGCCATCGTCGGGCCGACGGGCGCCGGCAAGACCACGCTCGTCAATCTGCTGATGCGGTTCTACGAGGTGAGCGGCGGCCGGATCGCCATCGACGGGGTGGACACGGCGACGCTGCCGCGGGAGGAACTGCGGTCCGGGATCGGCATGGTGCTCCAGGACACCTGGCTCTTCGGCGGCACCATCGCGGAGAACATCGCGTACGGCGCGTCCCGCGACGTGACGCGCGAGGAGATCGAGGAGGCGGCGCGGGCCGCGCACGCCGACCGCTTCATCCGCACCCTGCCCGACGGCTACGACACGGTGATCGAGGACGAGGGCACGGGCGTCAGCGCGGGCGAGAAGCAACTCATCACCATCGCGCGGGCGTTCCTGTCCGATCCGGTGATCCTCGTGCTGGACGAGGCGACCAGCTCGGTGGACACCCGTACCGAGGTGCTGATCCAGCGGGCCATGGCGGGTCTGAGCCGGGGCAGGACGAGCTTCGTCATCGCCCACCGGCTGTCCACGATCCGCGACGCGGACGTGATCCTGGTGATGGAGGACGGCTCGATCGTGGAGCAGGGCACGCACGAGGTACTGCTGACGTCGGGCGGTGCGTACGCGCGGCTGTACGCGGCCCAGTTCGCGCAGGCGGTGGCGGAGGTCGAATAGCCGCCCGTCGCGGGTATGTCGGGGAGCGGGCGCCTGCCGGGCGCCCGCTTCCGTCATTCGGCGCGGGTGCGGACGCCCCGGCCCGTCGAGGTCGGCGGGGTCAGCTCGGCCTTGTGCTCCTTGAGCTTGCGCCAGACCGTGCGCAGGGCCTCGAGGTCTCCCTCGTCGAGGACTTCGGTGAAGACGGGGGCGAGGCAGGCGCGGCGGGTGGCGTCCGCCTGCTCGAAGAGTTCGCGCCCTTCCGCGGTGAGGGCGACCTCGATGGAGCGTGCGTCCCGGGCGGAGGGAGTGCGGGCGACCAGTCCTCGCTCCTGGAGCGCGTCCAGGACGCGCGAGACCTGGCTGCGGCTGAGCATGGTGCTGTTGCCCAGGACGGATGCCGGGACCGGGTCTTCCTGGGAGGCGAGCCACAGCATCACCTCGAACCAGGACACCGGGAGACCGTGGGCCTTGTGCAGCGCCCGGTCGACGCGGTCGGTCAGGACGGTCCCGGCCCACACCAGACCGTAGAAGGCATGGTCGGCCGGGGGCATCTCCGCTTGTGTGAGCTTCCCTCTCGTCATGGCAGAAGATTCTACGGGTTGCGTGTGCGCACACGTAACACTAATGTGTGTGCACACGCACTGTACGACGGTCGCGCCGGTCGGCCGCGCCCTTCCAGAGAGGCTCACACCATGTCCCCCAAGGTCGTTCTCATCACCGGCACCTCCTCCGGCATCGGACTCGCCGCCGCCATCGCCTCGGCCCAGGCAGGCTGGACCACGGTCGCCACCCTCCGCGACACCAACCGGGCGGACGCCCTCCGCAAGGCCGCCGAGAGCGCCGGAGTCGAACTCGACATACGGCAGCTCGACGTCACCGACCCCGACTCCGTCCACGCCGCCATCGACGGCGTCATCGCCGACCACGGCCGCCTCGACGCCCTGGTCAACAACGCCGGAGCCGGACACGCGGGCACCATCGAGAACGACACCGTCGAGGACGTACGCCGCGTCATGGAGGTCAACTTCTTCGGCGTCGTGCAGATGACCAAGGCGGCCCTGCCCCACCTGCGCGCCACCGGCGGCCGCCTGATCACGGTCAGCTCGATCGGCGGTGTCATCGGGCAGCCGTTCAACGAGGCGTACTGCGCGGCCAAATTCGCCGTCGAGGGCTTCATGGAGAGCCTCGCGCCCGTCGCCGCCAAGCTCGGCGTCACCGTCAGCGTCGTGGAACCGGGGCCCGTCTCCAGCGAGTTCATCGCCAACATCGGCATCGACCCGGTGGCCGCCGTCGCCCAGGCCGGTCCGTACGCCGATGCCCTGCAGGCCTACGCCACCCGGACGACGGGGCACTTCGCGACCAACTCCCAGACCCCCGAGCAGGCGGCGGTGCCCCTCGTGGAGGCCCTGCTGGCCGAGCGGCCCGCGTTCCGTATCCAGACCTCGCAGTTCGTCAGCGCGGTCGCCGCCACCAAGCTGGCCGACATCAACGGCTCTGCCACGCTTGCCCTGACCGGCGGCTGGCTCGGCTGACACCGACGGCTCCGCGCCCCGCGCCCCGCGCCCCGAAACGGCAGGAGGCCGGACCCGTCGAGCGGGCCCGGCCTCCTGCACCGTCCGTCCTACGCGGCGCCCTCGGGCGGCTTGGGGCCGCCGAAGCCGTGCTCGGAGAGGTCGAACCAGTTGCCTTCGGGATCCATGGCCCGGTACTCGGCGAACGGCCGGTCGGTGAACCGCTCCGCAGGCTTGTCCGCGCCCTTCGCGACGAGCGCGGCGGAGATGGCCTCGGTGTCGGCGACATGGAAGCCGAAGTGGTTCATCCCCACGGGCGTCTCCCCGTCCAGCCGGTGCTTGATCAGGGCCAGGGAGAGATACCCGTCGCTGAGGAAGCAGCTTCCGTCGGGATCCCGGTGGAAGAGCTCCATCGCGAAGATCTCGCCGTAGAACGCGGCCAGCCGCTCGGGATCACGTACGACGATGGCCAGATGGCGCAGTTTGGGCCTGGAGGTGGCAGTCATGGTGCTGGGCTCCTGGGGTGGGGGGTCGAGGGCTTCAGCGGTCGCCGGCCGGGGCGACCGGGACCATGTTGTGGAAGGCGGTGATGTGCCATGCGTCCGTGGCCGCGGTCCGTTCCACGATGGCGAGGGCGTGGGTGGAGGCGAGCGGGGTCCCGTCGGCGCCCACGATCGTCGACTCGGCGTTCACCGCGGCGAGACCGGGGCGCAGGGGGCGGATGCCGGTGACCCGCGCGCGGAGCGTGGTGTCCCGGTACGCCGTACGGAACAGCCGGTCGTGCCCGGCCGCGATGCCGTCGCGGCCCGGCGGCTTCTCGCCTCGCACGGTGGTGAAGTCGCAGGTCTGCGAGAAGTTCGCCGCGAAGGACGGGGCGTCACCGGCCGCCCAGGCGCCTGCCATCGCGTCCCACAGTGCGTGGATCCGCTTCTCGTCGTCCGCGGTCATGGTCGTCGTGGTCGTCATGGTCACACCGTCGCTTCCGCGCCGCAGGGAACCCGGGGGCCTTTGGCGCCGACCCGCAACGACATTTGCGGGCACCTGAGATCCGGGCCGTTCTCGGGAAGGGGAGCCCAGGCGCCGAGCGCGTGGTAGAGCAAGCCGTTCCGGCGTTCCAGGTAGCAGATGATGTTCACCGGCCAGGCGGTGCCGCTGAAGAGGTACTCGTCCATCGGCGTCGGACACTCGCTGAGGACGGTGGCCCGTTCCTTCGGCGGGCCGATCCGGTGCCAGTCGGGGTGCATATGGATCGAGCCCAGCAGCTCCAGCCCCTCGTCGTCGGCCTGCCGCGAGATCGCCAGGAGGTCGCGGGAGTCGAACCACCAGCCCCGGGTCTCGTTCTCGTAGGAGGAGCCGAATCGCGGCAGGATCGCTTCGGTGAACTCCCGTCTGGCCGCCGGGTCGCGGGTGCGTGCGTTGCGCCCGAAGGCGATGTCCTCGATGTGCACCGTGCCGGGCCGGGTGCGGCCGAGGAGGAGCGCGAAGCACGGGAGCGGGGAGTCGGGTGTGAGGCGGTCGTACTGGGTGACGGCGGCGCCGAGGAAGAGATCGAGCGCCCGGTCGTCCATCAGCACGGTGGGTTGGGTTTGCAGGGATAAGGTGGGGGGTGTTGTCAAGGGCATGACAGACTTGTCTCCCTGAAAAGGGCAGGGCCGGGATCTCCGACCATGCCCGGAAAGGCCATTCGCAACCAGCAAATGACCGGTGAATGCGGTGAGTTGAGTTTATGCCAGCAACTCGCTCGGCTCAATGATCTGTCCGCTTATCGAACGCCGGAACCGGCTGCCGGGCACTCCTGACCCTTATGCGGCCGGTCCCCTCGGTCCGGATAGCCGCGTATCAGTCCAGATAGCCGCGCAATTGTTCCGCAAAGGCGTGCTCGCGCAGCTTGTTGAGGGTCTTGGACTCGATCTGGCGTATCCGTTCACGGGTCACGCCGAAGATCCGGCCGATCTCCTCCAGCGTTCGCGGCCGGCCGTCGACCAGCCCGTACCGGAGCTGTACGACCTTGCGCTCGCGCTCGCCGAGCGTGGACAGTACGGCCTCCAAGTGCTCGCGGAGGAGCAGGAACGCGGCGGATTCCACCGGTGAGGTGGCGTCGCCGTCCTCGATGAGGTCGCCGAGCGCGACATCGTCCTCCTCGCCCACCGGCGCGTGCAGGGAGACCGGCTCCTGGGCGAGCCGCAGCACCTCGCCGACCCGCTCCGCCGTGAGGTCGAGATGGGCTGCGACCTCGTCCGGCGTCGGTTCGTAGCCGCGCTCCTGGAGCATGCGGCGCTGGACGCGGATGACCCGGTTGATGAGCTCGACGACATGGACGGGCACCCGGATCGTACGGGCCTGGTCTGCGAGCGCACGGGACATGGCCTGGCGGATCCACCAGGTCGCATACGTGGAGAACTTGAAGCCGCGGGCGTAGTCGAATTTCTCCACGGCTCTGATCAGGCCGAGATTGCCCTCCTGGACGAGGTCGAGCATGGTCAGGCCGCGGCCGACGTAGCGCTTGGCGACGGAGACGACGAGGCGGAGATTGGCCTCGATGAGGCGGCGCTTGGCCATTCTGCCGAGGACGACCAGCTTGTCGAGGTCGACGGCGAGCTGGGAGTCGAGGTCGGGGGTGGTGCTCAGCTTCTCCTCGGCGAAAAGGCCCGCCTCCACCCGACGGGCGAGGTCGACCTCCTCGGCGGCCGAGAGCAGCGGGATCCTGCCGATCTCGCGGAGGTACTGGCGGAACAGGTCCGACGACGGGCCGCCGGACTCGACGACGCGCATCGGCTGCGGCGGGCCGGCCTCCTCGACGAGGACTCCCGCGGCGATCTCGGCGACCTCCCCGGCCTCGGCCGCGGGGGCGCTGCCGGGTGCGGGGCCGCCCTCCGCGTCCGGATGGTGCGGGGCGAGCTCCTGCGGCGGCACCGCGATGGCCTCGCCGTTCAGGGTCTGGGTCTGCACGGGAGCGACCTCCAGGGTGAGCGCTGCCGGATCAGGGCCATGCGGCTGAGGAACGGTTGCGGCCGGGCCGCGGTCCGTCCCGTCCGTCTGAAGCGGATCGGCAGGGGGCTCCGGTCCCGACCGGCCGGGCCCGCCGCGCTCCGATGACTCAGGCACCGCCCCCAGTGTGGGGTACGACACATGCCCGCCACGAGAGGGCTGCGTCCACTTTCTCGGCGGATTGTGACCCGATGCGTCCGGTCGATTACAGCAACTCGCCCTGGTTTGCGGCGTGATGAGGCGAGGGGACGGACTGCCCGTGGACGGGGGCGGGACGGGCCGGGATGGGACGGGGACCATGAACGGGTCCGCCGGGGCGTCGGCTAGAGAGCGGCCGCGCCCCGGTCCTTGAGGGCCCGGCCGTAGTCCTGGAGGACCTTCAGCTCGTTCTGTACGGCGATCATGGCGGAGTTCTCCGGACCGCTCTCCAGCCGGCGGAGCTGGGCGTGGATCTCGGACACCCTGCGGTTCACGGCGGCGAGCCGTACGGCCACCAACTGCATGCCCGCATAGAGGGCGTCGGGGTCGCGCCGGGTGTGCAGGGGCTCGACGGCGAGCTCGGTGACCAGGGCGCGCAGCGTGTCGTCGGGCGCAGCGTCGCGGACCCGGGCGAGGTAGTCCCCATCGGCCGCGGACGCTCCCCCGGCATGCTCGATCGCCCCGCGAACGGTGGCGTAGGGCGGGGCGGTGAACTCGTCGGCGCCGTACGCGTCGAAGGCAGGGGAGACCAAGTCCGGCCGCTGCAGGGCGAGTTTGAGCAGCTCGCGCTCCACACGGTGGGCGGGGCTGCGGAGGTTGAGGGCCGGGCCGCGCCGCGGCTGCGGGCCCTGCCCCTGCCCCGCCGCCGGGGCCCCGGACTGCCGCGAGCCCGGAGCGGCACGGCCCGTACGCCCCTGGGCCGAACCGTCGCCTCCATGGCTGTCCCGGCTGCGGGAGAGGGCCCGGACCCGCCGGATGATGGACTGCTCCTCGGCCTGGCTGGTGATGCCGACCATGCCGACGAGGCGGATCGCGTAGCGGTCGCGCAGGCCGGTGTTCTTGATCGCGGCGACGACGGGGACCGCGGCGTCGACGGCGGCGATGCGGCCCTCCTCGGTATCCAGGTTGTAACGCGAGACGATCGAGCGCAGCGCGAAGGCGAACAGCGGTGTACGGGACTCGACCAGGGACTTCACCGCGTCGTCGCCCTCGGCGAGACGGAGTTCGCAGGGATCCATACCCCCGGGGGTGATGGCGATGGAGGTCTCGGCGGCGAACTTCTGGTCGTCCTCGAAGGCGCGGAGCGCGGCCTTCTGCCCGGCCGCGTCACCGTCGAAGGTGAAGACGACCTCCGCGCTCGCATTGTCCATCAGCAGCCGCCGGAGGATCTTCACATGGTCGCCGCCGAAGGCGGTGCCGCAGGTGGCGATGGCGCCGGTGACACCGGAGAGATGGCAGGCCATGACGTCGGTGTAGCCCTCGACGACGACGGCGCGGCTGGTCTTGGCGATGTCCTTCTTGGCGAGGTCGATCCCGTACAGGACATGGGATTTGCGGTAGAGGGGGGTCTCGGGGGTGTTCAGGTACTTGGGGCCGTTGTCGTCCTCGCGCAGCTTGCGCGCGCCGAAGCCGACGACCTCTCCGGTGATGTCGCGGATGGGCCACATCAGGCGGCCGCGGAAGCGGTCGATGGGACCGCGGCGGCCGTCCTGGGCGAGACCGGAGAGGATCATCTCCTTGTCGTTGAACCCGCGTCCGCGCAGGAAGCGGACGAGATGGTCCCAGCCGGCCGGCGAGTAGCCGACGGAGAAGTGCTGGGCGGCGCCCTGGTCGAAGCCCCGCTCGGCGAGGAACTTCCGCCCGATCTCGGCCTCGGGGCTGTCGAGTTGATCGATGTAGAACTGCGTGGCGATCTTGTGGGCCTCGATGAGGCGGATCCGCTCGCCCTGCTGGCGGCCGGGGGTGTATCCGCCCTCCTCGTAGCGCAGGGTGATCCCGGCCTGGGAGGCGAGCCGTTCGACGGCTTCGGAGAAGGAGAGATGATCGACCTTCATCACGAAGTCGAGGGTGTCGCCGCCCTCCTGGCAGCCGAAGCAGTGGTAGAGCCCCTTGCTCGGACTGACATGAAACGAGGGGGACTTCTCATCGTGAAAGGGGCAGATCCCCTTCAGATTTCCGCCTCCGGCGTTCCGCAGCTGGAGGTACTCGGAAACGACGGCGTCGATCGGGACCGCGTCCCTGACCGCCTTCACGTCGTCATCGATGATCCTGCCTGCCACGGAGGGAAGTCTACGGCCGGGGTCGGACAACCCCGGCCGCAGTGGTCCGTGGCGCGCACCCGCGCCAGCGGACGGCGGCCACGTCCCGTCCCGACCGCAGCGGCGACCGCGCCGCCCTTCAGCCGCCCATCAGCTCCAGGAACCGCGGCAGCCCGATGTTGCCCCCGGAGATCACCACGCCCACGCGAGGCGGCAGCGGATCCAGCCTGCCGGCCAGCAGCGCGGCAAGACCCGTCGCACCACTGGGCTCGACGACGATCTTCAGCCGCTCGAAGGCCAGTCTCATCGCGGCCCGGATCTCCTCGTCGCTGACGAGCAGCACATCGTCGACCAGGCGCCGGTTGACCGAGAACGTCAACTCCCCCGGCGTATCGATCGCCTGTCCGTCGGCGATGGTGCGCGGCACCGGGACGCTCACCCGGTGCCCGGACTCCAGCGACCGCTTGGTGTCGTCCCCCGCCTCCGGCTCCACCCCGATCATGCGGATGCCGGGGAACAGCGCGGTCGCGGCCGTGGCACAGCCGGCCATCAGCCCGCCCCCGCCGACCGGCGCCAGCAGCGCGCCGAGTTCCCCGGTCTCCTCCAGCAGCTCGAGCGCGGCCGTGCCCTGCCCGGCCATCACGTGCGGATGCTCGTACGGCGGGATGAGCGCGAGACCGCGCTCCGTCGCCAGCTCCTGGGCGATGGCATGACGATCGCCGGTGTAGCGGTCGTAGTGCACGATCTCGGCGCCGTAGGCGGCGGTTGCCGCGATCTTGGACTCGGGCGCGTCCTCGGGCATGACGATGACGGCGGTGCTCCCGGCCTCACGGGCGGCCAGTGCCACGGCCTGGGCGTGGTTGCCCGAGGAGTACGCGGCCACTCCGCGGCTCAGTTGATCGGGCGACAGCCGGGAGACCGCGTTGTACGCGCCGCGGAACTTGAACGCGCCGATGCGCTGGAAGTTCTCGCACTTGAGATGGGTCTCGGCACCGATGAGCCGGTCGAGGGTCCTGGAGCGCAGCACCGGTGTACGGTGCGCCACCCCCTTGATCCGGTCGGCGGCGTCCCGGACGTCGTCGAGGGTGACGACGGGCGCAGCGTCCGTGGTGTCTCGTGCCATCGGCTGCCCCATCAGGCCCCCTGTTCCCGCACGAGCGCACCCAGGGGGACGGTCGGATCGGCGAGGCGCTCGGGGTCGACGCGCTGCCCGGAGTGGATGAGCAGCTGGATGGGCTCGGTCACGTCCCAGACGTTGACGTTCATGCCCGCCAGAACGCGCCCGTCGTTCAGCCAGAAGGCGATGAACTCGCGCTTGGTGGCGTCACCGCGCAGCAGCACCTGGTCGTAGGAGCCGGGGGGCGCCCATCCCGAGTACTCGAGCCCGACGTCGTACTGGTCGGAGAAGAAGTACGGAACCCTGTCGTACGTCACCTCGCGGCCGAGCATGGCCAGCGCCGCGGCCGGGCCGCCGTTGAGCGCGTTGGCCCAGTGCTCGACGCGGATCCGGTTGCCGAAGAGCGGATGCTCGGCCGCGGCGACGTCACCGGCGGCGTAGATGTCCGGGTCGGAGGTGCGCAGCGAAGTGTCGACGAGGACACCGCCGCCGTGCGCCCGGTCGGCCAGCGCCAGGCCCGCGGAGTCGGCGAGGCCCGTACGGGGGGCGGCGCCGATCGCGGCGAGCACGCTGTGGGCGGGGTGCTCCTCCCCGTCGTCGGTACGGGCCGCGAGCACCATGCCGTCCTGCCCGGTGATCTCCGTGAGCCGGGCGCCGAAGTGGAAGCGGACGCCGTGCTCCCGGTGCAGATCCGTGAAGAGCGACCCGAGTTCGGGACCGAGGACGGTGTGCAGGGGCGTCGGTTCGGGTTCCACGACGGTGACCTCGGCACCGTACCCCCGGGCGGCCGCGGCGACTTCGAGTCCGATCCAGCCGCCACCCGCGATGACCAGGTGGCCGTTGTCCCTGCCGAGAGTGGCGAGGACCCCGCGCAGCCGGTCGGCGTGGGCGAGCCTGCGCAGATGGTGGACGCCGGCGAGGTCGGTGCCGGGGATGTCCAGGCGGCGGGGCTCGGCACCGGTGGCGAGCAGCAGCTTGTCGTAGTGGATACGGGTGCCGTCGCCGAGGGTCACGGCCTTGGTGCCGCGGTCGAGCTGGACGGCGGGCTGTCCGAGATGGAGTTCGATCTCGGCCTGTGCGTACCAGGCGGGCTCGTGGACGAAGACGCTGTCGCGCTCGTCGGAGCCTGTGAGGTAGCCCTTGGACAGCGGCGGCCGCTCATAGGGGTGGTCGCGCTCGTCGCAGATGAGGATGACTCTTCCCGTGAACCCCTCCGCGCGCAGGGTCTCGGCGGCTTTCGCTCCCGCAAGCCCCCCTCCGACGATGACGAACGTCTGATTAGCGTCGACCACTTGGTGCCTCCTCGCTACCGGGCCTTAAGCCTGTGTCCATGGTCCCCCGCTCCGCTCGCCTCAAGCGAGCCTCCCGCACGGGGCGTGCCGCGGGAAGAGGGACTCCGCCCCTTCGGACGTTGCCTCGGGCGCTGATCCGGGCGATCTCCAGGGTGCTGTTTCGGCCGCGTGACGTGGTGCTCCCGGCCGTCGTGTCGCGAGTCGTTCGGCTGGTCGCGCTGCTCGGTCCCGTCGTGTCGGGTACGGACAAGGTTCCGCCGACGGCGGTGAGCTCGGCGTAAGGACGGGGCTTCCGGCGCGGTCGTGAGATCCGCGGGAGTCCTCGTACGGCCGTGTGCCGCCACGTACGGTTGCGAGCGGCCGCGTTCCGTCGAGAGCCCCGCGTGCACCCGGGAAGGCCCACGGTTGTCGCCTGGAAACCCCGGGGTTACGGCCGGGAAGGCCCGCGGTTGCGGCCGGGAGCTCTTGGCCGAGGCTTCCCGAACCGCTGCGTTGTCCGGGGCCGCCGGCCTCACTCCCCGTTCGTCATACGTGCATGCAGGCTGCGGGCCGAGGCGTCCGTGAGCGCGGCGATCTGGTCGACGACGACCCGCTGCCGCGCCCGGTCGTCCGCGGCGGCCGCGTGCAGTGCGCGGTACTGCGGGTCGAGGCCCTCGGGTGCGCGGGCGCTGAGAGCCTCGGCCAGCTCGGCCAGAATCACCCGCTGCTCGGCGCGCACCCGCTCCTGCTCGGCACGCTGCATCACATACAGATCGGCGACAGCCTTGAGCACGGCGCACTCCAGCCGGGCGGTCCGGGGAACGACCAGTTCGGCGGCGTACCGGGTGAGCCTGCCGCTGCCGTACGCCCGGCGCGTCGCGCCCTCCGCGGCGAGACAGAACCGGCCGATGAGCTGGCTGGTGGCGTCCTTCAGGCGGGCCTGGGCGCCGGCGGAACCGTCGTAACCGTGCGGCCACCACTCCTGGTCGGTCAGCCGGTCCAGAGCCTCGGCCAGCTCGTCGGGCTCGGTACCGGGAGGGGCGTAGCGGGCGACGGCGCAGGCGAAGATCTCGCGGCGCTCGGGCTCGGCGAGCAGCAGATTGGGGTCGAGGTGGCCGGCGTGCAGGCCGTCCTCGAAGTCGTGGACGGAGTAGGCCACGTCGTCGGACCAGTCCATCACCTGCGCCTCGAAGCACTGGCGGTGGTCCGGGGTGCCCTGCCGCAGCCAGGTGAACAGGGGCAGGTCGTCCTCGTAGACCCCGAACTTCGGGGAGTCCGGGTCCGTCGGGTGCCCTCCGCGCGGCCAGGGGTACTTGGTCGCGGCGTCCAGGGCGGCACGCGTCAGGTTGAGCCCGACGCTGACCGGTTCGGCACTGCCGTCCCGCTGCACGAAGCGCTTGGGTTCGAGACGTCCGAGGAGGCGCAGGGACTGGGCGTTCCCTTCGAACCCGCCGCAGTCCTTGGCGAATTCGTCGAGCGCGTGCTCGCCGTTGTGGCCGAACGGCGGGTGGCCGAGGTCGTGCGCGAGGCAGGCGGTCTCGACGAGGTCGGGATCACAGCCGAGCGCGGCACCGAGTTCTCGGCCGACCTGGGCGCACTCCAGGGAGTGGGTCAGCCGGGTACGGGGACTGGCATCCCATCCGAGGGACTGCTGGCCCGGGGTGACCACCTGCGTCTTCCCGGCGAGGCGGCGCAGCGCGGCGGAGTGCAGGACACGGGCCCGGTCGCGCTGGAAGGCGGTACGGCCGGGGCGCTTGTCGGGCTCGTGCGCCCAGCGCTCGGTGTCCCCCTCGCCGTACGGCCGCGGGCCCTGCGCGGGGGGCGCGGAGCGGTCGTCGTACGCGGTGGATGCATCGGTCCCGTTATTGCCTGCCATACAGGGACCGTAACCGGACCGGCCACCGGACGGGACGAGCGGCCCCCGGCGGAGCGGGGACCGGGGCCGGGGGCGGGGATGGGGCGGGCAGGGCGTGGGGACGGGGCCGGGAAGGGGATGGGGATGGGGATGGGGCCGGGGCTGGGATGGGGATGGGGGCCGGGCGTGGGGCGGGAGGGCTGCCGGGGCGGGGGCGGGAGGGGATGGCAAGCGCCGCGAGGGGTGGCTGTTCTTTCGGGTGGTACGGCGGATCCGTGGATCAGGCGGAGGCGAGCTGGGGTTCTCCGGCCGGACCGGGAGCGGCCGCCTTCGCGGCCCGCGCCTCGTCGTAACGGTGCAGGACCAGACGTGCGAGAGCGGGGTGGGCGCCGAGCGGCCCGGCGGCGACACCCGGGGCGAGGTCCGCGCACTGCGCCGAGAAACGTCCGGGCGCCGTGAAGTACGAGGCGACGGCGATGCGGTCACGGCCCGCGGCGCGCAGCGCCGACACCGCTTCCGGCACGGTGGGGGCGGCCGCCGAGGCGTAGGCCGGAAGCACGGGCGCCCCGCCGAGCCGGGCGCTGAGCAACTCGGCCGTGCGCGCGGTGTCCGCGGCCGACTCGGGGTCGAGGGACCCCGCGGACGCCAGCACCACACCGCTGCGGGCGAGTCCGCCGGCGCGGCCGGATGTCCGCCAGCCGGCTTCCGCGAGCCGGGAGTGCAGGGCCTCGGCGAGGAGGGGGTGCGGGCCGAGCGGCGCGGCGGTGCGCACGCGCAGGTGCGGCGCCTCGCCGACGGCCTGCGGGATGTCGTGCTTGACGTGATGGCCGCGCCCGAACAGCAGCGGTACGAGTACGGCGTCGCCGCGCAGTTCGGCCAGAGTCCCGGACAGGGGCGGATCGTTGAGCTCGATGTGTCCGAGCCGCACCGGCAGGCCGGGGCGCAGGGCGCGGACGAGGTCGAGGAGCGCGAGGACGGTCTCGCGCGCCCTCGGGTCACGGCTGCCGTGCGCTACGGCGACGAGCGTCGGGGGCCGGGAGTGCCTGCGGTCCGCGTGCGGGCGGCGGAGACTGCGCGTGCCCGCCGTCAGAAGGCGGCTGCTGAGCTGGACGGTGATCTGGTCCATGAGCTGCGCCGTGCTGTCGAGGTGGGTGGTGGTTCCGGGAGGGACCGGGCCGGGAGGGGGTGTCGACGCCGTCATGGGGAGAGTCTGGCGAGCGGGTGTTGCCAGGTGGTTGCGGCGGCGTGACACCTGATGTCGGCGGGCTCACGAGGCGGTGCGAGGCACGGAGATGTCGCTTCGCACCCGTGGAATGTCGCGCCGGGATCTTCTTGTTGGCGCCGCTCGCCGGCGTTCTTCGTCACCCCCACTCACCCGGGTCACTCGTCCGGGTGTTCTCACGAACCGGCCGTCCGTTCGGTGAACTCCTGGGCCCGCCCGATCGTCGAAGGAGTGGGGAACGGAGAACCAGGGGGACATCATGGCGAGGCTCCGGCTGCCGCGGGCGCGGACACGGGCGCGAGCGCAGACAGGAATCGAGCGCACACCGCGGTCGGGCCCGCAACGGCCGCCGCGTTTGCGGTGGTTGCGCAAGTTGCAGCACTTGCAGCACTTGCGGCTGCCGCGGACGCGGCAGGGCAGACGGCGCGCGGTGCAGGCGGTGATGCTGGGCTGCGTCCTGGCCCTCCTGCCGGCGACGTGGATGCACGCGACGGCGTCGGAGCGGGTGCGGGCCGTGGCCGACGCCCCCACGGCACCGGTGGGCATCGTCTTCGGAGCGGGTCTGCGGGAGGGCAGGCCGTCGCCGTACCTCGCGCACCGGCTGGACGCCGCCGCGGAGCTGTACCGGGCGGGACGGATCCGCGTGGTGCTGGTGACGGGCGACAACAGCCGCACCGACTATGACGAACCGGACGCGATGCGCGGATACCTCGCGGAGCGCGGTGTTCCGGACGGGCGGATCGTCAGCGACTACGCCGGGTTCGACACCTGGGACTCGTGCGCGCGGGCGAAGCGGATCTTCGGTGTCGACCGGGCGCTGCTGATCAGCCAGGGCTTCCATATAAGCCGGGCGCTGGCGCTGTGCCAGGCGGCGGGCCTCGACGCGTACGGCGTGAGCGTGACCGAACGGCGCGACATCACCTGGTGGTACGGCGGGGTGCGCGAGCTCGCGGCCGCGAGCAAGGCGGCGCTGGACGCCACCGTCCGGCCCGATCCGCACTTCCTCGGCCCGCTGGAGCCGGGAGTCGCACAGGCACTGGCGGGTTGATGCCTGTGGGGGTTGGAGCGTGACGGGTGGGAGCGTGACGGGTTGAAGGGTGGCGGGTTGAAGCGTGCGGGGTTGATGTCTGCGGCGTTGATGCCTGCAGGAGGGGAGGGGGACGCCGGAGCAGGGCTTCCCGGAGGCGTCCCGCGCTGATCCGGGGTGGGCCGTGCGGGCGGCACCTCACGGTGCCGTACGGCCGGTGCTGAGGTGGCCGTGCGGCGCGCGTAACGCGGAGGGAGACGTCCCGTAACACCGCCGTCGCACGCTGAGGGGTATGCCGAGCGTCACCACACCCCCAGCCCTCGGGGCATCCGCAGCCGCCCCCGTCGACACGCACTGTCCGTACTGCGCGCTGCAGTGCGGGATGGGGCTGCGACCTGAGGCGGACGGCGGTGTGGAGGTGGTGGAGCGGACCGCGTTTCCCGTCAACCGGGGCGCGCTGTGCGGAAAGGGACGCACGGCACCTGCCGTGCTCTCCTCCCGGGTGCGCCTGACCGAGCCCCTGGTCCGTCGCCGCGCCACGGGGGAACTGGAACCTGCCACATGGGAGGAGGCGCTGGACCGGGTCGCCGAAGGCCTCGTCCGTACGCGCGCGGAGCACGGCCCCGACGCGGTCGGCGTCTTCGGCGGCGGCGGGCTGACCAACGAAAAGGCGTACGCACTGGGCAAGTTCGCACGCGTCGTGCTGAGCACCTCGCAGATCGACTACAACGGACGCTTCTGCATGTCCTCGGCCGCCGCCGCGCACCAGAGGGCCTTCGGACTGGACCGCGGGCTGCCCTTCCCGATGGCCGACATCCCCCGCAGCGGCTGCGTCGTGCTCGTCGGCTCCAACCTCGCCGAGACGATGCCGCCCGCCCTCCGATACCTCACCGAGCTGAAGGAGAACGGGGGCAGGCTCGTCGTCATCGATCCGCGCCGCACCCGTACGGCCGAGCAGGCGGACCTGCATCTCGCACCCCGCCCCGGCACGGACCTCGCCCTCGCCCTGGGCCTGCTGCATCTGGTGGTCGCCGAGGGCAGGGTGGACGAGGCGTTCGTCGCGGAGCGGACGACCGGCTGGCCGGAGGCGCGTGCCGCGGCGATGGCGCACTGGCCCGAGTTGGTGGAGCGCATCACCGGCGTGCCGCTGCCCGACCTGCGCGAGGCGGTCGCGCTGTTCTGCGACGCGCCCTCCTCGATGGTGCTCACCGCACGCGGGCCGGAGCAGCAGTCGAAGGGCACGGACACCGTCGGCGCCTGGATCAATCTGTGCCTGGCGACCGGTCGCGCCGGGCGGCCGCTGTCCGGGTACGGGTGTCTCACCGGGCAGGGCAACGGGCAGGGCGGCCGTGAACACGGCCAGAAGGCGGACCAGTTGCCCGGGTACCGCAAATTGACCGATCCCGCTGCGCGCGCCCATGTGGCCGAGGTGTGGGGTGTGGATCCCGATGCCCTCCCGGCCCCGGGCCGCAGCGCCTACGAACTGCTGGACGCGCTCGGCCGGGACGTGAAATCGCTGCTGCTGATGGGATCCAACCCGGTGGTGTCCGCCCCGCACGCGTCCCACGTCGAGGAACGGATCCGTTCCCTGGACTTCCTCGCCGTCGCCGACGTCGTGCTGTCGGAGACGGCCCGACTGGCCGATGTCGTCCTGCCGGTGACGCAGTGGGCCGAGGAGACCGGGACCACGACGAACCTCGAAGGCAGGGTGCTGCTGCGCCGCCGGGCCATCACGCCCCCGCCGGGTGTACGGACGGACCTGGAGGTGCTGAACGGCCTTGCCTCCCGCCTGGGTTGGGAGAAGGGCTTCCCCACGGATCCGGAGGAGGTCTTCTCCGAGCTGCGCCGCGCGTCCGCGGGCGGTCCCGCCGACTACTCCGGCATCACCTACCGCCGGATCGCCGAAGAGGACGGGGTGTTCTGGCCCTGCCCGGAGACGGATGGGCAGACCGGTCGCCCGCTGCCCGACCGACCGGCACTGCATGACCGACCCGGACCGTCTGACCGCCCCGGGCTGCGTGACCGTCCCGGGCTGCGTGACCAACAGCCGCCGCCCGGCCGACGCGGCCTACCGGCGCTGACTGCCGATGTTCCGCTCCCGGACGACACGGCGCTCGCGGACACCACCCTGCTCGCGGACAACGCCCCGCTCCCGGACAACGCCCCGCTCCCGGACGACGCGGCGCTCCCCGACGACCCGGCCAACGACCACGGGGCCGAGCCGGAGGGCCGTTCCGTTCCCCGCCACCGTTCCGCTCCCGGCCACCGGACCGCCCCCGCCGGCACCGCTGCCCCCGCCGGCACCGCTTTTCGGCCCGGAACCGACGGGCAGAGCACCGGGGTTCCGGCCGGAGGCCACCCGGGTACGCCCCGCCTCTTCCTCGACCGGTTCGCGACCGAGGACGGGAGGGCACGGTTCGTCCCGGTCACCGACCGTGCCTCCGCCGAGGAGGCCGACGAGGACTATCCGGTGCTGCTCACCACGGGCCGGGTCGTGTCGCAGTACCAGTCGGGTGCGCAGACGCGGCGGGTCGAGGAGCTCAACGCGGCGGCGCCCGGCCCCTTCGTGGAGCTGCATCCCGAACTGGCCGCGCGCGTGGGGGTCGATGAGGGCGGCCCGGTGGCGGTGGTCTCGCGGCGCGGCCGGGCCGTCGCACCGGCGCGGATCACCGGTTCCATCCGCCCCGACACGGTCTTCATGCCTTTCCACTGGCCGGGCCCCGGCCGCGCCAATACCCTCACCAACCCGGCGTTGGACCCCACTTCCCGTATGCCGGAGTTCAAGGTCTGCGCGGTCCGCGTGGAGCCGGTTCCGGCTGCCGCTGACGGGCCGTCGGAGGCGCAGCCGGACGCCCGGCCGTCGGACGCACCGCAGCCGGTGGCCACGCAGCCGATTGCCGCACCCTAGGAGCGCGCTCGCGCAAGCCGCCGGTCATCGGCAGTCGACCGCCGCACCGTCAGGGATCGAAACGGTCCGTGCGCGTGGCAGCCCGACAACCACCCGCAATCCCAACCGCCACCGGCCAACCCCAACCCCAACCGGCCACCGGCCACCGGCCACCGGCCACCCGCAACTCCACCCCGTCCAGCCACCGGCAAACGATCACCCGCGATCGACCGACCGATCGCCGTTCCGTGGAGGACCGCGCCGCTCCGTTCGAGAACCGCGCCGTTCCGTCGGGGGCCGCTCACGCCCACGTGGTCAGCAGGACACCCAGTCCCCGCCGGGCACCGGCGTGCCCGAGGCGCGCAGCTGCCTCGCCACCGGTCCGGCGGCCAGGTACACCCAGGCTCCCGTGGCCTTTCCGTCCCCCAGGATCACCTCGCGGGCGACGCGCTCGTAGATGTTGGCGGGGTCCCCCGGCGCGTAGTCCTCCAGCTTGTCCAGGGCCACGAGCAGCGCGTCGTAGTGATCGGCGGCGGGGGTGATCAGTTCGCCGTGGATCTCGCCGCAGGGGTCGGCCACCGCGTACGGCCACCCGGGACCCTCGTACATCACGGCCCCGCGCAGCAGGGCGGGCCGCTCCTCCGCGGTGCGCCCGCGCAGATACAGGTCGTGGTTCTCCCGGCCCGGACGCAGCGTCCCGTAGACGAAGAAAGGCAGCCGCAGCCGCTCCACCGTCACCCCCGACTCCTCTCTCCCGCTCCGCACAGGTCGCCACCCACCGTCCGGGCCCCGACCCGGTCGGGCCCGGGGTGCGCCCTGCTCCGACCGGCGTGCGCCCGGCCCCGGCCGTACCATTCATGACATGGGACAGCGACCGGTCGCACCCTCCGCGCCCGAACTCGTCCTCGAAGCCGACGGTGACTCCCATGTCATGAGTCCCAGCCGGTCCTACCACGTGGGTCGCGATCCGGCGAGCGACATCGTGTTCAGCGACACCAGGGTCTCCTGGCATCACGCGGTGTTGCGGCCCCTGGAGGGGCACTGGGCCCTTGAGGACGAGGGCAGCACCAACGGTACGTACACCGACGGACGCCGCGTCGACCGGTCCGGCATCGGTCCCGGCAGTGTCATCCGCTTCGGCAACCCGGCCGACGGCCCCTGCGCGGTTCTCAGCGCTCGTACCCCGCCGGCCGCCCCCATGGAGGTCCCGCGCCCGCGCCCCTCCGCGGTCGCCCACCCCGGCGCCACCAGCACCTTCCGCAGGCCGTCTGCCGTACGCCCGCTGCCCGCCCGGACGATCCGCATCGGCCGGGCCGTGGACAACGACCTGGTCATCGACGATCTGGTGGTCTCCCGCCGTCATGCCGAGCTTCGGGCCCTGCCGGCACCCGGCGGCGCCGCGCCCCACCCCCCGGGCGCGCCCGGGGGCTACGAGATCGTCGATCTCGGCAGTCACAACGGCACGTATCTCAACGGCCAACCGGTCCAGCGCGCCCGCGTCGAGCAGGGCGACATCGTCGGCATCGGCCACTCCGCCTTCTGCCTGGTCGGGGACGAGCTGCAGGAGTACGTCGACACCGGTGAGATCTCGCTCGACGTCCAGGACCTGGCCGTTCAGGTCGACAGAGGCCGCAAGACGCTGCTGGACCACGTCTCCTTCCCGGTGAGCGAGAAGTGCCTGCTCGCCGTCGTCGGCCCCAGCGGCGCGGGCAAGTCGACGCTGCTCAACGCGCTGACCGGGCTGCGCCCCGCGGACACCGGCACCGTGCTCTACGACGGCCGCGATCTGTACCGGGACTACGCGGAACTGCGGCAGCGCATCGGCCTGGTGCCGCAGGACGACATCCTGCACGCGCAGCTCACCGTGCGCCGGGCCCTCGGCTACGCCGCCCAGCTCCGGTTCCCCGACGACACCGCGAAGGCAGAGCGCCAGGCGCGGGTCGACGAGGTGATCCATGAACTCGGCCTGGACCAGCGGGTCAAGCAGCCCATCCACAGCCTCTCCGGCGGGCAGCGCAAGCGCGTGAGCGTGGCGCTGGAGCTGCTGACCAAGCCGTCCCTGCTGTTCCTGGACGAGCCGACGTCCGGCCTCGACCCGGGCATGGACCGCTCGGTGATGCACATGCTGCGCGGCCTCGCGGACGACGGCCGTACGGTCATCGTGGTCACGCACAGCGTGCTGAGCCTGGACGTGTGCGACCGGCTGCTGATGCTCGCGCCGGGCGGCAGGATCGCGTACTACGGGCCGCCCGCGGACGCCCTGCCGTTCTTCGGATTCGAGCAATGGCCCGAGGCCTTCGAGGCGTTCGAGACGGACCGGGACCGGGACTGGGCCGGCGAGTACCGCGACTCGCATCTCCACCGGAAGTACATCGCGGGGGCCACGCGCCAGCCCGAGCCGGTCCCGCCCGCCGCACACGCCGCAGTTCCCCCGCCGAAGGCACAGAGCTGGGGCTCCCAGCTCCGGACGCTGATCCGGCGGTACGCGGCCGCCCTCGCCGCCGACCGGACCTTCCTGGCCGTCATGATCGCCCTGCCGTTCATCATGGGCGCCATGGCGCACGCTCTCGCCGGATCGGAACTGACCAGCCAGGAAGCGATGAACGCGCTGCTGATCCTGTGCCTGGGAGCGGTGCTCACCGGGGCCGCCAACGCCGTACGCGAGCTGGTGAAGGAGAGGACGATCTACCGCCGGGAACGGGCCGTCGGCCTGTCCCGCTCCGCGTATCTGATGTCCAAGGTGGTGGTTCTGGGGCTGATCACGATCGTCCAGGCGGTCGTGCTGACGATGGTCGCGCTGACCGGGGTGGACCTCAACGCGCCCGGCGGCGAAGGGGTGTTCATGCCGCCGCTGATCGAGATCACCCTCGCCGTCGCGCTGCTGGGGTTCACGGCCATGATGCTGGGCCTGGTGGTCTCCGCGCTGGTGCGGAAGGAGGAGGTCACCATGCCGCTGCTGGTCCTCCTCGCCATCGTGCAGGTGGTCTTCTGCGGCGCGCTGATCAAACTGGCCGGCGTCGCGGGGCTGGAGCAGCTGTCCTGGCTCGTGCCGGCGCGGTGGGGGCTGGCGGCCATGGCGGGAACGGTGGATCTGGAGCGGATCATGCGGGGCCAGAAGGTGACCGCCGATCCGCTCATGGACCACACGGCCACGGCCTGGCTGCTCGACATGGGGATGCTGGTCGTGCTGTCCGTGGTGTTCGGATACCTGGTCTCCCGGCTGCTGCGCAGGCACGAGCCCGTCATCATGCGGAAGTAGCGGACACCACGGAAGCAGAGGCCCGCGGGAGGTGAGCCGGATGACCGATCCCCACGATCCGCCTGTGGCAGGGCCCGGTGGCGAGCCCGGCTTCCGCCCCAGTCATGTCGCGCCCCGGGACGGCATGGCCACCTGGTCGGCACCGGACATGGCGCGCCCCTCGATGCCGCTGGACCCGCTGCTGCCCGTCCAGCTTCTCGACCGCCGCGGCGACTGGGCCCATGTGCTGTGCTCCAACGGCTGGGCGGCGTGGGTGGACGGACGGCTGCTGGTGTCCGTCCCGCAGAACCCGCCCGCCGCCGGAGCACCCCTTGCCCGCACCGCCGACCCGCGAGGGCTGCTGGACCGCTCGGAGGGCGAGGTGCGGCGGTACCGGCAGGCCGCGGAGGAGCTGGCCGCGGGCGTGGACGGGGAGACGTTCCGGCAGCGGACGCGGGGGCTGCGGGCCGGGCTCGTCGTGGACGGCGAGGCGATCTGGCTGTACGACGCCGAGCACGAGCGGTGGTGCTACTCCGACGGGAGCGCCCTGACGACGTACGCGGCGAGCCATACGCCGTCGAGCACACCGGCCCCGCCGGGCGCGGAGGGTCCCTCGGCCGCCCCGGGGACCGGGGCGGCGTACGGGGCGCAGGCCCCACCAGAGGCGGAGGCCCCGCCTGGGACACCGCCACGACCCGCGCAGCCGCCACCCACCGAGCCTCCACCCAGCGAGTCGCCTTCCCCCGACGCGACGGCCCGGCCCCAACCGCCCCCGCCCACACAGGTGGTGGAGCAGCCCGAGGCGCAGCACGTGGACCGGCCCGAGGCGCAGCCCGGCGCGGGGGATCCGGCCGGGGGCGAGCGGCGGGCGGGCGACGACGGCGATGAGGGGTTTCCGCCGGATGACACGCACCACCCCCCGACCCGGTTCGGTGATGCCCGGTGACCGGGCCCGGCGCAGGTCCTCCCGGGCGCGGCGCAGCGCCCGACACGTCCGGGCCGGCCGGCCGCCGGATCGCCGAGTACCGGCTGGAGCACGAGATCGGCCGCGGCGGCATGGCCGTCGTCTACCGCGCGGAGGATCTGCGGCTCGGCCGTACCGTCGCGGTCAAGCTCCTCGCCCCCGAGCTCGCCCGCAACGACACCTTCCGGCAGCGGTTCGCCCACGAGTCGCGGGTGGCCGCCTCCCTCGACCACCCCCACATCGTGCCGGTCTTCGAGGCGGGCGAGACCGACGGCGTGCTGTGGATCGCGATGCGATACGTCGCCGGGAAGGATCTGCGGGCGCTGCTCGACCGGAACGGCCCCCTGACCATCGAGGCCGCCTGCCGGATCGCCATCCAGGTCGCCTCTGCTCTGGACGCCGCCCACGCCCACGAGTTGGTGCACCGTGACGTGAAGCCGGGGAACATCCTGGTGGCGGAGGGCACCGACTCCGACCGCCCCGAGCACGTCTATCTGACCGACTTCGGGCTGACGAAGAAGTCGCTGTCGCTGACCGGCTTCACCTCGGTCGGCCAGTTCGTGGGGACGCTCGACTACGTGGCGCCCGAGCAGATCTCCGGCCGCCCGGTGGACGGCCGCTGCGACATCTACGGCCTGGCCTGCGTGGTCTTCGAGATGCTCACCGGTGTTCCCCCGTTCCGCCGGGACGACGACATGGCCCTGCTGTGGGCGCACCGCTACGAGGCACCGCCCGTGCTGTCCGAGGAGCGGCCCGAACTGCCGCCCGCCGCGGACGAGGTGATGGCGAGGGCGCTGGCCAAGTCGCCGGACGAACGGTTCGGCACCTGCCGGGAGTTCATCGCCGAACTGCGGGCGGCGGGCAGGACCGTACGGCAGGAGGAGAAGAGCCCTGCCGCCCGGCGCACCCCGACCCGCGTCGACATGGCCGCACCCGGGCCCGGGTGGCCGGAACCGTCACCGCCGCCGCCTCCGCCCCCGGCCTGGGCGGCCCCGGTGTTCGGCGCTCCCGGCGCATAGCCCCCGACCCTGGGTCCCGGTGAGTACGTGAGCGCCGCACGTCGCCGTACGTCCTGAGCCCGGGCCGCGGCTCACCGCCGCGGCCGTCACTCCACCGCGCCCCGGTGGCGTACGCGGCGGGCGAGCAGGCTGCCGAGGAAGCCGGCGACCAGCCCCCAGAGCAGCCCGTAGCCGATCAGCGGCAGGAAGTTCGGTCGCAGGAAGATCTCCCCGCCCAGGCCCCCTCCCAGGTCTCCGAGGCCGATGACGGTGAGCCCGTAGTGCGCGGAGATCCGGGTGAGCAGGCCGATCATCAGCATGGCCAGGCCCAGGGCGATCGCCATGCGGACGGCGTGCTGCCAGGGCTTCGTACGGGCCGGGGAGCGGACCGCGGCCAGGAATCCGGCGGCGAGCAGCAGCACGGCGGCCACGGCGACGAGCAGCCAGGCCCGGCCGTCGTTCTCCATGAGGGTGCCGAGGTCCAGGGTGGTGTCGCTTCCGCCCGGCGTGCGCAGCACGGCGTCGAGGGAGTTCGGCATGGGCAGCCCGACGCCTTCGGCGACATGGCCGTCGTACGAACCGCCGATGCCGAGCCCGAGCCCCATCCAGGCCAGGTTCGGCAGCCCGAGGAGGATCACGGCCAGGGTCTCGGCCGGGTGCCCGTTCGTGATGAGCGTGATCAGGCCGATGACCAGCCCGATGACGACGTAGGCGAGCAGGAGCAGGACCATCGCGTGCGCGGGCGGCCGTACGGACTCCTGGAAGCGCAGCAGCCGCGAGGGCAGAGGGGCGCGGCGGGAGACGAGGAAGGTCAGCGCCAGGACGGCGAGCAGCCAGAGCAGACCGAACCCGAGCGTCGGGCCGACCGCGGCGCTGAATCCGACGGTCGGGGCCGCACCCAGGGCTTCGCCGATGTCCTCGGCGATGCCGTCGCCGAGGGAGATGCGGAAGGTGTGGCGGGCGACGAGCGCCAGCACCAGAAGGGCCACGAGCCAGAGCACCGCCACGCGTACGACGCGTCCGAGCACCTCGCGGCTGTCGGCCACGGCTCGGCGCCGCAGGGCCATCAGGAAGACGAAGGCCACGGCCAGGGCGCCGGCGAGGGTCACGGACAGCGGTACGACGTCGATGGCCGCGTCGGTCTGCGCGATGAATCCGGCGTCCCCGTGCAGTTCGACATCGCCGCCAACGGCGATCACGACGGTGGCCGCGACGACGCGGGGGAACGCCCCGCCGGGCAGATCGTCGGCACCCGCCGCCCACAGGCCGAGCGTGGCGACGATCCACATGGTGACCACACCCGCGGCCACGGCTGCGAGTGCGTCGCCCCAGGCACGCAGCGGGTGCACCGCGGGTCCCGCGGCGCCCGCGGGAGCGGCTTCTCGCGTACGACTCACACCGTCCGCCTCCTGCCCTTCTCCCGCACGGTTTCCGGCGTTCGCGCCCTTCATCGGGCTTTCATCCACCGTAAGCACGGGGGCGCCACACCGCTTGCGGGGGGCGTGGAGCAGGAGCACACAATGAGCAGAGAGGGAAGAAACGGGATCAATCTGAAGAAGTCCGCAGTCATCGCCGCCCTATGCCTTCGGAGGAGCACGCCCGTGACGTCCCAGCCGCCCTCGGACAGCAACGAGCCGCCCACAGGGCCGGGCGGCGAACCGCCGACCGGCCCGCCGTCGGGGCCTCTGTCCGGCCGGCCGGCGGGTGAGCCGTCGGGCCCGCCCGGACATGCTTCGGGCCCTGAGCCGACGCGCCCCTCAGGGCCGTCGGATCCCTCACAACCCCCACAGCCCTCTCAGCCCTCGGGGCCGGGCGGCCCCGGGGAGCCGGGCGAGCCGAGCGGCCCGGGCGGCCCCGGTGGAGGACCGGGCCCCGGAGGCAACGGCGGAGGCCCCTCAGGCGGAGGCCCCTCAGGCGAGGACCCCGAGGGCGAGCGGCCCCGCGCGTGGTGGCGCTCCGCACCGCGCATCGCGATCATCACGGGCAGCGTGGTGATCGCCGTCGTCGTGGCCGTCGTCCTCACCCGCTCGACCGGCGAACCGGAATCCGAGGAGCTCTTCCTCCAAGCGGCCTCCTCCCGGGGCCCCGACCCCTACACGGACTCGACGGCCGAGAACTCCTCCACGATCCCGCCGACCGCGACGCCGAGCGCACGGCCCAGCGGAGCCAACGGCACGCGCAGCATCGGGGGTTCGGCGCCCGGTCTGTACGGCGGCACCCGCGACTCCTCGAGCTGCGACGTGGAGAGGCAGATCGACTATCTGGCCTCCGACCGCGCCAAGGCGAGCGCCTTCGCGAGCGTGGCGAAGATCGACGAGGACCGGATCCCGTCGTGGCTGCGCGCCCTCACCCCGGTCCAGCTCCGCGCGGACACCCGGGTCACCAACCACGGCTTCAGGAACGGCGAGGCCACCTCCTACCAGTCGGTGCTGCAGTCCGGTACGGCCGTCCTGGTCGACAGGCGCGGTGTGCCGCGCGTGCGCTGCGCCTGCGGCAATCCGCTGACCCCGCCGTCGGCCCTCGAGGGCGCCCCGGAGCAGCGCGGCAGCGCCTGGCCGGGCTACGACCGGTCGAACGTCGTGGCGGTGGCCCCGGCTTCACGGGACATCGTCTGGTTCGTGCTCTTCGACCCGTCCACGGGCGGATGGTTCGAGCGGCGCTCCGGGAACACGGGCAGCACCGACCGCCCCACGACGGCGCCGAGCGACGATCCGTACGAGACGTCGTCCCCGAGCGGCGACACCACGCCCTCCTCGCCCGCGCCCGACTCCTCGCCGGAGTCCCCCGGTGACCGGTCGCCGGAGCAGCCCAGCAGCCCCGGGCAGCCGGACGAGTCCCCGCCGCCTCCCGAATCCCCGGGGCAGCCGGAGAGCCCGGGGAGTCCGGGAACGCCCCAGAGCCAGGGCGAACCGGACGGGTCGGCACCGCGGGCGCCCATGTCGTAGAGCCGCTCGCGCTCCGGGCACCGGCCCGGCCGCGGAGGGTGAGGCCCTCGGAAGGTGAGGGCCACGGAAGGTGGGGCCCGCGGAAGGTGAGGCCCGCAAAGGCGAGGGCCGTCGGCACCTCCGGCCGGCCGCAGCGCCTTCAGACCAGCAATACGGCCCTGCCGAGGATCTCGCGGGCCTCCAGCTCGGCGTGCGCGTCGACGGCCCTCTCCAGCGGGAAGGCATGGCCGATCACCGGCCGGATCCGACCCGCCACGGCCTCGGACAGCGCCTCCGCGGTGAGCCGCCGGGCCTCCGCGCCCGAAAGCGTCACCTCATCGACCCCGGAGAGCATCACGCCCTTGCTCCGCGCCTCCTGCGGTTCGATCGGCGCGAACCGGTCGCCGGGGGCGCCGTGTGCCGAGAACATCCCGCCCTCCATGATCATGTCGAACGCCGCACGGCCGATCCGCCCGCCCGCCCCGTCGAAGACCAGCTCCGGCCCCCTCCCCCCGGTCAGCGAGCGCACCTGGCCGGACCATCCGGGTTCGGTGTAGTCGACCACGGCGTCGGCCCCCAGCTCCCGCACCAGGTCGATCTTCCGCTTGCCGCCCGCCGCGCCGATGACCCGGCCGCCGGCCGCATGCGCCAGCTGGACGAGCAGACTGCCGAGGCCGCCGGCCGCCGCCAGGACCAGCACCCACTCGTCCGGCCGGACGGGGAACAGCTCCGCCAGCCGCATCGCGGAACGGCCGTCGTACATCAGCGCCGCGGCTTCCTGCAATCCCAGGCCCTCGGGCACCGGTATCAGGTTCTCCACCGGGACGGCCGCCTTCTGGAGGTAGGCGCCCTGGGCGCCGGTGTCGGTGACGACCCGCCGCCCGACCCAGGCGGGGTCCACGCCCTTCCCGACGGAGACCACCACCCCGGCGACCCCCGACCCCGGTATGTAGGGCAGCTCCAGGGTGAACCAGGCGTCACCCCAGCCGCGTCTGAGCTGCGTGTCCAGGAAGAGGAGCGGCACGACGCGCACACCGACCACGACCTCGCCGGGACCCGCCTCGGGGTCCGGCGCATGCTCCACCACCAGCACGTCCGGTTTCCCGAACTGCTCGGCCCTCACCACACGCATGGCGATCACACTCCCCGTCCGGACCGGCCCGGTGTTCCGGTCCTCGCAGTCCCAGTCTCGGACAACGACCGGGACCGAGGTCAACAGGCCGCAGCCTGCTGTTTCCGGTCCGGCGGACGGCGGCTCCTCGCCGTGAGGCGGGCGGGGCTGACGGGGCGGACGTGGCGGGCCCGGCGCTCAGCTCTCGGTGGCCCCCGCGGTCTCGGCCGTGACCCAGGCCAGATAGTCGGCGCCGCCCTTGACGATGGGTGTCGCGATGATCTCCGGGGTCTCGTACGCGTGGGTGCCCTCGATGTACGCCTCGAGCTCGCGGTACCGCTCCGCCGTCGTCTTGAACAGCACCTGCCACTCCTGGGCGGTCTCGATCGTCCCCTCCCACCGGTAGACGGAGGTGACGGGGGCCGAGATCTGCGCGCAGGCCGCCACCCGCGTCTGAACGGCCCCGCGCGCCAGGGCTTCGGCCTTCTCGGCGTCGTCGGTGGTGGTCATCACGGTCAGGTATTCCGCCACGTCCGCTCGTCTCCTTCTCGTCCTTCGAAGATCGGTGACCGGTGATCGGGGTCGATCGTCGATGTCATGGCTGCTCAGCGCGCCGCGAGCATACGGGGCGGTGCGCGCCCGCTGCGTCCGGCGCGGGGTGCGTGCCGCCGACGCGTCGTGGGCGCCCTCCGCGGAAGGGCCGTCGAGGGGGCTCACCGCGAGGCGATGAGCGCGATGGCCGCGCCGGCCCCGAGAAGCCCCAGCGCCTGCCCCCGGCCGACCCGTTCGTGCAGCAGCGCCACGGCGAGGAGGACCGGGATGACGGGGTAGAGCGCCGAGAGGACGGTGGCCACGGCGACGAGCTGCTGGTGCGCGGCGGACAGGTAGAGGATGAGGGCGACCGTGCCGAGTCCTCCGGCCGCGGCCGCCGGGGCGGCGAGGCGGAAGGGCAGCCGCCAGGGACCGCCGGCGCGCCGGAGCAGGACGGCGGCCACCGCCACGGAGACGACACGGCTCGCCGCCACCGGCCACAGGCCCGCATCCGCCGGGACGCGCGCGATGGCGAGGTACTGGACGGCGAAGCCGACCCCGGCGACCAGTGCGTCGGGAA
Source organism: Streptomyces sp. NPDC048639 (assembly GCF_043199075.1). Lineage (NCBI taxonomy): Bacteria > Bacillati > Actinomycetota > Actinomycetes > Kitasatosporales > Streptomycetaceae > Streptomyces > Streptomyces sp. NPDC048639. The sequence goes on from NZ_JBICVP010000001.1 coordinate 759,584, forward strand.
CACCGGGGGCCCAGGGCGGTGTGCGCTCGGCGCCTGGACCCGTGCCGCGGTCACCCGCGGCGGACCGGCCACCGGCGGCGGAGCGGGACGCGCCCGCGGAATCCGCGGCCGCCGGGTCGCCGCCGCCCCGGCGAGCGGCGGACGGTCGCCGAGCGGCCCCACCCGAGACCAGCCAGATCGCGGGGACGGCCACCACCATGCCGAACAGCGCCAGGGCGGAAGGGCGTTCACCGAGCACAGCGATCCCGACGAGCACCGGCAGGGCGACCGCGCCGACATCGCTCACGGGGACGACCACGCTCATCGGTCCCCTGCTCAGTGCCCGGTAGAGATACGCCACGCCGACGCCGGTGCCGAGTCCGGACAGCGCGCCCCAGCCCAGAGCCCGTACGCCCGGGAACGCGTCGGCCACGGCGAGGGCGGCGACGGCGCAGAGCACCGTTCCGCCCGCCTGGGTGTACACCGCGACTGTCATGCCGGGCGCACGGCGCGCGATGACGCCCGCCACGAAGTGCGTCGTACCGAAGCACACCGCGGAGGCGAGGGCGAGCAACTCACCCATCGGGACCGCTCGTTCCACCGCCATCCGACTCCGCACGCGCGTGGGCGCGCGCCGCCGCGCCGACCGGGCAGGGTTCGCCACCGCGCACGCACGCCGGGCGGTCGCACAGACGGCACAGCACGTACTCGGAGCCGACCTCGTCGTGGAGCAGGTCGAGGAGTGCTTCGAGCCCGGCGGTCAGCCCGGCGCGACGCTCCTCGCCGAGCCGGTCCACCAGTGCGTTCAGCTCCCGCTGCCGCGCCGAGAGCGCGGCCCGGGCGGCGTCCCGGCCCGGCCCGGTCAGCTCCACGGCCGCGAGGCGTCCGCCCTCGCGGCGGCGGGTGACGAGCTCCCGGGCCTGGAGCTGGTCCAGCATGCGCGCGCACGCGGGCTGGCTGAGCCCGATCCGCGTCCCCAGCCGTGTCACGCCGATGCCCGGCGACGTCAGCAGGGTGACGAGTGCCGCCGTGCCGCTCACGCTCACCCCGGTCGCGTCCGCCGCGGCCCTGGTCATGCGGTCGGAGACGGTGAGCGCCGCCGCCCCCAGCAGATTGCCGGTACGGGCGGTACGGGCTGCGGTCCGGCCGGTGTTTTCATGCATGAGTCATGCATAGCTCGGCTCGAAGATCACTTCAAGGCCGGTGCACCACGCGAGCACGGCGAGGCCCGGGAACGACCCCGCCGCCTCCCCCTGCGCCACCCCCAACTCCCGCGCACCGAAAGGGTTTTCCCCGACGGACGCCAGGCCCGGGCGTACAACCACAGGTCCCCCTCGCCGGTCTGACCGAATGGCTTCAGCACACACCATCCGAAGCCGATTCGACCGACGGATCGAGGATGCACATGAAGCGTTTTCCGCGTGTCCTGGCGACCGCACTGACCGCAGCCGCGACGGCAGGTGCGGCCCTGCTGGCCACGGCGCCCACCGCATCGGCCGCCGCCACGGCCGCGTACAACGGAGTCTGCGGCTCCGGCTACAAGGTCGTGAACTCCTCCCCCGTCGGGGGCGTGGGCACGGTCTATCTCACCTACAACGCGACGACCGGCAAGAACTGCGTCGTCACCCTCCGCAACACCACGGGCAGCCCGATGTACATCGTCGCCTACCTCGGCGTCCTCGACGACGGCGCCTCCGAACCCGTCATGGACGAGGGCGAGTACCGCTCGTACGCCGGGCCCGTGTACGCCTACGGGCGCGGCCTGTGCGTCGAGTGGGGCGGCGTCATCGGCACCTGGGAGACCTTCAACACCGGCTCGAACTGCGGCAAGCGCGCCGCGGGAGCGGAGTTCGCGGGGAAGCCCGGCACGTTCGCCGGGCGGCACTGACCGCCGCGAGCGTCACGGAGCACGCCGCGCCTCCGCGGCCCGGAGCCCTCGTCGCACGGCGGGGGCTCCGCTGCGCTCAGGCCACCCACTGGTCGTAGGCCAGCTTGCAGACCAGGGCCACCACGACCACGACCAGGACACCCCGGACGAATCCGGTCCCCTTCTTCAGCGCCATCCGCGCACCGGCCATGCCACCGGCCAGATTGAAGACCGCCATGAAGGCGGCCAGCCGCCACACGACGGTGCCCTGGACGGTGAACACCGTCAACGCGCCGAGATTCGTGCAGACGTTGACGACCTTGGTGGTCGCCGAGGCCGTCACCAGGTCCATGTGCAGGATGGCCGCCAGGGTGATGACGAGGAAGGTGCCGGTGCCGGGGCCGATCAGTCCGTCGTAGAAGCCGATGCCCACGCCCGCGACGAGGATCGCGGCCAGCACCCGCTGCCGGGTGGCCGGTCCGGTCGCCGGGGCCGTGCCGAAGGAGGGGCGCAGGAGGACGAACGCCAGGACTCCCAGCAGGACGACCATGATCAGCGGGCGGAGCACGGCGCTGTCGATGCCCGCGGCGAAGAACGCCCCGCCGAGCGAGCCGCCGACCGCGGCGAGCCCGATCCGTACGGCCATGCGCACGTCCACCGGCGCCTTGCGCGTGTAGGTGACGGCCGCGGCCGAGGTGCCGACGACCGACACCGCCTTGTTCGTGCCGAGGATGTACGCGGGCGCCAGGTGCGGCAGGCCGACCAGCAGAGCCGGGAGCTGGAGCAGACCGCCGCCGCCCACCACCGCGTCGATCCAGCCCGCCGCGCACGCGGCCAGGCACAGCAGCAGCAGGGTCGTCAGGGGTATGTCGGGCATCGCGGTGGGGCGGTCACTTTCACACAGGTGCGGGGCACGGGTCAGCGGGCGGCGGCGCGCCGCATCGCGTAGCAACGGCGCAGCCACCGGGCCCGGCCGGGTGGGGCCGGTGCGAAGGAGACGCGCCGGTGCAACACCCTACGGTTGTCGAAAATGTGGAACCCGCCCGCCTCCACCGTCACCGGGACGCCCGCGAGCCCGGCGACACACTCCTCGAACGACCGCAGGGCGGCACGCGCCCAGGCGGTCTGCCCGGTGACGCGGCCCGGCGCGTAGCGCAGGGCGTCGTTCCCATCGGGGAGCGTCCACAGCACGGGGACGTCCGTACGCTGCGGCGGCTCGCCGGACCCGGTGCCTCCGGTGTACGACTCGGGGGCGCCGACGGCGAATTGGGGCCGGCGCAGTTCGACCGCGACCTGGGCGGGGAGTGCGGCGACCACGGTGTCGAGCGGCAGGAGCTCGGTGGGGACACCCTCGCTGTTGCGGATGCCGTAGAAGGACAGGAAGTGCGGTATCGCCATCGAGGCGGCGGCGCCCGCGCGATGGTCGAGCACGGAGTCGTCCGTGTGCCAGCCGAGGTGGCGGGCGTGGCCCCAGGAGGTCCGGGTCCGGGCGGCGTCCGGGTGCGGGGCGACGTTCCGGATCAGCCGGCCGGCGTTCTCCCACACGTAGGCGACCGGGGTCATGCCGAGCAGGTGCAGCAGTCCGAACTGCACGAGGTTGGGCACCTGGAGGGCTTCCTCGTCGGTGAAGCCGTCCTGCGGGGTGGGCACCCGGCGGTCGGGCTCCGGCAGGTTCGTCAGGTTCAGCCAGGGCGTGGCGGCGTGGCGCCAGTCGGCCAGGGCTTCGAGGACCTCGCAGGGGAGGTGGTTCCGTAAGTGTTTCGCACCGTGTTCCAGATAGGGCCGTACACAGGTGTCGGGAACGGCCTCACCGAGTTCCGTTTCCGTCACGGCGCGCAGGGCCGCCTCCGCGGCGTCGCGCGCGGCGTCGGAGAGGCGGATGGGGCATGTGGGGGGAATGTCAGACATGGCCCCGACCCTAGGCATGACCCCGCGGCCGTCCCGCCGGATTTGAGGGACATCTGAGGTTTCCCGCAAGGGGGCGAACACGCTGGAAATCCTCGTTCCTCCTGCGTGGACCTCCCCCGCGTTCCCCGCGGATTCGGGGGGCTCGGCAGCTCACAGCAGCCCCGCGCCGCCGCTGAGGGCAGCGTTGCGCGCGGGAAACAGGCGCGATGCGGACGGGAAATGTGGGGCCCGCACGCTTCCTGGCATGGCTCCCCCGACGAACGCCCGCACCCGCCGCACCGGCCACCGCATCGTGGTGGTCGGCGGCGGCATGGCCGCTGCCAGGCTGGTGCGGCACCTGGCGGCCGGGCACGGCGGCGCCCCCCTGGACGATGCGGCGGGCGGCGCGGCGGACGCCGCGATGGACGTCACCGTCATCGGCGAGGAGCGGCACGCGCCCTACAACCGGGTGCTGCTCGCGGAGGTCCTCGCCGGCCAGTACGCACCCGATGTCGTTCAACTGCCCGCTCCCCCGTCCACCGCCCACTGGCTGCGCGGCGTCCGCGCCATACGGCTGGACCGCGCGGCGGGCGAGGTGAGCTGCGACGACGGGCGGCGCGTTCCGTACGACACGCTGGTGCTCGCAACCGGCTCGAACCCCGTACTGCCGCCGCTGCGCGGCCTGTTCGAGCCGGACGGCCGCGAACTCCCCCTGGGCGTCCACGCCTTCCGGACCATGGACGACTGCCTCGCACTCGCCGACGCCGTTCGGCCCGGGCTCCGGGCGGTGGTGATCGGCGGCGGGCTGCTGGGCGTGTCCGCGGCACGCGCGCTGGCCCGCCGCGGCGCGCAGGCCGTCCTCGCCCACCAGGGTGAGCACCTCATGGAGCGCCAGCTCGACGAAGGCGCGGCACGCCTGCTGGGCCGGCATCTGGCGGAGCTGGACGTGGAGGTGCACACCGAGTGCCGGGTCCGGGGGCTCCTGACGCGGGGCGGCGCGCAGCGCGAGGTCTCGGCGGTCGAACTGGCCGACGGATACCGGCTCGACGCGGATCTGGTCGTCCTCGCCTGCGGGGTCGCGCCACGTGTCGGCCTCGCGCAGGCCGCCGGGCTCGATGTCGCGCGCGGCATCGTCGTGGACGACGCGCTGCGCACCTCCGACCCGCGCATCCACGCGATCGGCGACTGCGCGGAGCACGACGGGACGGTGTACGGCCTGGCGGGCCCCGCGCAGGAACAGGCCGACGTCCTGGCCCGCGTCCTCCTCGCCGCGCAGGACGGCACGCCACAGAACGCGGCCGCACAGCACGGCACACCGCGCCGCGGCGGTTCGACGGCCCCACGGCCCGCGCGCTACACCGGCACCCGAGCCCTGACCCGCCTGACGCTGGCAGCCCGGCCCGCCCCCGCCGGCGCGCCGGGACAGGCCGCGCACGCGGGCACCGCCCCGGAACGGGCCGCCGACGCCGGCGCCCCGGCTCCGGGCGCGGCACCCGCCGCACCCCGCCCCCTCGACCTCGCCGCCTTCGGCGAGACCACCCCCGCCCCCGGCGACGACGTGGTGCACCTCTCCGACGCGACCCGCGGCGCGTACCGCAAGGTCGTCGTCCGCGGTGACCGCCTCGTCGGGGGCATCCTGCTCGGCGATCTCGGCACCGTCGGCGCGCTCGCCCGCACGTGGGAGGGCGACGAGCCGCTGCCCTCCGCTCCGTTGCTCCACCTGCTCACCCACGATGGAGGCCACTGACATGCCGCCCGCCCCGCCGACCGCCCTGCCGGCCGAGACACCGGCCGCGTCCCGTCCCACCCTCGTTCTCGTCGGCCACGGGATGGTCGGCCAGCGATTCCTGGAGGCGCTCGCCGCCCGCGGCGTCACCGAGCGGGCGCGGGTGGTCGTGCTGTGCGAGGAACCGCGGCCCGCCTACGACCGGGTGCGGCTGACCTCCTACTTCTCGGGCACGACCGCTGAGGGACTCGCCCTCGGCGAGCCGGACTTCATCGAGCGCCACGGCATCGAGCTGCATCTCGGCGACCCGGCGGAGTCCGTGGACCGCGCGGCGCGCACCGTCACCTCCCGCGCCGGTCTTGTCGTGCCGTACGACACGCTGGTGCTGGCCACGGGCTCGTACCCGTTCGTGCCGCCCGTCCCCGGCAAGGACGCCACCGGCTGCTTCGTCTACCGGACCATCGAGGACCTGCTGGCGATCGAGGAGTACGCCGCGGGCGCCGGGAGCGGGGCCGTCGTCGGCGGCGGACTGCTCGGGCTGGAGGCCGCCGGGGCGCTCAAGGGACTCGGACTCGACACCCACATCGTGGAGTTCGCGCCGCGGCTGATGCCCGTCCAGGTGGACGAGGGCGGCGGCGCGGCACTCCTGCGCACCGTCGCGGGCATGGGCCTGACCGTCCACACCGGCGTCGGCACGCAGGAGGTCACGACCGACGAGAACGGGGTCGTCGCGGGCATGGCCCTGTCCGACGGTTCGACGCTCGCGACCGACCTCGTCGTCTTCTCCGCAGGCGTGCGCCCGCGGGATCGACTCGCCCGCGACTGCGGCCTGGAGGTGGGCGAGCGCGGCGGGATCACCGTCGACGAGACCTGCCGGACCTCGGACCCGGCCGTCTACGCGATCGGCGAGTGCGCGCTCGCCGCCGACGGGCGGGTCTACGGCCTGGTCGCGCCCGGCTATGAGATGGCGGAGACCGCGGCGGAGGCCATCGGCGCCGCGGACGCCGCCACCGGAGCGTCGGAGCGCTCCTCCTTCACCGGCGCCGACACCTCCACCAAGCTCAAGCTGCTCGGCGTCGACGTCGCGTCCTTCGGCGACGCCCACGGCACCGCTCCCGGCTGCCTCGACGTCGTCTACGCCGACTCCCGTTCCGGCGTCTACAAGAAGCTGGTCGTCGCCGCGGACGGCACCCTGCTGGGCGGCGTCCTGGTCGGCGACGCCGACGCGTACGGGATGCTGCGCCCGCTCACCGGCTCCGTGCCGCCCGTCGCGCCCGAGCAGTTGGTGATGCCCGCCGGAGCGGGCGCGCCCGCGGCCCTCGGCCCCTCCGCGCTGCCCGACGACGCGGTCGTCTGCAACTGCCACAACGTCACCAAGGGCGCCGTGCGCGGCGCCGTCACCGACCACGCCTGCACCACGCTGCCCGAGGTGAAGAAGTGCACCAAGGCGGGCACGGGCTGCGGCAGTTGCGTCAGGGTCCTCACCGGCATCGTCAACGACGAGCTGGAGGCGAGCGGCGTAAGCGTCGAGAAGGGCCTGTGCGGCTGCTTCGCCCACACCCGCGCCGAGTTGTACGAGATCGTGCGTGTGCGACAGCTGACCACCTACACCCGGGTGCTCGACGAGCACGGGCGCGAGGAGGCCCGGGGCGGGGACGGCTGCGAGGTCTGCAAACCGGCCCTCGCCTCGATCATCGCCTCGCTCGCGCCGACGCTGGGCGCCAGCGGCTACGTGCTGGACGGCGAGCAGGCATCGCTGCAGGACACCAACGACCACTTCCTCGCCAACCTGCAGCGCAACGGCTCGTACTCGGTCGTGCCACGCATCCCCGGTGGGGAGATCACCCCGGAGAAGCTGATCGTCATCGGGGAGGTCGCCCGGGACTTCGGGCTCTACACGAAGATCACCGGCGGCCAGCGGATCGACCTGTTCGGCGCACGCGTCGACCAGCTCCCGGGCATCTGGGCTCGCCTGGTCGACGCCGGATTCGAGTCCGGCCACGCGTACGGCAAGGCGCTGCGCACCGTGAAGTCCTGTGTGGGGCAGACCTGGTGCCGTTACGGCGTGCAGGACTCGGTGCGGATGGCGATCGGCCTCGAACTGCGCTACCGCGGCCTGCGCAGCCCGCACAAGCTGAAGTCGGCGGTCTCGGGCTGCGCGCGGGAGTGCGCGGAGGCGCGCGGCAAGGACTTCGGTGTCATCGCCACGTCCAACGGGTGGAACCTGTACGTCGGCGGCAACGGCGGCGCCGATCCGCGCCACGCCGACCTGCTGGCCCAGGACCTCGACGACGAGCGACTGATCGCGCTGATCGACCGGTTCCTGATGTTCTACATCCGCACCGCCGACCGGCTGGAACGCACCTCCGCCTGGCTGGAGCGCATCGAGGGCGGCCTGGACCACGTCCGGGACGTGGTGGTGGACGACTCGCTCGGGATCGCCGGCGAACTGGAGCGGCTGATGGCCGACCACGTGGCGCACTACCGCGACGAGTGGGCCGCCACCCTCGAGGACCCCGACCGGCTGCGCCGCTTCGTCTCCTTCGTCAACGCCCCGGGCACGCCCGACCCCTCGGTGCGGTTCGTGCCCGAACGCGAGCAGGTGAAGCCGGACCTGGCCGTTCTGGCCTCCGGCCCCGTCCTCCCCGTCCGCACCCTCGAAGGGAGCTCCGCCCGATGACCCTCGCCCCGGACAAGACCGACCTCAGAGTGGAACTGCTCGTCGACCAGCGGTGGTTCGCCGTCTGCGACCTCGCGCATCTCACCCCGGGCCGCGGGGTGGCCGCCCTGCTGCAAGACGGGCGGCAGGTTGCGGTCTTCCTCGACCGCTCCGGCGTCACGTACTGCGTCGGCAACCAGGACCCGTTCACCGGCGCGTACGTCCTCTCGCGCGGGCTGCTCGGGCGGACGCCCGCGGGGCAGCCCTTCGTGGCCTCGCCGCTGCTGAAGCAGCGCTTCGACCTGGCGACCGGACGGTGCCTGGACGACGCGTCCGTGACGGTGCCGGCGTACGCGGTCCGGATCGCGTAGGGAGGCGGGCGCCCCGGCCCGGGCGCACCCGCGGGGGGTGCGCCCGGGCCGGGGCCGCGCCGGGGCCGCGGGCGCGCGCGGGCGGTCTCGCGCGCGCGTCCGGCCGCGCCTAGGCTGACTGGCGAGTAACGGATGGCGACGCGAGCGGACCCTGCGGTACGTCCCGCGCCGACGCGAGGAGAGCAGCAGCCATGAAGCGCTGGACCGCGAGCGACATCCCCGACCAGAGCCGGCGTACGGCAGTGGTGACGGGCTCCAACAGCGGCATCGGCTATGTCACCGCCCGCGAGCTCGCCCGCCACGGCGCACGGGTGGTCCTGGCATGCCGGAACGAGACACGCGGCAAGGAGGCCGAGTCCCACATCAGGAGCGAACTCCCCGAGGCTGACGTGCAGTTCGCGCATCTGGACCTGGCGGATCTCTCCTCGGTGCGCGACTTCGCCCGCGACTACGGCCACGACCGGCTCGACCTGCTTGTCAACAACGCGGGCGTCATGGCACTGCCGCACCGCAGGACCGTGGACGGCTTCGAGATGCAGTTCGGCGTCAACCACCTGGGCCACTTCGCTCTGACCGGACTGCTGCTGCCGCACCTGCTGGCGACGCCGGGGGCGCGGGTGGTCGCCGTCTCCAGCCCCATGCACGCCCTGGCCAACATCGATCTGCGCGACCTCAACAGCGAGCGCGGCTACCGCCGCTGGATCGCGTACGCCCGCTCCAAGACCGCCAATCTGCTCTTCGTCCACGAGCTGGCGCGACAGCTCGCCCGGTCCGGTTCCGACGTGGTGGCCGCGTCGGCCCACCCCGGCTACGCGGACACCGGCCTGCACACGGCGGGCGTACGGATGGAGGGCCGCAGGACGGCCGAGCGGATCGTGGACGCGGCGCGCCGGCGCCTCGCGCACCCGGCGGAGACCGGCGCGCTGCCGACGCTGTACGCGGCGACGGCCCCCGCCGTCGCCCCGGACTCCTTCACCGGCCCGCGGCGCGGACGCGAGCCGGGCCCGACGTGGCGCGCGCCGTGGGCCCGCAACGACACGGCGGGCCAACGGCTGTGGGGTGCGTCGGAGCGGCTGACGGGTGTGACGTACGGAGCGCTGGAGCTCTGACGCCCGTCCCCGCGCGGACCCCTTCTCGCGCCGGGGACGGCCGGGGAGCCACCGCCGTCCCCGGACGGGCCGGGCGGAGCGGTCCCGGCGGGATGGTCGGGCGGGATGGCTGGGCGGGATGGTCAGCCGCGCAGGTTCTCGGCCGCGTCGGTGACCCGGGCGATCAGCCTGAGCAGCGTCTCCCGCTCGTCCTGCTCCAGCGGGGCCAGGAAGACACGGTTCATGCGCTCGGTGCGGCCGACCAGCTTGCGGTGCAGCCGTGCGCCCTCGTCGGTCGGCTTCAGCACATTGCGGCGGCCGTCGTGCGGATCGCGCACCCGCTCCACCAGGCCGCGACGGACGAGCCGGGCGACGACGTCGGCGACCGTCGAGCGGTCGAGACGGACCTCCGCGCCGACGGTCCGCTGATCGATGTCCGGCTTCTCCGTCAGCACGTTGAGCACCGCGAACTGCGGCGACGTGGTCTCCTCGGAGACCATCGCTCCCCAGAGCAGTGAGTGCGCCTGCTGGAGACGGCGTGCCAGGTGCCCCGGGTGGGTGCTCAGATCGACGGCGCCCGTCGTACCCCTGCTCCCCGTCATCCCACTGCCGCGCGGCGTCCCGCTGCTGCTGCCCATGCGCTGCCCCCTGACGCTCTCGGCGGGTCCCCGGGCCGTATTCGTGCGTGCACGGAGAGATTGTCGCATGGGCCGATTCCCTTGACGAGACCGATGTGCAGTGGCAGCGTCGGAAGACAGCGCCAAAAATCATCAGTGCACTGAACATCTCACCGCGGAGTGATGATGGCGGATATCCGGACCCTGCACGACGCCGTGGCGGACCTGATCCGCGACGGCGACACCGTCGCGATGGAGGGCTTCACCCACCTGATCCCGTACGCGGCCGCGCACGAGGTGATCCGCCAGGGCATCACCGACCTCACCCTCGTCCGCATGACCCCGGACGTCATCTACGACCAGCTCATCGGCGCGGGCCTGGTGCGCAAGCTGGTGTTCTCCTGGGGCGGCAACCCGGGCGTCGGGTCGCTGCACCGCTTCCGCGACGCCGTCGAGAACGGCTGGCCGCGCCCCCTCGAACTGGACGAGCACAGCCACGCCGGCATGGCCAACCGCTATGTCGCCGGGGCCTCGAGGCTGCCTTTCGCCGTGCTCCGCGGGTACCGGGGCTCGGACCTGCCCACCCGTACGGACACCGTCTCCACCGTCGTCTGCCCCTTCACCGGCGAGGAGCTGGCGGCCGTCGCCGCCCTCAACCCGGACGTCACCGTCATCCACGCCCAGCAGGCCGACCGGCGGGGCAATGTGCAGATGTGGGGGCTGACGGGCGTGCAGAAGGAGGCCGCCCTCGCCGCGGAACGGGTGCTCGTGACCGTCGAGGAGATGGTGGACGCACTCGCACCGCGGCCCGGCGGCGTGACCCTCCCGGCCTGGGTGATCGACGCGGTCGCCGTCGTCCCCGGCGGCGCCCACCCCTCGTACGCCGGCGGCTACTCGGTGCGGGACAACGACTTCTACCAGGCATGGGACCCGATCTCGCGGGACAGGGAGAGGTTCGCCCGGTGGATGGAGCGGCATGTGACCGGGGAAGGGGCGGTCTCCCGATGAGTTCCGAACAGGGCTCCGGGGCCACGGAGTTCACCCGCGACGAGCTGTTGGAGATCAACGCTGCGCGGGCCCTCTCCGACGCCAGGACCTGCTTCGTCGGCATCGGGCTGCCCAGCACCGCCGCCAACCTCGCCCGGAACACGGCCAATCCGGGCCTGGTCCTTCTCTACGAGTCCGGCACGATCGGCTCCAAGCCCACCCGCCTCCCGCTGTCCATCGGCGACGGCGAACTGGCGGACACGGCGGACGCGGTGGTGTCGGTCCCCGAGATGTTCAACTACTGGCTGCAGGGCGGCAGGATCGACGTCGGCTTCCTCGGGGCCGCCCAGATCGACCGCTACGCCAACGTCAACACCACCGTCGTGGACCGCGGGCCCGACCGGCCCGAGGCCCGGCTGCCCGGCGCGGGCGGCGCCCCGGAGATCGCCGCCAACTGCCGCCGGGTCCTGCTCGTCCTGCGCCACTCCCCCCGCGGCTTCGTGCCGCGGCTCGACTTCACCACCACTCTCGGCCACGGCACCGGGCGCGGGGACCGCGCCCGGCTGGGGATGAGGGGCGCGGGCCCCGTCGCCGTCATCACGGACCTCGGGGTGCTGCGGCCCGACCCGGCGACCGCCGAACTGGTGCTCACCGAGCTGCACCCGGGCGCGACGCTCGACCAGGCACGGGCGGCCACGGGCTGGGAACTGAGGACCGCCGACGTGATCGGCACGACCGAGCCACCGACCGCCACCGAACTCGCCGCCTTGCGCACCCTCAAGGCGGCGGGAGCACCCGAAGCAGCGGGAGCCCGCGAAGGAGCGGGAGCGCCCGGGACAGCGGGAAGACCCGTGGCGCCGGCCCCCGACGCAGGGGGAAACCCCAAGTCAGCGGGAAAGGAAGGGTGATCGCATGGCCCCCGCCGCAGACGACCGGTCCGCACGGCTCGAACGGCCCGCCGGATCCGACGCGTCCGTCCCCGCCGCACGCAGCGCCCGGCCCACCCAGGCGGACATCGACCGCGAAGTGGCCGCGATCCACGCCGCGTACGGGGAAGCGCGGGCCCAGGGCGCTCCCGCGGCCCACCACCCGCCTCGGGACTTCCCGCCGTACCGGAGCAGCATGCTGCGTCATCCGCAGCGGCCGCTGGTCCCGGTGCACTGCGACCCGGAGACCGTCGAGTGGCATTCGCCGGTCTTCGGCGCCACCGATGTCACCGAGCACGACAGTGATCTGACGGCCCAGCACCGGGGCGAGCCGCTCGGCGAGCGCATCACCGTCTCCGGACGGCTCCTCGACGGCCGGGGCCGACCGGTGCGCGGGCAGCTCATCGAGCTGTGGCAGGCCAATGCCGCGGGCCGCTACGCGCATCTGCGCGACCGGCACCCGGCGCCGCTGGACCCCCACTTCACCGGTGTGGGGCGGGTGTTGACCGATGACGACGGCGGCTACCGCTTCACCACCGTCAAGCCCGGCGCATATCCGTGGCGCAACCATACGAACGTCTGGCGCCCGGCCCATATCCACTTCTCGGTGTTCGGGAACGCGTTCAGCCAGCGCCTGGTCACCCAGATGTACTTCCCCGGTGACCCGCTCTTCGCCCACGACCCGATCCTGCAGTCCGTGACCGACGAGAAGGCCCGGGAGCGCCTGGTCGCCGCGTACGACCACACCCGGTCCCGGCCCGAGTGGTCGCTGGGCTACCACTGGGACATCGTGCTCGACGGGCCGTCCGCCACCTTCGCCGAGGAGGGCCGCGCATGACCGGGCAGGACACTCCCCTCTCCCCCACCCCCTCCCACACGGTCGGGCCCTTCTACGGCTACGCGCTGCCGTTCCCCGAGGGCGGCGACCTCGCCCCGGCGGGGCATCCGGACGCGATCACCGTCCACGGTCGCGTCCGCGACGGGGCGGGCGCCGCCGTACCCGACGCGCTGCTGGAGTTCTGGCAGTCGGGACCGGACGGCTCTCTCGCCGGGGCGCCCGGTTCGCTGCGCCGCGACCCGGTGACCGGCGGCCATCTCGGCCGCAACGGCGTGGACTTCACCGGCTTCGGGCGGGTGGCGACGGACGCGGACGGCCACTGGGCGATTCGCACGCTGCCACCGGGCGGGGCCGCGGCCCCGTACATCGCCGTGTGCGTCTTCGCGCGCGGACTGCTCCATCATCTGTTCACCCGGATCCACCTGCCGGAGCACGGCACGGCTCCCGCCTCGGACCCGCTGCTCGCCTCGCTGGATCCCGCCCGCCGGGAGACGCTGGTGGCCCGGGCCGAAGCGCACGGCCGCTACCGGTTCGACATCCGTCTGCAGGGCGAGGAGGAGACGGTCTTCCTTGACTTCCGCTGACTCCGGGACACCTCCCGGCTCCGGAGGCGCCACCGCCGCAGGTTCCCCGCACGCCGAGGGCGAGGACCTCGGCCTGCTGGCGCCGCTGCGGGCGGGCTCGGCCGCCGAAGCGGCCACCGGCGACCGGGCGTTCTTGCAGGCCATGCTGGACGCCGAGACCGCGCTGACCCGCGCCCAGGCTTCCCTCGGGCAGGCCCCGGCCCCTGCGGTCGGCATCGTCGCGGCAGCGGCCCGTGCCGAGCTCTACGACGTACGGGACCTGGCCCTGCGCGCCCGCTCCGCCGGCAACCCGGTCGTCCCGCTGGTGGCGGACCTGACCGCCGCCGTGGCCCGTACGGATCCGGGGGCGGCCGCCTCCGTCCATCGCGGCGCCACCAGCCAGGACATCCTGGACACGGCCTCGATGCTGGTCGCGGCGCGGACCCTGCCGGGCGTCCTGGCCGACCTGGACCGTACGGCCGAGGCCCTGGCCCGGCTGGCCGCCGAGCACCGCTCGACGCCGATGCCCGGCCGCACGCTCACCCAGCACGCGGTGCCCACCACGTTCGGGCTGAAGGCCGCGGGCTGGCGCTCGCTGGTGCTGGACGCCCGTGACCGCCTCGCCGCGCTGGCCCTGCCGGCTCAACTGGGCGGCGCGGCGGGCACGCTGGCCGCGTTCGCGGCCCAGGCGGAGGCGGCCGCGCGGGGCCCGGAGGCATCGGCCGGGGGCGCGGGCGCCGCGGGCCCGGAAGGCGCCACGGGCGGCGACGCCTCCGCGGTCCGGCTGATGGACGCGTACGCCGAGGCCGTGGGGCTCGCCGCGCCCGCACTCCCCTGGCACACCCTGCGCACCCCCGTGGCGGACCTGGCGACCGCGCTGGCCTTCACCTGCGGGGCGCTCGGGAAACCGGCCGCCGATGTCCTCGTCCTCTCGCGGACGGAGATCGGCGAAGTGGCCGAGGGCGGCGGAGGCGAGTCGTCCGCGATGCCGCACAAGAGCAACCCCGTACGGGCCGCACTGATCGCGGCGGGCGCCCGCCGGGCACCGGCCCTCGTGTCCGTCCTCCTCGGCGCACTCGCCGCCGAGGACGAGCGGCCCGCAGGCGCCTGGCACGCCGAGTGGGAGCCGCTGCGCGAACTGTTGCGGCTGGCCGGCGGGGTCGCTCGCGCCGCGGCCGAACTCGCCGAAGGGCTACGGGTGTTCCCCGAACGGATGCGGGAGCACCTGGATCTGACGGACGGCCTGATCGTCAGCGAACGGCTCGCCGCCGCACTCGGTCCGATCGCCGGGCGCGCCAGGGCCCGGGAGTGGCTGACGGCGGCCTCGCGCCGCGCGGCCGCCGAGGGCATCGCCCTGGCGGACGCACTGGCGGACATCCTGGATGGCGAACCGGACGCGGCCGGACAGCTCTCGAAGGAACGGCTGCACGATCTCGCCGCCCCCGCCCGCTACACCGGCTCGGCCGCGGCCCTCGTCGACCGCGCGCTGGCCTGGCGTCCGCCCGGAACCCCGGCCGCCGACCGCACGACCGACGGCGCCGCCCCGCACCGTACGACCCACGGTGCCGCCTCCGACCCCGCACCGGCCGCACGACCTGCAGCGCCGAGCCCGCCCCGCACCACCCCCGGGGAGCACGCATGACCGACCTGCCCCGCCAGGGGCTTCATCACCGGCTCGACGGCAGGACGGACGGCGCCCCGCTCGTCCTCGGCCCGTCCCTCGGCACCTCGCTCGCCGTATGGGACCCGCAGGTCCCCTACCTCGCGGCCGTGCACCGCGTCCTGCGCTGGGACCTTCCGGGCCACGGCGGCTCCCCCTCCGCCCTCCTTCCCGGCGACGGATCGGCGACCGTGGCCCGACTCGCCGCTCTTGTCCTGCAGTTGGCCGACGCGCAGGGCTGGGAACGCTTCGCCTACGCCGGGGTCTCCATCGGCGGCGCCGTCGGGCTGCACCTGGCCGCGCACCACCCGGAGCGGATCCGCTCGCTCGCCGTCGTCTGCTCCTCCGCCCGCTTCGGCGACCCGGAGGCCTGGCGCGAACGGGCCGCACTGGTACGGGAACAGGGCACGGAGGCGATGGCGGCGAGCCGGCCGGGGACCTGGTTCGCGCCGCCCTTCGCACGGACACCGCGCGGAAAGGCGCTGCTCGGCGACCTGCGCGCGGCAGATCGTGAGGGCTACGCCGCCTGCTGCGACGCGCTCGCGGCCTTCGACCTGCGCGCCGCACTGCCGTCGGTCACCGTGCCGACCCTGGTCGTGGCGGGCCGGAACGATCCGGCGACACCGCCCGAGCATGCCCGCGCGATCGCCGCGGCGGTGCCGGGCGCGAGCCTGCTGGAGGTCGCGGGCGCGGCCCATCTGGCGCATGTGGAACGTCCGGAGGCCATCACTCCCGTCCTGCTGGCCCACCTCGGCGACACCGGAGGCCGTACGTAGCGGTCCGCCTCCCGTCCCCGCCCCCGTCCCCAACTCCCGGTCATCCGGGCCGTATTGGTGCCCCACCATCGCCGTTGTCCCGCCGGACGCCACCGGCGGCGCGCTGTTCACTCTCCGTCCATGCTCCGCCCCTAGGGTTCCTCCGCGCTGCCTCCCCGCCGCCGACCGGCCGCGGGCGACGTCACAACTTCCTCGGAGTGACCATGGAACGCCGCAGCCTTCTGCGTGCCGCAGTCCTCGGTACATCGGCCGCCGTCTTCGGCGGAACCCTCACGCACGGTGCCGCGTACGCGGCCCCCGCGCAGCCCGGCCCCGGCCCGTACGGCGCGCTGGGCGCCGCCGACGCCAACGGGATCCGCCTACCGAGCGGATTCACCGGCCGGGTGATCGCCCGCTCCCGGCAGACCGTGCCCGGCACCTCGTACACCTGGCACGACGCGCCCGACGGCGGCGCCTGCTTCGCCGACGGGAACGGGTGGATCTACGTCTCCAACTCCGAGATCAACCCCGACGGCGGTGCGGGCGCGGTGAGGTTCGACGCCTCCGGCACCGTGACCGGCGCCCATCGGATACTGAGCGGCACCCGGCAGAACTGCGCCGGTGGCGCCACCCCGTGGAACACCTGGCTCTCCTGCGAAGAGGTCTCCCTCGGCTCCGTCTACGAGACCGACCCGTGGGGTGTGCAGGCGGCCACCCGGCGCGACGCGATGGGCCGTTTCAAGCACGAGGCGGCCGCGGCCGACCCGGTCCGCCGGGCCGTCTACCTGACCGAGGACGAGAGCGACGGCTGCTTCTACCGCTTCCTGCCCGGCGCGTGGGGCGACCTGTCGTCCGGAACCCTGCAGGTCCTGCTCGCCGGCAGCGGCACCTCCGGCTCGTTCTCCTGGGCGGACGTCCCCGACCCCGACGGCTCCCCCACCGCCACCCGCAACCAGGTCGCCGGTGCGAAGCGCTTCAACGGCGGTGAGGGCTGCCACTACGCCGACGACACGGTCTGGTTCACCACCAAGGGCGACAACCGCCTCTGGCAGCTCGACCTGGCGGCCGGCCGGTACGAGCTCGCGTACGACGACTCCCTCGTGCCCGGCGGCGGGGCCCCGCTGACCGGCGTCGACAACGTGACCGGCACGTCCTCCGGCGATCTGTTCGTCGCGGAGGACGGCGGCAGCATGGACATCTGCATCATCACGCCGGATGACGTGGTCGCACCGTTCCTGCGCATCGACGGCCAGTCCGGCTCGGAGATCACCGGACCCGCCTTCTCCCCCGACGGGCGGCGGCTGTACTTCTCCAGCCAGCGCGGCACCACCGGCAGTTCGTCCGGCGGCATCACCTACGAGGTCACCGGACCGTTCCGGTCGTAGCGGCGGGCAGCTCCTGAACTCCCGGCACCGCTGCGGCGCCGCCCCGCAACAGGGCGGCGCCCAGCGGTGTCAACGTGTGCAGCACGGCGTTGCCGTGCCGCAACGTGAGGACGAGGCCCGCCTCGCGCAGCACGCTGGCGTGCTGGCTGGCCGACGCCGCGGACACACCCACCCTGCGGGCCAGTTCACCGGTGGTGCAGCCCTGCCCAATGGTCTGGAGCACGGCGGAGCGGGTGTGCCCGACGAGCTTGCCGAGGGAGGCCGGGTCATCCGCGTAGGACCGCACGGGGGCGGTCGAGGGGGCCGACTCCTCGGTGTGCTGCACCGGATAGACCAGCACCGGGCTCAACTCCCGGTCGTAGTACGTCACCGGGGTGCTGCGGCAGAAGAACGACGGCTGGAGCAGCAGCCCCCGGCCGCTCAGATACAGGTCGCGGTCCACCGGGTAATCGGCCTCCAGCACTGGTGAGCGCCAGCGCATCATCGGCGGAAGCGAGGCCAGCAACTGGTCGGCACCGCCGTCCAGAAGGGCCCGGCCGCGGGCCGCCCGGTCGGCTTCGATCTGCGCCCGCACATGCGGCCAGTAGGGCGCTATGGCCGCCTTGTGGTAGCTCCGCAGGACGCCGATGAGCCGGCCCAGCGCCCCCGCGTCGCCGTCGCCGAGCGCATGCACCCACGCCTGGCGTGAACGCTGTCTGCCCAGCAGCCGTATGTCGTGGTGCAGACGGTGGTCCGGAGTCTCGCGCAGCGCCTCGATGGCCGGCTCCACCCCGATGGCGCCTTCGGGCGGGGTGAGGAAGTCGGGGAAATAGCCCCGGGTCGGAACGAGCGAGGCGAGCAGGCGTGTTTCACCGTTCAACCTGGTCCGGGTTTCCCCGCGCCATTGCCGGAAGACCGACGCCCCCCGTTTGTCGCGTAGTCGATGGAAACTGAGGATGGATTCCCACAGCGCATCCGGACGTGCGGCTATCCGGATCCGGGCGAGGTCAAGCCCGGTGAAATGGATGCGTAGCACCAAACCCCCACAAGTGGCCCCCCGCCTTTGTCCCGGTCACCGAGTATGCACACCGGCACGGACGGTGACCACGCCCTTTTGGCCACAGTTGAAACGGGTCGCCGCCATACGCCCGAAACGAAATGCTGTATGTCGTTGGGCACACGGAAGCCGCCGATGCAGCTGTTGTGGGGGCAGTACGGCGACCGTTTCCGGGCGGCTTTGGGTACCGCCACGTGTCCAGCAGGGGTTACGGCCTGCGGTCTGGTACCTCGAGCCCGTCCGGACCGCAGGCCGACAACCCGCCTCCTCGCATCACTGGCACATGCCAAGGAATCCGCCCGGGAAATGCTCCCGGGCGGATTCTTGGCATGAGGTGCACTCTGCGTCGCCGAAGAAATCCGGACACCCCCCGGCACCGCGCCCCGAACACCCACGGCACACCAACGCCCCGTGCGTGACAGCGAGTTAAGCGCGTACATTCCGAGCGGTACGGAGGAACACCGCCATCCCGCGCTTGGCTCCTTATCAACAACAGCCACGGAAAAAGTGACCCGCGTCATACACCGCGGCCTCATCCGGAACGTGCGCTTCTGAACTCACGTCAATAAGGCAGCGCCTCGCGGGCACCACGCGGCGGGCCGGGCAGGCGTCTTCCGGACCGGCACACGCGCCTACGAGAGCGGGGCGACCGCTGCCTTCCACGTCAGATGGGCCGCCTGGACCTTTCGCCACAGAGCGCCGCGATCAGCGGGGCGCAGATCCTCCAGGGTCAGGCCGAAGCGACTGCCGAGCACCGCGAACCACTCCTCAGCGGTGGTCAGTTCCTGTGTGTGCCGCCCGTCGATGTCGGTGCGGGTCAGGACGCAGCCCCGCAGCACCTCCAGCGCTGCGGCATCCCGCCGGAACACCAGGGCCGTGCCGGCGAACGGCGAGTCAGGGGAGCCCGAGAGGTATTGATGCCGCTCGGAGAAATCGGCCGGACGGGCAGGCGCGGTCAGGAAGTCCATGCCCAGGAAGGATCCCCGGGGATCGTGATCGAACCGCCATCCGCCCGGTTCGGCGACCGAGCGGCGCAGGCCGAACGTCATCAGTCCCTGCCGGTACGTCCCCTCCCGCAGCGGCAGCGGCTCATGCAGTGCGTCCGCCAGACCGACGTCCGCCAACCACGTACGGCCCTCGCACTCGACCGTCAGCGCGAGATGGTTGCCGTTCGCCCCGGCGGACATCCCCGCATCCGGCTGGAGCCCGGCGACATGCCATGCCACGTCGTATCCGAGCGTGGCCAGCAACGCGGCGAACGCGCCGTTGAGGTGGTAGCAGTAGCCGCCGCGCCCCCGCAGAATCCGGTCGGCCGACTCGCACGGATCGACGGTCGTCGGCCGACCCAGCTGGATCTCCAGCGTCTCGTAGGGCACCCGCTCGACGTGCGCCCGGTGCAGGGCGAACAACCCGGCCACCGACGGCGGTTCGGGGGCAGGCAGCCCGAGCCGACGAAGATACTGCTGGGTCTTCCCGGCGCTCAACACGACTCGAATCCTATGAAGCGCGCCGGCACGGGCGGGAGACGGCCTCCGCAGCAGAACGGGCCGGATCAGCGGTGTTCGCCAGAAAGGTCGGGGGCGGCGCCTCCGCACAAGGCGCCGCCCCCTTTCAGGGCGCCGGGCCCGTCCGCCGGACTGAGGGAGTCCCGGCGGCGGCCCCGGTGGTCCAACGGGCCGCTGGTCAGCGGGAGTCGCTGCCCCTGCTCTGCGCGGCCGCGCGGCCCGCCTCCAGACGCGCCACCGGGATCCGGAACGGCGAGCAGGAGACGTAGTCCAGCCCCACCTCGTGGAAGAAGTGGACCGACTCCGGGTCACCGCCGTGCTCACCGCAGATGCCGAGCTTGAGGTCGGGGCGGGTGGCCCGCCCGGCCTCGGCCGCGTTCCGGACGAGCGAGCCGACGCCGTCCTTGTCGATGGTCTCGAACGGGGAGACCCCGAAGATGCCCTTCTCCAGGTACGCGGTGAAGAAGCTCGCCTCCACGTCGTCGCGGGAGAAGCCCCACACCGTCTGGGTGAGGTCGTTCGTCCCGAAGGAGAAGAACTCGGCGGCCTCGGCGATCTGACCCGCGGTCAGGGCGGCGCGGGGCAGCTCGATCATCGTGCCGAGCGAGATCTTGAGGTCGACACCGGTCGCCTCCTGGACCTCGGCGATGACCTGCTCGGCCTCGTCGCGGACCAGCTCCAGCTCCTGCACGGTTCCCACCAGCGGGATCATGATCTCCGCGCGCGGGTCCCCCTGGCCGCTCTTGCGCTGCGCCGCGGCTTCCGCGATGGCCCGTACCTGCATCGTGAACAGACCCGGGATGACCAGGCCGAGACGTACGCCGCGCAGACCCAGCATCGGGTTCTGCTCGTGCAGCTTGTGCACGGCCTGCAGCAGGCGCAGGTCGTTCTCGTGCTGCTCGTGACGGGCCTCGGCCAGCGCGACGCGGACGGAGAGGTCGGTGATGTCCGGCAGGAACTCGTGCAGCGGCGGGTCGAGCAGACGGACCGTCACCGGCAGGCCGTCCATGGCCTCGAACAGCTCGACGAAGTCCTGCTTCTGCAGCGGCAGAAGGGTCTTCAGCGCCTCGTGGCGATCCTCGTCGGTGTCCGCGAGGATCAGCGTCTCGACCAGTTCGCGCCGCTCACCGAGGAACATGTGCTCGGTGCGGCACAGGCCGATGCCCTGGGCGCCGAAGCGGCGGGCACGGGCGGCGTCCTCGGCGTTGTCGGCGTTGGCGCGCACCCGCAGACGGCGGACCCGGTCGGCGTACGCCATGATCCGGTGCACGGCGCCCACGAGTTCGTCGGCGTCCTCCGCTCCGGCGTGCATCCGGCCCTCGAAGTACTCCACGACGGGGCTGGGGACGACAGGTACTTCACCGAGGTAGACCTTGCCGGAGGAGCCGTCGATGGAGACGACGTCGCCCTCCTCGACGACCGTCCCGTCGGAGGTCGTCATCCGGCGCCGCTTGGTGTCGACCTCCAGCTCCTCCGCGCCGCAGACGCAGGTCTTGCCCATGCCGCGGGCGACGACGGCGGCGTGCGAGGTCTTGCCGCCGCGGGAGGTCAGGATGCCCTCGGCGGCGATCATGCCGTTGAGGTCGTCGGGGTTGGTCTCACGGCGGATGAGGATGACCTTCTCGCCGGAGCGCGACCACTTGACGGCCGTGTACGAGTCGAAGACGGCCTTGCCGACCGCCGCACCGGGCGAGGCCGCGATGCCCCGGCCGACCTTCTCGGGGGCGGCGGACTCGTCGAAGCGCGGGAACATCAGCTGAGCGAGCTGGGCGCCGTTGACGCGCTGCAGCGCCTCGGCTTCGTCGATCAGCCCCTGGTCCACGAGCTGGGTGGCGATCCGGAAGGCGGCGCCGGCGGTGCGCTTGCCGACCCGGGTCTGGAGCATCCAGAGCTGACCGCGCTCGATGGTGAACTCGATGTCGCACAGGTCCTTGTAGTGCGTCTCGAGGGTTTCCATGATCTGCATCAGCTTGTCGTACGACGCCTCGTCGATTCCCTCGAGATCGGCGAGCGGCACGGTGTTGCGGATACCGGCGACGACGTCCTCGCCCTGCGCGTTCTGCAGGTAGTCGCCGTAGACGCCCTGGTGGCCGCTGGCCGGGTCGCGGGTGAAGGCGACTCCGGTGCCCGAGTCGGGGCCGAGGTTGCCGAAGACCATGGAGCAGATGTTCACGGCGGTGCCGAGGTCGTGCGGGATGCGCTCCTGACGGCGGTAGAGCTTGGCGCGCTCGCCGTTCCAGGAGTCGAAGACCGCCTTGATGGCGAGGTCCATCTGCTCGCGCGGGTCCTGCGGGAACTCGCGCCCGGTCTCCTTGAGCACGATGCCCTTGAAGTCCTCGACGAGGTGCTGGAGATCGGCCGCCTTGAGGTCGACGTCGGTCGCGGCCCCCTTGGTCTGCTTGGCCTCCTCGAACGCCTCCTCGAAGAGATCGCCGTCGACGCCGAGCACGGTCTTGCCGAACATCTGGATCAGACGGCGGTACGAGTCCCAGGCGAAGCGGTCGTCGCCGGCCTGCGCGGCGAGGCCGACGACCGACTCGTCGGAGAGGCCGATGTTGAGGACGGTGTCCATCATTCCCGGCATGGAGAACTTCGCCCCGGAACGCACGGACACCAGCAGCGGATTGTCCGGCTGGCCGAGCTTCTTGCCCATCGTCTCCTCGAGGGCGAGAAGGTGGGAGCTCACCTCGTCACGGAGTGCCGCGGGCTCGCTGCCGCTGTCGAGGTAGACCTTGCAGGCCTCGGAGGTGATGGTGAAACCCGGAGGCACGGGAAGCCCGAGGTTCGTCATCTCGGCGAGGTTGGCTCCCTTGCCGCCGAGCAGGTCCTTGAGGTCCTTGTTGCCCTCGGTGAAGTCATAGACGAACTTCTGGGGCTCAGGCTGCGATACGTGGGGATTTTTGGTTTCCGACACGGGATCTCTACACCTCGCTGGGGTACCGCCGACGGCGTCTGGTGGGGCTGCCCTGACGGCCGGGAGCGTACCCAGATCGAAGGCGCGTGAGTACGTCCACTTGGCCGTCATACGGCTGTAACCACTCGTCCGCCAGCAGATCGCAGGCACACGACCGGTTCTCGGTCAACTCCGGTTCCTTCAAGAGGTGTAGTCATGGTTACTCTCGGCCGACGGTAACGCCAGCTGCGATCGGCGGAGAGTGACCGACCCCGTGATCATCCGAAGTCGCGGAAGGTGGCACTGGGTGCCACCCTTTGGAAAGTGCACCCCCTCACGAAGCGCTCATCTGAGCATGCTCCCTATCAGGGGTGGCGAGAATCACGCCTTTGATGTACCCACGATCTCAGCCAGTGGACACATCCGCACGGGAAATCGCTCAGATGAGCAGTCGCCGCGCGACCCCTCCGACCCGCACACTTCGTCGCGACGCGGACACACGGAGTGACGTCCTCCATACCGAGCCCGCCGAAAGGCAGGCTTGACCGATGACAGGACACCATCTTCTGGTGCATGACGGAACATTCGCCGTCGTCACGGACTCCGGTGACATCACCGGGGCCCGGGACGCCTCACCCCAGGGCCTGTTCTCCCGCGACGCCCGCCACCTCAGCCGCTGGCAGCTCACCCTGGAGGGCCGAGACCCCGAACTGCTCGTCGCCGCGGGCCAGGCCGGACCCGACCGGCCCCTGGCCGCCGTACTCACCCCGCCCGGCACCCAGCACGAGCCCCCGGCCTACACCGTCTTCCGGGAGCAGGCGGTCGCCGACCGGTCGCTCGCCGACCGCATCCGGCTGACCAGCAACCGCCCGCTCCCGACGGTCGCCCGCATCTCCCTGACGGTGGACGCCGACTTCGCCGACCAGTTCGAGCTGCGCACCGACCACCGCACGTACGACAAGACCGACGCCGTCCGCACCACCGAGGCCCTGCCGGACGGCGTCGCCCTCGGATACGAACGCCCCGGCACCGGTGGCGAGCCCGAGTGGCACTCCCGGACCGTGATCACCGCGGTCCCGCCGCCGGACGAGGTCACCCACCCCTCCAGCGGGACGGCACGCACCCTGGAATGGCGTGTGGTCCTTCCGCCGCACGGCAGCGGCGAGATCGTCCTCCAGGCCTGTGCGCTGCCGTCCGGCACGGACAACGAACGGCCGCAGCTGCGGACCCCGGCCGCTGCGGTCGCCGGCCTCGCCCGGGAGAACGCCGCCTTCACCGGCACCGGCCCCCGCCCGCGCGATCTCATCGGCTGGCCCGAACTGGCGCGCGCCTGCGAGCAGGGCCTCGCCGACCTGGCAGGGCTGCGCGTGCCCGCGGCCGGTCCGGACGGGGAAGCGCTGCGGGTGCCCGCGGCCGGAATCCCGTGGTACCTGGCCCTGTTCGGCCGCGACTCCCTGTTCACCTCGCTGTTCACCCTGCCGTACCGGCCCGCCCTGGCCTCGGCCACCCTCTCCGCCCTCGCCGCCGCGCAGGGCACGGGCTACGACGTTCCCCCGGGTCCGGGGCACGGACGCCACCACCGCGACGAGGAGTGCGGCACCCGGCACGAACAGCCCGGCCGCATCCCGCACGAGATCCGCCACGGCGAACTGCCGCACTTCCGCCAGGTCCCGTACGGGCGGTACTACGGCGCGGTCGACTCGACCCCGCTCTTCCTCACCCTCCTGCACACCTACACCGACCGGACGGGCGACGACGCGCTCGCGCACCGTCTTCAGCCGCAGGCGCGGGCCGCTGTCGAGTGGATGTTCCGCGACGGCGGGCTGACCGAGCGCGGCTGGCTCGTCTACGCCGACGCCTCCGGCGGCGCGGGCGGCGACCAGAGCTGGCGGGACTCTCCCGGCGCGATCTGCTTCAGCGACGGGACACCGGCACAGGGGCCCATCGCGATCGCCGGGGCCCAGGGCTACGCGTACGACGCGCTCGTCCGCACCGCCGCCCTCGCCCGCAAGACCTGGGACGACGCGGGGCTCGCGGACCGGCTGGAGGAGGCCGCGGCCGAACTGGGTCACCGCTTCCACCGCGAGTTCTGGATGCCGGAGCACGGCTTCCCCGCCCTCGCCCTCGACGGCAACGGCCGCAGGGTCGACGTCCTGGCCTCGGAGGCCGGTCATCTGCTGTGGTCCGGGATCCTGGATCCCGAGCACGGCGAGAAGGTCGGGCGCCGGCTGCTGGAAGGGGACTTCTTCTCCGGCTGGGGCATCCGGACCCTGGCCTCCGGCCAGGTCCCGTACCACCCGCTGTCCTGGCACCGGGGTTCCATCTGGCCGCACGACAACGCGCTCACCGCGCTCGGTCTCGTCCGCTACGGGCTCACCGAGCAGGCACTCGTGGTGATCCGCGCGCTCGTCGAGGCAGCGGTCGTGCACGACTGGCGGCTGCCGGAACTCATGGCGGGCTACGGGCGGGACGAACACCCGACGCCCGTGCCGTATCCGCACTCCTGCTCACCGCAGGCCTGGGCGGCCGCGACACCGCTGGCCCTGCTCAGCGCGCTGACGCCCGGCCGGACGTGACAGTGCCGGGCCGGGCGCCGTCGTCTCCGGCCCGGAGGTGACGGTGCCCCGCCGGGGAGGGAGGGCGGCGGTGCGCCTCGGCGACGGCAGCGCGCCGCCTCCACCCGCCCCTTCCTCCGGGGTGACGAACGGAACCCCGTGGAGGGGCCGGGTGGCACGGCCGGCACCCTGGGCGCCGACCGGCGGGAGCGCTCACCCGCCGCTGGTGTCGAGCTCCGCCTCAGCGCCCACCGCGGCGCACGCGTACGGATCGTCGAGCCAGCCGTCCGGCAGGACCACGCGGTTCCTGCCGGACGTACGGCCGCGGGGCCCGTCGGCCCCGGCCGGCCAGGGCTGGTCGAGATCCAGTTCGCCGAGCAGCGCGTCCAGTTCGTCGAGGGAGGAGGCCACGGCGAGCTTCTTGCGCATCTCGGAGCCCACGGCGAAGCCCTTGGTGTACCAGGCGACGTGCTTCCGGAAGTCGATGACGCCGCGCGCCTCGTCCTCCAGCCACTCCCCCAGGAGCTGGGCGTGCCGGAGCATGACGACCGCGACCTCCTTCAGCGTCGGCGCCGCGTAGTCGCCCGTGCCGTCGAAAGCGGAGACCAGGTCGCCGAAGAGCCACGGACGGCCGAGGCAGCCGCGCCCCACGACCACCCCGTCGCAGCCGGTCTCGCGCATCATCCGCAGCGCGTCGCCGGCCGACCAGATGTCGCCGTTGCCCAGCACCGGGATCTCCGGCACGGCTTCCTTGAGCCGGGCGATGGCCGACCAGTCGGCGGTACCGCCGTAGTGCTGCGCGGCGGTGCGGCCGTGCAGGGCGATGGCGGTGACGCCCTCCTCGACCGCGGCGCGGCCGGCGTCCAGATACGTCAGGTGGTCGTCGTCGATTCCCTTGCGCATTTTCATGGTCACGGGCAGGCGGCCCGCGTTGCCGACGGCCGCCCGCAGGATCGACCGCAGCAGATTCCGCTTGTACGGGAGGGCGGAGCCGCCGCCCTTGCGGGTGACCTTGGGCACCGGGCAGCCGAAGTTGAGGTCGATGTGATCGGCCAGGTCCTCGTCCGCGATCATGCGGACGGCCCGGCCCACGGTGTCCGGGTCGACGCCGTAGAGCTGGATGGAGCGCGGCTTCTCGGTCCCGTCGAAGTGGATCAGCCGCATGGTCTTGGCGTCCCGCTCGACCAGGGCCCGGGTCGTGATCATCTCGCTGACGAACAGCCCCTTGCCGCGGCTGAATTCGCGGCACAGGGTGCGGAACGGCGCATTGGTGATCCCGGCCATGGGGGCCAGGACCACCGGTGGCTGCACCGTGTGCGGGCCGATGTCCAGCTGGGTCACGGGAAGGCTTCCTTCGGGCGCGTACGAACGGGGGACGACCACCCATTGTCCCGCACGGATGGCGGGGGTCGTCACCCAACGCAGGAGGCGGAGTGCTTGTACGGTTCGAGCATGTCGGAACTCAGCCACCGCCGGCGGCTGCTCGTGCTGGGTATCTGCTGCATGAGCCTGCTGATCGTCAGCCTCGACAACACCGTGCTCAACGTCGCGCTGCCCTCCATGCGCGCGGATCTGAACGCCTCCCTCTCGGGACTGCAGTGGACCATCGACGGCTACACCGTGGTGCTGGCGGCGCTGCTGATGCTCATGGGTTCCACCGCCGACCGGATCGGCCGGCGGAAGGTCTTCCAGGCCGGGCTGGTGCTCTTCACCGTGGGATCGCTGCTGTGCAGCCTCGCGCCGACGCTGGAGTGGCTGGTCGCCTTCCGGATGGTGCAGGCCGTCGGCGGCGCGATGCTCAACCCCGTGGCGATGTCGATCATCACCAATGTCTTCACGGAGCCGCGGGAGCGTGCGCGGGCCATCGGTGTGTGGGGCGGGGTCGTCGGCATCAGCATGGCGGCAGGGCCACTGGTGGGCGGGGTGCTGGTGGAGTCGGTCGGCTGGCGGTCGATCTTCTGGATCAACCTTCCGGTCGGGCTCGCCGCCCTGCTGCTCACCGCGCGGTACGTCCCGGAGTCCCGGGCTCCGAAGCCGCGCCGTGTGGACCTGGTCGGGCAGCTGCTCGTCATCGCGCTGCTGGGCTCGCTGACGTACGCGATCATCGAGGCCCCGGTGGCGGGGCCCGGTTCGCCGCGGATCCTCTCCTGCGCGGGAGTGGCACTCGTGGCCCTGGTGACGCTGGTCCTGTACGAGCCGCGGCGCGAGGAGCCGCTGATCGATCTGCGCTTCTTCGGCAGTGCGCCGTTCAGCGGGGCCACGGTGATAGCGGTGAGCGCTTTCGCCGCGCTGGGTGGCTTCCTCTTCGTCAACACCCTGTATCTGCAGGAGATCCGCGGCCTGTCCGCCCTGGACGCCGGGGTATGGATGCTGCCGATGGCGGCGATGACCGGTGTCTGCGCGCCGCTGTCCGGGCGGCTGGTCGGCAGCCGCGGGCCGCGGTTGCCGCTGCTGATCGCCGGGGTGGCGATGGCGACGAGCGGGGTGCTGTTCGCCGGGTTCGACGCCGAGGCGTCGGTGCCGCTGCTCTTCACCGGCTATGTGCTCTTCGGCCTCGGCTTCGGCATGGTCAACGCCCCGATCACCAACACCGCCGTGTCCGGCATGCCACGCGCCCAGGCGGGCGTGGCCGCCGCCGTGGCGTCCACGAGCCGGCAGGTCGGGGCGACGCTGGGGGTGGCGGTGATCGGGGCCGTGCTGGCGGCGGGTGTGCACGGCTCGGCCGATGTGGAGGGGTTCGCCGCCGCCAGCCGCGGCGCGTGGTGGATCATCGCGGGCTGCGGGGTGTGCGTCCTGCTCGTCGGCGCGGCCACGACCGGCTCCTGGGCGGCTCGTACGACGTCACGCACGGCGGCCCGGCTGGACCCTGAGGCGGCGGGGAACCAGCGGACGGAAGGCGCGCGGGCGTGACCCCGGCGGCTGCGCCTGCTCGGGTGCGGGCAACGGCCCTGGCGCGGCCCGGACGACCTTCCCCGCTCCGGCGGGCGTAGCGGCCGCTGCTCAGGCCGGGGAGGCCGACGCGCCGACCGCGTCCCCGCGCGGATCCATCTCGTCGTCCGCGGCGCGCAGTGCCGCTGCTTCGTCGGCGGCGCTGCGACGGCCCTCCGCCGCGTCCGCCAGGGCGAGCGCGAGGAGCCGTCCGAGCCGCTCGCCGGTCTCGGCGTCCGCGGGCAGGTAGGTCACCAGCCGCGGACCGTGGCGCGGACCGAGCCAGAGGTCGGTGTGCTCGAGGTGCAGCAGCCCGACGTCGGCGTTGCGGAACCGCTTGGTCCGGCTGCCGACCGTGCTCACCACCTCGTGCCGCTCCCACAGCTCCCGGAACTCGGCGGAAGCCTGCTGCAGCCGCTTGAGCATCGCCTTCCAGACCGGTTCGGCGAGATGCTCGGCCATCGAGGCACGGAACTTGGCCGCCATCAGGCGGATCGTCTCGTCCCGGTCCACGAGCGCGGCCTGCCACTCGGGGCTGGTGAAGGCCAGCCACATGCAGTTCCGGTCCCGGTACGGGAGGCTGTCGAGGCCGCAGAGCAGACGGCCGTACGTGCGGTTGTACGCGAGGATGTCGTACCGGCTGTTCTGGACGCAGGCCGGATACGGCTCGAGCTGCTCCAGCATCAGCCGCACGGACGGCGAGACGCCCGTGCACTCGCTGCCCGGGGCCGGGTCCGTGGCTCCGGCGAGGGAGAAGAGATGGCTGCGCTCGCTCGGGTCGAGCTGCAGCGCGCGGGCCAGCGCGTCGAGGACCTGGGCGGAGACGTGGATGTCCCGTGCCTGTTCGAGCCAGGTGTACCAGGTGACGCCGACCGCGGAGAGGTGGGCGACCTCCTCGCGCCGCAGCCCGGGGGTCCGGCGGCGTCGGCCGCGGGGCAGCCCGACCTGCTCGGGGGTGATCCGCTCCCGGCGGCTGCGGAGGAACGCGGCCAGCTCACTGCGGCGTACGGTGTCGGCACCGCGTGCCGCCTCGCCGGTCCCGGACGCCCCGGTCGCCCCATCCGCACCGACGGCGGCGGGGTTCGCTACGGCTGGCGGGACGGCTGAGGAGTGCGTGGCAAGGCTCATGACTCCAGCTTGCTACGGCGCTCAGCCGGTTTCCAGGTAGTGCGGGTACCAGGATAAGGGGACTCTGGTACCCCTCTCAGGGCGCGCGCATCGTCGAGGCGTGACCGAATCGACGACGCGTTCCGACTTCACTCCCCCACCCCCGCCCCCGCTCACCGGATCGGCATCGCGGGCCGAGATCCTCCCGCGCGTCCGGCACCTGGCGACCCGCCCGGGCAGCACGGACGAACGGGCCCGCCCCGGCCGGAACGGCAGTGCGCCCGCGGCCGGCGGCGGCAGTGGGCCCGCGCTCCGCCCGCTCGGGCTCGTCACGGTGCTCCTGGGCGCCGCGCTGCCGCTGATCGACTTCTTCATCGTCAATGTGGCTCTGCCCTCCATCGACCGGGAACTCGGCGCGGGCCCCGCGATGCTGGAACTGGTAGTGGCGGGCTACGGCGTGACGTACGCCGTCCTGCTCGTGCTCGGCGGACGGCTGGGCGACATGTTCGGCCGGCGCAGGCTGTTCCTCTTCGGCATGGCCGCCTTCGCTCTCACCTCGCTGGCGTGCGGTCTCGCGCCGCAGGCCGGGACACTGGTCGCGGCCCGGGTGGCGCAGGGCGCGGCGGCGGCACTGATGCTGCCGCAGGTGCTGGCCACCATCCACGCCACGACCACCGGCCGCCGGCGTGCGCGGGCGATCGGCCTGTACGGGGCGACGGCGGGCCTGTCCATGGTGGCCGGGCAGATCCTCGGCGGCATGCTGGTGTCGGCGGACATCGCGGGCACCGGCTGGCGTTCGGTTTTCCTGGTCAACGTGCCGGTGGCGCTGGCGGGTCCGGCCCTTGCGACCCGTACGGTCCCGGAGACCCGCTCCGAACGGCCCGCGCCCGTCGACCGCGCCGGCACCGTGCTGCTGGCGCTGTCGCTGGTGGCGCTGCTGATGCCGCTGACGGAGGGTCACGCCGCGGGCTGGCCCCTGTGGACGTGGGTCTCGCTGGCCGCCTTCCCGTTCCTCGCGGGCGCGTTCTGGGCGGTGGAGCGGCAGGCGGACCGGCAGGGGCGTACGCCGCTGGTCCCGCCGAGTCTCTTCGCGCTGACCGGGCTGCGCCGGGGCCTGGGGATGGTGCTGCCGTTCTCGATCGGCTTCGGCGGCTTCATGTTCGTGATGGCGGTCGCCCTCCAGCAGGGGCTGAGACAGAGCCCGGTGGACGCGGGGGTCGCGCTGGTGCCGATGGCCGTGACGTTCTTCGCGGCGTCACTGATGGGCCCCCGTCTGGTCGGCCGCTACGGCAGCCGGATCGTGACCGCGGGCGGCCTGGTCCAGGCGGTGGGGTTGGTGCTGCTGGTGACGGCGGTACTGCGGAGCTGGGACGGCCTGGGCTTCTGGCAGTTGCTGCCGGGGATGGCGCTGGCCGGCTTCGGACAGGGGCTGCAACTGCCGGTCCTGTTCCGGATCGTGCTGGCCGATGTGCCGGGTGAACAGGCCGGAGTGGGCAGCGGGGTGATGGTGACCACACAGCAGTCCAGCCTGGCGCTGGGTGTGGCGACGCTCGGCTCGCTGTTTCTGGCCCTGACCGCCTCCACGGGGATGCGGGACGCGCTGGCGGCCACGCTGAGCGTGCAGTTGGGGGCGGTGGCACTGACTGTGCTGATGAGTCTGCGGCTGCCGCGGACGGTGGGCTGACGCGTGGGCGGATGCGCGGCGAGCGGCATGCGCGGCGGCACAACGAACGGTGCCGGGCCCGTGGGAACGGGCCCGGCACCGTGTGTGCGAACGATCTTCCCGCCGAGGCCGGTTGAGCGCGTCAGCAGGTCAGCACGTCAGCGAATCCGCGGACCGGCAAACGCCGTTCAGCAGCCGAGCAGTCGGCCGCCCAGGTACGACTGGACCTGGTCCAGCGACACCCGCTCCTGCTTCATCGTGTCGCGCTCGCGCACCGTCACCGCGTTGTCGTCGAGCGTGTCGAAGTCGACCGTGACGCAGAACGGCGTACCGATCTCGTCCTGGCGGCGGTAGCGGCGGCCGATGGCGCCCGCGTCGTCGAACTCGATGTTCCAGAGCTTGCGCAGGTCCGCCGCCAGCCCCTTCGCCTTCGGCGAGAGCTGCGGGTTGCGGGAGAGCGGCAGTACGGCGACCTTCACCGGCGCCAGGCGCGGGTCGAGCCGCATGACCGTGCGCTTCTCCAACACGCCCTTGGCGTTCGGAGCCTCGTCCTCGTTGTAGGCGTCGAGCATGAAGGCGAGCATGGCCCGGTTCACACCGGCCGCCGGCTCGATGACGTACGGGGTCCAGCGCTCGCCGGCCTCCTGGTCGAAGTACGACAGGTCCTGGCCGGATGCCTTGGAGTGTGCGGTGAGGTCGAAGTCCGTACGGTTCGCGACACCCTCCAGCTCGGAGAACTCGGTGCCGCCGAAGTTGAAGCGGTACTCGATGTCAGCCGTGCGCTTGGAGTAGTGGGAGAGCTTCTCCTTCGGGTGGTCGTACCACCGGATGTTGGCCTCCTGGAGGCCCAGGTCGCGGTACCAGTTCCAGCGCTCCTGCATCCAGTACTCGTGCCACGTCTCGTCCTCGCCCGGCTTGACGAAGAACTCCATCTCCATCTGCTCGAATTCGCGGGTGCGGAAGATGAAGTTGCCCGGCGTGATCTCGTTCCGGAACGACTTGCCCACCTGCGCGATGCCGAACGGCGGCTTCTTGCGCGAAGTCTGCTGCACGGCCGCGAAGTTGGTGAAGATGCCCTGCGCCGTCTCGGGGCGG
The DNA here is from genome assembly GCF_043199075.1 of Streptomyces sp. NPDC048639. Taxonomy (NCBI): domain Bacteria; kingdom Bacillati; phylum Actinomycetota; class Actinomycetes; order Kitasatosporales; family Streptomycetaceae; genus Streptomyces; species Streptomyces sp. NPDC048639. The sequence goes on from NZ_JBICVP010000001.1 coordinate 791,674, forward strand.
AGGTAGGCGACCGAGCCGGAGTCCTGCGTCGGGCCGAGGTGCGTGGCGAGCAGGCCGGAGAACTGCTTGGGCTCGGTGAACGCGCCCTTGTTGCCGCAGTGCGGGCAGTTCACATCGGTCAGGCCGTTGGCCGGCAGGTGGCCGTGCTTGGACTCGTACGCCTCCTCCAAGTGGTCCGCGCGGAACCGCTTGTGGCAGGAGGTGCACTCGGTGAGCGGGTCGGTGAAGGTGGCGACGTGGCCTGACGCCTCCCAGACCTCGCGGGCCAGGATCACGGACGAGTCGAGACCGACGACGTCGTCGCGCGAGGTGACCATGGAACGCCACCACTGGCGCTTGATGTTCTCCTTGAGCTCGACGCCCAGCGGCCCGTAGTCCCAGGCGGCTCGCTGACCACCGTAGATCTCACTGCACGGGTAGACGAAGCCACGGCGCTTGCTCAGGCTGACGATGGTGTCGATCTTGTCGGCGGCCACGGTGCTCTCTTCATACGACGAAGCGGTCATGGTGGTTTCCGCCGGGATCCTGCCCAGCGAATACCTCAGATTACCGGCGGGCGCACCCCTCACACCAAATCGGGGGGCACGGAGCTGTGCCCTGGAGAGATGCGGAAATCGCCGGGGGAGCCCGTCTCCGCGCCCTCCTTGTTGACAATCGTTTCCAGTTTTGTTGAAAATGACTGTCATGAACGTACGCCGCCGCCTCATACGCACCAGCGCTGCCGCCGGTGCCGTCGCCTTCGGGCTCGCCACCCTGGCCGGCTGCCCGCCCACGGGCTCCGCGGACGGCCGCAGCGACGACGGCAAGCTGGCCGTGGTGGCGTCGTTCTACCCCATGGAGTTTCTGGTGAGGACGATCGGCGGCAGTCACGTCAGCGTCTCCGACCTCACCGAGCCGGGCGTCGAACCGCACGACCTCGAGGTCAGTCCGCGCCAGACCGCCGAACTGAGCGACGCCGGACTGGTCGTGTACCTGGGCGGCCTGCAGCCCGCGGTGGACGAGGCGATCAAGGTCGCCGAGGTGAAGGACAAGGTCGACGCCGCCGACCTCACCCACCTCGAGAGCCACGGCACCTCGTCCGGCCACGACCACGGCGAGAGCGCGGGCACGGAGCACGATCACGGCGACGAGCACAGCCACGGCGAAGAAGGCCACGCCGAGGAGGACCACGGCGAAGAGGGCCACGACCACGGCGGCGGGAACGCGGCGGCCGACCCGCACGTCTGGCTCGACCCGGCCAAGTACGCGGAGATCGCCCAGGGCGTCGGCGGAGCGCTGGAGAAGGCCGACCCGAAGCACGCCGACGCGTACAGCCGCAACACCGACGCCCTGGTCGCCCGGCTCGGCCGGCTCGACAAGGCGTACAAGGACGGTCTGGCGAACCGCACCACCGACACCTTCATCACCACCCACTCCGCCTTCGGCTACCTCGCCGAGCGCTACGGCCTGCACCAGGAGGGCATCTCGGGCATCGACCCCGAGTCGGAGCCCAGCCCGGCCCGGATGAAGGACCTGCAGGCCCTCGCCAAGAAGGAGAAGGTCAGCACCGTCTTCTTCGAGACGATCGCCAGCGACCGGACCGCGAAGACCCTGGCGGGCGACATCGCGCTGCGCACCGACGTGCTCGATCCGGTCGAAGGCATCACCGACGAGTCCCAGGGCCGTGACTACTTCGAGGTCATGCAGGCCAACCTCAGGAATCTGCAGAAGGCCCTCGCGGCCACGTGACGCACCCTACGGAGGCACGGCACATGGAGCAGCCGGTCATATCCCTCAGCAAGGCCACCGCCTCGCTCGGCGCCCGGCCCGTCCTGCGCGGCATCGACCTGACCGTGGGGCACGGCGAGGTCGTCGCACTGCTGGGCGCCAACGGCTCGGGCAAGTCCACCGCCGTACGGGCCGTGGTCGGGCAGGTGCCGCTCACCGGCGGTGATCTGACCCTCTTCGGCACACCCCTGCGCCGCTTCCGCGACTGGGCGCGCATCGGCTACGTACCGCAGCGCACCACCGCCGCCAGCGGTGTGCCCGCGACCGTGCGCGAGGTCGTCTCGGCGGGACGCCTGGCACGTACGCGGCTGGGCGCGCGCCGCAAGGCCGACCGGGAGGCGGTGCAGCGGGCGCTGGACCTGGTGGGCATGGCCGACCGGGCCAAGGACTCCGTGAACGCCCTGTCCGGCGGCCAGCACCAGCGGGTGCTCATAGCCCGCGCCCTCGCCACCGAGCCCGACCTGCTGATCATGGACGAGCCGATGGCGGGGGTGGACCACGAGAGCCAGCAGGTACTGGCGGACACTCTGCGCGAGCAGGTCGCCGCAGGCGCCACGGTGCTCGTCGTCCTCCACGAACTCGGGCCGTTGGAGCCGCTCATCGACCGTGCCGTGGTGCTGCGCGACGGCTGTGTGGTCCACGACGGGCCGCCGCCCGAGGCGGTGGGCCAGCACGCGCTCCCCGGCCACGACCACGTCCACCCGCACGCGGGCGAGGCCGCCGAACCGATCAGAACGGGACTGCTGACGTGATCGACATCCTCGGCTACGCATTCATGCAGCGGGCGCTTCTGGCCGCAGTCCTCGTCGGCATCACCGCGCCCGCCGTCGGCATCTACCTCGTCCAGCGCCGGCAGGCGATCATGGGCGACGGGATCGGGCACGTCGCCCTGACCGGCGTCGCGCTCGGCTTCCTCACCGGGACGAACCCGATCTGGACCGCCATCGGCGTGACCGTGCTCGGCGCCGTTCTGATGGAGCTGATCCGCTGGTACGGCAAGGCGCGCGGTGATCTCGCCCTCGCGATGCTCTTCTACGGCGGGATGGCGGGCGGCGTCCTGCTGATCAACCTGGCGCCGAACGGCTCCAACGCCAACCTCACCACCTTCCTGTGGGGTTCGATCACCACGGTCTCGGCCGAGGACCTGACGGCGATCTGCGTCCTGGCGGCCTTCGTCGCGGCGGTCGCGCTGGGCCTGCGGCGCCAGCTCTTCGCCGTCTGCCAGGACGAGGAGTTCGCCCGCGTCACCGGGCTCCCCGTACGGCTGCTGAACCTGCTCCTGGCCGTCACCGCGGCCCTCACGGTCACCGTGGCCATGCGGGTCGTAGGGCTGCTGCTGGTCAGCGCGCTGATGGTGGTGCCGGTCGCCGCCGCGCAGCAGGCCACCCGCAGCTTCGCCATGACGCTGGTGGCCGCGATCGGCATCGGCGTCGCCGTCAGCCTGTCCGGCACGGTGTACTCCTTTTACGTGGACGTGCCGCCCGGCGCGAGCATCGTCGTCCTGGCCATCGCCGTCTTCGCGGTGATCACCGCGCTCGCGGCCCCTCTGGCGAAACGGCGGGCCCGCAGGGCCGCCGCGGCGTACGACGAAGAGTGCACCCTGGAAGCAGGGGGCACGAATCCGCCCGGGGACGACGTGAAGGTGTAGGCCCTGTCCCGCTCGCAAGCTGGCACAATGGCCAGTCGTACGAGTGGACGGCGAGCAGAGGAGGCAACGGTGGCGACCGCGGGGAGCAGTGGAACGAGCACACCCCCGCCGGTGCGTGGCCGGTCGACCCGGCAGCGCGCCGCGGTGGCGGCGGCCCTCGACGAGGTCACCGAGTTCCGCAGCGCCCAGGAGCTGCACGACATGCTCAAGCATCGCGGCGACTCCGTCGGCCTGACCACCGTCTACCGCACGCTGCAGTCGCTCGCGGACGCGGGCGAGGTCGACGTCCTGCGGACGAGCGACGGCGAGGCCGTATACCGCCGCTGCAGCACCGACGACCACCACCACCATCTGGTGTGCCGCAGCTGCGGCAAGGCGGTGGAGGTGGAGGGCCCCGCCGTGGAGAAGTGGGCCGACCAGATCGCGGCGGACAACGGCTTCGTGGACGTGGCGCACACGATCGAGATCTTCGGTACGTGCGGTGCCTGTGCGGCCAAGGCCGCGCGGGCGTAGGTCTCGGCTCTCGCCGGGTGGAGCGAGCACATCGAGAGCCACCCGTCCGCGGTGCACAACCAGCCGTGGCCGGTGGGTGGTTCAGGTTCACCCTCGGCGCCCCGGCCTTCATGGCCCGGCCGGGCGCACGACCAGGCGGCTGTACGTGCCGAGGGGATTGCTGAACAGTTCCGCCGGCAGCCCCATGGACCTGAGCGCCGTCGCGGCGGGCGGGGTTGCTCGCGGCATGCGGCGAGCAACCCACGCCCCCGAGTGACCGCCGAGCCGCACACCTCGTCAGCCCCGCGCCACCGGGCCGTGCACCCACGGCCCAGCAGGCCGCTCGCCGCGGTCAGGCCGACGCTGTGCCCGGCTCGGTGGGCGGCTCTTCGTTGGGGAGCGCGCCGCCGAAGCGGCGGTCGCGCTGCGCGTACTCCAGGCACGCGCGCCACAGGTCGCGCCGGTCGAAGTCGGGCCACAGCACGTCCTGGAAGATCATCTCCGCGTACGAGCTCTGCCATATCAGGTAGTTGGACGTCCGCTGCTCGCCGCTCGGGCGCAGGAAGAGATCCACATCCGGCATGTCCGGGTAGTACAGATATTTCGCGAACGTCTTCTCATTGACCTTGGACGGATCCAGCTTTCCGGCCTTCACATCGGCCGCCAGCTTCGCCGCCGCGTCGGCGATCTCCGCGCGGCCGCCGTAGTTGACGCAGAAGTACAGCGTCATCGCGTCGTTGTCCTTGGTCTGCTCCTGGGCGACCTGGAGCTCCTGGACGACCGACTTCCACAGCTTCGGCATCCGGCCGACCCAGCGGATGCGGATGCCCAGCGCGTCCATCTCGTCGCGGCGGCGGCGGATGACGTCGCGGTTGAAGTTCATCAGGAAGCGCACCTCGTCGGGCGAGCGCTTCCAGTTCTCGGTGGAGAAGGCGTACAGCGAGAGGTTCTTGACCCCCATCTCCAGGCAGCCCTTGAGGACGTCGAGGACGACGGACTCGCCCACCCGGTGCCCCTCGGTGCGCGGCAGGCCGCGCTCCTTCGCCCAGCGGCCGTTGCCGTCCATGACGCACGCCACGTGGTTGGGGACCAACTCGCCGGGGATCTTCGGCGGGCGCGCACCGGACGGGTGCGGCTCGGGCGCCTGGTAGGTGCGGCGGGTACGGCCCAGAATCCCGCGTCGTGCCATGCGGTTCACGTCTCCCATATCTGTGGTTCTCTGCGCTTCCTACGTCTTCTCTACGTACCGGAGCGACCGCAGACCCCGCTCCAAGTGCCAGTGCAGGTACGCCGCCACGAGCCCGCTGCCCTCCCGTACATGGCGCGCCTCGCACGCGTCCGCCGTCTCCCAGTCGCCGGTCAGCAGCGCACCGAGCAGGGTCAGCGACTCCGCCGAGGGTACGACGCTTCCCGGCACGCGGCAGTCCGCGCACACGACGCCTCCCGCGGCGACCGAGAAGAACCGGTTGGGCCCCGGTATGCCGCAGCGCGCGCAGGCGTCGAAGCTCGGCGCGTATCCACCGACGGCGAGGGAGCGCAGCAGGAACGCGTCGAGCACGAGATGCGGGGCGTGCTCGCCGGCGGCGAGTGTCCGCAGGCCCCCGACCAGCAGCAGGTACTGCTGCACGGCGGGCTCGCCCTCGTGGTCGGTGAACCGCTCCGCGGTCTCGAGCATGGCGGTGCCGGCGGTGTACCGGGCGTAGTCGGTGACGATGCGAGCACCGTACGGAGCGATGATCTCGCTCTGCGTGCACAGCGGCAGCCCGCGGCCGACGAGTTCGCTGCCGCGCGAGAAGAACTGCACATCGACATGGGAGAACGGCTCCAGCCGCGCCCCGAACTTCGACTTGGTGCGCCGGACTCCGCGGGCGACGGCCCGGACGCGTCCGTGGCCGCGGGTGAGCAGCGTGATGATCCGGTCCGCCTCACCCAGCTTCTGGGTGCGCAGCACGATGCCGTCGTCGCGGAACAGACTCATGCGGCCATTGTCCCGTACGGAGGGCCAGGGAGGGGCCCAAGGGGCTCACACGGAACCCTCGCGGGCGACAGCGTCCGCGGAAGGTACGGCGCATCCGCGGCCCGGGTGCGGCGGGGAAGGAGTCATACGGCGGAAGGGCAGAGCGGGCCGGCGCCGTCAGGACGGCATGCGCGCCGCGGCCGCAAGCAGCCGCTCGGTGTCCTGTTCGCCGATCAGCAGGGCGCGGCCGACGGCGGCCAGGGCTTCGCGCTCGGCCGGGTTGTACGGGCCGTCGGCAAGGGCGATACGAGCGCCCTGCAGCAGGATGCCCTCGCGACCGGCGGGGGCGAGATGCGGGGCCAGGGGTTCGAGGGCCTCGTGGAGTTCGATGGCGAGGGCGGTGCCTCCGTCGCCGCCGTCCTCGTACCGGTCCGGGAGCCGGCCGGTGTCGGCCGCCAGCGCCTCGACGAGGGTGAGGAGCTGCTCGCCCGTGCAGTCCTCGAAGCCGGCGCCGCGGACCGCGTCCACCGCCGCCTCACGGACCGTGGGGTCCTCCGCTCCGCCCGCCGCGAGCACGGCGAGGGCCACGGTGTGCACCGCGTCGCGGAGCATGACCGAGAAGCGGTGGGTGGTGGGGTGGTCGAGCACGTCCGCGCCGAACCGGGTGCGGCACGAGGAGCATTCGACGACCGGGGCCGCGGATCCGCGCGGAAGAAGCGGCATGCCGAGCACAGCGAGGCGACGGCGGCCCGTCCGGCGGCGGTAGTTGCGGTCGCCGCCGCAATCGGGACAGAAGAACTCACCGTCTCCGACCGTGTGCCAGGTCGTGCGCACACCCCACACGCGCTGCATAAGCGCACCTTCTCCGCATAGGCCCAAGAGTTCCCGAATCCCGATCGCCACAGACCGCCGCGACTCGGTGACTCTTCGGCAACGGCGCCGTGTTGGAGGTGATGTTAACCACATCGCCGAGGTGACGTCAGCACCTCGCACGGAGGGATGGCGGGAAACGGTGGCCGCGGCGCCCGCCCCGCGCGAGGTGCGCGGGGCGGGCGCAGCAGGTCAGGCGCGCGCCGGCACGTTCAGGCGTGCCCGCGGGTGTTTTCCGGCACACGGCCGGCCACACACGCTCAGGCGCCTACGGCGTCGGCGACCCGATGCGGCCTCCACGACCGGATGCGGCGTACGCCGTCGGACGCGGCGGGCACGACCGGACCCGCGCTGCGGACACGACCGGACGCGGCGTACGCGGTCAGGCGCGGGCCGCGCGGTTGACCGCGGAGACCACGGCCTTGAGCGACGCACGGGTGGTGTTGGGGTCGATACCGATCCCCCACAGCACCTTTCCGTCGATGGCGCACTCGATGTACGAGGCGGCCTGGGCGCTCGCGCCCTCGCTCATCGTGTGCTCCTGGTAGTCCAGGAGCCGGGCGTCGACGCCGACGTGGGCCAGGGCGTCGAAGAACGCCGAGATCGGGCCGTTGCCCGTGCCGTTCAGGACGGTGTCCTCGCCGTTGACGACGGCCTCGACGGTGAGGGTGTCGATGCCGTCCTTGTCGGTCGTCGCCTGCCCGGCACGCAACTGGAGCCGGCCCCACGGATTGTCCGGATTGGGCAGGTATTCGTCCTGGAAGACCGCCCAGATCTCCTGCGGCGTGATCTCGCCGCCCTCCGCATGGGTCTTCGCCTGGATGATCTTCGAGAACTCGATCTGCATCCGGCGCGGCAGGTCCAGCTTGTGGTCGTTCTTCAGGACGTAGGCCACTCCGCCCTTGCCGGACTGCGAGTTGACGCGGATCACGGCCTCGTAGGACCGGCCGACGTCCTTCGGATCGATCGGCAGGTACGGCACGGCCCACTCGATGTCGTCGACCGTCACGCCCTGTTCGGCCGCGGTCGCGTCCATCACCTCGAAGCCCTTCTTGATGGCGTCCTGGTGGGAGCCGGAGAAGGACGTGTAGACCAGGTCGCCCGCGTAGGGGTGGCGCGGGTGGATGGTCATCTGGTTGCAGTACTCGGCGGTGCGACGGATCTCGTCGATCTCCGAGAAGTCGATCTGCGGGTCGATGCCCTGGGAGAACAGGTTCATCCCCAGCGTGACCAGGTCGACGTTGCCGGTCCTCTCGCCCTGGCCGAACAGGCAGCCCTCGATGCGGTCCGCGCCCGCCATGACGGCCAGTTCGGCGGCGGCGACGGCCGTGCCGCGGTCGTTGTGCGGGTGCACCGACAAGCAGACGTGCTCGCGCCGCGACAGGTGGCGCGACATCCACTCGAAGCGGTCGGCGTGCGTGCTCGGCGTCGAACGCTCCACGGTGGCGGGCAGGTTGAGGATGATCTCGCGGCCGGGCTCGGGCTGCCAGACGTCCATGACGCCCTCGCAGACCTCCAGGGCGAAGTCCAGCTCGGTGTCGGTGAAGATCTCCGGGCTGTACTGGTAGCCGAAGGCCGTACGGTCGTCGAGCAGCTTCTCGGCGTACTCCATCACCAGCCGGGTGCCGTCGGTGGCGATGGCCTTGACCTGCTCGCGGGTGCCGCGGAAGACGACGCGGCGGAAGGTCGGGGCGGTGGCGTTGTAGAGGTGAACGGTGGCCCGGTGCGCACCCTTCAGCGATTCGACGGTGCGCTCGATCAGCTCTTCACGGGCCTGGGTGAGGACGGAGATCGTCACGTCCTCCGGGATCGCGTCCTCCTCGATGATCGAGCGGACGAAGTCGAAGTCCGTCTGCCCCGAGGAGGGGAAGCCGACCTCGATCTCCTTGTAGCCCATCCGTACCAGGAGATCGAACATCGCGCGCTTACGGGCTGGCGACATCGGGTCGATCAGCGCCTGGTTGCCGTCCCGCAGGTCGGTGGAGAGCCATCGCGGGGCCTGCGTGATGCGGCGGTCGGGCCAGGTGCGGTCCGGGATGTCCACGGCCTCGTAGGGCCCGTACTTGTGGACCGGCATGCCGGAGGGCTTCTGGGTCACGGTCGCGGCCGTGACCGGAGTGGGGCGGCCTACGGAATTCCCGGACGCGGAATGCGGGGAGGTCGTCATGGGGGCTGGGCTCCTGTCGAATGGTGCTTCGACGGCCGACGTGACGGCGGTGGGCAACACCGGACTCCGCGGGGAGGGGGTCGGCCTTCGACTACAGGCCCTCGCCGCGGCAGCTAAGGAGAAGCAGCCCGAAACGCATGATGCGCAGAAGCTTAACCGAGCCTGCGCAGGGACACCGAGTCCGTTTCAGTATGCAAGACGCCGAAGCGGCAGCGGGCAAAGCATTACCGATCACTCCATTTCACTAACTCCGGTTGCAGCCGGTGACAGTTCATGAACTCTGTGCCACATTGCGCTGCATGACCGTTCACCCCGTACATCCCGTCTTCTGCACGATCGTGCCGCCGCACCTCCTCGACCGGCTCGCCCGGTCCGGGGAAGCGGCCGTCGCAGGTCCCGCCCGCCGCACCCTCGAGCGGGACGCCGCCCAGCGCACCCGCCGCCGGCTGACCACGGTCGCGGGCCTGACGGCCGTGACCGACCGTCGCGGCCCCGACGACCGCCCGCACCGCACGATCAGCGATGCCGGGCGACGCGAGGACCTGCCGGGCCGCGAGGTGCGCAGCGAGGGCGAGGACCCCGTGCAGGACGCGACCGTCAACCGCGCCTACGCCGGCCTCGGCGCGACCTTCGAGCTGTTCCTCAAGGCGTACTCCCGTACCTCCATCGACGGCTCCGGCCTGCCGCTGGACGCGACCGTCCACTACGGCGAGGACTACGGCAACGCCTTCTGGGACGGCGAGCGGATGGTCTTCGGGGACGGTGACGGCGAGGTCTTCCTCGACTTCACCATCCCGGTGGACGTGATCGGGCACGAGCTGACCCACGGCGTCACGCAATACACCGCCAACCTCGAGTACTTCGGCCAGTCCGGCGCGCTCAACGAGTCGGTGTCCGACGTCTTCGGCTCACTCATCAAGCAGTACGCGCTCGGCCAGACCGCCGCCGACGCCGACTGGCTGATCGGCGCCGGACTGCTCGCCCCGCGCGTCAGCGGGGAGGCGCTGCGCTCCATGAAGGCTCCGGGTACGGCGTACGACGACGACGTGCTCGGCAAGGACCCGCAGCCCGCCACGATGGACGACTACGTCCGCACCGGCAGCGACAACGGCGGGGTGCACATCAACTCCGGCATCCCGAACCACGCCTTCTACCTCGCCGCCAAGAGCCTGGGCGGACACGCCTGGGAGCGTGCCGGGCAGATCTGGTACGACGTGCTGACCGGCGGCGATCTGGCCTCCGACGCCGACTTCGCCGACTTCGCGCGGCTCACCGTCGCCGCCGCCCGGGAGCGCTACGGCGACGGTGACGAGCAGGAGGCGCTGGTGAAGGCGTGGGAAGAGGTCGGTGTGCCGACGGCGGAGGGGAAGGAATCCGAGAAGTCCGGGAGCTGAGTGCTGTCCTCGGCGCGCGCCCGCCGGGGACAAGGCGCGGCGCCCGCCCGGGACAAGGCGCGGCGCCCGCCCGGGACGACTGGACAGCCCTCAGGCCCGGAAAGGGGGTACAGATGGACCCATGCGAATTCAGGTGAAGCGCACCGGGGGGTTCACGGGCATCCCCCGTCACGCCGAGGTGGACACCACGGGACGGCCCGACGCGCAGGACTGGCAGGCTTTGGCCGAGCGGGCGCTCGCCGAGGGCCGGGACACGCCGCCGGCGGGTGTGCCGGACGGCTTCAGCTACCAGGTCACTGTCGGGGAGCGCACGGTCTACTGCGCGGACCCCCGCCTCGGCGAGGCACAGCGCGCGCTGATCATGCGCGTACTGAAGGAAGGCGCGTAGGGCGCTACGGCGTCCGCGCGGGCGGCCGGGCGGACGCGCGGACGGGCCCCTAGAAGCCGAGCCTGCGGAGCTGCTTGGGGTCCCGCTGCCAGTCCTTGGCCACCTTCACATGGAGGTCGAGGAAGACCGGGGTCCCGAGCAGCGCCTCGATGTGCTTGCGCGAGGTGCTGCCGACCGCCTTCAGCCGGGCCCCCTTCGGGCCGATGACGATGCCCTTCTGGCTCGGCCGCTCGATGTAGATGTTGGCGTGGACGTCCAGCATCGGCCGGTCGGCGGGACGGTCGGGTCGCGGCAGCATCTCCTCGACGACGACCGCGATCGAGTGCGGCAGCTCGTCCCGTACGCCCTCCAGAGCGGCCTCGCGGATCAGCTCGGCGACCATCACCTGCTCCGGCTCATCGGTGAGGTGGCCTTCGGGGTACAGCTCGGGCCCCTCGGGCAGCAGCGGCACCAGGAGATCGGCGAGCAGCCCGAGCTGGGACTCCGCCACGGCCGAGACCGGGACGATCTCGGCCCACTCGAAGCCCAGTTCCTTGCCGAGCCGGTCGACGGCGAGGAGCTGCTCGGCGAGTTGCTTGGAGTCCACCAGGTCGGTCTTGGTGACGACGGCGACCTTGGGCGTCTTCTTGATCCCGGCGAGCTCGCCCACGATGAAGCGGTCGCCGGGGCCGAGCTTCTGGTCCGCGGGCAGGCAGAAGCCGATCACGTCGACCTCGGCCCAGGTGGTCCGCACGACGTCGTTGAGGCGCTCGCCGAGCAGCGTACGGGGCTTGTGCAGGCCGGGGGTGTCGACCAGGACGAGCTGTGCGTCGGGACGGTGCACGATGCCGCGGACGGTGTGGCGGGTGGTCTGCGGCCGCGTGGAGGTGATCGCCACCTTCGTCCCCACCAGCGCGTTGGTCAGGGTCGACTTGCCCGCGTTGGGGCGGCCGACGAAGCACGCGAAGCCCGCGCGGTGGTGGTCCTGGCCGGTGGAGGAAGGTGCAGTCATGGGCCCCATTCTCCCCGATGGAGGGAGCCCGGCCGACCACGTGAGCCGTCCGGCCCGCTCCGCCCCGCAGCACCCGCCGCGGCGCCTCGCCACCTCCGGTCGCCGGTCGGGGAGACATGGGGGCCGGGGGCGCCGGCGCCCCTTGCGTGACCGGGTGGGGCACTGACGCCGACAGGCTCGAACGGGGCGTGCTCGTAGGTGAGTTGTGTCCAGCGGGCGTCCGCGGGAGGGGCGGGGCTCAGCCGGCGGTGACGGTGGCCCGCAGCGTGCCGTCGGGGCCCGCGAGCAGGACGGGGGTCCCGGCGCCGCCCAGGTCCCGTACGGCCGCGCGGTCCTCGTCCCGTACGGCCTCCGCGTCGGTGACCACGGCCGCCGCCTCGAGGGACCGGGCCCCGCTGGCGACCGCCATGGCCACGGCGGTCTGCAGCGCGCTGAGCGTCAGCGACGGGAGGCCGACGGTCCCGGCGACATAGGTGCGACCGGTCTCGTCCCGTACGGCCGCGCCCTCGGGTACGGCGTTCCGGGCCCGCGCGGAACGAGCCAGGGTGATGATCTTGCGGTCCTCGTGGGTCAGGGCGTCGCTGTCGCTCATGGAGCCGATCATAGAGAGCCGCTCGTGGCCGATATGCGACGGCCTCGTCCTGCCCCGCCGACCTCCCCTATCGCCCCGCCGCGGCGCTGCTGCGGGGCCGGGGCGCGGCTGGCTGGCTGGCTGGCTGGCTGGCTGGCTGGCTGGCTGGCTGGCTGGCTGGCTACGCTCGCTCGCATGGCGCCCCGCAGCGAAATCCGTCGTGTGACCCGGCCGGACGACGTGCTGGCGGCAGGCCATCTCTTCGACGGGCCGCCGCAGCAGAGGGCGACCGAGCGCTTCCTCGCGGAACCCGGCCACCACCTCTTCGTCGCGTACGTGGACGGCGTGCCCGCGGGCATGGTCACCGGGGTCGAGACGACGCACCCCGACAAGGGGACCGAGATGTTCCTCTACGAGCTGGCCGTGGACGAGCCGTACCGGCGCCGTGGCATCGGCCGCGCGCTGACCGCCGCGCTGGCCGATCTCGCCCGCGAGCGCGGCTGTTACGGGATGTGGGTGGCCACCGACGGCGACAACACCGCCGCCCTGGCCACCTATGCGTCGGTCGGCGGGGCGGCCGAGCCGGATCAGACGGTGCTGGTCTGGACGTTCGCAGCGGAATCCGTGGGCCTGGAACCCGCAGGCCCGGGACCCGCAGGCCCGGGACCCGCAGGCCCGGAATCCGCGAGCCCGGGCTCCACGCAACCGAACCCCACGGAACCGGACGCCACGGATCCGGACCCCACAGCATCGGACCCCACAGATCCAGGACCCGGCAGCCCCGGATCCGGGCGGCGCCGCTAGCCCTTGCCGTCCCCGCCGGAGTCGCCGTCCTCGCCCGCGACGGTGGAGCGGACCGGCTCGACCAGGACCGTGATGATCCGGTTCCTTCGCCCGGCGGCGGCCTCCGCGGTCAGCCGCAGCGCCTTGAGCTCCGGATCGGACGCGTCCTCGGACAGATCGACTTCCCCCGTCGCGCCGGCGATGGGCACCCGGCCCAGGGACTTGGCCAGCAGCCCGCCGACGGTCTCCACGTCCTCGTCGTCGAGCTCCAGGCCGTACAGGTCGCCGAGGTCGCCGATGTCGAGGCGGGCGGTGACGCGGTAGCGGTCCTCGCCGAGCTCTTCGACCGGCGGCAGCTCGCGGTCGTACTCGTCGGTGATCTCGCCGACGATCTCCTCGAGGATGTCCTCGATGGTGACGATGCCGGCCGTACCGCCGTACTCGTCGATGACGACCGCGACGTGGTTGCGCTCCTTCTGCATCTCGCGCAGCAGATCGCCCGCGTTCTTGGTGTCGGGTACGAAGGCGGCGGGCCGCATCGCGGTGGAGACGGGGTCGCTCTCGGCGTCGCGGTTGATGTGCGTCTTTCGGACCAGGTCCTTCAGATAGACGATGCCGACGATGTCGTCCTCGCTCTCGCCGGTCACCGGGATGCGGGAGAAGCCGGAGCGCAGGGCGAGCGTGAGGGCCTGGCGTACGGTCTTGGCACGCTCGATCACGATGAGGTCGGTGCGCGGCACCATCACCTCGCGGACGAGGGTGTCGCCCAGCTCGAAGACCGAGTGCACCATGCGGCGTTCGTCGTCCTCGATGAGCTGCTCGGACTCGGCGAGGTCGACCATGGCGCGCAGTTCGGCCTCCGAGGCGAAGGGGCCCTTGCGGAAACCCTTGCCGGGGGTGAAGGCGTTGCCGAGGAGGATCAGCAGCTGCGGGATCGGGCCCATGATGCGGGCGAGCGGCAGCAGGACGTAGGCCGCGGCGGTGGCGGTGTTGAGCGGGTGCTGGCGGCCGATGGTGCGCGGCGAGACGCCGACGGCGACGTAGGAGACGAGGACCATCACGCCGAGCGCGACGGCCAGCGCCTCCCAGGTCCGGTCGAACCCCTGCAGGCAGACGTACGTCACCAGGACGCCGGCGCCCATCTCGCAGGCGACGCGCACCAGCAGAGCGACGTTGAGATAGCGGGTGGGGTCCTCTGCGACCGCGAGGAGTCCCGCGCTGCCGCGCCGCCCGGCGCGTACGGCCTCCTCGGCGCGGAAGCGGGTCGTGCGGGCCAGGCCCGCCTCGGCGCAGGCGGCGAGCCAGGCGATCACGACCAGCAGGACGGCCACCGCGATGAACTGACCGGTCATCGTGTCGTCCGTCCCGTCATCGTGTGGTGGGTGCCGGGGAAGGGCCTTCGAGACCGCGCTCGGTGCGCCAGCCGTCGATGATCGCCTTCTGCAGCCCGAACATCTCGGTCCGCTCGCCGGACTCCTCGTGGTCGTAGCCGAGCAGGTGCAGCACGCCGTGGACGGTGAGGAGCTGGAGCTCCTCGTCCATGGAGTGCTGCGTAGGCGCTTCCTCGCCCTGCTGCCTGGCGACCTCGGGGCAGAGCACGATGTCGCCGAGGAGGCCCTGCGGGGGCTCCTCGTCGTCCTTCGCGGGCGGACGCAGCTCGTCCATCGGGAAGGACATGACATCGGTGGGCCCCGGCAGGTCCATCCACTGGATGTGGAGCTGCTCCATGGCGGCGGCGTCGACGACGATCACCGACAGCTCGGACAGCGGGTGGATGCGCATCCGGGCAAGGGCGTAGCGGGCGACATCCAGGATCGCCTGCTCGTCGATGTCCGTGCCGGACTCGTTGTTGACGTCGATCGACATGAGGGTGGGTTCTGGCTTCTTTCGGAGTCACTGCCCGTTGCGGCTGTCGTACTGCTCGTATGCGTCGACGATACGGCCGACGAGCTTGTGGCGGACCACATCGCTGCTGTTGAGGAGGGAGAAGTGCACATCGTCCACCCCGTCGAGGATCTCCCGCACCTGGCGCAGGCCGCTCTTGGTACCGCCGGGAAGGTCGACCTGGGTGACGTCGCCGGTAATGACGATCTTGGATTCGAAGCCGAGCCGGGTGAGGAACATCTTCATCTGCTCGGGGTTCGTGTTCTGCGCCTCGTCGAGGATGATGAACGCGTCGTTGAGCGTCCGGCCGCGCATATACGCCAGCGGCGCCACCTCGATCGTCCCGGCGGCCATCAGCCGCGGGATCGAGTCGGGGTCCAGCATGTCGTGCAGCGCGTCGTACAGCGGGCGCAGATACGGGTCGATCTTCTCGTAGAGCGTGCCGGGCAGGAAGCCGAGCCGTTCGCCCGCCTCGACCGCGGGCCGGGTCAGGATGATCCGGTTGACCTGCTTGGACTGCAGCGCCTGGACCGCCTTGGCCATGGCCAGATAGGTCTTGCCGGTGCCCGCCGGGCCGATGCCGAAGACGACCGTGTGCCTGTCGATCGCGTCGACGTAGCGCTTCTGGTTGAGCGTCTTCGGGCGGATCGTGCGGCCGCGGCTGGAGAGGATGTTCTGTGTGAGCACTTCGGAGGGGGTCTCGGCAGCGGCGCCGCCCGCGCCTTCCTCCTCGCGGAGCATCGCGATCGACCGCTCCACCGCGTCCTCCGACATGGGCTGCCCGGTGCGGAGCACCAGCATCATCTCGTCGAACAGGCGCTGGACGAGCGCGACTTCCTTGGAGTCCCCGGTCACGCTGATCTCGTTGCCGCGCACATGGATGTCGGTCGACGGGAACTCCTGCTCGATCACGCGCAGAAGGGAGTCCCCGGACCCCAGAACCATCACCATGGGGTGCTTGGGCGAGACGGTGAAGTGGGCGGTTGCCTGCGAACGTGTAGGTGTCTGAGTCATGGGCCGGCTCTCTGGCCTGCTGACCCCGCCTTCTGTGCTCGATGCGCCGTACGCAGTCCCGTACGGCCCTGTGCTCCAAGCCTACGACGGAGCACCGACAACCCCCGACCCCTTTTCACCGCCGTTCTCGGCCGGTCCTCCCCCGTCCTCCCGCAGTTTCCCAGCAGCGACCTGGCGCCCGTCCCCGGGGTTCTCCGGCGCCTGCCCCGGCCGGTCGTCGCGCCCGCCCCGCGGGCGGTCCCCGGGTGCACCCCGTCAGCGCCGGCGGAACCCGACCGTGGGGACGGCGCGGCGCAGCGGCAGGGGTCGGGCCGCGGAGGGCAGCAGATCGTCGAGGAACCCGTAGTGGCGCAGCGCGGCCGCACGGTCGTCGTGGGACTTCACGTGCTGCCACCAGGCGGCGATCTCCATCCAGCCGGGGGCGGAGAGCGATCCGCCGAACTCCTGGACGGACAGCGCCGCGATCAGACCCGCGAAGGCAAGCCGGTCGGCGAGCGGCCAGCCCGCGAGCGTGCCCGTGACGAAGCCCGCGACGAAGACGTCCCCGGCGCCCGTGGTGTCGAGCGCCTCGACCTGGATGGCGGGGACGGACGCGGTCTCACCGGTTCCGCCGTCCACCGCGTACGCGCCGTCGGAACCCAGCGTCACCACGGCCAATGGCACCTTCTCGGCGAGCGCGCGGGCGGCGGCGCGCGGGCTCACCGTGCGCGTGTAGCGCATCGCTTCCTCGGCGTTGGGCAGGAACGCCTCGCATTGCTCGAGGTCGGCGAGCGCGGCCAGTTCCCAACGGCCCGTGTCGTCCCAGCCGACATCGGCGAAGATCCGGCTGCCGTCACGGGCGGACGCCGCGATC
Organism: Streptomyces sp. NPDC048639; assembly: GCF_043199075.1. Classification (NCBI taxonomy): domain Bacteria; kingdom Bacillati; phylum Actinomycetota; class Actinomycetes; order Kitasatosporales; family Streptomycetaceae; genus Streptomyces; species Streptomyces sp. NPDC048639. Next base: position 808,453 of record NZ_JBICVP010000001.1, read on the forward strand.
CAGTCCTCCTGGCGCCCCGGGGCCAGCGCGGCGACGCAGGCGCGGGAGCGGGGCGGGCAGCCGGGGACCGGATCGGGCGGCGGTGCCTCGTGCCCGTGGGAGACCATCGTGCGCTCGCCCTCGTACGCCATGGACACGGTGACCGGGGAGTGCCAGTCGGCAACCCGGTGCGACGGCGTCAGGTCGATGCCCTCGCCGTTCTCGAGGCTGTCCCAGCAGTAGTCGCCGTAGACGTCGTCGCCGAAGGCGGCGGCGAGCGAGGTGCGCAGGCCGAGGCGGGCGAGAGCGGTGGCCATGTTGGCGATGCCGCCGGGGCTGGAGCCCATGCCGCGTGCCCAGGACTCGGTGCCGCGCACGGGCGCGCTGTCGAGCCCGGTGAAGATGATGTCCAGGAAGACGGTTCCGGTGAGGTAGACGTCGACGGGCGGATCGCCGGGGGTGCGGAGCGCGGCGAGCGGGTCCACCGGGTGGCCCTGGGCCGCCGGGGTGCCGCCCTCCGGGTCACCGGGCGCGGCGCGGGTCCCTCCCGACCCGCCGTCCCACGCGGACCGGGCCTGCGCACCGCACGGGCGGAGCGGCCGGTTCTCCTCGCTTCGCGTCACGCCCCACTCCTCGCCGGACGACGATCGATGCAGCTCGCACCGTCTGACCAGAGTATGGATCCGGCTGCGCGGATCCGGCCAAGTGCGCTCCGTACGGTACGCCGTCGGTCACGGCGGGCCACCCGGATCCGGTCAGCGGATGCCGTGTTCCCGCCAGAACGGGCCGAGGTCCCGGTCGGTGACGGCCTGTGCGGCGTGCCGGAAGGAGGCGGCGGTCGACACCCCGTACCAGTGGTCGCGTGCGTAGTCCCTCAGGAGCCGGGCCATGGCCGGTCCGCCGATCTCCCGCTCCAGGTCGTGCAGCATGCAGGAACCGCCCTGGTAGACAGCGGCTTTCCAGGTGTCCTCGTGCCCGGACCAATGGCCCATGGAGAGGGTCGCGCCGGTGGCGGGACGGCACCCGGGGCGGTGGTCACCGCGGAAGAGGTCCTCGGCGTAGACGGCGAACGCCTCGTCGAGCCACGGGGAGTCGAACTGGTCGTTGCCGACGATGCCGTACCACCACTGGTGGGCCATCTCGTGGACCGTCGCGCCGCCTGCCGCACGGGAGTTGAGCAGAACGAGGCCGGGGTACTCCATGTCGCCCGAGGTCGTCCCGAAACCGTCGTGCAGGACCAGGTCCGCCTCGCCGTAGGGATAGCGGCCGAAGCGCGCGCCGAACTCATCCACGGCATTGGCGGCGGCACTGCCCGACGCCGTGGCGACGGAGGCCGGGGTGGCCGCGGGCCGGAAGGTGGTGATCCGGACTCCGCCCGGGGACTGGGTCGTTGCCGTGACGAAGGGGCCGGCGGCCCAGGCGAAGTCGCGCACCCGGTGCGCGGTTGCGGTGGTGACGGACCGGGCGTCACCGTCCTTCCCGTCTCCGGCGTCACCGGGCCCGGTGACGGCGGTTCCCGTGGCGGGCACCTTCAGGTCCGGTGGGTGGTCGAGACGGACCCGGAAATCCGCGGCCAGCGTGTAGTAGCTCTCGCCGAATCCGACATCGCGATCGAGACGCCAGCCCTGTGCGTCGCGCACGGCCAGCACGGGCAGGGCGTTGCCGAGGAAGGTGTACGGGCCGTCCCGGCCGAAGCGTTCGGTGCGGCGGGGCGCGTCGATCGCCACGTCGAAGGCGACCGTGGCGCGCTCTCCGTGGGCGAGAGAGCCGGGCAGATCGATGCGGAGGGCGGTGCAGCCGGCGGTGAGGCCACGGGAGGCACCGCCCTCGACGCGCGTGACACGTACGGGAGTCGGGTGGTCGCAGCCGTCCCAGGCGTTGCCCCACAGGCGCAGATACACCTCGCGCAGGGGCGTGCCCGTGGCGTTGGTGAACGTCACGCGTTCCCGCCCGTTCCAGCGCGCGCCGGTGGTGTCGCTGCGGAGCGAGACGTCGTAGGCGATGTTCGTGGGACCGGCATGGGTCCGGGCCTCGGTTGTGGCGGCCGCGGGCTCCGGCGGGTCCGCGTGCCCGGTGGAACCGGCGCCGAGGACGGCCAGCAGCGCCACGAGCGCCGCGGCCGGCATGCTGCTGCGGACGGTCGGCCTCATGGTGAACCCGCGCTCCCCGCCTGTGCGGCAGCGCCCTTGCAGGGCGCACTCTTCCACCCTACGACGGCTCGTCAGGCCGCGCCCGGCGAGTCACCTCGCCCCCCGTCCGCCCCTCAGGCCCGGCGCCGCGAGCGAACATCGGGGCAGGGGGCGGGCCGAGGCCGCGTCCGCGGCAGGGGGTGTGCCGCTGCCGCGTCCGCGGCAGGGGGTGTGCCGCTGCCGCATCCGCGGCAGGGGGTGCGCCGCTGCCGCATCCGCGGCAGGGGCCGGTGACACGTCGGGGTTCCGGCAGGCGCCCGGCGGGCTGTGCGGGCGCGGCATTCGTTGTGGAGTTGCTTGCCTACGGTCAAGCATTTCGACAACGAGTTCCCGAGACCGGCTCAACTGATGCCCCGGGTGGACGCCATGGTCGGTCTGTCGCGCAACCGGACGACGGCCGCCTCTCGGGGCACCTGGCCCAGCCAGGCCCTTGCCCGCCCGGATGCCCAAACACCCACCACCGGGCCGACACCCGGGCCCCCCGGCACGAAGCAGGCAGATCGCACCACCACCACGGATACTCAACGGCTCGACCGGCTCGACCGGCTCCCGGTCTCGTCTCGCGCCTGCGGCGCAAAGAAGGAGCAACGGGGCGGCGGGAGGCGCGGCCGAGGTCCGCGTCCGCGGCAAGGCCCGGTGACACGGCGGGTCCCCGCATGCCCGGCTGGACTCCCCCGTACTTCGACCTTCCCTCTCGTCTCGCGCCTGCGGCGCAAGAACGAGCAACGGGGCGGCAGGGGACGCGGCCGAGGTCCGCGTCCGCGGCAAGGCCGGTGACACGGCGGGTCCCCGTATGCCCGGCCGGACTCCCCCGTACTTCGACCTTCCCTCTCGTCTCGCGCCTGCGGCGCAAAGAACGAGCAACGGGGCGGCAGGGGGCGCGGCCGAGGTCCGCGTCCGCGGCAAGGCCGGTGACACTGCGGGTTCCGGCAGGCGCTCGGGGGTCCTGCGCTTTTCGGCGGTACTCGTTGTGGGATTGCTTGCCTGCGGTCAAGCATTTCGACGACGGGTCTACGGGACTGGCGCAATCGATGGCTCGGGCGGGACACCGTGGGCGGTCTGTTGCGGTACCGGACGGCGGCCGCACTTCCGGCACATGGCCCGGCCAGGCCCTCGGCCGCCTGAGTGCTCAACCGCCCATCACCGGGCCGCTATTCGGGCAACGACCCCCGCACGAAGCAGGTAGGCCGTCCCACCACCCACGGATGTCCATCGGCTCCTCCGGCACTCGGTCTCGTCTCGCGCCTGCGGCGCAAAGAGCGAGCATCGGGGTGGCGGGGGGTCCGGCTGAGGTCCGCGTCCGCGGCAGGGCCGGTGACTGCGGGTTCCGGCAGGCGCTCGGGGGTCCTGCGCTCTTCGGCGGTACTCGTTGTGGGATTGCTTGCCTGCGGTCAAGCATTTCGACGACGAGTTCCCGGGACTGGCGCAACGATGGCCCGGGCGGGACACCGTGGTCGGTCTGTTGCGCAACCGGACGGCGGCCGCACCCGCGGGCGCCCGGCCCAGCCACGCCCCGGGCCCGCCCCGATGCTCAACCGCCCACCACCGGGCCGCCACCCCGGCAACAACCCCACCCGAACCAGGCAGACCGCCCCACCACCACGGATACACAACGGCTACACCGGCTCCCGGCCTCGTCTCGCGCCTGCGGCGCAAAGAGCGAGCAACGGAGCGGCGGGGGCGGGGCCGAGTTCTGCCTCCGCGGCAGGGCCGGCCACACTGCGGGTTTCCCGCAGGCCCTCGGGGGTCTGCGCTTTCCCGACACCCGCTGGGAATTGCTTGCCTCCGGTCAAGCATTTCGACGACGGACCTCCGGGACCGGCTCAACCGAGCAACCCCACGACGACCGCACCCCCGGACACCCGGCCCAGCCGGGACCCCGCCCGCCCGGATGCTCAAACACCCACCACCGGGCCGGAACCCGGACAACAAACCCCACCCCAACCACGCAGACCGCACCACCGCGGCCTCACGAGAGCCACCGGCCGCAGCTTCCACCGCCCCGCGAGAGCCACCGGCCGCAGCTTCCACCGCACCGCGAGAGCCGCCGCGCCCCGCGCTCCCCCGCGCTCCCCCGCGCGGCACCCCGCCACACCGGCCGCGCGCCCGTCCGGCGCGCATCGAGAAGTGCGTTCAGACCCGTTTCGGGAACGCGATGCGGTCCAGGTCCCGGGCGATGGTGAGTTCGCCGTCGAACCCGGCCGCCCGGGCCTCCCGTTCGAAGTCCGCCGGCTCCGCGTACCGCTGCGAGAAGTGGGTGAGTACCAGATGCCGTACGCCCGACTCCGCGGCCACCCGGCCCGCCTGACCTGCCGTCAGGTGCCCGTGCTCCTCCGCGATGCCCACGGCCTCGTCGAGGAACGTGGACTCGATGACGAGCATGTCGCAGCCCTCGGCCAGCGCGTGCACGCCCTCGCACATCCGCGTGTCCATCACGAACGCGAAGCGCTGTCCCCGCCGCACCTCACCGACCTCCGCGAGAGTGACCGTGCCGTGGCCCGGCACCTCAAGGGCGCCCTCGCGCTGCAGACGTCCGATGTCGGCCCCGCCGATCCCGTACGCGGCGAGCCGCTCCGGCAGCATGCGGTGGCCGTCCGGCTCGGTGAGGCGGTAGCCGTACGCCTCCACCGGGTGCGAGAGCAGGCGGGCCTCGAGCGTGAACGGCGGCCCCTCGGCGAGCACTTCGGCCTCACCACCGACGGGACGCTCCACGATCCGGGCCTTCTCGTGGTACGCCGTGGAGTACCGCAGCCGCCCGAAGAACCGCTCGCCACTGGCCGGGTAGTGCGCGGTCACCGGGTGCGGCACACGGTCCAGGTTGATGCGCTGGATCACCCCGGCCACGCCCAGGGAGTGGTCCCCGTGGAAGTGCGTGATGCAGATCCGGTTGATGTCGTGGGCTGCGACGCCCGCGAGCAGCATCTGCCGCTGGGTGCCCTCGCCGGGGTCGAAGAGGAGGCCCTCGCCGTCCCAGCGCAGCAGATAGCCGTTGTGGTTGCGATGCCGGGTGGGCACCTGGCTCGCGGTGCCGAGAACGACGAGTTCGCGGGCGGACATCCCGGCCTTCCGCCTTATCCCGGGGGCCAGTTGAAGCCGCGTCCGCCCAGGACGTGCGCGTGCGCATGCCATACGGTCTGGCCCGCGCCGGTGCCCGTGTTGAACACGATGCGGTAGCCCGTCCCGTCGACCCTGTCCTGGGCCGCGACCTCGCCCGCCTCGCGCAGCACGTCCGCCGTCACTCGGGCATCGGCTGCCGCCAGGGAGGCGGCATCCCGGTAGTGGGCCTTGGGGACGACGAGGACGTGCGTGGGCGCCTGGGGGTTTATGTCGCGGAAAGCGAGCGTCGTGTCGGTCTCGCGCACCACGTCCGCCGGGACCTCCCCCGCGACGATCTTGCAGAACAGGCAGTCGTCCTGCCGCTCTCCGGCCATGGCCCGGGCCTCCTTCGCGCCGATCCTCGCACCGCCCCGTACGGGCGGCCCTTTGCTGCGGATCATCACAGTCGATCGTTACGGACCGCATGCTAGCGGCCCGTACCTGCCCTGCTTCAATCCTTGGGCCTGCGCCGCCGCAGCGCCGCCCGGGAGCCCCAGTACGCCAGGATCACGAGCCAGATGGAGGGCGCGACGGTCGCGCCGAGGAAGGCGGCGTCGGTCCACGGGACGGCCACGATCAGCACCGAGACCAGGGCCATGAACGCGACGACGCAGGCCAGGACGGTGACGGGCACGCTTCGCCGGCCCAGCGCGACCAGCGGGCGCCGCAGCCGTTCCGGGACGCGGGACCGCACGCGCCCCGCCCAGGCGGACCAGAGCGCCACGATGACCGCGAGAGCGACCAGGCGGGGGGCGAGCGCACCGGGCTGCGGCGGGAAGCCCTCACCCGCCCCGGACACCGCGGCGCCGATCACCCCGGCAACCAGACCGAGCGCCGCGATCCACCGGGTCCTGGCGACCGCGCCGAAGACCATGACCTCAAGGTTGTAGCGGGCGGTGCGGTCCTCGAGGTCGACGGCGGCGACATCGGCGAAGCCCTCCAGCGCCAGGCTCCAGCGGCTGCGGTTGCCGAGCCGCCGGTTCATGTGGAGCACGGAGAGGTTGTTCCGGGCGGAGGTGTTCTCCGGGTCCAGGCGCAGGGCCTCGCGGTAGGCCTGTTCCGCCACGGGGTAGTTGCGCAGCATCTGGGCGCTGATGCCGACCATGTAGTGCGCGCGGGACTCCTCCGGCTCCAGGTGGACGACATGGCGGGAGACCTCGTACGCCTCGGAGTTGCGCCCCTGGCGCAGCAGGGTGCTCGCGAGGACCAAGTGGCCGCCCCAGTAGCCGGGTTCGGCGCGCACGGCCTCCTGCGCGGAGGCCAGCGACTCCTGGTAGCGGCCGAGATCGGCCAGCGCGGCGGCGCGCGTCTGCCAGGCTCGGGCCTGCGACGGGTCGGCGGCCAGCGACTGGTCGGCCGCGTGCAACGCGCCCTCGTTGTCGTCGAGGAGGGAACGGCAGCGGGCCAGCTCGGCCCAGGCGGGGGCGCTGCCGGGGTCGGCGGCGAGGTATTGGACGAGGAGCCCGGCAGCCTGCGCGTACCGCCCGACGTCGGCGAGGGCCTGGGCGCGGCGCAGGGTCTCCACGGCCGCGGTCACCGGTGCCGGTTCCTTCCGGCGGGCCCGGGGCGCGTCACGGCAGGCGCCGTCACAGCAGCCCCCGTCACAGCTTCCTCTTGCGCTTGAGATAGGCGAGCAGATCGTCGTACATGCCGCCCTCGTTGCTGAACATCGCGACATTGCGGGCGGAGGCGAACCACGCGTCCGTGGACGGCCGGAGCTGCTTCGCCGCCTCCAGCAGGTCCGACATGCCGATCATGCGGGCCTCGCCGGTCCTGACCGAGTCCAGCAGCGCGCGCTCGGAGGCGGATTCACAGAGGTGCGCGAGGTCCGCACCGGAGAAGCCGTCGGTACGGCGGACGAGCTTGCCCACATCGATGCCCGCGACGGGCCGTTCGCGCAGGTGGTAGCGGAGTATCGCCTCGCGCGCGGGTTCGTCGGGCGGCAGGACGAGCAGGGTGCGGTCGAAGCGGCCGGGGCGGCGCAGGGCGGTGTCCACGTCCCAGGGGTGGTTGGTGGCGGCGAGGACGAACACACCCTCGTTGTCGCCGTTCACACCGTCCAGTTCGGTGAGGAGCTGGTTGACGGTGTTGCGCAGGCCGCTGTGGTGCATCCGGCTGCGCTTGGCACCGAGGGCGTCGATCTCGTCGAGGAACAGGACGCAGGGCGAGGAGGAACGGGCGGTCCGGAAGATGTCGTGCAGATTGCGCTCCGAGGCGCCGATCCACATGTCGAGAACGTCGCTGAGGGACACGGACAGGAACCGCGCGCCCAGTTCACCCGCGACGGCGCGGGCGATGAACGTCTTTCCGCAGCCGGGAGGTCCGTAGAGCAGCAGGCCGCCGCGCAGGCTCTTGCCGTACAGCTTGCGCAGTTCGGGGTTGCGCATGGGCGCGAGGAAGGCGGCCTCCAGGCGCTCCTTGACCTCGTGCATGCCGCCGACGTCGTCGAGGCGCAGGGCGCCGGCCGCCTCGACGTCCCAGGACGAGGCGCCGCCGGGATCGGCCGGACCTTCGGCGAGCGGCCGCTCCAGGCGCGGTACATCGTCGTCTCCGCCGTCGTCCCCGGCGCCGTCATCGGCCCCGGTGGACTCGACGAAACGCGGCGGTACGACGTCGCCGACCTCGCGCTCTGCCGCCTGCCAGTCGAAACCGCCCTGGTGGCCGGGGACTTGGGGGTGCTGCGGAGCACCGGCGGAGGGCGCGCCGGTGGAGGGCGTACCGGCGGAGGGCGTACCGGCGGAGGGCGCCCGGCCGGTGGCCGACGGAGCGGGGCCGTCGCCGGTGGCCGGCGCGGGGCCGGTACCGGTCGTGGCCGCCGGGCCGCCGCCCATCGCCCGCGCCATCAACGCCCGCGCCTGCGCATCGCCGGGGGCACGCTGGAGCGCGGCCGCGATCTGGGCCACGGCGTCGTCCGCGTGCCCGGCGTCGAGCAGCAACTCGGCCAGATGCAGGCGCAGGGGCACATCGTCGGGAGTGGCGTCGACAGCGGAACGCAGACTGCGGATGAGCGGTGTCTCCTCGGCCATGACACCACCCTACGGAGGGACTACGACAGCCAGAACGCCAGGTCGTCCGTGCTTCGACGGCCCAGGGCACACGGTCGGCGCCCCGCGAGCACACGGTCGGCGCCCCCCGCGGCCACACCGTCGGCGCCCCGCGAGCACACGGTCGGCGCCCCCCGCCCCGGCTGTGACCGGTCCGGGCCCCGGCACTTCTCGTACCCCGCCCCGAGGCGGCAGCAGCGCACGGCTCATCTTCGGAGCGCCACGTTTCGAGGGGCGGGATCAGGCTCGACCGCCCACTACTCAATTTCCCACCGTGCCCTGTCTGTCGGCGCGGGCGCTCGACAAAGGGCGACCGGGACTCCCGTCGCTGGTCATCACCTTTCTCACCATGAGCGCGCTCCCGAAGCAGCAACGGAGAGTCGGGGACTCGGGAAGGGCCGGATATCCAGGCCCTCCGCCTCAAGGGGCAGCAGGCAGCGGCATACCGGTGCCACTCCGGCGGCTCGACGCCCTCTCGCCGCCTCGTACGGCGAGCGCCTCGGCGCTCCCGGGCCCCGGAGCGGCCCGCCCGTACCAGGGGGCACGGTGGCGAACCGTGGTGGCAGACCGGGGGTCGGCGAGGGAGCGCAGGCGAACACCATCACCTCCGGGCCCTGGCAGGTTGCCCGATGGTCGAGGCGCAGGAGACAAGCGACAGGCGGCCAGGGACCGGGATCCGAGGGCCGAGGGGCTCACCCCGGCCGTCCTCGTAGCGCGCGCGGCCGTCGCAGGGTTCGCCGCGCTCCTCGGGCGGGAGGCATCGGCGTCGGCGGCCCAGCCCGTCCGCCGCCGCCGGAGCGGCAGGCCCCCGCGGCAGCCCCCCGGCCGGAAGCTCCCGGGAGGGCACCCGGCTCAGCACTCCCACGCGCGGGCGGACTCCGCGGACAGGCTCCGTACGAGGGCGGCCTCCGCAGGCCGCCCCCATCCCGGCAACTCTCCCGAGTGCTAAGGGAGTTGCGGAAGCTGCGGCGGAAGCTTCGCCGGGTTCTCCGAGAGCGCCGCCAGTGCGATGCGGATCGCCTCGTCGAGCTGCGGGTCACGGCCCGCCGCCGAGTCCTGGGGCGCGTGGACGACCTCCACGTCCGGGTCGACGCCGTGGTTCTCCACACCCCAGCCGTAACCCTCCAGCCAGAAGGCGTACTTGGGCTGGGTGACCTCCGTGCCGTCGACCAGCGTGTAGCGCCGGTCGATGCCGATCACGCCTCCCCAGGTGCGCTCGCCGACCACCGGGCCGATGCCCAGGGCCTTGATGGCCGCGTTGACGATGTCGCCGTCGGATCCGGAGAACTGGTTGGCGACGGCGACGACCGGCCCGCGCGGCGCGTCCTGCGGGTAGCTCACGGGCTGCATGTCGCGCGGCAGGTCCCAGCCGACGATGCGGCGGGCCAGCTTCTCCACGACGAGCTGGGAGGTGTGGCCGCCCCGGTTCTCGCGGACGTCCACCACCAGCCCCTCGCGGGCGACTTCGACCCGCAGATCGCGGTGGATCTGGGCCCAGCCGGGCGCCTGCATGTCGGGGACGTGCAGATAGCCGAGCCGCCCGCCGGACTGCTCGTGCACATACGCCCGCCGCCCCGCGACCCACGCGTGGTAGCGCAGCGGCTCCTCGTCCGCGACCGGGACGACCACGACGTGCCGCGGGTCGCCCCCGCCGGACGGCGCGACGGTGAGCTCGACGGGCTTGCCCGCCGCACCGACGAGCAGCGGCCCGGGCCCGGTCACGGGGTCGACCCGGTGGCCGTCGACGGCCAGGATCGCGTCCCCGGCCCGTACGGCCACGCCCGGCGCGGCCAGCGGGGAGCGGGCGCCCGGGTCGGAGGTCTCGGACGGCAGGATGCGCTCGATCCGCCACGCGCCGTCGTCGTCGCGGGCGAGGTCGGCGCCGAGCAGCCCCTGCCGGTGCGCGGGGTCGCCCCATCCGCCGGGCGGGGTGACGTACGCGTGGGAGGTGCCCAGTTCGCCCTGGACCTCCCACAGCAGGTCCACCAGGTCGTCGTGGGTGGCCACGCGGTCGAGCGCGGGGCGGTAGCGGTCCAGGACCGCGTCCCAGTCCGTGCCGCCCAGGTCCGGGCGCCAGAAGTTGTCGCGCATGAGGCGCCCGGCCTCGTCGTACATCTGCCGCCACTCGGCGGCCGGGTCGACCGTCAGCCGGATCCGGGAGAGGTCGACCGTGGTGCTGGTGTCGCTGTCCTCGTCGTCCGAGGACTTGGCGTCCGCCGGTACGGCGCGGAGCTTGCCGTCGGCGGAGATCAGCACCCGCTTGCCGTCGCCGCTGACCGCGAAGTCGTCGACGTCACCGGCCAGTTCCTCCAGGCGCCGCTGGGCGAGGTCATAGCGGACGAGCCCGGTGGTCGGCCCGTCGTCCTCGGGCGTGGCCAGGGCGGAACCGAGGACACCGCTCATCGGGTGGCGGAGCCACAGCACGCCGTCCTCCGCGGAGCGGAGCATGGAGTAGCGGCCGGCCTCGACCGGGAAGGGCACGATGCGGTCGGCGAGGCCGTCGAGGTCGATACGGGTGGCGGGCGGCGTCTGCTCCTGGTCCTGGTCGCCTCCGTCGTGGTCCGGCTTGTCGTCCTCGCGGGGGCGCCCGTGGCGCTGCGGGCCGAAGGGCGACGGGGTGGCCGCGGCCAGCGTGATCAGGTGCGGGCGGCAGGCGCCGACGAAGGCGAGGTCGAAGACGTGCGCGTCGTAGACCGGGTCGAAGGCCCGCTCGGAGAGGAACGCCAGGTGCTTGCCGTCGGCGGTGAAGGCGGGCGAGAAGTCGTTGAAGCGCAGCGGGGTGGCCTCGGCGACGGACAGGTCCGTCGCGTTGGCGATCTTGAGCTGCCTGAGCGGGCCGGGGCCCGGGTGCGACCAGGCGAGCCAGCCGGAGTCGGGTGAGAAGACCAGGCCGTCGGCGTCGCCGAACTCACTGCGGGCGACCTCGCGCACCTCCCCCGACTCGCGCTCGACGAGCAGGACGCGCCCGTCGTGGGAAGCGACGGCCGCGCGACTGCCGTCGGGCGCCATGGCGAGGTCGAGGACGCGGCCGAACTGCCCTGCCCCGATGCGGCGGGGGGCCGCCCCGGGTGCCGCCCCGGCGGAGGGCGCGAACTCCAGGGCGTCCTCGCCCTCCGCGTCCGTGACCCAGACGACGTGCTCCTCGGTGCCGCCGCCCGCCCGGAAGACGCGGGGCAGCCGTGCCCGTACGCCCGGCGTCGCCGCGAGCGCGCGGGCCGGGCCCTCGCGGTGCGTGACCCAGTGGATGCTGCCGCGCACCTCGACGGCGCTGCCCCGGCCCGTGCGGTCGGGGCGGGCGTCGCCCAGGTAGGCGGCGGCCCGCGCCGGGAACGGCTGGAGGTCGGTGCGCTGGCCGCCGAGACGGACGGTCAGCCGCCGCGGCTCCGCGCTCTCCAGGTCGTCCAGCAGCCACAGTTCGCCGCCGGAGGAGTAGATGACGCGCGTGCCGTCGGTGGCGGCGTGGCGAGCGTAGAAGTGGTCGAGCGGCGTGTGCCGGCGCAGGTCCGAGCCGTCGGGGAGCGAGGAGTGGAGGGCGCCGGTGCCCTCGTGGTCGGAGAGGAACGCGACCCGGTCGCCCACCCGGAGCGGGAACTCCATGTTCCCGTCGAGGTCCGCGTGGAGCCGTTCGAACTCGCCCGTCCCGTCCCGGTCGATCCACAACCTGCCGGCCGTGCCGCCGCGGTAGCGCTTCCACGCCGCGGCCTCCCGGCCCATGGTGGCCGACAGCAGCAGGACGGCGCCGCGCGGGCCGTACGCCACGTCGCCGACCGGGCCGTACGGGAGCGTGCGCGCGGGGCTGCCGTCCAGCGGAAGCGCCCTGGCCCACGTACGGCGCAGGGAAGCCTGCCCGTACGTGCTGATCGCCAGCACCTCGCCGTCCGGCGTCCAGCCGCGCACGGCCGTCTTCCAACTGCCCCAGTGGGTGAGGCGCTTGGCGGGGCCCCCGTCGACCGGGGCGACGTGCACCTCGGGCGCCCCGTCGCGGGTGGAGGTCCAGGCGACGTGCTCGCCGTCCGGGGAGATGCGCGGAGACGAGACCGGCATGTTGTCGGCGCTGACCCGCCAGGCGCGCCCCCCGTCCAGGGGCGCGGCCCAGACGTCGTCCTCGGCGGTGAAGGTGATCAACTCGCCGTGCAGATGCGGGTGGCGGAGATACGAGGGCTGCGGCGAAGAGGGCGTCGAAGGCTGCGTCACGCCCGCCACACTAATCAGGTGCCAGGGGCCCTACCAGCACTTTCCGGTAGTCGTTGACCGGAAATCGGTACGGGCGGGGCGAGATGACGCCCCGTGCCCTACCGGACGGCGGCGGTCCGGCTCAGGACCAGCGCCCCGTACGGCCCAGCAGCAGGGCCGTCGCCGCGGTGCCCGCCGTGGAGGTGCGCAGCACGGTCGGGCCGAGCCGGTACGGCTTCGCTCCCGCCTCCCCGAACGCGGCCAGCTCCTCCGGCGAGACGCCGCCCTCCGGGCCGACGACGAGCACGATGTCTCCCTGGGCGGGGAGTTCGGCGGTGGCCAGCGGCTCGCCGCCCTCCTCGTGGAGCACGGCCGCGAACGCCGCGCCGGCGAGCAGCCCGGCGACCCGAGACGTCGTCATCGGCTCGGTCACCTCGGGGAAGCGGAGACGGCGGGCCTGCTTGCCCGCCTCGCGGGCGGTGGTCCGCCACTTGGTCAGCGCCTTCGTCCCGCGCTCGCCCCGCCACTGGGTGACGCAACGCGCCGCCGCCCAGGGCACGATCACGTCGGCGCCCGTCTCCGTCATGGTCTCGACGGCGAGTTCGCCCCGGTCTCCCTTGGGCAGCGCCTGCACGACGGTGATACGAAGCCGCGGCTCGGGCTCCTCGCGCCACGCGGAAACGGCGACCTCCAACCGGTCCTTGCCCTCGACAGCGGCCACCGTGCCGTACGCGCCGGTACCCGCCCCGTCCGTCAGCACGATCTCCTCACCCGCGCGCAACCGCCGTACGGACACCGCGTGGCGCCCCTCGGGCCCGCCCAGGGTGACGGTCGTGGCGCCCTCCTGCCGGAGGCGGTGCAGCAGGTCGCGGTCGGCGAGGAAGACCGGTGCCGTCACGACCGGGCTCCGGTCACCAACGACTCGCGCGCCGACTCCAGTTCGGCGACCAGCACCTCGATCAGCTCCCCTGCCGGAAGCTGACGCGCCAGCCGGTGGCCCTGCCCCGCCCAGAGCGCCATCCCCTGCGGGTCGCCCGCCGTGGCGGCGGCCTTGCGCAGCCCCGCGGTCATGTAGTGCACCTGCGGGTACGCGGCCGGGGCGTACCGCCCGTGCTCCCGGACGAACCGGTTGACCAGACCGCGGGCCGGGCGTCCCGAGAAGGCCCGGGTCAGCTCGGTACGGGGGAACAGCGGATCGGTCATGGCCCGCTTGTGCAGGGCATTGGCACCCGACTCGGGGGCGACGAGGAAGGCGGTGCCGAGCTGGGCCGCGTCCGCGCCGGCGGCCAGGGCGCCCGCGATCTGGCAGCCCCGCATCAGCCCGCCCGCAGCGACGATCGGCAACTGCACCGCCTCGCTGACCTGCGCGATGAGCGTCAGCAGACCGACCCCGGACGAGGTGCCGTCGGCCTGGGGGTCGTCGTGGTGGGTGCTCTGGTGGCCTCCGGCCTCGATGCCCTGGACGCAGACGCCGTCGGCACCTGCCCACTGGGCCGCCTGCGCCTCGGCGGGGCTGGTGACGGTGACGACCGTGAGCGTGCCCGTCTTGGCGAACGCCTCCAGGGCCGCGCGCGAGGGGCAGCCGAAGGTGAAGGAGACGACGGGGACGGGATCGTCGAGCAGGATCGCGAGCTTGGCCTCGTACGCGTCGTCCAGGCTGCCGTCGGTGTCGCCGAGCGGCGTCTCGTACCAGGACGACTCACCCGCGAGCTGCTCGCGGTAGACCTCGAGCGCGCCGGCGTCCGCCAGGGAGGGCTGCGGCATGAAGACGTTCACCCCGAAGGGGCGCTCAGTCAGCCCGCGGAGCCGCTTGATCTCCTGATACATCGCCTCCGGCGTCTTGTACCCGGCGGCGAGGAACCCGAGGCCGCCCGCATCGCACACGGCGGCGGCGAGCTCGGGGCAGGACGCCCCGCCGGCCATGGGGGCCTGCACGATCGGGTACGGCGACAGATCGGAGAACACGGAGGGCATGGCCGTATGGTGTCACGCGGTGCCATGCCCCGGCTGCCGGGGTCAGCGGGCACCGACCCCGGAACGCGGGCACCATCGGTCAGCGGCCGTTGAAGGCATCCTTCAGGCGGGAGAAGAGCCCCTGCTGCCCCGGCTGAAAGTGGCCCGAAGGCCGCTCCTCCCCGCGCAGTTTCGAGAGCTGCCGCAGCAGATCCTCCTGCTGCGGATCGAGCTTCGAAGGCGTCTGGACCTCGACGTGGACGATCAGGTCACCGCGCCCGCCGCCGCGCAGATGCGTGATGCCGCGCTGGTGGAGCGGGACCGACTGCCCGGACTGCGTGCCCGGCCGGATGTCGACCTCCTCCAGCCCGTCGAGCGTCTCCAGCGGCACCTGGGTGCCGAGAGCCGCCGCCGTCATCGGGATGGTGACCGTGCAGTGCAGGTCGTCCCCGCGCCGCTGGAACACCGGGTGCGGCATCTCGTGGATCTCGACGTACAGATCGCCCGCCGGGCCGCCGCCCGGGCCGACCTCGCCCTCGCCCGCCAGCTGGATGCGGGTGCCGTTGTCCACGCCCGCCGGGATCTTGACGGTGAGGGTGCGGCGGGAGCGGATGCGCCCGTCGCCCGCGCACTCCGGGCAGGGGTTGGGCACGACCGTGCCGAAGCCCTGACACTGCGGGCACGGCCGCGAGGTCATGACCTGGCCGAGGAAGGACCGCGTCACCTGCGAGACCTCGCCGCGTCCGCGGCACATGTCGCAGGTCTGCGCGGAGGTGCCGGGTGCCGCGCCCTCACCGGAGCACGTGGTGCACACGATGGCGGTGTCGACCTGGATGTCCTTCGTGGTGCCGAAGGCCGCCTCGTCCAGCTCGATGTCGAGCCGGATCATGGCGTCCTGGCCTCGCCGCGTGCGCGACCTCGGACCGCGCTGGGAGGCGGTGCCGAAGAAGGCGTCCATGATGTCGGAGAAGTTGCCGAAGCCCGCGCCGAAGCCGCCCGCGCCGCCCGCGGCAGCGCCCGAGAGCGGGTCACCACCGAGGTCGTAGACCTGCTTCTTCTGCGGATCGGAGAGCACCTCGTAAGCGGCGTTGATCTCCTTGAACCGCTCCTGGGTCTTCGGATCCGGATTGACGTCCGGGTGCAGCTCACGGGCGAGGCGACGGAACGCCTTCTTGATCTCGTCCTGCCCTGCGTCGCGGCGCACTCCGAGGACGGCGTAGTAATCCGTGGCCACTTACGACTCCGCCAGGATCTGTCCGACGTAACGTGCCACTGCGCGTACCGCTCCCATCGTTCCGGGGTAGTCCATGCGGGTCGGTCCGACCACGCCGAGTTTGGCGACTGCCTCGTCGCCCGAACCGTAGCCGACCGCGACGACCGATGTGGAAGTCAGCCCCTCATGGGCGTTCTCATGCCCGATTCGTACGGTCATGCCAGGGTCCTTGGCCTCGCCGAGGAGCTTGAGGAGCACCACCTGCTCCTCCAGGGCCTCCAGCACCGGCCGGATGGTCAAGGGGAAGTCGTGCCCGAAGCGGGTGAGATTGGCGGTGCCGCCGATCACCAGCCGCTCCTCGGTCTCCTCCACCAGGGTCTCGAGCAGCGTCGCCAGGACCGTGGAGACCGCGGGCTTGTCCTCGGCCTCGAAGGATTCCGGCAGATCCTGCACGAGTTGGGGCACATCCGCGAAACGCCTGCTGCCGACCCGGCTGTTGAGCCGCGCCCGCAGATCGGCGAGGGAGGTCTCACCGAAAGGCGCGGGCAGGTCGACCATGCGCTGCTCGACACGGCCGGTGTCCGTGATCAGCACCAGCATCAGCCGGGCGGGAGCCAGTGACAGCAGCTCCACGTGCCGGATGGTCGAGCGCGTGAGCGACGGGTACTGCACCACGGCGACCTGCCGGGTGAGCTGCGCCAGCAGCCGGACCGTACGTCCGACCACGTCGTCGAGGTCGACGGCGCCGTCCAGGAAGTTCTGGATGGCGCGGCGCTCGGCCTGCGACAGCGGCTTGACGCCCGCGAGCTTGTCGACGAAGAGGCGGTAGCCCTTGTCCGTCGGGATGCGGCCGGCGCTGGTGTGCGGCTGAGCGATGAACCCCTCGTCCTCCAGCACCGCCATGTCGTTACGGACGGTGGCCGGGGAGACACCGAGGCCGTGTCGCTCCGTGAGCGCCTTGGAACCGACGGGCTCCTCCGTGCCCACGTAGTCCTGGACGATGGCGCGCAGCACTTCGAGTCTGCGTTCGCTGAGCATGCGCACACCTCCAGCATCTGTTCCTCGGCCCTGGGCTTGGCACTCACTGTCTCTGAGTGCCAGCTTCCCCCGAGCCAGTGTACGGCGCGGTGGTATGACCAGGGCAAGGGCGGCCCGCTCGCCCGGAGCCCCCGTCCCGCGCCCGCGGTCCGGTGAACTCGGCAGCGAGCAACGCTACCTGGCTGGGACTAGCGTCGTCGCATGAACCGCACTTGGGAAGAGGCGGGCTGGGAGCAGCTCGCACCGGGCGTCGCCCGCCGCCGCCTGCCGGGCTGGGACGCGACGGCCGGTCTGGTCCACGGACCTTCCGCCGTGCTGATGGTCGACGCGGGCGCCACGCTCCGCGAGGGCGCCCAGCTCCGGCAGCAGGCGGAGGAGATGCTGGGACGCCGGGTGACGCATCTCGCACTCACGCACCCGCACTTCGACCACGTCCTGGGCGCCGCGGCCTTCGCGGGCACGCAGGTCTACGGCGCGATCCGGATGGACCTGATGCTGGGCGGCCGGCGGGCGCGGCAGGCCCTGCGCGACGACGCCGTACGGCATGGGGTCGACGGGGAGACCGCCACCGAGGCCGCCGAGATGCTGCTGCGGCCGGACCATCTGGTCAGCGGGGAGATGACGGTCCCCCTCGGCGACGGACGGGATGTGGTCCTGGTCAACGTCGGCCCCGGACACAGCGGCCACGACCTGGCGGTGCTCGTCCCCGGGCTCGGGGGCGGGCCCAGCGTCGTCTTCTGCGGCGACCTGGTGGAGGAGTCGGGCGAGCCGCAGGCCGGCCCCGACGCCATCCCCACCCAGTGGCCCGCAGCCCTGGACCGGCTGCTGGACCTCGGCGGCGAGGACGCGCTGTACGTGCCCGGGCACGGAGCGGTGGTCGACGCGGGCTTCCTGCGGGCGCAGCGCGACGACCTGGCGGCCCGGTTCGGCGTGTCGTAGGCGCACGAGGGCGGGGATCCGTAAGGTCGGTCGGATGCGCAGCAGAAGTTACGGGCCCGACCTCACCCCGCCATGGAAGAAGCAGAACCCCGCACCCGAGGTGCCGGTGGAGACGGACATGGTGGTCGAGGAGGTCACGACCGGCTTCTGCGGCGCGGTGGTGCGCTGGGAGAAGACGGCCGAGGGCCCGACCGTCACCCTGGAGGACCGCTTCCGCAAGCAGCGCGTGTTCCCCATGACGCCCCGCGGCTTCCTGCTGGAGGGCAAGGTCGTCACGCTCGTCCGGCCGTCGGTGACGGCGCCGCGTCCCCCGTCCCGCACGGCGTCGGGTTCGGTCGCCGTCCCGGGCGCGCGGGCGCGCGTCGCGCGCGCCGGGCGGATCTATGTCGAAGGGCGGCACGACGCCGAACTCGTCGAACGCGTCTGGGGCGACGATCTGCGCATCGAGGGAGTGGTCGTCGAGTACTTGGAGGGCGTGGACGACCTTCCGGCGATCGTCGACGGCTTCGCGCCGGGCCCGGACGCCCGTCTCGGCGTGCTGGTCGACCATCTGGTGCCCGGGTCCAAGGAGTCCCGGATCGCCGCGGAGGTCACCGGCGACGACGTCCTGGTGGTGGGCCACCCGTACATCGACGTCTGGGAGGCGGTGAAGCCCTCATCGGTGGGCATCCCGGGCTGGCCCGCCGTGCCGCGCGGCCAGGACTGGAAGACGGGCGTGTGCCGCGCGCTCGGCTGGCCGGAGAACACCGGTGCCGCATGGCAGCGCATCCTGGGATCGGTCCGCAGCTACAAAGACCTCGAACCGACGCTGCTGGGACGGGTCGAGGAACTGATCGACTTCGTCACCGCTCCGTAGCGGCGGAGTCGCCGCCCGGCCCGCTACCGGTCTGCGGCGCCTCCTCGCTCTCACCCGTGACACGCGTACCGGGGTGGAAGCCGGAGCAGAGGAACGCGATGGCCAGCGCACCCGCCATGCAGTAGTAGACGACCTGGTTGGCCTCCGCGAAGTCCATACGGATATCGCTCAGGGCGTCGCTGCCGAGCCGGGCGAGCGGGCTGTCGCCGGACGGCTGCCGGTTGTCCGCGTTGCCGGAGATCGCCTCGGCGATGTCCCGGGCGCCCGCATGCGCCGCCCCCTCCGAAACGCCCCGGGCCTCCAGGCTCTCCACGACGCGATTGGTCATGGTGTGCGTCAGCACCGTGCCGAAGACCGCCAGGCCGATGCTGGCCGCGTAGTTGCGCACCGTCTGCGTGATGCCGGTGACCTCGCCGTACGAGGCGCCGATCGAGCGGTTGACGGCATCGGTGGAGGCGGGGGCGAGCAGGAAGCCGATCCCGGCGCCGGCGAGCGCGGCGTACGGCCACTGGTCGTGCAGGGAGAGGTCGGTGAGCTTGTTGGCCCAGAGGGCGAAGCCGACGGCGCCGAGCGCGGTGCCCAGCCGGATGGCCGGCTTGGCGCCCTTCTTGTCGAGGATGCGGCCGCCCCACTGGGAGGCGATGGCGAACCCGGCGAAGAAGTAGAGCAGGAAGAGCGCGGCCTGGTTGGGCGATGAACTGAGCGAGACCTGGGCGTAGACCGAGGTGAAGAAGAACACCGGGACGAACGCCATCATCGAGAAGAACAGCACGGCGATATCGACGGAGAAGGCCCGGTCGGCGAACACGCGCAGTTTGACGAGCGGATAGCGGCACCTCAGCTCGTAGCCCACGAACAGTGCCAGGACCACCAGGCCGCCCAGGATGCACACCCAGGTGGCGGCGCTGCTCCAGCCCCACGCGGTGGCCTGCTGCAACCCCAGGACGCTCAGGCCCATCCCGATGACGACGAGCGCCGCGCCCGCCCAGTCGACGGGCTCGCGGCGCTGCTCGTTCCGGATGCGGGCGGCGAACGTCAGCGCGATGGCGATGATCGCGACCGGGACGTTGACCCAGAAGATCGCGCGCCAGGTCCAGGTGGTCAGCCAGCCGCCGAGCAGCGGGCCCACGGCCGTCAGCGCGCCGGATACCCCGAAGAAGAGCGCGAGCGCCCGGCCGCGCCTCTCCACGGGGAACACGGCGACGACCACGGCGAGCGCGGCCGGGAACATGAACGCCGCACCGATGCCCTGGGTGGCGCGGAAGCTGATCAGCCACACCTGGGCGCCATCCCCGGAGGGCACGGCGCCGCACAGCGCGGAGGACACGACGAACACGAGTGTGCCGATGAGCATGAGCCGCTTGTGGCCGAAGACGTCGGAGAGCCGGCCGCCGAGGGCGAAGAAGGCCGCGAGGGTGAGCAGATAGGCGTTGACGACCCACTGCATGCCCGAGGCGGAGAGGTTCAGTTCCCTGATGATGTCCGGCGCGGCGATGGAAACGATGGTCTGGTCGATGAAGGTCATTGCCACCGCGAACATCATGGCCGCCAGCGCCACGGACTCGCGCGGTGCCTCCGCCGCGGCCGGGTGCGCCGGTTCGGACGATGACGGCGGTGGCTGAGGACCCGAAGAGCCCCTCATGTCGCTCACATCACAGGATTCTCCGCGACCTCACCTGCCCCGGCATCCCGGCGACGGCCGGACTCCTCCGGCCGGGGGATGCATCGCGCGTACGAGAACGGGCCGCGGCGTTCGCCCCGGCGGGCACGGAAGGGGGCGTTTGTCTCGGCGTGTTCGAGACGGTCGGGGGTTCGTCCCGGCCCGTGCAGCTCCCGGCCAGCCCTCAGTCGACCAGGTCGCGCACGACGGCGTCGGCGAGCAGGCGCCCGCGCAGGGTCAGCACCGCGCGGCCGTCCTCGTACGGGCCCGGCTCCAGCAGGCCGTCCGTCAGCGCGCGCCCGGCCGCCCGCGCGCCCGCGGAAGCGAGGAGGTCGAGCGAGCAGCCGTCCTTGAGGCGGATCTCCAGCAGGATGCGCTCGACCCTGCGGTCCTCGTCGGCCAGCACCTCGCGGCCCGCGCCCGGGGAGCGGCCCTCGCTCAGGGCCTGGGCGTACGCGCCGGGGTGTTTGACGTTCCACCAGCGCACGCCGCCGACGTGGCTGTGGGCCCCCGGACCGGCACCCCACCAGTCGGCGCCGGTCCAGTACAGCTCGTTGTGGCGGCAGCGGCCCGCCTGCGACGTGGCCCAGTTCGAGACCTCGTACCAGTCGAACCCGGCGGCCGACAGCGTCTCCTCGGCGATGAGGTAGCGGTCGGCGTGCACGTCGTCGTCGGTCATCGGCACCTCGCCGCGCCGGATGCGCCGGGCGAGCTGCGTGCCCTCCTCGACGATCAGCGCGTACGCGGACACGTGGTCGGGGCCGGCGCCGATCGCGGCGTCCAGCGAGGCGCGCCAGTCCTCGTCGCTCTCCCCCGGCGTCCCGTAGATCAGGTCGAGGTTCACATGGCCGAACCCCGCCGCGCGCGCCTCGGCGACACACGCCTCGGGGCGCCCGGGGGTGTGCGTACGGTCCAGGACCTGGAGGACGTGGCGGCGGGCGCTCTGCATGCCGAACGAGACGCGGTTGAAGCCCGACTCCCGTAGCTCGGCGAGGTAGCGCGGGTCCACGGACTCCGGATTGGCCTCGGTGGTGATCTCGGCGCCGTCCGCGAGGCCGAACTCGTCCCGGATCGCGGCGAGCATCCGGCCGAGATCGGCGGCGGGGAGGAGGGTCGGCGTGCCGCCGCCCACGAAGACGGTCTCGACAGGCCGAGGGTCGTCGCCGAGCACCTTGCGGGCGAGCCGGACCTCCTCGGCGAGTGTGTCCGCGTAGTTCTCGCGCGAAGCCAGGGCGCCACCGGAGCCGCGCAGCTCGCTCGCGGTGTAGGTGTTGAAGTCGCAGTAGCCGCAGCGGGTCGCGCAGTACGGCACGTGCAGGTAGAAGCCGAGCGGCCGGCCGGCCGCCCCGTCGAGGGCAGGGCCGGGCAGCGCCCCGTCATGGGGCACGGGCTCGCCGTCGGGCAGTGCGGAGGGCATGCCCCCATTGTCCACTGCCGAAGGAGGGCCCCGTCCCGGCCGGGGGCGCGGCCCGTCCCGGGGAACGGGCGAGCCCCGGGCGGGAACGCCCGGGGCTCGCTTCCGTCCGCGCCTGAGGTGGTCGAGCCGTGTCGTTGGATCGGCTCGGGTCAGCCCGCGGCGCTTGGTGCTGAGGGCACCTCCCAGGAAAAGCTCCGGGGGAGCCCTGCAAGGCGCCGCGGGCCCTAAGGCGACCCGTAGGACAGGCCCTACGCCTCGCGCGTACCGTCGTACATCTCGTCGATCAGATGCTTGAACTCCCGCTCCACGACAGGCCTCTTGAGCTTGAGGCTGGGAGTGAGCTCGCCGTGCTCGATATCGAGGTCGCGCGGCAGGATCCGGAACTTCTTGATCGTCTGCCAGCGCTGCAGACCCTCGTTCAGGCGGCTGACGTAGCCGCCGATCATCTCCTCGACCTGCTTGGAGGTGACCACGTCCGCGTACGGCTTGCCCGCCATGCCGTGGTCGGCGCCCCACGCCGTGATCGAGGGCTCGTCGAGCGCGATGAGCGCCGTGCAGAAGTTCCGGTCGGCGCCGTGGACCAGGATGTTGGAGACGAACGGGCAGACGGCCTTGAACTGGCCCTCGACCTCCGCCGGCGCGATGTACTTGCCGCCCGAGGTCTTGATCAGGTCCTTCTTGCGGTCGGTGATCCGCAGGAAGCCGTCCGAGGACAGCTCGCCGATGTCGCCGGTGTGGAACCAGCCGTCGGACTCCAGCACCTCGGCCGTCCGGTCCGGCAGGCCGTGGTAGCCCTCCATGATGCCGGGGCCGCGGAGCAGGATCTCGCCGTCGTCGGCGATCCGGACCTCGGTACCGGGCAGCGGCCTGCCGACCGTACCGGTGCGGTAGGTCTCCCCCGGGTTGACGAAGCTGGCGGCGCTGGACTCGGTGAGGCCGTAGCCCTCCAGGATGTTGATGCCGGCGCCGGAGAAGAAGAAGCCGATGTCGGGGGCGAGCGCGGCGGAGCCGGAGACCGCGGCACGCAGCCGGCCGCCGAACGCCTCGCGCAGCTTGGCGTAGACGAGCTTGTCGGCGACGGCGTGCTTGACGGTGAGGCCGAGGGGCGCCGTCCTGCTGCCCGTGCGGCGCAGGTTGTCCTGGGAGACCTTCGCGTAGTCGCGGGCGACACCCGCTGCCCACATGAAGATCTTGTACTTGGCCGGGCCGCCCGCACGGGCCTTGGCCACGACGCCGTTGTAGACCTTCTCGAAGATGCGGGGCACGGCCGCCATGTAGGTCGGCCTGACCACCGGGAGGTTCTCGATGATCTTGTCGATGCGGCCGTCGACGGCGGTGACGTGGCCGACCGCGATCTGGCCCGAGGTCAGGACCTTGCCGAAGACGTGCGCCAGCGGCAGCCACAGGTACTGCACGTCCTCACCGGTGACCAGGCCGGTGGACTCGATGGCCCGGGCCATGTACGCCCAGTTGTCGTGCGGCAGCCGTACGCCCTTGGGGCGCCCGGTGGTACCGGAGGTGTAGATCAGCGTGGCGAGCTGGTCGGCGGTGATCGCGTCGATCCGCTTGCGGACGACGTCCGGGTTCAGCTCCAGGTAGGCCGCGCCGCGCCGTTCGAGCTCGGCGAGGGAGAGCACCCAGTCCTCGGGGTCGCCCGGGGCGGTCAGCGCGTCGGCCTCGTTCATCACGACGACATGCGCCAGATCCGGGAGCTGGGCGCGCTGCTCGCGGGCCTTGACGAGCTGCTCGGCATTCTCGGCGATCATGACCCGGCTGCCGGAGTCCGCCAGGATGTACGCGGTCTCCTCGGCGTTGGTGGACGGGTAGACGGTCGTGGTCGCGGCACCCGCGCACAGAACGCCGAGGTCGGCGAGGATCCAGTCCAGGCAGGTGGCGGACGCGATGGCCACCCGCTCCTCGGGGCGTACACCGACGTCGATCAGGCCGGCGGCGATGGACAGGACGCGATCCGCGGACTGCTTCCAGGTGAGTGAGCGCCAGTCGTCCGGGCCGTCGCCCGAGGCGGGCGGCACGGGGTAGCGAAATGCCTCCCGCTCCGGTGTGGCCTCGACCCGCTCCAGGAAGAGCGTCGCCACGGAGGGCGGCCGGTTATCGATAAGGGTCTGTGTGTCGCTCACGACATCCTCCGTGCCCCGCGGCAAGTGCTGTGAGTGGGAGCGGTTCGATCCGCCAGTTGTTTAACTGGCGAGTAACCTTCGAGCAGCCATCAGCGTAGGGCGCGTTCCGCCTTTGCGTAAGGGGGGACTGCACACTCGTTGACGTGCGTTTCACCCAGTGGACGGCACGAATCCGTCATCTGCCAGTCATGGATAACGAACATGGAGAAGCGGGCCCGGATCGACATGTCCGGACCCGCTCGCACGCATCGCACGGTGCCGCCAGAGGAGGACCAGGCTCAGCCGGCCACGGGCAGACCGCCGAGCAGCCCGCCGTTCCCGCCCAGACCGCCCAGACCGCCCTGACCCTGACCGCCCTGACCGCCGGCGAACTGGCTTCCGCCCATCATTCCGGTGGACGGGTTGGCAGCCGCGTCGTGGCCCTGCCCGACCTGCTCGAGGACGGACTTGCGGATGTCGTTGTCCACCATGCGCGGATCCATCCGCTGGCCGCCCTGCAGCGGGGTGGTGATGACGGAGAGAAGGCCGTTGAGCGGCTTCTCCGCCGGGTTCTTCACATCACCCAGCGGCTGGTCCTTGAGCAGCGCCGTCTGGCCCATCGGAGTCCTGGCGGAGGCCGGGGGCCCGTCGTCGGCGACGGCGGCGGATCCGGTTCCGAGGGCCATGACGGAGCCGACAACCACGGCGGCAGCCTTCGTGTACTTCACTTGAGCATCCCTTCCCGAGCGGTGTCTGCGCGGGCACGACCATCGTGCCCGCCCGGGTCCGGCCTGGGCCGCCCGGATCACCGCTGCCGCAGTGCGTAACGGCACGTTTCTGCCGCGAGAAACCGGAAGGCCCGGCATTCACCCGTATGCCACACGAAGGCGCCCGCCCCCGGGTGTTCGGGGGCGGGCGCCTTTACAACGGTGGCAGCTCCTCGGCGGGCCGCGGCCTCTCCTTCTCGGCGGAGGCCTCGGCTACTTCTTCGCCTTGGCCTCGCCGCCCTCGGAATCCGAGGACAGCACCGCGATGAAAGCCTCCTGCGGGACCTCCACGTTGCCGACCATCTTCATCCGCTTCTTGCCCTCCTTCTGCTTCTCCAGCAGCTTCCGCTTACGGGAGATGTCACCGCCGTAGCACTTGGCGAGGACGTCCTTGCGGATGGCACGGACGGTTTCCCGGGCGATCACACGGCTGCCGATGGCCGCCTGGATGGGCACCTCGAAGTTCTGCCGCGGGATCAGCTCGCGCAGCTTGGCCACGAGTCGCACGCCGTACGCGTACGCCTTGTCCTTGTGCGTGATCGCCGAGAAGGCGTCGACCTTGTCGCCGTGCAGCAGGATGTCGACCTTGACCAGCTCGGCGGTCTGTTCGCCGGTGGGCTCGTAGTCGAGCGAGGCGTAGCCACGGGTCTTGGACTTGAGCTGGTCGAAGAAGTCGAAGACGATCTCGGCCAGCGGGAGGGTGTAGCGCAGCTCGACGCGGTCCTCGGAGAGGTAGTCCATCCCCAGCAGCGAGCCGCGCCGGTTCTGGCACAGCTCCATGATCGCGCCGATGAACTCGCTGGGGGCCAGGAGAGTGGCGCGGACGACCGGCTCGTGCACCTCGGCGATCTTGCCGGTGGGGAACTCGCTCGGGTTGGTGACCGTGTGCTCGGTGCCGTCCTCCATGTCGACGCGGTAGACCACGTTGGGGGCGGTGGCGATCAGGTCGAGCCCGAACTCGCGCTCCAGCCGCTCCCGGATCACGTCCAGGTGCAGCAGGCCGAGGAAGCCGACGCGGAAGCCGAAGCCGAGCGCGGCGGAGGTCTCCGGCTCGTAGACCAGCGCGGCGTCGTTGAGCTGGAGCTTGTCCAGGGCCTCACGGAGCTCGGGGTAGTCGGAGCCGTCCAGCGGATAGAGGCCCGAGAAGACCATGGGCTTCGGGTCCTTGTAGCCGCCGAGCGGCTCCACGGCGCCCTTGCTGAGCTGGGTGATGGTGTCACCCACCTTGGACTGCCGGACGTCCTTCACACCGGTGATCAGATAGCCCACCTCGCCGACGCCGAGGCCGTCGGCCGGGGTCATCTCCGGCGAGTTGGTGCCGATCTCCAGCAGCTCGTGCGAGGCGCCGGTCGACATCATCCTGATCCGCTCACGCCTGTTGAGCTGTCCGTCGACGACACGGACGTAGGTGACGACGCCGCGGTACGAGTCGTAGACCGAGTCGAAGATCATCGCGCGGGCCGGGGAGTCCTTGACGCCGACCGGGGCCGGGACCGTCTCCACCACCTTGTTGAGCAGCTCCGGGACGCCGTCACCGGTCTTCGCCGAGACTCTGAGCACATCCTCCGGCTCGCAGCCGATGAGATGCGCCAGCTCCTCGGAGAACTTCTCCGGCTGGGCGGCCGGCAGGTCGATCTTGTTCAGCACGGGGATGATCGCGAGGTCGTTCTCCATCGCCAGGTAGAGGTTGGCGAGGGTCTGCGCCTCGATGCCCTGAGCCGCGTCCACCAGGAGGAGCGTGCCCTCGCAGGCCGCGAGCGAGCGCGAGACCTCATAGGTGAAGTCCACGTGGCCCGGGGTGTCGATCATGTTGAGGATGTGAGTGGTGCCCGCACCCTCCCCCGCGGTCGGCGCCCACGGCAGCCTCACCGCCTGGGACTTGATCGTGATGCCGCGCTCGCGCTCGATGTCCATCCGGTCGAGATACTGGGCGCGCATCTGCCGCTGCTCGACGACGCCGGTGAGCTGCAGCATGCGGTCGGCAAGCGTGGACTTGCCGTGGTCGATGTGCGCGATGATGCAGAAGTTACGGATGCGCGCCGGGTCGGTACGGCTCGGCTCCGGCACATTACTAGGGGTCGCGGGCACGCAGGGTCCTGTTTCTTGAGGCGTCTGCCGCCTCTGGTCGGATCGATACGTAGCCTCCATAGTCCCACGCCCTCAGGTGAGCGACGGGTTTGGGAGGCCTTCGGGGCTGCTGGTAGCCTGGTCCACTGTGCCTCGTGCCCTCTCAAGCCGAGGCGCTGCTCAGTAAGCTCAGGAAATCAGACGAACCTGCAAAGGCTCTTTCGTGGCGAACATCAAGTCCCAGATCAAGCGGAACAAGACGAACGAGAAGGCGCGCCTGCGCAACAAGGCCGTCAAGTCCTCGCTCAAGACCGCGATCCGCAAGACCCGTGAGGCCGTCGAGGCCGGCGACGCCGAGAAGGCCACCGTGGCCGCTCGCGAGGCGACCCGCAAGCTCGACAAGGCCGTCAGCAAGGGCGTGATCCACAAGAACCAGGCCGCCAACAAGAAGGCTGCTCTGGCTCAGCGGGTCGCGACCCTCCAGGGCTGACACCTGTAACAGCTGACACTCGCAACACCTGCCTCACACACCTCAACAGTGACGTGATGTACGGGGCTCCGGCCCCAGGGGCTCCAGAGCCCCGACCCTGCCGACCCGGATCCAGCGGACCCTCTCAACCGCTCCGGACGGCAACCTTCGCGCCGCACGCGGCCTGCGTTCGCCACGCGGGTGCGGCGCACTCCAATTCATTGCCGAAGGCCCGGTGCCTGTTCCTTCCCCAGGACAGCACCGGGCCTTCGGTGTGCGCGGGTACCGTCCCGCGGCACCGGGGGTCGGTGTGGCCGATGTCGGATTCACTGCCGGGTTCCGCCCCGGGTTCGGCGTTGGGGTCAGTGGGGGACGGGCGGGGCGCGGGGAGTGGAGCACGCGCCGCTGTCGTATGCGGACAGGTCCGCTATCTTCACGGCATGTCGATACCGGGGGATCAGTCGAATCCGTATGCCGCGCAGCCGTACGGCGGTCAGTCCCATCCGCAGCCGCCACATGCGTACCCACCGCAGCCTCCTCAGCCACAGCCGTCTCACACGCATCAGCCGCAGCCGCCCGGCCTTCCCGGGCCGTACGTGCCGCCGCAGCCCGGGGGTTACGGGTTCGGGCCGCCCGTGCCGCCCGCCCCCTCCTCCGCCGCGGGCCGCGGCTGGCTATGGGCGCTGGGCGGGGCGGTCGTCGCCTCCGCGGTGTGGGCGGCCGTCGTCTTCGCGACCGGAGGCTTCCCGGGCCAGGGAGGCGGAAGCCCCGACCTCGCCGGCTACACCTACCGCGAGGACATCTGCCCGGACACCGATCTTTCGGCCTTCAAAGAGGAGTACCCGGAGGAGAAGTCGTCCCCGAAGAACGACGCGGCCACGCACAAGGCGCTCGACGCCATGTGGTGCACGACGTCGCTCGCGCCGTCCGGCGCCCGCTACTCGAGCGCCACCGTGACGGTCGAAATGTGGCTCTACAAGGCCACCGACCCCTCGGCCAACTTCGAGGCGCAGTACGAGAGTTTCGACCAGCGAGGCGGCAGCGGGAACACCTTCTCGGTGCGCAAGGTCCCCGGCATCGGCGACGTGGCGTACCTGGTGACGCCCGAGAAGCCGCGGGAGACGGGCTCGTCGGCGTATCTCGCGGTGCGCGACGGCTGGATGACCTTCCAGATGAGCTTCAGCAACTACGTCTCGTCCAGCGACAGCGGGGATTCGGAGCCGGACATCTCGGAGATCGAGGACATGCTGAAGCAGGACACAAAGGCGACGTTGAGGAAGCTGAGCGGCTGAGTCCGGGCGGGCGGGAGGAGACCGGCTGAGTCCGAGGGCGTGTCGGAATCGGTCGGGGCCAGGGCGTGTGGGGAGACCGGTCGGGCCGGGGGGGCGCGTGGGGACCGGTCGGGGCAGGGCACGTGCGGAGACCGGTCGGGCCGGGGGGGCGCGTGGGGACCGGTCGGGGCCGGGCACGTGCGGAGCAGTCGGGGTCGGGGCGCGTGGGGACCGGTCGAGTTCGGGGAACGGGCCGCGTTTCGCAGGGCTGTTCCGCGGGCCCGCACCGTCGCCCTTCCCGAACTCCCGGCCTCCGGAGACCCGAATCGCCCGCGTCACCGCCAAGCGGCCCAGTGGTGTGCCTGGTGCGGCACAGTGGTGTGCCTGGTGCGCCTCCGGTCAGCGGGGGCGTGAGGGGCGTGCGGCGCGCGCGATCGTCACCACGGCCTTCTCCAGGGCGTATTCGGGGTCGTCCCCGCCGCCCTTGACCGCACCGTCGGCTTCGGCCACCGCCCTCAGCGCGACCGAGACGCCATCCGCCGACCAGCCCCGCATCTGCTGTCGCACACGGTCGATCTTCCAGGGCGGCATGCCCAGCTCGCGGGCGAGATCGCCGGGCCGCATGCCGCGGGGCGCGGACGCGAGCTTGCCGATCGCCCGTACGCCCTGGGCGAGCGCGCTGGTGATCAGTACGGGTGCGACGCCAGTGGACAGCGACCAGCGGAGCGCCTCGAGCGCCTCGGCGGTCCTGCCCTCCACCGCCCGGTCGGCGACGGTGAAACTGGACGCCTCGGCACGGCCGGTGTAGTACCGGGCGACGACGGCCTCGTCGATGGTTCCCTCGACGTCGGCGGCCAACTGCGAACAGGCACTGGCGAGTTCGCGCAGATCGCTGCCGATCGCATCGACCAGCGCCTGGCAGGCCTCGGGCGTCGCGGAACGTCCCGCGGCGCGGAACTCCGAGCGCACGAAAGCCAGTCGGTCCGCAGGCTTGGTCATCTTCGGGCACGCGACCTCGCGGGCTCCCGCTTTGCGTGCGGCGTCCAGGAGCCCCTTGCCCTTGGCGCCGCCCGCGTGCAGCAGGACGAGGGTGATCTCCTCGGCCGGAGCGGCGAGGTAGCCCTTCACGTCCTTGATGGCGTCCGCGGAGACGTCCTGCGCGTCGCGCACCACGACGACCTTGCGCTCGGCGAACAGCGACGGGCTCGTCAGCTCGGCGAGCGTGCCCGGTCGCAGTGCGTCGGGCATGAGTTCGCGCACATCGGTGTCCGCGTCGGCCGCGCGGGCCGCCGCGACGACCTGCTGCACGGCACGGTCGAGGAGGAGATCCTCCTGGCCCACGGCAAGCGTGATGGGGGCGAGGGGGTCGTCGTTCTGAGTCGCAGTCTTCCTGGCCATCGGGACACAGCATCCCACGGGCCGCTGACAGCCCCAGCCCGGACGAGTCGCGGGGAGCGGTTCGTCGGGTGGACGGGCCTGTGGAGCGCCCGCGTCCCGGGGCGCGGGCGCTCACCCCGGCAGCCCGCGTCCCGGGGCGCCGTCGCTCCACCCGGGCAGGGGTCGGCGGTGACTCTGCCGGGCTGAAGAAGCCGGGTTCACAGGGACATGGCCGCGGAGCGGGCCCCCTCCGCGGAAGAGGTTCCGGATATGGGAGAGGCACGGACGGCATGTGATGAGGGACGCCACAGGGTGGGGCACCGCTCGCGAAGGGCGGCCACCGGGCCGAGGCGCCCTGGG
Organism: Streptomyces sp. NPDC048639; assembly: GCF_043199075.1. Taxonomy (NCBI): domain Bacteria; kingdom Bacillati; phylum Actinomycetota; class Actinomycetes; order Kitasatosporales; family Streptomycetaceae; genus Streptomyces; species Streptomyces sp. NPDC048639. The sequence continues at coordinate 838,438 of NZ_JBICVP010000001.1, forward strand.
GGGATAGGGCACCACCGGAGCGAGGCACCACGGGATACGGCACCACCGGAGCGAGGCACCACGGGATGAGGCACCGCCCGCGACGGAGCACCGCCTGCCCAGGTGCCGCCCGGTGGAGAACCTGCGCCCCGTGGTGGGCCGCCGCCTTGGAAGAGCCGCATCCAGGGGGCGGGCAGGTATCGGGCGACCAGATCCCGTCCCGCACAATGGGCGGATGAGCAGCGCCGCGTCCCGTCCTCCCGAGACGGACCACTCCCCCGCCTCCTCCGGCGACCCCTCACCCCTGCACCACCACGTTCTCGTGTTCCCCGACCGCGACACGGCGGAGGACGCCGCCGAGGAGATCGTCAGCCGCTTCGCGCCGAGCGGCGAACCGCAGTTCGTTCGCGACGCTCTGGCCGGTGAGGACGACGCCGAGGATGCCCAGTGGCTCGTGGTCGTCGACGACCCGGCCGGAAAGCTGGACGCTGCCGCGCTCGCCGCCTTCGCCGAGGAGTACGAGGGCTGGCTCGAGGAGGAGTGACCGCTACCGCTACCGTCCGGAGGCCGGGCTCAGTGGCTCTCGCACCTCCGGGACGTGGTGGAGCCCGATGCCGAAGTGGGAGCGGTAGGCGGACAGAACGTCGTCGTCGGTCTTCAGCTCCTCCTGCCGGCGACCGTCCTCCGTGGTGGTGACCAGGTTGCGGCCGCTCAGCGTGATCCGGCCGCCGTCCTCGGTGAGCCGGGAGCAGACGAGGGAGCGGGTGAAGTGGGACTTCGGTGACGTGCGGTGCCACCAGCAGGTCGCCTCGAAGTCGCCCAGTCTGCGCGGACGCGAGTCGAGACGGAACTGCGGCTCACCGTCCTTGAGAACATCCAGATCGCCCTCCGGTGCCTCGACGATGCGGAAGGTACCGCGGGGATCGGCCTGGTCCGCGCGGTCGGCGAACCGGAGCGGATGGTGGCTGTGGTCGCCGAATCCGACGTCCGCGAGCCAGGGTTCACCTCCGTCCGGGTTCTCGACGCGCAACGCCATGTGGTCGTACGGCGGGCCGACGCGTCCGGGCTCGGTGAAGACCCGGGCAGCGAGAAGCGTCACCGACCAGCCGAGGCTGGTGAGGAGCGCGGCGAACGCGCCGTTCAGCTCGTAGCAGAAACCTCCGCGACGGGCTCGCACGACCTTGTCGACGAGCGGGGTCTCCTCAAGGACGATCTCCTCACCGAGGTGGATGGAGAGGTTCTCGAACGGGACGGAACGCAGGTGGTGCAGTTGCAGCTCACGCAGCGCCTCACCATCGGCCCGGGCGGGGCGCGACGCGCCGATCCTCTGGAGGTACGCGTCGGTCTGTGCGGAATCCATGCCCCCTTTATCGCGCAGAAGAAGCGCGCATGCCATCGGTCTTTGGTCCACCGTCCACCTGGGACTCTCAGGACAGTGCTCGCGCCGAAGCAGCGGCGGCGCAGGCGGCCCAGTTGTCGGCGGACCAGGCCTGGCGCCCCCCGTCGGCAGCGGACGGGCACGGACGGCCGGGGACCGGAGTCCGTGCCCGCGGCACCACCTCGGCCGCCCCTCACCGCGGCGGCCAGACCGGACGACGGTCCACCGGTCACGGCGATCGCGCCGACGGTGTCGGTGCTCAGCACCGTGGCGCCGTGCTGCCGGAGCGCAGTGACGGTACGCGGGGAGGGGTGCCCGTACGGGTTGTCCCGTCCGGCCGAGATCACGGCAAGGCGGGGGCGGACCCGGCGCAGGAGTTGCGGGTCCTGGTAGGCGGAGCCATGGTGGGCGACCTTGAGGACGTCGACGGGCGGTAGGTCGGGTTCGGCAGTCAACAGCCCTTGCTGGGCCGGGGGTTCGAGGTCGCCGAGCAGGAGCAGGGTCAGCCCGGCCGTGCGGACCAGAAGCGTCACGCTCGCATCGTTCGGACCGTGCAGCGGGGGTACCGGGAACGCCGACGACGGGGGCGCGGGCGCACCGGCCGACCCGGCGTGATGCGCGGAGGGACCTGCCGGTGGCCACAGGACGCGCCAGCGGAGCGGGCCGAGACGCCGCTCCCCGGACGCCGTGGGGACCATCGGCACACGGGCCTCGGCCGCCACACGCCGTACGAACCGGGCCTGGTCCACGGGCTCCCCCAGCGTCGTGGTCTCGATGGCACCGACGGCGCGGCCCCGCAACACCCCGGGCAGGCCCGCCACATGATCGGCATGGAAGTGCGTCAGCACGACCAGCGGGATCCGAGTAACGGCCAGAGCCCGGAGGCAGCGGTCGGCGAGCCGGGGGTCGGGACCTGCGTCCACCACGACAGCAGTCCCCTCGCCCGCGGCCAGGACCAGAGCGTCCCCCTGCCCCACATCGCACACCGCAAAGCGCCATCCGGGCGGCGGCCAGCCCGTGATCAGTCGCGGGAGCGGCGCGGGACGGGCAATGGCCAGCAACAGCACCAGTACGCAGGCCCCGGAGAGCCACGGGTGGCGCAGAAGCCGGGGCGCGGCGAGCACGACGACGGTCGTGACCGCGGCGAGCAGCAGCCCGCCGACCCAGCCACCGGGCCAGTCCAGTTCGGCGCCGGGGAGTGCGGCACCCGTACGAGCCACCGCGGCGATCCACTCCGCCGGCCAGCCGCCCAGCCACGCAAGGCTCTTGGCCAGTGGCAACGCGACCGGAGCGAGAGCCAGTGCGGCGAAACCGAGGACGGTGGCGGGCGCCACGGCCAGTTCGGCCAGGAGGTTGCACGGCACGGCCACAAGGCTGACGCGCGCCGCCAGCATGGCGGCGACGGGAGCGCAGACCGCCTGTGCGGCCGCGGCAGCCGCCAGCACCTCGGCAAGCCTGGGCGGTACCCGGCGCCGCTGGAGTGCCACGCTCCAGCGCGGCGCGATGGTCAGCAGCGCGCCCGTGGCCAGGACGGAGAACAGAAAGCCGTAGGAACAGGCGAGCCACGGGTCGTAGAGCACGAGCAGCAGGACCGCCGCGGACAGTGCGGGGAGCAGCGATCTGCGGCGGCCGGTGGCGATCGCGAGCAGCGCCACCAGCCCGCAGGCAGCGGCTCGCAGAACGCTCGGCTCGGGGCGGCAGACCACCACGAACGCGAGGGTGAGCAGTCCGCCGAGCAGCGCTGTGGTGCGCAGCGACGCGCCGAACAGTGGGGCCAGGCCGCGGCGTTCGGCGCGGATGGCGAGGTGGGGAGGCCCGATGAGCAGCGCGAGCAGGATCGAGAAGTTGGCTCCACTGACGGCGGTCAGATGGACCAAGTCGGTTGCGTGAAAGGACTCTTCGAGATCGGGCGGCATTCTGCTGGTGTCACCGATGACCAGTCCCGGCAGCAGTGCCCGGGCGTCGGAGGTGAGCTCGTCGGTCGCTTCCCGCAGCCCGCTGCGCAGACCCCCGGCGACGCGCTGCACCGCGCTCGGGCCTTCGATCACGTGCGGTGCCGAGCGTTCGCTCTCGGCGACGCGCAGGACGACCGCGACGGGTTCCCCGCCACCGCCCGACAGCGGTGTCGCCGCCTTGGCACGGACACGCAGGCGCGTCGACGGCAGCAGAGCGAGCCACCGCGCCCGCGGCGACGCCTCTCGCGCCTGTTCGGGAGTGCCGGGTGGGCCCGGGTCGGCCCGGCCACCGCCGGGACCGGTGAGGGCCGGGGAGGGTGCATCGTTCCTCCCGGCAGGAGCGGGATCCCCCTCCTGCGCGGCCGGGCTGCTCCCGCTGCCGTCACGGCGCGGTACCGGACCGGGGTGACCTGATGCGCCGGGCACCGCCCGGACGTCAACGCCCCTCCCTCCGGCGCCTGATGGGGACGAGGAGGCCGGTGGCTGGACGATGACGAGCACGGGTGTGCGGGACTCCGTGACCGAGCCGTCCGGGGCCGTCACACGCTCCGCGTCGGCCTTCAGCACGACTGCGCGGGGGGCACGCTGCGCTCCGTGCACGCGCGGGCGGGTGAGCCGGGGATCACCGGTCAGGGTCACGTCGGCCGTGACATACGCGTGGTCGCGGGCGAGGCCCGGCAGCGGACCACGCTGGAGATCCGCTGCGTGCAACGTCCCGGAGAAGGCCGCCGCCGCGGCGCAGAGCAGTGCCGATGCGGCGACGGACGTCGTACGGACGCCGCGACGGAGAGAGGCTCGTCGGACCACCGCTCCGCCGAGCACCACGCACAGCGCCGCTGCCACGCAGGCCGTGGCTCCCGCGGCGGCCCAGTCGGCAGGTGCGGTGACGGCGAACGCGGCGGCTGCCCAGGCGGCGAGGGCCGGCGGGACGAGGCGGAGGTCCGCCGGTCCCTCCTGTTGCGGGGCGGAGACACCCAGGCGGTGCCCCGAGTCCGCGTGCGCCCCTGCTCGTGTCGACGTCATGGCTGGACGAGGGGTTGGAGATCGGCGAAGCGGGCGTCACCGATGCCGTTCACTTCCCGGAGCTGAGCGACGGAAGTGAATCCACCGTTCTGCTCGCGGTATTCGAGGATGTGCCGGGCCAGCACCGGACCGACGCCCGGCAGCGCGTCGAGCTGTTCCGCGGTGGCGGAGTTCAGACTGATCGGGCTCGCGTTCCCGCCGCCGGGGCCGGAGGCGCCGCCAGCGCCCGGGGTGCCGCTGCCCGGTCCGGCGGCCCCCGCGCCGGGCGGTCCGCCCACCACGATCTGCTCGCCGTCGTTGAGGACACGCGCCCGGTTCAGCGCCCGGGTGTCCGTGCCCGGCCGTACACCGCCGGCCGCTTCAAGGGCGTCGGCGACCCGCGAGCCGGTCGGCAGCCGGAAGATCCCGGGGTTGCGGACCTTGCCCGCGACATCGATCACGACGCGTCGAGCGCCGCCCGCACCCGAAGCCGCGGGAGAAGGCCCGGGGGCGATGGAGCCCGGGGCCGGCGCATGACGGTGAGGAGGCTCCGCCGCCGGTGCCCGTACTGTCTGGGGCCGGCCGGTCCAGTAGTGATACGCGGCCAGGCCTCCCGCCAGCACGAGGACCACGGCGAGCGCGGCCAGCGTCCGCGGTTCGATGCCGCACCTCAACTGCACCCACAACGGCAGCCGTTCGCGCAGGGCCAGATGCCACCGCAGGTGCCGGGGCAGCGTCCCTGCGGACGGACCGTCCGAAATGCCGGGGTCCTGCCGGGTCGACCCGCCGCCCGACCCGGCTCGCTCCTTCGGCTCAGGCTCCGGGTCCGGACCCGTGTCCGGACGTCCCGTTACCTGCCCGAGCGCGGCCGCGCGGAGCCGCTCCTGTCGCGAGGGCTCCGGCCGTACGGGAGGGGTCATCTGCCGCCATGTGTGGACGGCGTCCCGCTCCGCCGCCGACGACCACGGCCGTGTCTGTTCGACGCCGGCTTCCCGCCTCGTCCGCGACCCCGGTGGCGGTGCCGGTAAGCGGTTGAGTGTCATCTCGATCGTGGGCGCGTTACCCAGGTCGGGCTTCGCCGGCCCGCCGCTCGCTCGGCGGCTCTCCATGAGCTCGGCCTCCACGGGGCCCGCCACTCCGGTCTCGGCCTCCGCCGAGCGGGGCACCTCGGACCCTGTACGCGACGGCCCCCGCTCCGCCTCCGCCGGAGCGATCCGTCCCGCCGTCGCACCGTTCCCCCCGGCAATCCGAACAGCATTCCCTCCGGCTCGCATGGAGTCGAGCGTCGCCACCGCCGACTCGTTCAACTCCGCATGTTCCGGAGCGGCTTGGGCCGGGATCGCGCCCACCGCACCCATCCGTACGGGAGACGACGCTCGCGATGCGGACCAGCTCGGGACCCACGGTCCAGCGGTCGGCCCGACGGCCTCCGCCACGAAAGCCGCTGAGAAGGGTGTCGCAGTCCACCGCGGGGGTGGCGTCCCGTCCCTCCGCGAGTAAGCCGAGCCATCGGGAGAAGGCCTTCTCCGGCCCGCCCGCACGGCATCCCGCTGCCCGGAGCCCGCTCCGCGCGTACCGGACTTCCCTACGGGTGCCCCGGCGTGGCCTACGTCCTCCAGCACGGCCTCCCGCGCTCCCGGGCCCGCGTTCTCCCGAACGGCATCCGACGGATCCGGCACAGCCCCCCGGTGGTCCGGATCCTGACTCCCCGCGCCATCAGGGACCTGAAGATCCGCGTCCCTCCGTGTGGCCCCGGAGACGGGCCTCTCCACTACCCGCTCCCCACCGTCCGGTGCCTGATGCCCAACTCCCCACAGCGCGCTGACTGGTCCCCGCGGCTCCGTTTGTTGCCACGCTCCGCCCGAGAGCTCTTTCTCGGCTTCCTCTCGCGCCCAGCTCGGGACCGGGCGCCTCGGCATCCGGTCAGCAGCTACCGGAGTTGGCGGCCGAGCCGCCTGCTTTTCCGCAGACGACTGCGCCCGTTTCGGCCTCAATTGCACAGCACCGCGCGGGAGAACCCACGCGTCCGGGCGAACGGAGGGAACCGGCGTATTGCCGGACCCTGCGCGCTCCTCGGAAGCACTCACCGCCTGCGGTGGAAACGGGGGCGGGGTGGTCGCGCCCGGTGGGCCGAAGAGGGCCTCGGCGCGGGCGCGCAGGCCCACAGAGCCCGGGGCCTCGGTCATCGCGGCACTCCCGGCCACGCCCGCACGGCGCCGACCGCGCTGCGCCCCTGCGCGATCGGCCCGGTGCGCCCCTGCCCGATGCGCACCGGGGCTACGGCCGCCGATACCGCGCGCGCCGTGCCGACGCGCCCCGTGACGTCGGCGGGCGCGCTGATCGGAGTCCGGTGCCCTGCCAGGTCCACTCGTTACGCTGCGTGCTCGCATCTCCATGGCAACCGACCGTAAGCACGATCCGCGGCACTCGCTGAGCAGCACCAATTTCTGTGGACAGTCCACGAGTTGTGGAAAACTCCGCCACCCTCACGGGCGACCACCCTCACGGGTGACCCTCGGTGGCCGAAGGCGACACCGAACCTCACGGCGCCAGGCCTTCCCGGGCGCGCCGGGCCTTCCCGGGCGCGCCGGGCCTTCCCGGCGCCCGGGTGCGAACGGAGCCGATGGACCTTCCCGGCGCCCAAGACCTGCTGCCAGGCCTTCCCGACGCGCCCCGCTCAGCCCTTCGGCGAGAGCACAGCGCCCAGCAGCCCTGGACCGGTGTGCGCGCCGATCACCGCGCCCACCTCGCTGACATGCAACTCCTCCAGGCCGGGCACACGGGCGCGCAGCCGGGAGGCGAGCTGGTCGGCGCGCTCGGGCGCGGCGAGATGGTGCACCGCGAGGTCCACCGGCGTATTGCCCGCCCGTTCGACGACGAGTTCTTCGAGACGCGCGATGGCCTTCGAGGCCGTGCGGACCTTCTCCAGCAACTCGATCCGCCCGCCGTCGAGCTGAAGCAGCGGCTTCACCGCCAGAGCGGAGCCCAGCAGGGCCTGTGCCGCGCCGATCCGCCCACCCCGCCGCAGATAGTCGAGCGTGTCGACGTAGAAGTACGCGGAGGTCCCCTCGGCGCGCTTCTCGGCCGCCGCCACGGCCTCGTCCAGCGTGCCGCCCGCCTCCGCGGTCTCCGCCGCCGCCAGGGCGCAGAAGCCGAGCGCCATGGCGACCATGCCGGTGTCCACCACGCGTACGGGTACGGGCGCGTCCTTCGCGGCGAGCACGGCCGCGTCGTACGTCCCGGAGATCTCCGCCGACAGATGCAGCGACACGATCCCCTCCGCGCCCGCATCCGCGGCGGCACGGTAGAACTCGGCGAATGTCGCCGGGCTCGGCCTGGAGGTCGTCACCGGGGTGCGGCGCTGCAGCGCCTGCGCCACGGACCGTGCCGAGACCTCCGTGCCCTCCTCCAATGCCCGGTTGCCCAGCACCACCGTCAGCGGTACCGCCGTGATGCCGTGCCGCTCCATCGCCTGCTGGGGCAGGTACGCCGTGGAATCGGTGACGATAGCGACAAGCCGGGACATGACTGGGAGGTTATCCGGGCGGGCCGACGGCCGACAGTCCGGGCCCGCGCTACCGTCCACTCTCACGCCCCCGGTCGACTCGCCCACTGCCGCGCCGCCTGCTCGACTCTGCGGTCGCACGGCTCCAGTTGCATGGCTCTCGGTTCATCCGGCCGGGAGACCCGCTCAGGTCGTGCTCTCCGGCCGCCGGGCGGCCTTCTCCCAGGGGTACGGGGACCGTGCCCGGGGATCCCGCGCGGTGATGGCGGGCGGCGGCTCCTGCGACGCGGCACCCGGCTGCGAGACATCCGGCCAGGTCGGCGTCGGAGCGGGCGCAGAGGCGGTGGCGGATGACGACTCGGCCGCCGCTGACGACCCGCTCTCCGTTGACGCGGACGGGGCGGAAGGCCCTGAAGCCGTCGAGGCCGCGGACGGCGTCGACGTCGCTGACGGCGCGGGCTTCCAGTGCCGCAGTGCCCCCGCCTCGATGTCGATCTGGGTGCCGAGCGTGGTGAGGTCGTCCTCCGAGAACCGACGCGCCCGGTCCTGGGCCGCCCAGCGCAGCGAGTCCGCGTGGCCGATGATCTGCTGCGTCCGCTCGCGCAGGTCCGGCAGCCGGGCGGCCAGCGTGGCCCGGTCCGGCTCGTGCTCCAGTCGCTTGAGCTCGTCGTCCAGTTCGCGCCCGTGCGCGCTGAGCCGCGCGAAGAGGGCCTCGGCTTCGGCCAGCGACGCGTCCTCATGCCGTCCGGCGCGCAGGACGTCCTGGGTGGCCCGCATCGACGTACGCAGCGACAGGCGCAGTTCGGCAAGCTGTCCCTGGGGGCCGGGCTGGGCGATCTGACGCGCCCTGAGCGTCGTGTCCTCGACGGTGCGGCGGGCCTGCGCGACCGTACGGTCCACGCCCCGCTTCGCCGCCCCCACGGCCTTCACCGTCGCGTAGGTTCCGAGCGCCACGAAGGCGAGGAAGAGCAACGCGAGGATGAGGATCGCTGCGTCCATGGGCGGTCGCTCCTTCGCGGTGACGGTGGCGGGCCGGCGCTACGGTGACGGTCGCAGCCGGGGCGCGGCCCCCTCATGGGCGGGGAGCCGGCCGGTCGTGGCCGTGACGACGTCGTGTCTCCAGCCTAAACGGCCAGAGCCGGTCGAGGGTTCCTGCGGAACCCCCAACCGGCCCGTAGGGGAATGCCCTCAGCCGGGCGCCCTGCGGCGCACCGGCAGCCCGTACGCATGACCCGTCCGGGCCCCCTGGTGAGCCTGCCGCGCTCCGGGGACACGACCGCACGCGTGCCCCGGGGGCCCGGCGGCGTGCCCAGCCGACGCCGGACCCACAACCGCCTCACGCGACAGCCGCCACGGGCAGGAACACCCGCGCCTCATCAGGGACGACTGCCGCCTCGCGCAGGAGCACAAGCCGCCTCCCGGAGGAACGACAGCGGCCTCGCACAACTCCGCAAGCCGCCTCACGAAGGACCACAGTCCGCCTCACGAGGGACGACAGCCGGCCTCACCCAGGAACCCGAGCCGGTCTCACGCAGGGACGATGTTCACCAGCTTCGGCGCCCTCACGATCACCTTGCGGATGCCCGCGCCGCCCAGCGCCGACTGCACCGTCGCGTCGCCCAGCGCCAGCGTCTCCAGCTCCTCGTCGCCGATCGACGGCGCCACTTCCAGCCGCGCCCTGACCTTGCCCTTGATCTGCACCACGCAGGTCACGGTCTCGTCCACGACGTACGCCGGGTCGGCGACCGGCAGGGGCTGGTACACGACCGACGTGGCGTGCCCCAGCCGGTGCCACAGTTCCTCGGCGATGTGCGGCGCCAGCGGGGCGGCCAGCAGCACCAGCTTCTCGGCGACCTGCCGCGGGACCGGGCCGCCCGCCTTCGTCAGGTGGTTGTTCAGCTCGGTCACCTTGGCGATGGCGGTGTTGAAGCGCAGGTTCTCCATGTCCTGCCGGACCCCGTCGATCGCCTTGTGCAGGGCGCGCAGCGTGTCCTCGTCGGGCTCGGTGTCGGCGACGGTGACCTCGCCCGTGTTCTCGTCCACCACGTTGCGCCACAGCCGCTGCAGCAGCCGGTACTGGCCGACCACCGCGCGGGTGTCCCACGGCCGGGAGACGTCCAGCGGTCCCATGGCCATCTCGTACAGGCGCAGGGTGTCTGCGCCGTATTCGGCGCAGATCTCGTCCGGAGTGACGGCGTTCTTCAGGGACTTGCCCATCTTGCCCAGCAGACGGGAGACCTGCTCGCCCTGGAAGTAGTAGGCGCCGTCGCGCTCCTCCACCTCGGCCGCCGGGACGGCGACACCGCGGCTGTCGCGGTAGACGTAGGCCTGGATCATGCCCTGGTTGAACAGCTTGTGGAACGGCTCGAACGAGGAGATGTGGCCCAGGTCGTACAGCACCTTGTGCCAGAAGCGGGCGTACAGCAGGTGCAGGACGGCATGCTCGGCTCCGCCCACGTACAGGTCCACGCCGCCGGCGGGCCGGCCTTCGCCCGGGCCCATCCAGTACGCCTCGACGGCCGGGTCGACGACCTGCTCGCTGTTCCTGGGGTCCAGGTAACGCAGTTCGTACCAGCACGAACCGGCCCAGTTGGGCATGGTGTTGGTCTCGCGGCGGTACCTCTTCGGGCCGTCGCCCAGGTCCAGCTCCACATGGACCCAGTCCGCGTTGCGGGACAGCGGGGTCTCGGGAGAGGTGTCGGCGTCGTCCGGGTCGAAGGTGCGGGGCGCGTAGTCGTCGACCTCGGGCAGTTCGACCGGCAGCATCGAGTCGGGCAGGGCATGGGCCGTGCCGTCCTCGTCATAGACGATCGGGAAGGGCTCTCCCCAGTAGCGCTGCCGGCTGAACAGCCAGTCGCGCAGGCGGAAGTTGACCGTGCCCTCGCCGATGCCCTGCGCCGACAGCCAGTCGGTCATCCTCGCCTTGGCGTCTACCACGCCCAGGCCGTCCAGCGAGACGCCGGTGCCGGTCGAGTTCACGATCTTCGCGTCGTACGAGACGAAGGCGTCGTCCCACGTGGAGGGGTCGGTTCCCCGGTCGTCCGAGGGCTCGACGACGCAGCGCATGGGCAGCTCGAAGGAGCGCGCGAAGGCGAAGTCCCGGACGTCGTGCGCCGGAACGGCCATGATGGCGCCGGTGCCGTAACCCATCAGGACGTAGTCGGCGATGAAGACCGGGACCCGCTCGCCGCTGACCGGGTTGGTCGCGTAGGCGCCGGTGAAGACGCCGGTCTTGTCCTTGACCTCGGCCTGCCGCTCGAGGTCGGACTTGGCCGCGGCCTGCTTCCGGTACTCGGCGACCGCCTCGGTCGGGGTGGCGTGGCCGCCGGTCCACACGTCGTGGGTGCCCTCGGGCCAGGCCGCGGGGACGATCGCGTCCACCAGGTCGTGCTCGGGCGCCAGCACCATGTACGTGGCGCCGAACAGGGTGTCCTGACGGGTCGTGAAGACCGTGATCGCACCCTGGTCACCGACGGGGAAGTCGATACGGGCTCCCTCGGAGCGGCCGATCCAGTTGCGCTGCTGCAGCTTGATGGCCTCGGGCCAGTCCAGCGCGTCCAGGTCGTCCAGCAGCCGGTCCGCGTAGGCGGTGATGCGCATGTTCCACTGGCGCAGCTTGGCCTTGAAAACGGGGAAGTTGCCGCGCTCGGACCGGCCTTCGGCCGTGACCTCCTCGTTGGCCAGCACGGTGCCCAGCCCGGGACACCAGTTGACGGGCGAGTCGGAGGCGTACGCCAGGCGGTACTCGCCCAGGACGTCCGCGCGCTCGGCGGCGGTCAGCTCGGCCCAGGTGCGGTGTCCCCCAGAGCCTCCGGCCCGGGTGGTGCTCCCGGGGGTCGCGCGGCGACCGGAGGCGAACTGCTCGACCAGGGTCTCGATGGGCCGGGCCTTCTTCTCCTCCTCGTCGTACCAGGAGTTGAAGATCTGCAGGAAGATCCACTGGGTCCAGCGGTAGTAGTCCGGGTCGATCGTCGCGAACGACCGGCGCCTGTCGTGGCCCAGGCCCAGCCGGCGCAACTGCACCTTCATGTTCTCGATGTTGGCCTCGGTGGAGACCCGCGGGTGCGTGCCGGTCTGTACGGCGTACTGCTCGGCGGGCAGGCCGAAGGCGTCGAAGCCCAGGGTGTGCAGGACGTTGTGCCCGGTCATCCGCTGGAAGCGGGCGTAGACATCGGTGGCGATGTAGCCCAGGGGGTGACCGACGTGCAGTCCCGCGCCCGAGGGGTACGGGAACATGTCCATGATGTAGGTCTTGGGCAGCGCGGCACGCTCCGCGTCGCCCGACAGGTCACCGCTGGGATTCGGCGCCTCGTACGTGCCCTCGGCGTCCCAGAAGTCCTGCCAGCGTGCCTCGATGTCGGCGGCCATGGCGGCGGTGTAGCGGTGCGGCGCGGCTACCTCGGCGGGGGTACCTCCCGTGCCCGGGGCAGGGGAGGAATTCGTCTCGCTCATGATCCTTAAGGCTCCATCGATCGTCTCTGCCAGCCGTTTCGGAAACGAAAAATCCCCTCACACAGGAGGGGACGCCGCGCCGACTCCGGCCGGGATGTCCACCGGCCGGGACTGATCAGCGCGGCCCGCTAAGCAGAAGGCGTACGGCACGCATGGGCTCAGGGTACCGCAGGGGGTGCTCGGGCCGCACAGAGCCACCGTCCACTTGCGGACAGCAACCGTTGCGATCACCGGTCCGCGCGGGCCCGTATCGCGGCTGTGCCGACGGCGCCATCGCACCCTCGGGTGAGGCGAATCAAAACGAGATCCACGTCACATCGAGCGCCCTCCGGAGGGGGCCGCCGCTTTGCATTCGAAGGGCAACGGGTCATCACAGTTTTCTCACAGACTGTCCGATTCCGCCTGGACGATTAGTCCCCAAATGGCGTTGTTTGCAGGGCTCCTGAGCCCTCCGCGGGAGCGCGGACCGTCTGCAATTGACATTCGAGCAAATAACGAAAGGGCTACGACGACGTTCCCGTGCGGACTTAGCATGCGGTGCCGGGACCCCTCTCCCCGCACCACTGGAGTCGTCCGCATGAACCCTCATCGCAAGATCCGACCACCGACGAACGTGCCACGGCCGGCCCTGATCTCCGGATCCGTCGCGGTCATCGTTCTCATCCCCGTGCTTGCACTTGCGACCGGCGACGCGTTCCGTCTCGCGCTGGACTTCACCAGTGGCGTCCTCACGCTGGTGTCACTGACCTCGGCGGTCATATGGGGACTGATAGCCACCGACCGTGTCCTGCTCGAGCCGCGGCAACGGCTGCTCGCCCAGGCCATCCACCGTGTGCTCGGCATCTCCTCGCTTGCGTTCCTGATCGTGCACATCACGACCAAGGTGGCCGTGGGCCACGTCGGCATGCTCGGCGTCCTGGTCCCGTTCGGACTCGGTCTGCACGGCACGGGCGTCCTGATCGGTCTCGGTTCTCTCGCGGCGTACCTGATGGTGATCGCCGGCGCCACGGGCGCGGCCCGCAGCGCCTTCGCCAACCCGGGGCAGGCGGCGGGTCGCTGGCGCTCGTTCCACGCTCTGGCCTACCCCGCGTGGGGCGCGGCCCTGGTGCACGGACTCAAAGGGGGGCGACCGGCCGCCGGATGGGTCCTCACCATGTACTCCCTGATGCTGCTCGCCGTGGGCGCCGCCCTGGTCATCCGGTTGCTTCCGCCGCCCCAGCGCCGGCGCATCGCGCGGCTGCTGATGTCGTTCACCCGCCCGGAGGCCCTGGCCGGCCGGGACGCGCCCCCGCCCGCGCGGGACCCGGGTGTCGCTCCGCTCCCCGGAGCACGGAGGGTGCCCGGCCAACGGACCGATCCCACGGCCGGCCAGCCGCCACTGCGCCTCGACTCGACGCGTCCCCCACCGATATCCGCGAGCCGGGGGGCGGGCATATCCGCGGCATACCGCGCGGTCTCCTCCACGTCCCCGCCCATGGACTCCTTCGCTGCGCCGCCGACGCGGCCTCTGTCCTCCCTGCCTCCGGCACAGCCGCCGGGCTTCTCCGAGGCGCCCACGACCGTGTCGGGGCCTCTCTTCGACACGGGACCGCTGTCGCCGGTCTCCGAGCAGGGTCTGACGGACACGGGCGCCTTCCCCCGGCCGTCCGACACCGGTTCCTTCCCCAGGCCCGCCGACACGGGAGGCTTCCCGAGGATCTCGGACACCGGAAGCTTCCCCCGCATCTCGGACACCGGGAGCTTCCCCGGCGTCTCGGACACCGGGAGCTTCCCCGGCGTCTCGGACACCGGAAGCTTCCCCCGCATCTCGGACACCGGGAGCTTCCCCGGCGTCTCGGACACCGGAGGTTTCCCGGGGGTATCGGACACCGGCGGCTTCCCCGGCGTCACGGACACCGGAAGCTTCCCGACGCCCACGCCGCTGAGCGGCATGCCCGAGCAGACCTCGCCCTACGAGCCCGGCTCCTTCTACGGGCCCGGTTCCGTCCCGGCGTCGGATCCGCTGCCCACCATGGGGGCGTACGCGACACCGGGCCAGCCCAGGGGATACCCGTTCGACGACGCGTCCGAGCCCTGGCCAGGGACCGCTGCAGCCGAACCGCAGGCGGAGCGCTGGCCCGCGCCTTCCCCGCCGCCTCCCGCGGAGCACTTCAGGCCCCAGGCCGGACCGGACCCGGTCTCCCGACGGCGGTCAGGACCGCCGTACCCCCCGCCACCCGGTGAGCCGTGGAATGAGCACGCAGGAGACCGGCCATGAACGCACCCCTACCCGACGTTCCGGATGTCCGGGTCGTCGGCCTGCCCCAGTTGACCAGCGGTTTCGACCTGGTCCACCGTCTCGATCTCCCCATGCACCTGAAGGTGCACGGGGCCCTGGAGCCGATGGTCGGCGAGCGGCTCGCGGAGCTGGCCGAGGCCATCTCGCTCAACGGGCGCGGCGGCGCGGGTTTCCCGTTCGCCAAGAAGCTGCGGGCCGTCGCCAAGAGTGCGATCCGGCGCGGCGTACGCCCCGTGGTCGTCGTCAACGGCAGTGAGGGCGAACCCGCCTGCCGTAAGGACACGGTGATGCTGTGCCGCGCCCCGCACCTGATCCTGGACGGTGCCCTGCTGGCCGCCGAGGCCCTGGGCGCCCGCCAGCTCGTCATCGCGGTGACGCGCGACTCGACCGAGGCGTCGATGCGCGAGGCACTCGCAGAGCGTGGCCTGAGCGACCGGCGTGGCAGGGGGCTGCGCGCGCGGGTCGTCAGGACGCCCGAGCGCATGGTCTCCGGTGAGGCGTCGGCCGTGGTCCGCGCCGTCAACGGCGGCCCGTCGCTGCCGCCCGGCCGCAAGGTACGGGCCTCGGACGCGGGTGTGGCCGGCGCCCCGACATTGCTGTCGAACGCGGAGACATACGCCCAACTCGCCATCGCCGCGCGGCTGGGACCCAACCGCTACTGCAACACCGGGCTGACCGACGAGCCGGGCACCGTCATGCTCACCGTCTCCGGTTCCGTGGCCCGCCCGACCGTCCTCGAGGTGCCCGTCGGGGTACCGCTGCGCTACGTGATGGAGCTGTGCGGGGCGCCTCCGATGCCCCAGGCCGTCCTCTCCGGCGGCTACCACGGCAACTGGATGGACGGCATGACCGCGCAGGGCGCGATCATCTCCCGGAAGGCCCTGGCCACGGCGGGCGGGGCGCTCGGCGCGGGCGCACTGCTGCCCATCGGTCCAGAAACGTGCCCGCTCGGTGAGTCGCTGCGCATCGTGAACTGGCTGGCCGCCGAGACCGCCGGTCAGTGCGGGCCCTGCAAGCTGGGTCTGCCCGCGGCGGCCGCCGGGCTCTCCGAGGTCCTGGGCGGCGGCGGCCCGACCGCCCTGGAGGCCGTACGGCAGGTCACCCAGGCCGTGCGCGGCCGCGGGGCCTGCAAGCACCCCGACGGCTCCGTGCGCTTCATCCAGTCCGCGCTGCAGGTCTTCACCGACGACCTCGCCGCGCACGTGCTGGGCGGCGGCTGCGGACGGCCGACGCACGGCGTGCTGCCGCTGCCCGTCCCCGGCTACGAGGAGGAGGGCATCCCCAGCGGCGAGAAGCTGGCGGTGGACTGGACTCTGTGCGAGGGCCACGGGGTGTGCGCGGAGCTGGTGCCGGAGCTCATCCGGCTCGGCCCCGACGGCTACCCGGCGCTGGCGGACGCGGCCGTCCCCATGCACCTGCGGGGAAGCGCGCAGCGCGCCGTACGACGCTGCCCCGCGCTGGCGCTCCGGCTCGAGGCGGCGCCCGCGGAGCAGACGGCGCCTCCCAGGAGGGCGCTGCCCCGCGGCCGCGGCTGATCCGCGATCACCGGCCGGCGGCCCCGGTTCCCGTGCGTACGGGAACCGGGGCCGCGGTTCGTGAGCGGCGTCACAGGAGCCCCCTCGGGAACCGGCGTCCGGTTGCGGAGGGGCACATGAAGAAGCGGGCCGTCCGGTCGGACGGCCCGCTCTCGTTCCTGTGGAGCTAAGGAGAATTGAACTCCTGACCTCTTGCATGCCATGCAAGCGCTCTACCAACTGAGCTATAGCCCCAGGTCTGCTCCGCCCGGTTCCCCGCGGCGGCTCCGCCAACTTTACACGGCTCCCCCGGCCTTCCGCCAAATCCGTATCCACGCGGTCCCGCGGGGCAGTCCGGGGCCCGGGCAGGCGGCGCCTGAGGCGAACTACGGGCACGGGACCTGACGCACGTACGGGCAGGGGCACCCGGCGCGCGGCAGGTGCGGGCGAGGCGGCAGCGGACCCCTGAGGGCCGTTGTGACGCGTCCCGCCGTCAGGCCGTGACGAAGGAGTAGAAGCGCTTGAGCGTGCAGTGCTCGTCGAGCAGACGCCCGTAGATCGGCTCGCCCTCGAGCTCCCGGTACGTCTCGATGGGGTCGCCCTTTATGATCAGCGCCCGCGCGCACTCCTCGCACCAGTACTGGTAGTCGGGGTTGAGGGGCTCCATGTCGCGGACGATGGGCGTGCCCTTGCCGCACCAATCGCACTTCCGCCTGTGTGCCCCCATCAGTCAGCTCCAGCTGTGGCCGCAGGCCGTGCAGACGTACGAAATGCCGCCGTTGTCGCCAAGAACCTGCGCAACATGGACCGAACCGCAGGACGGGCACTCAAGAAGGGTCGCCTCGGCAATATCGAGAAGATCGTCGGCCTCCTCGAGAATGCTCGTCGGCATGCGTGCTCCTCCCCTTCCGGCCGTTTGATTCTGCCACGAGGACGGCGCCCGGGTCAGCGGCCCGGCTCATCTCGGCGCGGCACTTCGCCTCTCCCGCACAGGAGGTGGAGCACCGTCACGGCAGGTCGAGGGCGTGCACGCGTCCCATGACCTGCCCGAAGCCGTCAACTCGCCGACGTGGACGGTGAGTCCAAGGGTGAACGGAGGCTTGAGGGGTAGACAAAAGATCCCGCCCCTGACAGGGACGGGATCTTCACGACTGTGGAGCTAAGGAGAATTGAACTCCTGACCTCTTGCATGCCATGCAAGCGCTCTACCAACTGAGCTATAGCCCCGCTCTTCTTGGCGCCGGAGCGCCGCGAACGAGAAGAAGCTTAACCGGTGACCGGCCGGAAATGGAAATCCGTTCCTCGCCGCCGCCGCGGCCCGCCGTGGCGGTCGTCGACGTCATCGACGGAGGTACCGCAGGGGCCGTGGGCCGACGAATCGCGCCGGCCTCAGTCGTCGTCGCCGAGCACGGGCTCCGGCAGCGAACCCGCGTTGTGGTCCATCAGCCGCCAGCCGCGCATGCCCTCACCCAGCACGGACCAGGAGCAGTTGGAGAGGCCGCCGAGCGCCTCCCAGCTCCGCGGCTCCAGCCCGAGCAGCTTGCCGATGGTGGTACGGATCGTGCCGCCGTGGCTGACGACGACGAGTGTGCCGCCGTCGGGCAGCTTGTTCACATGGCTCTCGACGACCGGTGCCGCGCGCTCGGCGACCTCGGTCTCCAGCTCGCCACCGCCGCGCCGTACGGGCTCGCCGCGCTTCCACGCCGCGTACTGCTCGCCGTACTTCTCGACGATCTCCTCGTGCGTGAGGCCCTGCCAGTTGCCGGCGTAGGTCTCGCGCAGGCCCTCGTGGTGCATGACGTCCAGGCGCGTGATCGCGGCAAGCTCGGCAGCCGTGGTGGCCGCCCGCTTGAGGTCGGAGGAGACGATCGCGTCCGGCTTCAGACCGGCCAGCAGACGGGCGGCGCGGCGCGCCTGGGCGACACCGGTCTCGGTGAGTTCGATGTCCGTGGAGCCCTGGAACCTGCGCTCCAGGTTCCAGGCGGTCTGGCCGTGCCGCCACAGCACCACGCGGCGGCCGCGGCCCTTCGAGCCGTTCAGCGGAGGTCTCCGTTCAGATCGTCGGCGGCCTCCTGCCGCTTCGCGTGGTCCTCCGCCCGGCCCTGGGTGTCGGTGGCGTCCTGGGGCAGCTCCATCTGCGGGCAGTCCTTCCACAGGCGCTCCAGCGCGTAGAACACGCGCTCCTCGCTGTGCTGCACGTGCACCACGATGTCGACGTAGTCGAGCAGGACCCAGCGGGCCTCACGGTCGCCCTCGCGGCGCACCGGCTTGGCGCCCAGCTCCTTGTGCAGCCGCTCCTCGACCTCGTCGACGATCGATTTGACCTGGCGGTCGCTGGGCGCCGAGGCCAGCAGGAAGGCATCGGTGATCGACAGTACGTCGCTGACGTCGTACGCGATGATGTCGTGCGCGAGCTTGTCCGCGGCCGCCTGGGCGGCGACGTTGATCAGCTCGATGGAGCGGTCAGTGGCGGTCACGAGGCAGCTTTCCGGTCGGGATCGGGTACCCCTCAAGGGTCTCACGCCCCGCCGACAGCCCCTGACCGTCCTTCCTCCGGCCGCCCTTGCTCGACCGGCCGGGTCAGGGCCGCTCTGCCCCGGCCGGTCCGTGAGCCCGGACGGGGGCCCGGTCCGTGAGCGCCTCGACTGCTCCGTGCTCCGGCCCGGCCCCGGCCCGCGTCCCTAACCCGCGTCGTAGTCGCGGCCGAGGACGACGGTCACGTCCGCGTTGGACGCGCCCTTGCCCTTCTTGACCGCACTGCCCGGCAGGCCCAGCGTCTTGGCGACCTCCCTGGCCTTCTCCGCCTGCGCCGCGTCCGCGTATGTCACCCGCGAGGCCGCCAGGGCCGCGCCCGCGCGTCCGCCGTCCACGAAGGTGTAGCCACCGTTGACCAGCGTGACCTGGGCGCTGTTCGTGGCCTGGGCGTCGCCGCTGGCGTTCCGCACACTGATCCGCGGTGCCGCGTCCGGGTCGGCGTTCTTGACCGTCCCGCCCAGGACGTCCTTGACCACGCTCTGCGAGACCTTCTCGCTGAGCGTGCCGTCGGCCTGGACCGGTAGCAGCGCCGTCGCGTACGCGCCGCCCTTGGCCTGCTCGGCGAGCTGCGCCAGGGAGGCGCCGAGCTGGCTCTCGGTGAGCGAGGGATCCGGGATCTGGTTGAGCGACTGGACCGTGGAGGTCGCGGCGTCCTCGCTGCTCGGGACCTTGCGGAGCACCGCCTGCATGACCTGGCCGAACCGCTTGAGCTGCTGCGCCTGTTGCTCACCGCGCCCCAGGTGCGTGGCGTAGGCGACGGCCGCCTGCCCCGAGAGCGTCTGGTCCTGGCCCCGCTTGACCAAGGGAGCCTCGCCCTTGTTCGCGGAGGGCACGGTGGTGTCGGTGTCGACCTCGATACCGCCGATCGACTCGACCAGGAGCTCCAGGTACGGGGTGTCGAGCCGCCAGCTTCCCTTGATGTCCGAACCGAGGAGGGAGTCGAGAGCGTCCCGGGTGGGCGTGGTGCCCTCGTCCACCACGGATTTGCCGAGCGTGGTGCTGCCGCCGTCGTCCGTGGCCAGCGCCATGGAGTTCGGCAGCAGGACGGTGGTGCCCTTCTCGGTGGTCTCGTTGTCCACGAGCAGCGCCGTGGAACTGCCGCCGCCCCTGGTGTTCCGCAGATGGACGACGATCACGTCGCGCTTCTGCGGTCCGCTCGCGGCCTGCGCTCCGGGATCGGACCCCGGCAGTGCGGGCAGCTTGCCCGCGTACCAGAGATAGCCGACGCCACCGGCGAGCGCGAGGACGGTGACCACGACGAGCGCGACGAGGCGGTTACGGCCCTTGCGCTTGCGCTCGTCGCGCCGCTCGGAGCGGGTCTCGGCGAACTTCAGCCAGTCGATGACGTCCTCGGAGTCCTCGTCCTCCTCCTCGATGAACGAGAACTGCTCCGTGCGGTAGTCGGTGGGCTGACCCGGCCCTCGCCGGCCCGGCCCTCGCTGACCCGGTCCCCGGTCGCCCGGTCCCTGGTCACCCGGCCGCGCCTGGGCCGGGACGCGGGGCATCTGACCGGTGTGCTGCGGTTCCGGTGCCCGGGGAGGGGGCGGGGGCGGGGCCTGCTGCTGCGGTGGGGCCTGCGGCCGGCCGTAGGCGTCGTACGGCTGTTGCTGCTGCGGGATCCACTGCTGCTCGTCGACCTGCTGCGCCGACTGCTGGGGCATCTGCTGAGGCTGCGCGTAGGGATACCCGTATCCCTGCTGCGGTTGCTGCGGCTGCGCATACGGGTCGTAGTACTGCTGCGTGTACGGATCGTAGGCGTAACCCTGATCCGTCTGCGGCTGTTGCTGCTGCTGGGCGTACGGGTCGTAGTACTGCTGCCCGTAGGGGTCCTGGCCGTACTCGGGCTCACCCTCGGCGTGCTGCCGCCCGGAGTGTGCGTCGTTCACCGGTGCCCCTTCCCGTGCTCGGGCTGTTCGCCACGCTCGGCTAACCGGCGTCCCGGTACAGCCCGCGCTTGTTGATGTAGCGCACCACCCCGTCCGGCACCAGATACCAGATGGGGTCTCCGCCCGCCACCCTCGCCCGGCAGCCCGTCGAAGAGATGGCGAGGGCCGGCACCTCCACCAGGGACACCCCGCCGTCCGGCAGACCGGGGTCGTTGAGTGTGTGCCCGGGCCTGGTCGCACCGATGAAGTGCGCCAGCGAGAACAGTTCGTCGGCGTCCCGCCAGGTGAGGATCTGGGCGAGAGCGTCGGCACCGGTGATGAAGAAGAGATCGGTGTCCGGGTTCAGGTCGTGCAGCTCACGCAGGGTGTCGATGGTGTACGTCCTGCCGGCCCGGTCGATGTCGATGCGACTGACCGAGAACTGGGGGTTGGACGCCGTCGCGATCACCGTCATCAGGTAGCGGTCCTCGGCGGGGGACACCTCCTGATGGCTCTTCTGCCAGGGCTGACCGGTGGGCACGAAGACCACTTCGTCGAGGTGGAACCGCGCGGCCACCTCGCTGGCGGCGACCAGGTGGCCGTGGTGGACGGGGTCGAACGTTCCGCCCATGACACCGAGTCGCCGTTTCGCCGGACCGCTCACAGCCGCCCCTCCTGGTCGCCCATGCGCAGAGCCTACGACTCAGCGGTCCCGGTTGAAGCGCGTGGTGATCCAGAGCAGGAGCAGCAGGAAGAACAGCGCGCCGCCACCCGTGAGGTACGGGCTGAGGCTCTCGTGGTTCCCGCCGTGCTCGCCGCCCTCGGAGGCGAGCGTGACCAGGGAGTGGGCGGGCTGAAGAAGACTCATCGTCGGCAGGCCTATCCAGTTCGTCATCGGACACGGGACGCGCGAGCGCGTACGTAGCGCCCTCATCGTAAGCGGGAGATCGGCAGCTTTGGGCCTAGGGTGGGGGTCTACTGGGGGACGGGCCACGACGAAGGCCGACAAGGGGGCCACGCATGACCGAACACAGCCAGGAGCGCGCACCGAGCCGCAACCGCAGGCGCTTTCCGGGGATCTCCTCCCGCGCCTACGAACACCCCGCGGACCGGTCCGCACTGGTCGCACTGCGCAAGCTGAGCGGATTCGACACCGTCTTCAAGGCGCTCAGCGGTCTGCTGCCGGAGCGCAGCCTGCGACTGCTGTACCTCTCCGACTCGGTACGCGTGGGGGACCAGCAGTTCGTTCACCTCAACACCATGCTGCGGGACGCCTGCTACATCCTGGACCTGGAGAAGGTCCCGCCGATGTACGTGACGCAGGACCCGAAGCCGAACGCCATGTGCATCGGTCTGGACGAGCCGATCATCGTGGTCACCACCGGGCTCGTTGAGCTGCTGGACGAGGAGGAGATGCGGGCGGTCGTCGGCCACGAGGTGGGCCACGCACTGTCCGGACACTCCGTCTACCGCACGATTCTGCTGTTCCTGACCAACTTCGCCCTCAAGGTCGCCTGGATCCCGCTCGGCAACATAGCGGTGATGGCGATCGTGACGGCGCTGCGCGAGTGGTTCCGGAAGTCGGAGCTGTCGGCCGACCGCGCGGGGCTCCTGGTCGGCCAGGACCTCCAGGCGTCGATGCGCGGCCTGATGAAGCTCGCGGGCGGCCACCATCTGCACGAGATGAACGTGGACGCGTTCCTGAAGCAGGCCGAGGAGTACGAGGCGGGCGGCGATCTGCGCGACTCCGTACTGAAGATCATGAACGTGCTGCCGCGCAGCCACCCGTTCACCACCGTGCGCGCCGCGGAGCTGCGCAAGTGGGCGGCCGGCCGCGACTACCAGCGGATCATGGATGGCCACTACCCGCGCCGGGACACCGACCAGGACGCCTCGGTCTCCGACTCCTTCAAGGACCACGCGAACCACTACGCGGACCATGTGCGCAACAGCAAGGACCCCCTGATGGGGCTCGTACGGGACATCGCGGGCGGTGCGGGGGACCTCGGCGGGAAGCTGCGGGACGCCTTCACCGGCGCCCGCCCGCCCGGCGGTTCCGGTGGGCCCGGCGAGGGCTCGGCGGACGGCAACGGCACGCAGCCCGGCGGTGACGCGGGCGGCGGATCCGGCCCCTCCGGCACGGACAAGTCCTAGCGGCGGCAGTCCCCAGGGTCGTACGAACAGGCCCTGGGCACAGGCTCGTTGAGCGGCTCGTTGAGCGAAACCCCGTCCCCCCGGCCCGCCATTTCCCGGCGGGCCGGGGGGACGCCGCGTTTCCGTCCGGCCGACGTCGAGGCCCGCACGGTCCGGGCACCACAGGAGCACCTACCGGGAGCGGCCGCGGTCACTTCGGCGTCAGCACCCCGCACACCGCCGCCGTCGGGCGACCCGGCGCGTACGGGTCCGTGTCCGCCGGGCTGTCCGCCTTGGCGCTCTCCCCTGCCAGCAGCGGGCTCAGCCGCCCCGCGGTGTCGGAGGAGCACGCCAGCGGGCCCGCCTGGAGATAGCTCTGGACGACCTCGACCCGATGGTCCCTCAGGTCGTCGCGGTCGAACCGCAGCCGCACCTCACGGCGCACGGTGAACAGCGAGGCGTCCACGGAGGCCCGCTTCCCGCCGTTCTTCGCGGCATGCACCGCGTAGACGATGGTGTGGTCCCCGGTGACCTCGAGCTGGTCCGGGCTCGTCTCCCGCACGCTCAGGGTGCCGTGAACCCGGATCTTCGGGTCGGCCAGGACGACTTTGGCGGCGTCGAGGCGGATCAGCCAGCCGGTGGCCGCGTGCCTCCCGTCGGCTGCCGGACGCTCCACGCTGCGGTCGAACTGGGCGAGCTGGGCCGGGTCGATGAGCACCCGCACGGAGCGCACGGCACCACCGGTCAGCACATCCGGGTCGAGTGCGGACCGCACCACGTACTCCTTGGCAGCGTCGAGGGCGGCCAGCACCTGGCTCTCGGAGAAGCTTCTGCTGGCCCGGGCCGCCGGAAGAGTGACTCCCTCGGCCCCGGACCGGAACGTGGCGGCCGGACTGCGGCGGAAGAGGTCCGCGGGCGCTCCGCCGGGCACGGCGCCGCGCGGTGCGAGCGGTATCACGGTGGTGCGCAGAGGTTCGGCACTGCGCAGGGCCTGCTGCTGGTAGGGGTGGCGCACGCCCATGTAGATCGCCGTGGCAAAGGCGAGGGCGATGAGGATGACCAGGACCAGCGCCTGCCTCGATCCCCGCGCCCGCGCCCACGGGCGCCGGCTGCGCACGGCGGGGGCGTGGTCGTCCAGGCGCTCCTGGGCGGAGAACTCCTGCAGCCGGGCAGCACGGACGAACGACTCGTCGAAGACGACGGATCGGTACTCGTCCTCTCCACCTCCCGGAACGCCCTCGGGTGTCCCCTCAGGTGGCTCTCCAGGCCCGGCCATACCTTCAGAGTAGGTCGGAAGGCATTCAGGTAAACGCGGGGCCGTACGACAACTTCTGACGGATGCTCAACGGCCCGTCACTGGGCACGCGGCACTGCGGTCGCGGTCGGTGCGGCGGATTCCGCTTCCGTCTCGGGGAGTGCGCCGGGCTGGCCGGTGAGCTGCCCCGTCTGCGGACCGTCCACCCCGCTGGTGGCGGGCGGGGGCGCCGGCTCCTGCCGGCTGCCCGCAGTCCCACGGTAAACGGCGGCGAACGCGAGCGCGACCATGCCTATGCCCATCACGACGGCCAGCACCCAGGCCACGGGGCGATGCCAGCGGGCATGGCTGCGGTACGGGCCGAGGGCGCCGCCGTAGCGGCCGTACGGGCCGTAGCCGTCGTCGGGGTCGTGGTCGAACGCGTCGAGCCGGTCGAAGTCCGCGTCGGGGTCGTCGGGGTCGTACCCGTCGTCGTAGAACTCCTCGTCCGGGGCTCCCGAGCCCGACCGGGCCCGCATGGCCTCCGCCTCGGCACGGGCCTGCGCAGCGGCCAGCATGCGCTCGACGGCGGTGGGCTCATGGATCCGTGCCGCCCTGACGAAGTCCTCGTCGAACACCACGGTGGCGAACTCTTCGTCCGCTGCCCCGTGGCTGTGGCTGTCGGGCTCGTCGCCGTCCGGGAACGGCCTGCCCCCCACGTCGTCCGGCACCCGTCCAGAGTACGGCCGTGGGGACCTTTTGGGCAGGCCGAGGGCGAAATCCAGGCAGACCCCTAGGTCACCGAGTGTGACCGTCCCCCGTCACCACGTACTTGGTGGAAGTCAGCTCCGGCAGGCCCATCGGGCCCCGCGCGTGCAGCTTCTGCGTCGAGATGCCGATCTCGGCGCCGAAGCCGAACTGACCGCCGTCGGTGAAGCGCGTCGAGGCGTTGACGGCGACCGTCGTGGAATCGACCAACTGGGTGAACCGGCGGGCCGCGGACTGGGAGGTGGTGACGATCGCCTCGGTGTGGCCCGAACTCCACAGCCGGATGTGCGCGACCGCCGCCTCCAGGTCGTCCACGACGGCCGCGGCGATGTCGTACGAGAGGTACTCGGTCTCCCAGTCCTCCAGCGTCGCCGGGACCACGGTGGCCCGCGTGCCGGACTTCTCGGCGGCCTCCAGCACGCGCTCGTCGCCGTGCACGGTCACTCCGGCATCGGCCAGTGCCTCGAGTGCCCGCGGCAGGAACTCGGCCGCGATGTCCTGGTGGACGAGGAGGGTCTCGGCGGCGTTGCAGACGCTGGGGCGCTGCGCCTTGGAGTTGATGAGGATGTCCACGGCCATGGACAGGTCGGTCTGGGCGTCGACGTAGACGTGGCAGTTGCCGGTGCCGGTCTCGATGACCGGGACGATGGACTCCTCGACCACGGTCTGGATGAGGGCCGCACCGCCGCGCGGGATCAGCACGTCGACCATGCCGCGGGCGCGCATCAGTTCGCGTACGGAGTCGCGGCTCTCGCCCGGGACGAGCTGGACGGCGTCCGCGGGCAGTCCGGCGCCGCCGACGGCGTCGCGCAGGACGGTGACCAGGGCCTTGTTGGAGGCGTAGGCCGAGGAGGAGCCGCGGAGCAGCACCGCGTTGCCCGACTTCAGGCACAGCGCGGCGGCGTCCACCGTGACGTTGGGCCGGGCCTCGTAGATGATCCCGATGACGCCCAGCGGCACGCGGACCTGGCGCAGGTCGATGCCGTTGGGGAGGGTGGAGCCGCGGACGATCTCGCCGACGGGGTCGGGGAGGGCCACCACGTCCCGTACGTCCGAGGCGATGGCCCGTACCCGCTCGGGGGTCAGGGTCAGCCGGTCGACGATCGACGCGCTGGTGCCGGCGGCACGGGCGCGCTCGACGTCCTCGGCGTTGGCCTCGACGATCTCCTTCGTCCGCACCTCGAGTGCGTCGGCCATCGCCAGCAGTGCATCGTCCTTGACCGCCCGGGGCAGGGTCGCCAGCGTCTGCGCCGCCGCACGGGCCCGGTAGGCCGCGTGGATGACGGGAGACTTCGGCGTGGGGTCGGCCAGGGGCGAGGGGAAGTCGCTGCTGCTCATGCCTAGCAGCGTACTGAGCCGGACGACGGAAGCCGCCGGATGTCCCGCACTGCGAGACGCCGTACGGGCCGCTGCGGCGGGGAAACGGCCTGCTGGACGGCGGTGTCCGCCACGGGGGGCCGGCGGGTACGCACGGACGGGGCGGACGTCAGTACGGACAGGCGGAGGCGGATGTCAGTACGGATGGACCCCCACCTGCGCGGCCGGAGGCGGTCCGTAGCCCTCCGCCACGCGCTGGTGGTAGGTCTCACGGTCGATGACCTCGAGACCGACGATCTCCCAGGGCGGCAGGCCCGCCGTGGAACGGTGCTCGCCCCAGAGGCGGAGCGCGACGGCCGCCGCGTCGTGCAGGTCCCGCGCCTCCTCCCAGTAGCGGATCTCGGCGTGGTCGCCTGCGTAGCGGCTGGTCAGCAGGAACGGGTGGTCGTGGGCGAGCTGCTCCAGTGACCGCCTGACCTCCCGCAGGGGCGCCTCGCCCCCGGAGACGCTGAGCGTGACGTGCCACAGCCGGGACGCCTCGCGGCCGTCGCCCTCCGGCTCACGCCCGGCGGCGGCACGGCCCGACGGCCCGGGCCGCTCGGCGCGCTCCTCCCCGCCGACGCTGGTGAGTGCCCGCCCCTCCCCCGCAGCCCTTCGGGCATGGCTGCGGGTGCCCCGGCTCGCGGCCGCGGGATCGCCCCCGGCTCGGGGCAACGTTTCTGGGCGCCCTCGTCTCACGGGCCGCCTCCTGCCTTGCTCGGCGCTCCGCTCGTCGGCGGGCGAAGCCAGTTTGATGCCGTCGTCCATGGGCGAACGCGGCGCGATGCACTGTCCGTGCATCAAAGTTGACCAGCCCTGTGCGTCGCTTCGGGCGGTTTTCCGGAAGGTCACCGTGGAATGGCCGGACTTTTCACCGAACCTCCGCCGATGGTGTTCGTCAGTGCTTGAGGACGACCAGATCGTCACGGTGCACGACCTCGCGTTCGTACGCCGGGCCCAGCTCGCGGGCGAGATCGCGCGTCGACCGGCCGAGGAGAAGGGGGATCTCTTTTGCGTCGAAATTGACGAGTCCGCGGGCGACCGCGCGCCCCTCCGCATCGCGCAGCTCGATCGGGTCGCCGGCGCTGAAGTCCCCCTCCACGGCGGCGATTCCGGCCGGCAGCAGGGAGGTGCGCCTCTCGACCACGGCGCGGACGGCGCCGTCGTCCAGGGTCAGCGAACCGCGCGGTGTCGAGGCGTGGGCGAGCCACAGCAGCCGGTCGGCGGAGCGCCGGCCGGTGGGGTGGAAGTACGTGCCGGTGGTACGGCCCGCGAGCGCGTCGGCCGCGTGCGTGGCGGAGGTGAGGACGACCGGGACGCCGGCCGCGGCGGCGATACGGGCCGCCTCGACCTTGGTGACCATGCCGCCGGTGCCCACGCCCGCCTTGCCCGCGCTGCCGATGGAGACGCCGTCGAGGTCCTGGGGGCCGGCGACCTCGGGGATGCGGGTGGTGCCCGGGCTCGTGGGGTCGCCGTCGTAGAGGCCGTCGATGTCGGACAGCAGTACCAGCAGGTCGGCCCGGACGAGATGGGCGACGAGTGCCGCCAGCCGGTCGTTGTCGCCGAACCGGATCTCGTCCGTGGCGACGGTGTCGTTCTCGTTGACGACCGGCACGGCGCCCATCGCCAGGAGCTTGTCCAGGGTCCGGTAGGCGTTGCGGTAGTGGGCCCGGCGGCTGGTGTCGTCGGTGGTCAGCAGCACCTGCCCGACACGGACGCCGTGTCGGGCGAAGGAGGCGGTGTAACGGGCCACCAGCAGGCCCTGGCCGACGCTCGCCGCGGCCTGCTGCCGGGCCAGGTCCCGGGGCCTGCGCCGCAGTCCGAGCGGGGCGAGCCCGGCGGCGATGGCACCGGAGGAGACGAGGACGACCTCCCGCTCACCGCCGCCGCGAGCGGCGGACAGGACGTCGACCAGCGCGTCCACGCGGTCGGCGTCGAGGCCGCCCGCCGCGGTGGTCAGGGACGACGAGCCGACCTTGACCACGACCCTGCGCGCGCCCGCGACCCCGTCCCGCACCCCTGCTGACCCTGCTGCCCCAGACACCCTTGCGTCCCCACTGATCGATCGTGCTCTCCGCCTCGCAATCTACGTCAGCGGGCGCGGGCGGCGGCGTTCCGTCCCGATCGGCGGACGGCCGGGGCAAGGGCACACGCCGGACCGGGACGCGCGCGAAAGGGACGGGCCGAGGCATGGCGCAAAGAACTCGCCGGTACCGAAGTGGCGGAGGCCACAATCGGCCATTTGGTTCAGTGGCTTTGGTCCCATTCATGGTGAATGCGGTCACGGCAGATTGTCATGCGGGACGCGTACGCAATACGGTCAGGGGTCATTCTCGCCGCCGTCGCCCCCGTGCGGCACCGGCGTGAGGCGGCCGCCTGCCGGTCCTCCCCCATCCGATCGCCTCCACCAGGAGCCCAGCCAGTGCCATCTGCCGGACTCGCCCCCCGTCGCATCGTGCAGCTCGTCGCGCTGTTCACGATGTTCGCGGCCTTCACGGCCCAGCTCGCGGGGGCACTGCTGCCCAACGTGCCGACTTTCGCCGCCGCCTCCGCGGTG
Organism: Streptomyces sp. NPDC048639; assembly: GCF_043199075.1. NCBI lineage: Bacteria > Bacillati > Actinomycetota > Actinomycetes > Kitasatosporales > Streptomycetaceae > Streptomyces > Streptomyces sp. NPDC048639. Next base: position 866,949 of record NZ_JBICVP010000001.1, read on the forward strand.
GGTCTCGGCCTCGATCTCTATCTGCAGCACAAGCAGCCCGGCCTGCTGTCGCTGCTGGGCAGAATCCGGTTCGACGTCACCGTACGGCAGCTCCTGCGCGACATGCTGATCCTCGTGGGGCTGCTGCGGATCGAGGGCATCAACCCGCTGCACGAGCAGTCGCCGCTCACGATCGCCCTTCTGTCCTTCTACCTGGTGCACTTCGCCTGCCAGGCGGTCGCGGTGCTGGTCCGCCGCACCCGCACGCTGCCGATCGCCACCCGGAACATCGACACTTCCGCCCTGCGTCTGCACACCGCGCCGCCGCGCATCCTGGCGCGACGCCCGGGTCACCGGCTGCTGACCTTCTCCGTGCCGGCCACGGCGGGCCTGATGGTGACGGCCGCCACCAAGGACGCCCTCTACGGCGGTATCGGCCTCGGCCTCGCCCTGGCGCTCAGTGTCTTCGGCACCGTGTACCTGGGCACCTGGCTGCTGCCGGGGAAGCGGCCCGCGAACGAGCGGGCGGCGCTGGAGTGGCTGGACGCATGGCTCGCCGACTACCGGCCGACCGTCGGCATGTACTTCTCCGGCGGCACCACCTCCGCGTACCAGGCCAACATGTGGCTCTCGACGGTCGCCTCGCTGGAGGGCAGGCCGCTCATCGTGCTGCGCGAGCGGTTCATGGTGCAGAAGATCGACGCGACGGACGTGCCGATCGTCTGCATCCCGAAGGTCGCGCATCTGATGAACCTGGAGCACTCGACGCTCAAGGTCCTGCTGCACCCGGCGAACTCCGGCAAGACCTCGCAGGTGCTGCGCATCCCCTCGATCAAGCACGCCTTCATCAACCACGGCGAGAGCGACAAGCTGTCGAGCTGCAACCCGTACGCGAAGGCGTACGACGAGGTGTGGGTGGCAGGTCCCGCCGCGCGCGAGCGCTACCAGCTCGCCGACATCGGCGTCGAGGACAAGGACGTCGTGGAGGTCGGCCGGCCGCAGCTCGCCCCGATCCGGCCGTACGTGGGCTCGCCGACCTCGCCGTACACCACCGTGCTCTATGCCCCCACCTGGGAGGGCTGGACCAACGACCCGGGCAACACCTCGGTCATCCTGGCCGGCGAGAACATCGTCCGCGAACTGCTCGACGACCCCAAGGTGCGCCTGCTCTACAAGCCGCACCCGATGACCGGTTCCGTCGACCCGCGCGCGGGCCGCGCCAACGAGCGCATCCAGGCGATGATCACCGAGGCGAACGCGCGCCGCTCGGGGACGCGTCCCGGCCCCGAGGCAGCAGCCGAACTGGCCCGCCGCACCGCCGAGTTGGACCGCCTCACCAGCACCGCCTTCCGGGCCTCCGCGGACGAGATCGAGCGGATGAAGCTCCAGGGCTCCCCCGACACCGGCCGCGCCGCCGCCGTCGCCGAGGCCACCGCGGCCTGGGAGACCGCCTACTGGGCCTCCTTCCCGGAGTGGGAGCACCAGATCATCACCGCGGCCCGCCCCGCGATCTACACCTGCTTCAACCAGGCCGATCTGCTGATCAGCGATGTCTCCAGCGTGGTCTCCGACTACCTCTCGAGTGAGAAGCCGTACGCGGTGGCGAACACCAGCGGGCTCCGCGAGGAGGACTTCAAGGCCGGCTTCCCGACCGTACGGGCGGCCACGATCCTCGGGCCGAAGGCGAAGGGCATCCCGGCGCTGCTGGAGGCCGTGCGCAATCCTGAGAAGGACACGCTCGTCGCCGCCCGCGCCGAGCTGAAGGAGCACCTGCTCGGCCCCTCCGACCCGCCGTCGCTGGCACGCTTCGACGCGGCGTCGCTGGAGCTGGCCGTCAAGGCGGACGAGCGCCGGGCGCGGATGACGGCGCGGCTGGCGACCGAGCTGCCTGCGCAGCGTGAGGTCGAGGGCATCGAGGAGGACGCCGAGGCCGAGGCGACCGGCGCGGAGGACTCGGTCACCGCGTAGCGCCGCCCGCCGGGCCGCATGTCCGGAGCGGGTGCCGACCCACCGGGCAGCCGCGGACGGGCGTTGAGCACGCCGGCAGGAGAACGCTTGAGGCCCGGGAACGACTGGTGTCGTTCCCGGGCCTCAGTGCTGCGGGGGCCCGGAGGTGCGTCCGGGCCCCGTGCTCCTACGCGAAGGGGTCGAAGCCCTCGTACTCCTCCTGCGCCTCGTCGCGCTCCGCCTGGCGGTCGCGGCGGCGCTGTGTGGCCGGGCGCGGGGACTCCATGCGGTGGTCCTCGCCACGGCGGCCGAGCATCGCCGCGCCGGTCGCCATGGTCGGCTCCCAGTCGAAGACGACCGCGTCGTCCTCGCCTCCGATGACGACCTCGTCGCCGGGACGGGCGCCGGCCTTCATCAACTCCTCCTCGACTCCGAGGCGGTTGAGCCGGTCGGCGAGGTAGCCCACGGCCTCGTCGTTGGCGAAGTCGGTCTGGCGGACCCAGCGTTCGGGCTTCTCGCCGAGCACCCGGTAGAAGCCGTTCTCCTCGGTGACCGTGAAGCCCGCGTCGTCCACGGCCTTGGGGCGGATGACGATCCTGGTCGCCTCGTCCACCGGCTTGGCCGCCCGCGCATCGGCAATGATCTTGGCGAGGCCGAAGGACAGCTCCTTCAGCCCGGCATGGGAGACCGCGGACACGTCGAATACCTGGAAGCCGCGGGCCTCGAGATCGGGGCGGATGATGTCCGCGAGGTCCTTGCCGTCGGGGATGTCGGTCTTGTTGAGCGCGACGATCCGCGGCCGGTCGCCCAGACCGCCGTACTCCGCCAGCTCGGCCTCGATCACGTCGAGGTCGGTGACCGGGTCGCGCTCGGACTCCAGCGCCGCGCAGTCCAGGACGTGCACGAGCACCGAGCAGCGCTCGACGTGGCGCAGGAACTCCAGGCCCAGGCCCTTGCCCTGGCTGGCGCCCGGGATCAGGCCGGGCACGTCCGCGATGGTGTAGACGGTCGAACCGGCCGTCACCACACCGAGGTTGGGGACGAGCGTGGTGAAGGGATAGTCCGCGATCTTCGGCTTGGCTGCCGAGAGCACCGAGATCAGCGAGGACTTGCCCGCGCTCGGATAGCCGACGAGTGCCACGTCGGCGACGGTCTTCAGCTCCAGGACGACGTCACCGGAGTGGCCGGGCTCGCCCAGCAGCGCGAAGCCGGGCGCCTTGCGGCGGGCCGAGGCGAGTGCGGCATTGCCCAGGCCGCCGCGGCCGCCCTGGGCGGCGACGAAGCGCGTGCCCTGGCCGACCAGGTCGGCGACGACGTTGCCCTGCTTGTCGAGGACGACGGTGCCGTCCGGGACGGGGAGGACGAGGTCCGTGCCGTCCTTGCCCGAGCGGTTGCCGCCCTCGCCGGGCTTGCCGTTGGTGGCCTTGCGGTGCGGGCTGTGGTGGTAGTCGAGCAGTGTGGTGACGGACTGGTCGACGACCAGGGTCACATCGCCGCCGCGGCCGCCGTTGCCGCCGTCGGGGCCGCCCAGCGGCTTGAACTTCTCCCGGTGCACGGAGGCGCAGCCATGGCCCCCGTTACCCGCGGCGACATGCAGCTCGACGCGGTCCACGAAGGTGGTCATGCGGTTGCCTCCAGTGACGTCGTACGTACGGATCTGACGTACGGGATATGGCGTACGCCGGTCCCGTCGGAACGGCCAGGCGTACGGGAATGTCGTGATGCCGTGCGGTGCCGGTGGACCCGGCACTTGTGTCAACGCGCCGAGGGCGGACCCGCTTCCCCACGCAGGGAAAAGGGGTCCGCCCTCGGAAAGGTGCTCTGTGTCGTGCCGGGGCCGAATTACTCGGCGACCGGGACGATGTTCACGACCTTGCGACCACGTGCGGTGCCGAACTCGACCGCACCGGCGGCGAGGGCGAACAGCGTGTCGTCGCCACCACGGCCCACGCCGGAGCCCGGGTGGAAGTGGGTGCCGCGCTGGCGGACCAGGATCTCACCCGCGTTGACGACCTGACCGCCGAAGCGCTTCACGCCGAGCCGCTGGGCATTGGAGTCGCGACCGTTCCGAGTGGACGATGCGCCCTTCTTGTGTGCCATCTCTCCTCAGTCCCTTACTTCGCAGCCGCGGGGATGCCGGTGATCTTCAGGGCCGTGTACTGCTGACGGTGGCCCTGACGACGACGGTATCCGGTCTTGTTCTTGTAACGCAGGATGTCGATCTTGGCACCCTTGTGGTGATCCACGACCTCGGCCTGCACCTTGATCCCGGCCAGCACCCACGGGTCGCTGGTCACGGCCTCGCCGTCGACTACGAGCAGGGTCGAGAGCTCGACCGTGTCGCCCACCTTGCCGGTGGAAATCCTGTCAACCTCGACGATGTCGCCGACAGCCACCTTGTGCTGGCGGCCACCGCTGCGCACGATCGCGTACACGCGGAACTCACTCTCTGCTCGTTGAACGGGACCCATGACGCCAGCCGCTCACACGGGCCGGGAAAGCCCGTGTTATCCGGAAGGACGAGCGGCCTCTCCCGGCGAACCGGGAGGGATTTGCTCAGGGGTTGGCGTACAAACGCCGACGGTCAAGGTTACGGGGCCTTGACCAGGCGGTCAAACCGGCCCCGGGCCGCTCCACAAGGGAACGGCCCGGGGTCGTGACTACTCGTCGGCCGGGGCGGAGACGGCCGGCGCGGACTGGTCCGCCGCCACCGTCTTCTTCGTGGCCTTCTTGGTCGTCGCCTTCTTCGACGTCGCCTTCTTGGCCGTGGTCTTCTTCGCCGCGGTCTTCTTGGCGGCCGCCTTCTTGGCCGGTGCCTTCTTGGTGGCCGACTTACGGGCGGTCTTCTTGGCCGGTGCCTCGGCACCCGCCTCCGTCACCTCGGCCGCGGCCGCGGCCTCGGGCGCCGAGCCCGGGGCTGCCTGCTCCGGCTCACCGGCGGACGCCTCGCCCTCGGCGGCCTTCGGCGGCCCGGCCGGGGACGTGGCCTTGCGCGTCGCCCGGCGACGGGCGCGCGGGGGCGCGGGCTCGGCCGCCTCCGCGACCGGCTCGGGGCTCTGCGCCTCGTCCTCGCGCGTCTCGCGGTGCGGCGCCGTCGGCGCGACGACCACGGCGGCGTCCTCGGCGGCCTTCGGCGGCCCGGCCGGCGCGGACACCTTGCGGGTGGCCCGGCGGCGCCGGCGGCCGCGGCCCGCGGCGGCCTCCGCCTCCTCGGCGCTGCTGAACAGCTCCTCGTCCGGCTCGAAGGCCGGCTCGGGAAGCGCCTTCGGCTCGGAGACGTCCGGGCGGGCGTCCGCCACGGCCTCGGGCGATGTCTCGGCCTCGGCCTCGATGACCTCCGGCTCGTGCACATGCGCGTGGGCCGGAGTCGGCTCGGGCTGGCCACCGCCCTTGCCCTTCTTCTTGCGCTTGCCGCCGCCCCCGCCACCGGCCGAGGTCGGCTGGTCGACGTGGACGATGACGCCGCGCCCGTTGCAGTGCACACAGGTCTCGGAGAACGACTCCAGCAGCCCCTGGCCGACGCGCTTACGGGTCATCTGGACCAGGCCCAGCGAGGTGACCTCGGCGACCTGGTGCTTCGTACGGTCCCGGCCCAGGCACTCCAGCAGGCGCCGCAGCACCAGGTCCCGGTTGGACTCCAGCACCATGTCGATGAAGTCGATGACGATGATGCCGCCGAGGTCGCGCAGCCGGAGCTGGCGCACGATCTCCTCTGCCGCCTCCAGGTTGTTCCTGGTGACCGTCTCCTCGAGGTTGCCGCCCTGACCGGTGAACTTCCCGGTGTTGACGTCGATGACGATCATCGCCTCGGTCCGGTCGATCACCAGCGAACCGCCGCTCGGCAGCCAGACCTTGCGGTCCAGCGCCTTCATGAGCTGCTCGTCGATCCGGTTCGAGGCGAAGACGTCGACATCCGACGTCCACTTCTGGAGGCGCTCGGTGAGGTCGGGCGCGACGTGCGAGACGTACCCGTGGATGGTCTCCCAGGCCTCGTCACCGCTGACGATGACCTTGGAGAAGTCCTCGTTGAAGATGTCGCGGACAACCCGGACGGTCATGTCCGGTTCGCCGTAGAGAAGCGTCGGCGCGTTGCCGTTCTTCGACTTCTTCTGGATCTCCTCCCACTGCGCCTGCAGACGCTCGACGTCCCGCCGCAGCTCGTCCTCGCTGGCGCCCTCCGCGGCGGTACGGACGATGACGCCCGCGTCCTCGGGGACGATCTTCTTCAGGATCTGCTTCAGGCGGGCGCGCTCGGTGTCGGGGAGCTTGCGGCTGATACCGGTCATCGAGCCCTCGGGCACGTAGACCAGGTAGCGGCCGGGCAGGGAGACCTGGCTGGTGAGCCGGGCGCCCTTGTGACCGATCGGGTCCTTGGTGACCTGGACGAGGACGGACTGGCCGGACTTCAGCGCGGTCTCGATACGGCGCGGGCCGTTGGCCATGCCCAGCGCCTCGAAGTTGACCTCACCGGCGTACAGGACGGCGTTCCGCCCCTTGCCGATGTCGACGAACGCGGCCTCCATGGACGGCAGGACGTTCTGGACCTTGCCCAGGTAGACGTTGCCGACGTAGCTGGTGGCCTGCTCCTTGTTCACGAAGTGCTCGACGAGGACGTCGTCCTCCAGCACACCGATCTGGGTGCGGTCGCCCTGCTGGCGCACCACCATCACACGCTCGACGGCCTCCCGGCGGGCCAAGAACTCGGCCTCGGTGATGATCGGCACACGGCGGCGGCCCTGCTCGCGGCCCTCGCGGCGGCGCTGCTTCTTCGCCTCCAGCCGGGTCGAGCCCTTGATGGACTGCACCTCGTCGGCCGGCTCGGACTTCGGGCGCGGCTCACGGATCTTGACGACCGTACGCTCCGGGTCGTCCTCGGAACCGCTCTCGCCGGACTCGGGGCCGTCACCGCTGCGACGGCGGCGACGGCGGCGGCGACGGCTGCTGCTGCTCGAGCCGCCGGAGGACTCGTTCTCCTCGGACTCGCGCTCCTCGGACTCGTCGCCCTCGTCCTCGCCCTGGTCGTCGGCGGAGTCCGTGGCCGCGCCCTCGGCGGTCTCGCCACGGCGACGGCGACGGCCACCGCGACGGCGGCGACGTGCCGGGCGGTCGCCCGACTCGTCGGCGGAGTCGCCGCCCTCGCCCTCGTCCTCGGCGCCCGAGGACTCCTCGGCGGACTGCGGGGACTCGGCCTTCTCGGCGGCGGGCTGCTCCTCGTCCCCTCCGCCCCGGCGGCGGCGCCGGCGGGAACCGCTGGACGCCGCGGGCTTCGCCTCCTCCGCCGTCTCGTCCTCGTCCCGCTCCTCGGAGGCCTCCGCGGCGGCGGCCGCGGCACGCTCCGGGGTCTGGAACATCGGCTCGGTGAAAACGGGTGCCTGGAAGACGGCGCTGGGGGGCTGCCGACGGCGCTTCGCCCCGGACCTCACGGCAGCCTCGGGCTCCGGAGTCCCGGCGGTCTTGTCGGCGGGTTCCGCGGTAGCGCTCTCGTCGGTGGTCGCGGACGGCTGCGGCTCGGCCTCGGCGGCAGCCTTGCGCGACCTGCGGCGCGTACGGGCGCGGGGCGCCTCGTCCTCCCCGGCCGGAGCGGCTTCCGCGCTCTGAGCGGCGGGCGTCGCGGCGGCATCGGCCGCGGGGGCCTGCTGCTCCGCGGGCGCCTCCGCGGACTTGCGGGTGGCGCGGCGGCGGGTCCGCGCGGGCTTCGCGTCCTCGGCGGGCGCGGCGGACTCCGCGGGGGCGGTGCTCTCCCCGGACGCCGGGGCCTCGGCCGTCGGCGCTGCGTCGGGCGCGGCTCCTGCGGAGGCGTCCTCCTGGGGCTGCGGCGTACCCGCGGCAGCGGTGACCTTGCGCGTCGCACGACGGCGCGATCGGGCCGGCTTCGCCTCGGCGGCGTCCTCGCCACCGGACGCGCCGGCGTCGCCGGCCGTCACGGTCGCGGGCTCCGGCGCCTCGGAACCGGCCGAGGCGGCCACCGGCGCGGTGGTCACCGCAGCGGCGGACGGGTCGGTGTCCTGGGCCTGCGGCGGACCGGCAGGAGCCGTCGCCTTGCGCGTCGCACGACGGCGCGTACGGGCCGGCTTCGTCTCCTCCGCGGCAGCGACGCTTTCGCTCACGGAATCGCCGACGGCCTGCGCTGCTGCCGCCTCCGTCTCCTCGGCGGCTTCCCCCTCGCCCTCGGCGAGCGGGTCCGTCATGCCGGCTGTCACTGCGCGCTCCCCGGCCGCCTGTACAGGCGCCTGTACGGGCGCGTCACCGGACGATTCGGATGCGGCGGCGGACACCGCCGTCTCCTTCGTGGCCTCGGCCGCGAAACCCGTGGCCGGTATGGCCGACGCGGTGTCGTCCGCCGTCGCGGCGCCGGGCGGGCCGGCCGGCCGGGACGCGGCACGACGCCTGCGACGCGGCGGCAGGTGATCGCTGGGACTGGTGTTCTCTGAGCTGGCCCCGGCGACGCTGTTCAGCGCCTCCGTGGGCTCGATCGGCTCGAGCATGCGGGCGGTTCTCCCGTCACGCTCCCGGGCGCCGCACCGGTTCCGTCCGCGGCCCGCGCGATGTACGCGGTGCCGCGGCCCGGGGCGCGGGCGCCACACGGGAGCTAAGTCTCACTCGCCGGGGCCGTGTGGCCGGCACCGGCGAAAGTCTGCTGTCTCGGTGCGCCGGCCGGACCCGGGTGGCTCCCTGGTGCATCGGCGGCGCGTCGACGGGTCCTACGCGGAACCTTCCGGCGCTCCCTCGCTAAAGGGCGGTGCTCCCGTCGCGGCGGTCGGTCCGGCGGCCGTGGGTGGGGCGGCCGTGACTGCCTCGCGGTCGGGGGCGAGCGGGTCGGTCACCGAGCCGGACTCCGCATCGAGCGGCCCCTGCGCCAGCCTGGTCACCGCAGCGGGGACCGGCGGCGCCAGGTCGGCCGTGGCTCGGAGGCCGGACAGGACGTCGTCAGGTCGTACGGCAGGTGTCGAATGCCGGACAACCAGCCGCAGTATCGCACAGGCCCCCTCCTCGGGCCTATCAGCCGCCCCTTCGGCGGCCTCGAGAGCGACAACCGCGGTGCGGGCGTCGAAGGTGCGCATTCCGTTTTTCGTGCGCCGCTCGACCTGGACGGTCTCCGCGGCGAGGAAGCTCGCGACGGCCCTCTCGGCCTCCGGGAATCCGACCCCGTCGAGCCGCAGCTCCCAGACCGACGCCTCCAGACGATCGGCCAGGCCGCTCGTCCGTGCCTCGACGGCCTCGGTGATGTCGAGGCCGTCGGGCAGCGACTCGTCGAGCAGCAATCGCAGCTTCTCGGGGTCGCGCGCCTCGGTGAGGGCGATCTCCAGATACTCGCCCTCGCTGCCCGTGCCGGTGGGTGCGGCATTGGCGTACGACACCTTGGGATGCGGGGTGAAGCCCGCCGAATAGGCCATGGGGACCTCGGCGCGGCGCAGGGCCCGCTCGAAAGCGCGCTGGAAGTCGCGGTGACTGGTGAACCGGAGGCGGCCGCGCTTGGTGTAGCGCAGTCGGATGCGCTGCACCGCGGGTGCGGGCGGAGGGCCTTCGGGCTGTCGCTTGCCCAGTGTCGTTCAGTCCTTCGTCGGAACGGTCGTACTACTGCCTAGAGTACGTGCCCGGGCGGGCAGGGGTTCCCGGCGGGGTTTGCCGAACAACAGCCGGGAGGCCTCGTCGCGGGCCTGCCGCACGCTCTGCCGCGCGGCCGCAAGAGCCTGGCGCACCCCCTGGCCGGCCTCCCGTAGGACGCGGCCGACCGGGCGCCAGAGATGGTCGCGCACGGCATGACCGACGGGTGTCAGCACCGCGCGGTACGCCCAGCGGACGGGCTCGACGAAGATCCACCGGAAGAGCGTCGCGAGGCAGCGCCAGATGGCGCGGGAGATGTACGCCGCCGCCCGCCAGGCGTGCCCCAGCGCCTCGCCGATCTCCCGGCCGACTACGGCGAAGCCGTGCCCGACGGGCCGCAGGACCCAGCGCCAGAGGGCGGCGAGCGGCACGACGACCAGCGTCCGGCCCAGCCACACCAGGGCGCCGCCGAGCGGAGTGAGCACATACCGGTGGAGCGCGACGGCCGGCACCACGATCGCGTAGCGGCCGAGCGCGACAAGGGCGATGCCCGTGCCGCGCACCACGGCTGCCGCTCCCGCGCGCAGCGTGCGGCCGAGCCAGGTGAGGCCATGGCCGAGGGGCGTGAGCACCTGGGCGTACAGTGCGGCGGCCGGGATCGCGACGAGATGGCGGCCCAGCCAGACGAGTGCGGTGCCGGCAGCACGGCCGGCGGGCGCGAGGACGTACCGGTGGAGGGCGGCCCACGGCCACACGAACAGTGCCTTCGCGAGCCAGACCAGGCCACTGCCCAGACCGCGGCCCGCCGGAGCTATCAGCCGCCGCCAGAGCCAGGCGAGCGCGTCACGACCAGGGTCCGGCCCGTCCAGGCCAGGGCGCGGCCGATCGCGGTGAACGGGACGACGATCAGCGTCCGCCACATCCAGGCCAGCGCCCGGCCCACCGCGTGGCACGGGGCGACGACGAGTGTGCGCCACAGCCAGGCCAGTGCCCGCCCGAGAGGCCGCAGCACCGTACGCTCCAGTGCCTTGCCGCAGGCGACGAGCGCGTCCCAGACGAGGCGTACGGGGACGACGACGATCAGGGCGATGATCCGCACCGGCATACGGATGGCGACGGTCAGGCAGCCCTCGGCCGGTGCCGCCCGGTCGGGCAGACGCTCCGGCGGTCGTTCGGCCACGGCACTCTCACCGTGCTTGACCAGTGACACCGGCCGGTCGTCCATGCCGTTCCCCCAGCTCCCCGTGATGTTCCGTCACTCACGCACACGCATGGTGACGGAACACGGTTGCACAGCGGCCCCGGCCGCCCCGTGCGGGCGACCGGGCCGATCAGGCTCTGCGGTGCTACTTCACGACCGTCAGGGGAAGGAGCTTCTTGCCCGTCGGGCCGATCTGGATGTCGAGGTCGAGCTGAGGACAGACGCCGCAGTCGAAGCAGGGCGTCCAGCGGCAGTCCTCGACCTCGGTCTCGTCGAGCGCGTCCTGCCAGTCCTCCCAGAGCCAGTCCTTGTCCAGGCCCGAGTCCAGGTGGTCCCAGGGCAGGACCTCCTCGTAGGCGCGCTCGCGGGTCGTGTACCAGTCGACGTCCACGCCGTACGCCGGCAGCGTCTTCCCGGCGCACTCCATCCAGCGGTCGTACGAGAAGTACTCGCGCCAGCCGTCGAAGCGGCCGCCGTCCTCGTACACCGCCCGGATGACGGCGCCGACGCGCCGGTCGCCGCGCGAGAGGAGGCCCTCGACGATTCCGGGCTTGCCGTCGTGGTAGCGGAAGCCGATGGAGCGGCCGTACTTCTTGTCACCGCGGATCTTGTCGCGGAGCTTCTCCAGGCGCGCGTCGGTGCCCTCCGCGGAGAGCTGCGGCGCCCACTGGAACGGCGTGTGCGGCTTGGGCACGAAGCCGCCGATGGAGACCGTGCAGCGGATGTCGTTCTTGCCGGAGACCTCACGGCCCTTGGCGATGACGTTCACCGCCATGTCGCCGATCTGCAGCACATCGTCGTCGGTCTCGGTCGGCAGACCGCACATGAAGTACAGCTTCACCTGGCGCCAGCCGTTGCCGTACGCGGTGGCGACGGTCCGGATCAGGTCCTCCTCCGAGACCATCTTGTTGATGACCTTGCGGATGCGCTCGGATCCGCCCTCGGGGGCGAAGGTGAGGCCGGATCTGCGGCCGTTGCGGGTCAGCTCGTTGGCCAGGTCGATGTTGAAGGCGTCCACCCGCGTCGAGGGGAGGGACAGGCCGATCTTGTCCTCCTGGTACCGGTCGGCCAGACCCTTCGCGACGTCGCCGATCTCCGTATGGTCCGCGGAGGAGAGCGAGAGGAGGCCGACCTCCTCGAAGCCGGTGCTCTTCAGGCCCTTGTCGACCATGTCGCCGATGCCCGTGATGCTGCGCTCGCGCACCGGGCGGGTGATCATGCCCGCCTGGCAGAAGCGGCAGCCGCGGGTGCAGCCGCGGAAGATCTCCACGGACATCCGCTCGTGCACGGTCTCGGCGAGCGGGACGAGCGGCTGCTTGGGGTAGGGCCACTCGTCGAGGTCCATGACGGTGTGCTTGGAGACGCGCCACGGCACGCCGGACCGGTTCGGTACGACACGGGAGATCCGGCCGTCGGCGAGGTACTCCACGTCGTAGAACTTCGGGACGTAGACGCTGCCGGTCCGCGCGAGGCGGAAGAGCAGTTCGTCGCGGCCGCCCGGGCGGCCCTCGCCCTTCCAGGTCCGGATGATCTCGGTGACCTCGAGGACGGCCTGCTCGCCGTCGCCGATGACGGCGCAGTCGATGAAGTCCGCGATCGGCTCGGGGTTGAAGGCGGCGTGGCCTCCGGCCATCACGACCGGGTGGTCCTCGGTACGGTCCTTGGCCTCCATGGGGATGCCGGAGAGATCGAGAGTGGTCAGCAGATTGGTGTAGCCGAGCTCCGTCGCAAAGGAGACACCGAGTACGTCGAAGGCGCTGACGGGGCGGTGGGCGTCCACGGTGAACTGCGGGAGACCGTGCTCGCGCATGAGCGCCTCGAGGTCCGGCCAGACGCTGTACGTCCGCTCCGCGAGGACGCCCTCGCGCTCGTTGAGCACCTCGTAAAGGATCATGACGCCCTGGTTGGGCAGCCCGACCTCGTACGCGTCGGGATACATGAGCGCCCAGCGCACATCGCAGGCGTCCCAGTCCTTGACGGTGGAGTTGAGCTCTCCTCCGACGTACTGGATGGGCTTCTGGACGTGCGGGAGAAGCGCTTCCAGGCGTGGGAAGACCGACTCGACAGGCATCACTGTGTCTCTCGTGAGCGGGCGGGGGTGACCATCCAGCGTACCGTGCGCACGGAGCGCGCCCGGCGGGCGCATGATCGGCTCCGCGGCTCGGCCCGGACGCCCGGTCGCCCCGGGCCGCACGCTCAGCTCCGCAGCGCCGCCAGCAGCTTCTTCCGAGACGCCTCGCGCCAGGCGCGGGGCAGCTCGGCCTCGCGTGCGTCCGCCTGCGCCTCCTCGTGCCCGTACAGCACCCCGAAGGTGAAGGAGCTCTCGTGGGCCTTCTGCGCCTCGACGGCGAGCTCGCGCAGCGCGGTACGCGCGACCACGCTGTCCTGGTGGTCGCCGAGGGCGTCCTGGAGCGCCTTCATGTGCCGTACGAGGCGCTTCGCGGGCTTGCCGAGCGCGGGCCGGGCGGCCTCGGCGGCGTAGCGCAGGCGCTTGGCCGCCTTGCGGGCCTCGTGCACGGCGACGTCCCGGTCGTGGCCGCGGGGCGTGGCCAGGGCGACGTTCACGCGCCGGGCGAGACGGTCGAAGTCGCGGAGTACGGCGCGCGGCAGCACGACGCGGGCGGCCCGGCCGGCGGCGCGGCGCAGCGGGGGTTCGGCGAGCAGCGCGTCGAGGGTGTCGAGGAGGTCGAGATAGCGGTCGCTGTCGAGGGTGGCGATGACATGGCGGCGCGATCCGCGGCGGCGGGCGTTGGACCAGGTGCGGAGCCGGGCGCGGACGGGTCCCGTGATCAGCGGCCGCGGGAGTTCGGTCAGCCGCTCGTAGAGGCGGGCGGTGAGGACCTCGCGGTCCCGGTCGACGCCCAGCTCGGCGGCGAGCCATTTCAGCTCGTCGCTGACGGGGTCGGTGACGTCGCGGTCGAGGATCGTGCGGAACGACTTGAAGGTGCTGCGCAGGCGGCGGGTGGCGACGCGCATGCGGTGGACGGAGTCGTGCTGGTCACGGCGCACGGCGGGGTCGAGCTCGACGATGACATCGAGCTGGGCGCGGAGGTACTGGAGGACATGGTCGCCGGCCGTTTTCCCGGCGACGGGCGCCTTGCCCTTGGCGGCATCGGCGGTCGCGGCCCTGGCGTCCCTCGTGCCCTTGCCGGCCTTGGCCTTCCCCCTCTTGGCCTTGGGTGACTTCCTCTTGCCCGCCTTCCCGGCCCTCCCCTGCGTCTCCTCCTCGTCCTCCGCGCCGGGCGTTCGCGTCTCCGCCAGCGCCCGCGCGAGCTTGGAGGGGCCGGTGGCGCGCCGCATTCCGGCATGCGTCAGGACCCGTTCGATCGCGTCGAGCAGCTTCCGGCCGGCACCCTCGGCCAGTTCGACCTCGACCTCGGTCCAGTCGGCGGTCCGGGGCACGGCCCCCTCCTCGCCGCTCAGCCGCTCCGCGGTGACCTGGTCGGTGCTCACCTCCGCGAGCAGCCGTCCCTCGGCGTCGACGACGTGGTGCACATCGCGCTCGGACCGCAACCGGACGATGGGCAGGAGCGGGGCGTGCCGGACCCGGGACCGTACGAGCCCGGCCAGCTCCTTCGGCAGGCGGGCGGAGAGCGGGGCGCGGATCTCCTCGCGGACATCCGTATCGACCGGCAGTTTGAGGTGCCAGCCCTCGTCGCCGCCGCCCGTGCGGCGGCGCAGGGTGATGGCGGCCGCGGCGAGCCGCTCGTCCTCGGTGTCGTAGTAGGTGGCATCGAGGCTGGTCACGCCTCTGTCGACCACGGCGGCCACGCCTGGGACACCGGTCAGGTCGGGAAGTCCGCTCTCGGGGGCGTCGTACTTACGCTCGATCTCGCGCGACTGTTCCGCCATGAATTGAATCTACCGGCCCAGCCCGGAGCGCGACATCCCGCACGGGTCCGCCTAGGCCGAGACCGGCCGCTGCATCTTGATCGACTGCAGCAGCCCGATGGCGATCCAGACGGCGAACATGGAGGTGCCGCCGTACGAGACGAAGGGCAGCGGGAGGCCCGCGACCGGCATGATGCCGAGCGTCATGCCGATGTTCTCGAACGCCTGGAACGCGAACCAGGCGATGATCCCGGCAGCCACCACCGTGCCGTACAGCTCGGAGGTGTCGCGGGCGATACGGCAGGCGCGCCACAGGACGATGCCCAGCAGCACGATGATCAGGCCCGCGCCGAGGAAGCCCAGCTCCTCCCCCGCGACGGTGAAGATGAAGTCGGTCTGCTGCTCGGGCACGAACTGGCCGGTGGTCTGGTGGCCGTTGAAGAGGCCCGTGCCGGTCAGACCGCCCGAACCGATCGCGATCCGCGCCTGGTTGGTGTTGTAGCCGACGCCCGCCGGGTCGAGCTCGGGGTTGGCGAAGGCGGCGAAGCGGTTGAGCTGGTAGTCGTCGAGCAGTCCGAACTGCCAGACCGCGATGGCACCGCTGGCGCCGATGGCCACCAGTCCGATGACCCAGCGGTTGGAGGCGCCCGAGGCCAGCAGGATGCCGAGCACGATCACCACGATGACCATCACCGAGCCGAGGTCCGGCATCAGCATGATGATCCCGATGGGCAGCGCGGCCAGGGCGAGCGCCTGGACGACCGTACGGTGATCGGGATGCGCCCGGTCTCCCGCGTCCACCCTGGCCGCCAGCAGCATCGCCATCCCGAGGATGATCGTGATCTTGGCGAATTCGGAGGGCTGGAGGGAGAAGCCGCCACCGATCTGGATCCAGGCGTGCGAGCCGTTGATGGTCGAGCCGAGCGGGGTCAGGACCGCGGCGGTGAGCAGGACGGAAATGCCGTACAGCACGGGTACGGCGCCGCGCAGCGTGCGGTGTCCGAGCCAGATCGTGCCGATCATGAGGGCGATCCCGATGCCGGTGTTCAGCACATTCCTGAAGAGGAAGTAGTACGGGTCGCCCTGGTTGAGCTCGGTGCGGTTGCGCGTCGCCGACCAGACCAGCAGGCAGCCGAGGGCGGAGAGCGTCAATGCGGAGCCGAGCATCGCCCAGTCCATGCGGCGGACCATGGAATCGCGTGCGGTGATCTTGCCCCACAGGCCGAGTTCGGGCCGGTAACGGCTGATCCAGAAGCCGCCGTTCGCACCGTCCACTAGCCCCTCCGCCTGGTCAGGGCCGCCGCCAGCTCGACCGTGGACGCCGACTCCGAGGGCTTCGGAGGCTCGTACGGCTTGGCGGGCTTGGCCTCGATCGTGCCGTCCTTCTCGATCTTCGGCAGGTCGGCCTGGGGCTTGGAGAGCAGGGCGCGCTTCTTGTCGATGCCGCCCTTCTCGTCGACTCCGTAGAGGCCGTTGTAGATGTTGCGCACCGCGGGACCGGAGGCGCCGGAGCCGGTGCCGCCCTGGGAGATCGTCATCACGATCGCGTAGTCCTTGGTGTAGGTGGCGAACCAGGACGTGGTCTGCTTGCCGTAGACCTCGGCCGTACCGGTCTTGGCATGCATCTCGATCTTGTCCTGGGGCCAGCCGCCGAACCGCCAGGCCGCGGTGCCGCGGGTGGCGACGCCCGCCAGCGCGTTGTCCATCTGCGCCAGGTTCGTCTTCGAGACCGGCAGCTTGCCGTGCGACTTCGGCTTGATGTGCTGGACGTCCTTGCCGTCGGGACTGATGACGGCCTTGCCGACGGTCGGGTCGTAGAGCGTGCCGCCGTTGGCGATGGCGGAGTAGATGGTCGCCATCTGGATCGGGGTGACGAGGGTGTCACCCTGGCCGATGGAGTAGTTGATCGAGTCGTACGCGTGGAGCTTGAAGCCTTCGAGGCAGCTCTCCCGGGCGAAGACGGTCTCGAAGTCCTTCTTGTCCTTGCCCTTCTTGGCCTGCTCGCACCAGGCGTCCTTGTTGGCCTTCCAGAAGTCCTTCTTCCACTGGCGGTCCGGGACGCGGCCCTTGACCTCGTTGGGGAGGTCGATGCCGGTCTCGGCGCCGAGGCCGAACTTGTGGGCGGTCTTGTAGAACCAGTCCTTGGCGCTCTGCTTCGGCTTGAGCCCGCCGTCCTTCTGCCACTGCTCGTGCGCCAGCCGGTAGAAGACGGTGTCGCAGGAGACCTCGAGTGCCCGGCCGAGGCTGATCGCGCCGTGGCTCTGCGACTCGAAGTTCTTGAAGACCTGGCCGCCGATGCTGTACGCGCTGGTGCAGGGGTAGCCGCCGTTGAACTCGTAGCCCGCGTTGAGCGAGGCCGCGGTGGAGACGACCTTGAAGATCGAGCCGGGGGCGGCCTGGCCCTGGATGGCGCGGTTGAGCAGCGGGTAGTTGGACGCCTTGCTGGTGAGCCGCTTGTAGTCCTTGGCGTCGATGCCGCCGACCCAGGCGTTGGGGTCGTAGTCGGGGTTGGAGGCCATGCCCACGACGCGCCCGGTCTTCGCCTCCATGACGACGACCGCGCCGGCGTCCGCCTCGTACGGGCGGCCGGTGTTGCGGTCGACCTGCTTGCGCGCCTCCTTCATCGCCTTGTCCAGCTCCTTCTCCGCCAGCGACTGGACGCGGGAGTCGATGCTGGTGACGACGGACGAACCGGGCTGGCCCTTGTCGCTCTTGGTGGTGCCGATGACGCGCCCGAGGTTGTCCACCTCGTAGCGGGTGACGCCGGCGTTGCCGCGGAGGTACTTGTCGTAGGCCCGCTCGAGTCCGGAGCGGCCGATCTGGTCGGAGCGCAGGAACGGGGAGTCGGTGTCCTTGGCCTTCTCGATCTCCTCGTCGGTGACGGGCGAGAGATAGCCGAGCACCTGGGCGGTGTTGGCCTTCACCGGCGAGGGGTAGCGGCGTACGGCCATGGGCTCCGCGCTGATGCCGGGGAAGTCCTCGGCGCGCTCCCGGATCTGCAGGGCCTGCTGGGTGGTGGCCTCGTCGGTGATGGGGATCGGCTGGTACGGCGAGCCGTTCCAGCAGGGCTGCGGGGTCTTGGAGTCGCAGAGCCTGACCTTCTGGGCCACGTCCTTCGGCGACATGTCGAGGACGTCGGCGAGCTTGCCGAGGACGGCATCGCCGTCGTCCTTCATCTTCAGCAGGTCGGTGCGGTTCGCGGAGACGACCAGGCGGGTCTCGTTGTCGGCGAGCGGCACGCCGCGGGCGTCGAGGATGGAGCCGCGGACCGCGGGCTGGACGACCTGCTGGACGTGGTTGCTCCGTGCCTCCTGCGCGTACTCGTCGCCATTGCGGACCTGGAGGTACCAGAGGCGGCCGCCGAGGGTGAACAGCAGGGAGAAGACCAGGATCTGGATGGCGATCAGCCGGATCGTGACCCGCGAGGTCCGTCCGGTCTCCGGGATGTTGCTCACCTTGCCCCCTCCGGCTGCTCTGCGCGGGATACAGCCGGCAGCGGCGCCGCCCGGCCCGGCGTCCCCGTCGTGACTGCCTCGCTCACAGTCGCTTGACCCCCTTGAGGCGCGCCGGCTTGATGCGTCCGGTCCGCTGGCGCGACCGGTAGGGCTTGCCGAGCCCGAGCATGCCGCCGCGGCCCGAACGGGTTCCCAGCAGGCTGTCGGCGGTCGCGAAGCTCCGCAGGGCGTGGTCGCTGCCTCCGGTGGGACCGCTCGTGGTCTCGTTCATGGGGTCGTTCTCGGCTCTCCTCGCCAGCCACATGACTCCGGGCACCACGAAGGGGGCCAGCAGCAGGTCGTAGAGCGAGGCGGTCAGGATGAGATTGGTGACGCCCACCTGGCGGGCGGCGGTGTCGCCGACGAGAGCGCCGACGCCCGCGTACATCAGCGTGGTGCCGATGGCGGCGCCGACGACGACCAGCAGCGGGCCGGTGGCCGAACGGACCCGTCCGGTATCGGACTTGGCGAGGCCGGCGAGATAGCCGATGACGCAGAGCACGAGCGCGTACCGGCCCACCGCGTGGTCGGCGGGCGGCGCGAGGTCGCAGAGCAGTCCGGCGCCGAAGCCGATGACGCAGCCGGCGGTGTGCCCGTAGACCAGGGCCAGGGCGAGGACGACGAGCAGCATGAGGTCGGGCACGGCGCCCGGGAGGTGCAGCCGCGCCAGGACCGACACCTGGACGACGAGCGCGACGACCACGAGCGAGGTGGAGAGCAGGATCCTGTTGAGACGCATGATCAGCTCCTGGTCGGGCTCGGCTCGGGCGCGTCTCCGCGTCCCGCGGGTGTGGCTCCGCCGGCGTCCACCGAGGGGCTCGCCGCGCCCGAGGGGTCGGCGGATCCTCCGGCCGACGGACTGGCGGTGACAGTCACGGTTGGCGTCGGCTTGGCCTTGGGCGGGGGCGGCAGCACGGCGTCACGCGGGTCCTTGCGCGGCGGCTGCACGACGATCCCGACGATGTCGAGCTTGGTGAAGCCGACGAACGGGCGGACCTGCAGGGTGCGGGTGAGGTCGCCGTTCGACGGGTCGACACGGACGACCTCGCCCACCGGCACGCCGGGTACGAACGGTCTGTCGGCGCGGGATCCGAAGGTGACCATACGGTCGCCCTTCTTCACCTTGGCCTTGCCGTTGAGGAGTTGGACGCGCAGCGGGCGGTCGCCCTGGCCGGTGGCGAAGCCCAGTTCGGCGGACTTCTCCATACGCGTGCCGACGGTGAAGTCGGGGTCGTTGGCGAGCAGGACGGTCGCGGTGGACGCGGAGACGGTGGTGACCCGCCCGACCAAGCCGTCACCGTTGAGCACGGTCATGTCGCGCGCGATGCCGTCGTCGGTGCCCGCGTCGATGGTGACGGTCCACGAGAAGCCCTGCGCGGCTCCTATGGCGATGACCTCGGCGCCCTTGATGCCGTAACGGCCGGCGCCGGCGGTCTTCAGCATCTTGTCCAGCTCGCCGGCGCGGCCCTTGGTCCGGTCGTCGCTGCCCAGCTTCGCCTTCAGAGCGGCGTTCTCACGCTCCAGTTCGGCGATCCTGCTGTGCCGCCCACCGGAGTCGCGTACCGCGCCGATGGCGTTGCCGACCGGGTTCACCGCTGAGGCCACGCCGTTCTCCACGGGCCCGAAGGCCGAGGCCGCGGCACGCCGCGCGCTGTCGAGCGGGGAGTTCTCGCCGCCGCGGATGTCCACCGTGATCAGGGCGAACGCGATGACGATCAGCAGCACCAGGAGCAACCGGCTCTCTCGTGTGTCCCTCACGTGCGGCGGCCGTGCCTTCCTCGTCGAATGCGGGTGTTGCGGGTGTCCTGCATTGTCCGGGAATCAACAGCACATGTCTGCGATATGGACGCTGCATTCTTCTGCTCTGCGAACGGTGCACCGCGGAAGGCGTCACCCGCGCATGGGACTTCCTCACTCGAAGGTGGGAAGAAAACGCCGTCGCTCCGTCATCTACGGGGCTGGGCGTCCAGCACCTGCTGAAGCGCCTCGAACTCCTCCACGCACTTGCCGGAACCGAGGGCGACGGAGTCCAGCGGGTCCTCGGCGATGTGGATGGGCATGCCGGTCTCGCGGCGCAGCCGCTCGTCGAGCCCGCGCAGCAGCGCACCGCCGCCGGTGAGCACGATGCCGCGGTCCATCACGTCGCCGGAGAGCTCGGGCGGGCATTTGTCGAGCGTGGTCTTCACCGCGTCGACAATGGCGTTGAGCGGCTCTTCCATGGCCTTGCGGATCTCGCCGCTGGAGATGACCACGGTCTTCGGGAGGCCGCTGACCAGGTCGCGGCCGCGGATCTCGGTGTGCTCGTCCTCGTCGCTGTCGAAGGCCGAGCCGATCGTGATCTTGATGTTCTCCGCGCTCCGCTCACCGAGGAGGAGGCTGTACTCCTTCTTGATGTGCTGGATGATCGCGTTGTCCAGCTCGTCGCCCGCGACGCGGATCGACTGCGCGGTAACGATGCCGCCCAGCGAGATCACGGCGACCTCGGTGGTACCGCCGCCGATGTCCACCACCATGTTTCCGGTCGCTTCGTGGACCGGGAGGCCGGAGCCGATCGCGGCGGCCATCGGCTCCTCGATGATGTGCACCTGGCGCGCACCGGCCTGCGTCGACGCCTCGATGACGGCGCGGCGCTCGACACCTGTGATCCCGGAGGGAACACACACGACGACCCTGGGGCGGGCGAGATAACGCCGTTTATGGATCTTCAGAATGAAATACCGGAGCATCCGCTCGGTGATCTCGAAGTCGGCGATGACGCCGTCCTTGAGAGGTCGGACCGCGACGATGTTGCCGGGGGTGCGGCCGATCATCTTCTTCGCTTCCGCGCCGACCGCCAGGATGCCGCCGGTGTTCGTGTTGATGGCGACGACGGACGGCTCGTTGAGGACGATCCCGCGACCCCTGACGTACACCAGCGTGTTGGCGGTGCCGAGGTCGACAGCCATGTCACGGCCGATGAACGACATATTGTTCCCCATGAGGATACGTCTGGCCTTCCCAGCTGGAGCGAGTGTGTGTAGGTCGGCGAGGTGAACGCTTGAAAGTGGCGTGAGTCCATCGTAGTCACGCCGGGATCGAACGCGCTGCGAGGGCTACTCCGCCATTGTCGGCGGAACACGCGCCTACCCCCGTATTGGTGACGTCGTGTCGGAGTGACAGGTTCCCCGATATGCCCAGCATATGCCAAGGGGCGACCGCAGAAATTCGGTCGCCCCAGGTCACAAGGTGGAAACGCCTGACGTCCCGTCAGGGGAAAGTCGGGAAAATACTGGCTTCAGCCAACCGTGGGAAAAAACAGCTTCAGCTCGCGCTCGGCCGACTCGGCCGAGTCGGACGCGTGGATGAGGTTCTCCCGCACGATGGTGCCGAAATCGCCGCGAATGCTTCCGGGAGCTGCTGCGATCGGGTCCGTCGGCCCGGTCAGCGTCCGCAGGCCCTCGATCACCCGCTCGCCCTCGACGACCAGCGCGACGACCGGACCGGAGGACATGAACTCCACCAGCGGCTCGTAGAACGGCTTGCCGACGTGCTCGCCGTAATGCTGCTCCAGCAGGGAGCGGTCCAGCCGGCGCATCTCCAGGGCACTGATCCGCCAGTCGGCCTTCTTCTCGATACGGCCGATGATCTCACCGATCAGACCGCGTCGTACGGCGTCGGGCTTGAGCAGGACGAGCGTGCGCTGGCTCACGGTGCGAGCTCCTTCTGGGTACGCCGATGAGTTACGGCAATGTGCGGGTGCGAAGAGGCTACATGGGTGAACGGACGCACCGTCACGCAGTGTCCGCTCCCGGTCCCGCCCCACCTTCGGCCTGAATCGCGAACCGGGCCTTCGCCTCGTCGACCTTCCGGCCGAAATGGACCGAGGCCCACCACAGGCCCCCGAAAAGCACACCGAGGAAGAACATCACAGGTACGACGAATCCGGCCGCGATCAGCCCGATCTGCAGCGTCCAGCCGATCGGCACGGCGCCGGGGCGGGACAGCATGCCGCACAGCAGCAGGCTGACCAGCATCGCGGTGCCGCTGACGCCCCAGACCGCGGCCGGCGACAGTTCCGTGGTCTGCATGGCCACCAGGCCCGCGAAACCGATGACGAAGAATTCACCGATCAGGGTGGACGCGCACAGGGTTCGCATCTCAGGCCCTCCCGAGCAGCAGCCGGGCCTCGCCGACCGTGATCACCGAACCGGTCACCAGAACGCCTCCGCCGGAGAACTCGCCCTCCTCCTCGGCGAGCGTGACCGCTACTTCCAGGGCGTCGTCCAGCCGCGGCTCGACCTGCACCCGCTCCTCGCCGAAGACCTCGACAGCGAGCGCGGCCAGCTCGTCCACGTCCATCGCCCGGTGGCTGGAGTTCCGCGTCACCACGACCTCGGCGAACAGCGGCTCGAAGGCCTCCAGGAAACCCTTCACGTCCTTGTCGCCGCTCATGCCGACCACACCGACGAGCCGGCTGAAGCCGAACGCCTCGCCGATCGCCGCGACCGCCGCCTGCGCCCCTCCCGGGTTGTGCGCGGCGTCGAGGAGGACCGGCGGGCTCTTCCGTACGACCTCGAGGCGACCCGGTGACGCGACGGACGCGAAGGCGGTGCGGACGGTGTCGATGTCGAGCGTCCGGTCGTGCTCCGCGCCGATGCCGAAGAACGCCTCGACCGCGGCCAGCGCCACCACCGCGTTGTGCGCCATGTGCGCACCGTGCAGCGGCAGGAAGAGGTCCGGGTACTCGCCGCCCAGTCCGCGCAGCGTCAGCAACTGGCCGCCGACGGCGACCTCGCGGGAGGTGACGCCGAACTCCATGCCCTCGCGGGCGATGGTGGCGTCCTTCTCGGCCGCGCGCTTGAGCATCACCTGTGCCGCGTCGACCGGCTGCTGGGCGAGGATCACGGTCGAGCCGTCCTTGACGATGCCCGCCTTCTCCCCGGCGATGTCGCCGGGTGTTGCGCCGAGCCGGTCGGTGTGGTCCAGCGAGATGGGGGTCACCACGGCCACCTGGGCGTCGATCACGTTCGTGGCGTCCCAGGTGCCGCCCATGCCGACCTCGACGACCGCCACGTCGACCGGCGCATCGGCGAAGGCCGCGTACGCCATGCCGGTCAGCACCTCGAAGAAGGAGAGCCGGTACTCCTGGGCGGAGTCGACCATCTCCACGTACGGCTGGACGTCGCGGTAGGTCTCGATGAACCGCTCCGCGGAGACCGGCGCGCCGTCCAGGCTGATCCGTTCGGTGACGGACTGGACGTGCGGGCTGGTGTAGCGGCCGGTGCGGAGTTCGAAGGATGCGAGCAGGGCCTCGATCATGCGGGCCGTGCTGGTCTTGCCGTTGGTGCCGGTGATGTGGATGGACGGGTAGGCGCGCTGCGGCTCCCCGAGGACGTCCATCAGGGCCTCGATCCGCGTCACCGACGGGTCGAGTTTGGTCTCCCCCCAGCGGGTCGCGAGTTCCGTCTCGACCTCGCGCAGCTCCCGGTCCACCTCGGGGTCGGAGGGGCGGGCGGGAACGGCGTCGCCCTGGGGCAGTCCGGCCTGTGTCCGCAGGGTCCGGCTGCCGGCTTCGATCACCGCGAGGTCGGGGTCGCGGCCGGTCTCCTCCTCCACGATCTCGTCGAAGCGATCGAGGGGGTCGGAGGTGCCGTCGGGGTCGTCGTGCGGAGGGAAGTCGCTCACGCGCCCCAGTCTACGGAGCGGGTCCGGGGGCTCCGGGCAGCAGGGGCGGCCCCGGGACCGGGGGCCCGTTCCCGCGGCACGACGTCCGCGGACCGCGGGGGATTCCGCCGCCCCGATTCCGGCGGCGCCCGCCCACCGGGCGTATCGCCCCGCCCGCCCCCATGGAGGGCGGACGGGGAGTGCGAGGCTCGGGTCAGGCTTGCGGCAGGCCGGCGATCTGGGCGGAGATCCGCTCGATGTCGGCGGTGGCGGTCGCCTGCCGTCCGCGGATCTTCTCCACGACGTTGTCGGGGGCCTTCGCAAGGAACGCCTCGTTGCCCAGCTTCGCCGTGGTCTGCGCCAGTTCCTTCTCCGCCGCCGCGAGATCCTTGGCGAGCCGCTTCCGCTCGGCCTCGACGTCGATGGCGCCGGAGAGGTCGAGGGCGACGGTGGCCCCGCCCACCGGCAGGGTGGCGGTGGGCGTGAAGCCCTCGCCCTCCGGCTGGAGGCGCAGGAGCTGGCGGATCGCGTCCTCGTGTGCGGCGAGCGCCGGGCTCGCGGCCAGGTCCAGGCGGGCCGGGACCTTCTGGCCGGGCTGGAGGCCCTGGTCGGCGCGGAACCGGCGGACCTCGGTGACGACCTGCTGGACCGTCTCGATCTCCTGCTCGGCCGCACGGTCGCGGAATCCGCTGTCCTTCGGCCAGTCGGCGATGACGACCGACTCCTGGCCGGTGAGCGTGGTCCACAGCGCCTCGGTGACGAACGGCACCACGGGGTGCAGCAGTCGCAGCGTGACGTCCAGGACCTCGCCCAGCACGCGCCGGGAGGCATCCGCCTCCGGACCGCCCTTGGCGAACGTGGTCTTGGACAGCTCGACGTACCAGTCGAAGACCTCGTCCCAGGCGAAGTGGAACAGCGCCTCGCTGAGCTTGGAGAACTGGTAGTCGTCGTAGTACGCGTCGACTTCGGCAACGACGCTGTTCAGCCGGGACAGGATCCAGCGGTCCTCGGCGCGCAGTTCATCGGGGGCGGGGAGGCCGCCCTCGATCGTCGCACCGTTCATGAGCGCGAAGCGGGTCGCGTTCCAGATCTTGTTGGCGAAGTTGCGGGACGCCTGGACCCAGTCCTCGCCGATCGGCACGTCGACACCCGGGTTGGCACCGCGGGCGAGGGTGAAACGGACGGCGTCGGAGCCGTACGTGTCCATCCAGTCCAGCGGATTGACCGCGTTGCCAAAGGACTTGGACATCTTCTTGCCGAACTGGTCGCGGACCATGCCGTGCAGGGCGATGGTGCGGAACGGCGGGGTGCCGTCCATCGCGTACAGCCCGAACATCATCATCCTGGCGACCCAGAAGAAGAGGATGTCGTAGCCGGTCACCAGGACCGCGTTCGGATAGAACTTCTCGAGGCTCTCGGTCCGCGCCGGCCAGCCGAGCGTGGAGAAGGGCCACAGGCCGGAGGAGAACCAGGTGTCGAGGACATCACTGTCCTGGTGCCAGCCCTCGCCGCTCGGCGGCTCCTCGTCCGGGCCGACGCAGACGACCTCGCCCTCGGGCCCGTACCAGACCGGGATGCGGTGGCCCCACCAGAGCTGGCGCGAGATGCACCAGTCGTGGAGGTTGTCGACCCAGCCGAAGTAGCGGGACTCCATCTCCTTGGGGTGGATGTCCACCCGGCCGTCGCGGACCGCGTCGCCCGCGGCCTTCGCGAGCGGGCCGACCTTGACCCACCACTGCATCGACAGCCGCGGCTCGATGGTGGTCTTGCAGCGCGAGCAGTGCCCGACCGAGTGCGTGTACGGGCGCTTCTCCGCGACGATGCGGCCCTCCGCGCGCAGCGCGGCCACGATGGTGGACCGAGCCTCCAGGCGGTCGAGCCCCTGGAACGGGCCGTGCACGGTGATGACCGCGTGCTCGTCCATGACCGCGAGGTTCGGCAGGTCGTGGCGGCGGCCGATCTCGAAGTCGTTCGGGTCGTGGGCCGGCGTCACCTTCACGGCGCCGGTGCCGAACTCCGGGTCGACATGCTCGTCGGCGACGACCGGGATACGGCGTCCGGTGAGCGGGAGTTCGATCTCGGTGCCGACGAGGTGCCGGTAGCGCTCGTCGTCGGGGTGGACCGCGACGGCCGTGTCGCCGAGCATCGTCTCGGCGCGGGTGGTCGCCACGACGATCGAGGAGTCGCCCTCGCCGTAGCGGATCGAGACCAGCTCGCCGTCGTCGTCCTGGTACTCCACCTCGATGTCGGAGATGGCGGTCAGGCAGCGCGGGCACCAGTTGATGATGCGCTCGGCGCGGTAGATCAACTCGTCGTCGTAGAGCCGCTTGAAGATGGTCTGGACGGCCTGGGAGAGACCCTCGTCCATGGTGAAGCGCTCGCGGGACCAGGCGACGCCGTCGCCGAGGCGCTTCATCTGGCCGGAGATCTGGCCGCCGGACTCGGCCTTCCACTTCCACACCCGCTCGACGAACGCCTCACGGCCCAGGTCGTGCCGGGACTTGCTCTCCTTGGCGAGCTCGCGCTCCACGACGTTCTGCGTCGCGATGCCGGCGTGGTCCATGCCGGGCTGCCACAGCGTCTCGTAACCCTGCATCCGCTTGCGGCGGGTGAGGGCGTCGATCAGCGTGTGCTCGAAGGCGTGGCCGAGGTGGAGAGAGCCGGTGACGTTGGGCGGCGGGATGACGATCGTGTACGGCTCTTTGTCGCTCTTGGCGTCCGCCTCGAAATACCCGCGCTCTACCCAGCGGTCGTACAGCTGCCCCTCTACCTCGGCCGGTGCGTACTGAGTCGGCAGATCTGCTGGGCGTGCGCTGTTGGCCCCGTCGTCGGGGCGCTGGGTGTTGTCGGTCACGACGGCCAGTGTAAGGGCCGCGTCGGGGCGGTTACGAACCGCTTCCCGGGCCCGCACGTACCGCTTCCCGAGCCCGTACGAACCGCCGCCCGAGCCGGGGGCCCGGCATGAACCATCGGGCCGCAGGTGTCCGCAACAGTTTCGAACCTGTTGCGGCCCCGAGGTAAAGCCCGCATAAGGCGTCCGGGAGGATGTGGCCCAACTGTCTTGTCAACGAGGGGATGCAATGAGTCACCACCAGCCGCCACCACAGCCAGGGCCCTATGGGGGCGGCGCACCCCACCCCTACGGTCAGGGCGGTGCGGCAGGGCAGCCCGGCTACGGATACCCGCCCCAGCCGGGCCCGGGCCAGGTCCCGCCCCAGCAGGGCTACGGCTACCCCGGGCAGGGCCAACCGGGCCCGTACGGCGGCCCGCCTCAGCAGCCCGGCCCCTACGGACAGCCCCCGCAGCCGGGCCCGTACGGACAGCAGCAAGGCCCGTACGGGCAGCAGCCGGGACCCTACGGGCAGCAGCCCTACCCGATGCCGCCCGTGCCTCCGCCGGGCGGCGGCAGCGGCAAGAAGGTCGGCATCATCATCGGCGCGGCCGCGGCCATCGGCGCCGTGGGGCTCGGGATCTTCTTCCTCGCGGGCGGGGCCTCCGCGGAGGACGGGCCGCACAAGCTGACGACGCCCGCCACCGTGGCGACGGACTTCGACCGCCAGGGCAATGGCAGGGACGACTCCAGCATCGGCTCCGGCGACGCGGACGACCTCAAGGAGATCCCGGGCGTCACCGACGCGCACCCCGTCCAGGCCGAGTACGCCACGGCATCGAAGAAGCAGATGCTGCTGACCGGTCTCTGGGGCAAGATCGAGGACCCCGAGCAGGTCGTCGACGCGATGTTCGTCGTGCTGACCAAGTCCGCGGACGAGGACGGCGAGGCCGAGCCCGTGGGCAGCCCGGAGGAGGTCGAGCCCGAGGGCATCGACGGCGCCGTGATGAAGTGCCAGAACTTCCGGTTCACCAACAACGACTCCAGCGCTCCCGTGAAGTCGGCAACGCTCCCCATGTGCATCTGGGGCGACTCCAGCACCGTGGGCGGCGTCATGCTGATGGACCCGCTGGCCGCGATCGCAGGCAAGGCCGACATCGGCGAGGCCGCGGAGACCACCGCCAAGGTCCGTAGCGACGCCCGCGTCCCGCTCAAGAACTAGCGACACCCACGCACCCGAGAGGAACTCCATGAGCCACAACCAGCCGGGCCCGTACGGCGGTCAGCCGCCTCAGCAGCCCGGACCGTACGGCGGTCAGCCCGGTCAGCCGCCCCAGCAGCCGGGCCCGTACGGACAGCCGCCGCAGCAGCCCCCGGGCCAGCCCGGCTACGGCTACCCGCAGCAGGGCGGCGCGGTGCCTCCGCAGCAGCCCGCCTACGGCTACCCGCAGGGCCAGCCGCAGCAGCCGGGCCCGTACGGCCAGCAGCCGCAGATGGGTTGGGGCACTCCCCCGCCCCCGCCGCCGGCCAGCAACAAGGGCAAGATCATCGGCATCGTCGCGGGTGTGGTCGCTCTCGCGGTCATAGTCGTCGGCGCCATCGCGATGCTGGGCGGCGGTGGAGGCGACTACAAGCTGGACACCCCGGCCACGGTGCTCGGGGGCGAGTACAAGGAGAACGACGCTCTGACGCAGAAGCAGGGTGTCACCCCCCAGACCGGCAGCGGCAGCGGCATCGAGGACGGCAAGACCGCCAATGCCGGGTATGCCGGCGACGACTCCGTGATTTCCTTCGCCGGCGGATACGGCAATGTCACCGACCCCGAAGAGGCCGTGGACGCAATCCTTCAGGGCGCCTCCCGGGGCGCCTCTCCGAAGGAGCAGAAGCCTTCCGGCTTCGACGGTGACGTCATGAAGTGCAGCGAGATCAGCTTCGGCATCGTCAAGCTGCCGGCCTGTGCCTGGGGCGACGACAGCACTGCCGCGATCGTGCTCTGGGGCCCGAAGCCGGGAACCACCGACCCGAGCTCCCTGAATCCGCCCTCCGTCGAGGAGTGGGCGGAGACCACGGCGAAGTTCCGCAACGACGTGCGCGTCAAGAAGTAGTACGCCGAGTCCACAACGTGTAAGGGGCGCCCGGCAGTTGCCGGGCGCCCCTTACGTTGCGTCTGCGGTGCGCGCTACGCGCTCTTCTCGTGGCGCTCGCCCTTGCCGATCGCGCGGGGCTCGCGCGGGACCAGCGTCGGGTTGACGTTGGAGTGGACGACGTCCTCGGTGACGACGACGCGGGCGACGTCGTTGCGGGACGGCACCTCGTACATCACCGACATGAGGACCTCTTCCATGATGGCGCGCAGGCCGCGCGCGCCCGTGCCGCGCAGGATCGCCTGGTCGGCGATGGCCTCCAGCGCGGGGCGGTCGAAGTCCAGCTCCACGCCGTCGAGTTCGAAGAGGCGCTGGTACTGCTTGACGAGCGCGTTGCGCGGCTCGACCAGGATCTGGAGGAGCGCCTCGCGGTCGAGATTGTGGACGGAGGTGATGACCGGGAGGCGGCCGATGAACTCCGGGATCATCCCGAACTTCACCAGGTCCTCCGGCATGACCTCGCGGAAGTGGTCCGAGGAGTCGACTTCGCGCTTGGAGCGGATGGTTGCGCCGAAGCCGATGCCCTTGGCGCCGGCTCGCGACTCGATGATCTTCTCCAGACCGGCGAAGGCACCGCCGACGATGAACAGCACGTTCGTCGTGTCGATCTGGATGAACTCCTGGTGCGGATGCTTGCGGCCGCCCTGCGGGGGGACCGAAGCGGTCGTGCCCTCAAGGATCTTGAGGAGGGCCTGCTGGACGCCTTCGCCGGAGACATCGCGTGTGATCGACGGATTCTCACTCTTCCGGGCGACCTTGTCGATCTCGTCGATGTAGATGATGCCCGTTTCGGCCTTTTTGACATCATAGTCGGCGGCCTGGATGAGTTTGAGAAGGATGTTCTCGACATCCTCGCCGACGTAGCCCGCTTCCGTCAGGGCCGTCGCATCGGCAATCGCGAACGGGACGTTGAGCATCCGGGCGAGCGTCTGGGCGAGCAGGGTCTTGCCGGAGCCCGTGGGGCCGAGCAGCAGGATGTTGGACTTCGCCAGCTCGATGCCGTCGTCCCGGCCGTTCTGGCCGTTCTCGCCCGCCTGTACGCGCTTGTAGTGGTTGTAGACAGCCACCGAAAGCGCCTTCTTGGCGGCCTCCTGGCCGACGACGTACCCCTCGAGGAACTCGGAGATCTCGCGCGGCTTGGGGAGTTCCTCCCACCGCACTTCGGAGGTCTCGGCGAGCTCCTCCTCGATGATCTCGTTGCAGAGGTCGATGCACTCGTCGCAGATGTACACACCGGGCCCTGCGATGAGCTTCTTCACCTGCTTCTGGCTCTTCCCGCAGAACGAGCACTTGAGCAGGTCGCCGCCATCACCGATGCGTGCCACGAGGTGCTTCCCCTTCGCCTGGGATCTGCATCGCTTGCGCAGACCCGGGTGCTTGCCTATCGACGGTACCTTGCCGAACCCCCCGTGCGGGCCCCCCTTGGGCCGGTTCACTTGACCGTGACCGGACCCAAGGGGATTTGTCGACAGTGCGGCGTCAGCCGCCGAGTCCGACCGAGCTCTTGCGGGTGGAGACGATCTGGTCGACCAGACCGTACGCGAGCGACTCCTCGGCCGTGAGGATCTTGTCGCGCTCGATGTCGTCGCGGATCTTCTCGATCGGCGTCGTCGAGTGCTTCGCCAGCATCTCCTCGAGCTGCGAACGCATCCGCAGGATCTCGTTCGCCGCGATCTCCAGGTCGGACACCTGGCCGCGCCCGGTCTCGCTGTACGGCTGGTGGATCAGGATGCGGGCGTTGGGCAGCGCCATCCGCTTGCCGGGTGTACCGGCGGCGAGCAGCACGGCCGCGGCGGACGCCGCCTGGCCCATGCAGACCGTCTGGATGTCGGGCTTCACGAACTGCATCGTGTCGTAGATGGCCGTGAGCGCGGTGAAGGAGCCGCCGGGCGAGTTGATGTAGACGGAGATGTCCCGGTCGGGATCCATCGACTCCAGGCACAGAAGCTGGGCCATGACGTCGTTGGCGGAGGCGTCGTCGATCTGGACGCCCAGGAAGATCACGCGCTCCTCGAAGAGCTTCGCGTACGGGTCGTACTCGCGCACACCCTGGGAGGTCCGCTCGACGAAGCGCGGAACGACGTAGCGGGACTCGGCGACCGGGCCCTGGAACAGGCCACTACCGGGGAAGTTGTTCATCTGGGTGTTCACATCCTGGAGGCGATCAGTGGGCTGGGGTCGGCTGCGGTTGCGAAGCAGGCGCTCATGCGCCGGTGCCGCCCCCGCCCGGAACGCCGGTCGCCGTGGCCATGACCGCGTCGACCAGGCCGTACTCCTTGGCGTCCTCGGCGGAGAACCAGCGGTCACGGTCGGAGTCGTGGGTGACCTGCTCGACGGTCTGACCGGTGTGGAACGCCGTGAGCTCCGCCATCTTCTTCTTGGTACGGAGAAGCTGCTCGGCGTGGATCTTGATGTCCGAGGCGGATCCCGCCAGGCCCGCGGACGGCTGGTGGATGAGGATCTCCGCGTTCGGCAGCGCGAAGCGCTTGCCGCGCGTCCCGGCACTCAGCAGGAACTGGCCCATGGAGGCGGCCAGGCCCATGGCGATGGTGACCACGTCGTTCTTGATGTACTGCATCGTGTCGTAGATCGCCATGCCGGCCGTGATCGAGCCGCCCGGGGAGTTGATGTAGAGGAAAATGTCCTTGTCCGGGTCCGCCGCAAGGAGGAGAAGCTGCGCCGTGATCTTGTTGGCGATCTCGTCGTCCACCGGCTGGCCGAGGAAGATGATCCGCTCGTTGAGCAGTCGGTTGTAGACCTGGTCGCCGAGGCCACCGATGGTCGGCTCGCCGGCGGCGGAAGGCATCAGATTCGTCACGTATCCACCTGCTCGATTGTTTGACGGCAGCGCGCCGTCAGCGTCTTCTACTGGGGGCGGGGACTCCCCTGCCCTCATATCTACGGACCCTAACGCGCTGGTCGGCGGCGGCCATCCCGCATGGGGAACTGTTCGCTGTGAGCGCAGGCCCCCCCGTACGGGGCGGGTCCCGGCGGCCGGACCGCGCGGCGGTGAGGCGTGGGGCGGGGAGGTACGACGGGCCCGGTACGCGGCTACGCGTCCGGGCCCGTCGACGGGGTCAGGCGACCGAGGCTCAGGCCTCGGTCTTGCCCTCCTCGGCCTCAGCAGCCTTGGCGGGCTCGGCGGCCTCCTCGGAGGCACCGCTCTCGCCCTCGGCGCCGGCCTGGACGGTCTCGCCGGTCTCGTCCTCGTCGTCCAGGTCCACGACCTCGCCGTTGGTGTCCTTGACGGTGGCGGCTTCGACGACGACCGCGAGGGCCTTGCCGCGGGCGACCTCACCCACGAGCATCGGTACCTGGCCGCCCTCGACCACGGCCTGGGCGAACTGGTCGGGGCTCATGCCGGAGGACTGGGCACGGCGCATGAGGTGCTCGGTGAGCTCCTCCTGGCCGACGTTGAGCTGCTCCTTGTTCACCAGCTCGTCGAGGACGAACTGGGTCTTGATGCCCTTCTCCGCCTGCTCCTTCAGCTCGGCGTCGAACTCCTCGGCGGTCTTCTCCTGGATCTTGAGGTACGCCTCGAGGTCCAGGCCCATCTGACCGAGCTGGTGGTTCTCGAGGTTGTGCTTGCGGGTGCGGATCTCGTCCTCGAGGAGCTTCTCGGGGATCGGCACCTCGACGAGCTCGATGAGTGCGTCCAGGACCTTCTCCTGGGCCTGGGTGGCCTGGTCGTACTTCTTCATCTGCTCAAGGCGCTTGCGGCTGTCCGCGCGCAGCTCCTCGAGGGTGTCGAACTCGCTCGCCATCTGGGCGAACTCGTCGTCCAGCTCGGGCAGCTCGCGGGCGGCGACGGTGGTGACGTCGACCTTGATCTCGGCCTCCTTGCCGGCGGCGGAGCCGCCCTTCAGCTCGGAGGTGAAGGTGGTGGAGCCGCCGGCTTCGACGCCGGTGAGGGCCTCGTCGATGCCGTCGAGGAGCTCGCCGGAGCCGATGGTGTAGGTGACGCCCTGCGCGACGCCGTCCTCCAGGACCTCGCCGTCGACCTTTGCCTCGAGGTCGATCGTCACGACGTCGCCGTCGGCGGCGGCGCGCTCGACCGGGCTGGTGGAGGCGAAGCGCTCGCGGAGCTGCTCGACGGACTTCTCGATGTCCTCGTCGGAGACCTCGACGGCGTCCACCTCGACCGCGATACCGGAGTAGTCCGGGATCTCGATGGCCGGGCGGATGTCGACCTCGGCGGTGAACGCGAGGACCTC
Source organism: Streptomyces sp. NPDC048639 (assembly GCF_043199075.1). Taxonomy (NCBI): domain Bacteria; kingdom Bacillati; phylum Actinomycetota; class Actinomycetes; order Kitasatosporales; family Streptomycetaceae; genus Streptomyces; species Streptomyces sp. NPDC048639. The sequence continues at coordinate 899,777 of NZ_JBICVP010000001.1, forward strand.
GTTGTCCTTGAGCTCGGTGATGTCGACCTCGGGCTGGCCGAGCGGGTTCAGCTCACCCTCGTTGACCGCCTCGGTGTAGAACTTCGGCAGCGCGTCGTTGACGGCCTCTTCCAGGACCGCACCGCGACCGAAGCGCTGGTCGATGACGCGCGCGGGCACCTTGCCCTTGCGGAAACCGGGCACCGTGACCTGCTGGTTGATCTTCTTGTAAGCCGCGTCGAGGCTGGGCTTGAGCTCCTCGAAGGGCACCTCGACAGTGAGCCGAACCCGGGTCGGGTTCAGGGTCTCCACGGCGCTCTTCACGGTTGGGTCTCCTTGGGGGCTGATTTCTGGGGTTCTGCCGTCTCAGCACTGCCGAGTTCGGCGGATCGCACCCGGAGAGAGACACACGGGCACGTAGCTTGCATAGTAACCGCAAGCAGGACGCGCCCCACAAGGTGATCTTGATGGTCGGGGTGGCCGGATTCGAACCGACGACCTTCCGCTCCCAAAGCGGACGCGCTACCAAGCTGCGCCACACCCCGCTGGTGCGACACGTAGGGTACATGCCCAGCCAGGGTGAGGCCGCCGCATTACGAGGGGCGGGACGAAGTGTGCGCGGGACCCTCAGGACCCGCTAACATGCAGTCCGTGCCGCCGACTCCATGTGATCGTCCGGCGCGCGCGGGCGTAGCTCAATGGTAGAGCCCCAGTCTTCCAAACTGGCTACGCGGGTTCGATTCCCGTCGCCCGCTCAGTGACCTCCGGCCCGGCCCGGCGTCCACTTCCCGAGGGGAGTGCGCCGGACCGGGCCGGAGGTCTTTTGCGTGTCCGTCACGGCGGCGGGCGTCCGTCATGTACGCGTCCTGGCACCGCGTGACGCCGCGTACACATCTGCCGCGCACCGGGGGCTGCGGATCCTTGCGTACGCGGCGTCGCGCGGTCAGAAACTGATCTGGCTGATCGTCTCCGATATGGAGTTCAGGAAGCGGTTGATCGACGGAGCCATGTCCGTCGACGCCAGGAAGAACCCGAACAGTGCCGCCACGATGGCGGGCCCAGCCTTGATCGAACCTGAGCGGACCATGACCACCAGGACGATCGCCAACAGAACCACCACGGACAGCGAAATGGCCACAACGGATCACACCCTCGGTCGGAACGCCACACCGGCTTGGCCGGATCCTCATACCGGCCCGGGGAGCATGCCCGGCCACCCCCCGCTTGCACCATCGTGCCACCAACACGGCCAGTAATGCTCCCCGGTGACACTTCGTCGGCCAACTGTTCCAGCCTCGTGACGCCGACCGCCCGTCGAGTGATTTGACCGTTTTAAGTAGGACTATCCCTGATAGAACGGGCACTTGACGGGCATAGTCGGGAAGGTTTTACGGATTCCGCACCCGGCGCTATCGTGCCTCAGATGTTCCACGCTGCTCTGACCCCCGCATGTGCAGTGAGGTCGCGAATCGTCTCCCCCAGTTCCTGGTGGGAGGGCCTGTGACCAACTCACTGAGCCCGCACGGCTATCGGCGGACGCCCCTCCCCCCGGCCAGGGAACCGGCGGATATCAAGCAGGAAACCGCCCCATCACCACCCGCACGCGACAAGCCGGACACCTCGCAACGCCCCGGTACCGCGAAGCAGCGCGACGCGTTCTTCGACAACGCCAAGTATCTGGCCATTGTTCTGGTGGCCTGCGGTCACGCCTGGGAGCCGCTCACCGACGGCAGCCGCGCCGCCGAGGCGCTCTACATGGTCGTCTACGGGTTCCACATGCCGGCCTTCATCATCATCTCCGGCTATTTCTCCCGCAGTTTCGACATGCGGTCGGACCGGCTCAAGCGGCTGGTGACCGGCATCGTCGTGCCGTACATCCTCTTCGAGATCGCGTACACCTTCTTCAAGCGCTGGGCGGACGACGACCCGACGCAGCCGATCAGCCTGCTGGACCCCTGGTATCTGACCTGGTTCCTGGCGGCCCTGTTCGTGTGGCGGCTGACCACCCCGCTGTGGAAGCTGGTGCGCTGGCCGGTGGCGCTCGCGCTGGCCATCGCCGGTCTGGCCTCGGTCTCCCCGGACATCGGTGACGACCTCGACCTCCAACGGGTGCTGCAGTTCCTGCCGTTCTTCGTGGTCGGCCTCGTCATGAAGCCCGAGCACTTCCAGATGATGCGGCGCCGCGAGGTCAGGATCCTCTCCCTGCCGATCATGGCCTTCGCGACCCTCGTCGCGTACTGGGCGGCTCCGCGCATGTCCTCGGCCTGGTTCTACCACCGCGACAGCGCCCAGGAGCTGGCCGCGCCGTGGTGGAGCGGTCTGGTGATGACGCTCGCGCTCTTCGGGTGCTCGATGGTGCTCGTCGCCTGCTTCTTCGCCTGGGTCCCGCGGCGGACCATGTGGTTCACCGCGCTGGGTGCCGGGACGCTGTACGGCTACCTGCTGCACGGCTTCCTCGCCAAGGGCTCGCGCTTCTGGGGCTGGTTCGACACCTACGACTGGCTGCAGACGCCGCTCGGCGCCATCGCCGTCACCTTCATCGCCGCGGCGGTGGTCACCGTGCTCTGCACCAGGCCCGTACAGCGGATGTTCCGTTTCGCGATGGAACCCCGGATGGAGTGGGCCTTCAAGAAGGACGCCGCCGAGCTGGCGCGCGACCGCACGAAGACGGCCAAGGCGGCCTGACACGGCGATCCGCACGGACACCGCTCGCAGACACGGCCCCGGAGCCCGGCTCCGGGGCCGTGTCCGTGCTCCGAACCCCCCGGGCCGAGCGGCGCTGAGGCGTCCGTGGCCGGAGAAGGGGCGGGGCCGGGTCCCGCTGCGTGGGATCGGGCCTCTACGCCCGGCAGAGCAGCAGCAGCGCCCGGTCGTCGTTGACGTCCCTCGCCACCGCCTCTATCAGGTGCCACGCGGCGCCCTGGAAGCCCGCCGTGATGTAGCGGTCCGCGGCGCCCGTGAGACGGTCCATGCCCTCCGTCAGGTCGCGGTCCGGGGACTCGACGAGGCCGTCGGTGAAGAGCATGAGCACATCACCGGGGCGCAGCTTCCCCTTGATGGGGTCGAACTGCGCTCCGTCGTACACCCCGAGCAGCGGCCCCTCGGCGGCCTTCTCCTCCCAGGTGCCCGTACCGGCGCTGCGCTGGAGGGCGGGCAGGTGCCCGGCGGAGAGGAGTTCGTAGTCGCCGCTGTCCAGGTCCAGGACGAGGTGGATGGAGGTGGCGAAGCCCTCCTGCCAGTCCTGGCGCAGCAGATAGCCGTTGGCGGCGCGCAGGAACTGGTGCGGCGGCAGCGAGCCCAGCAGGCCGCCGAAGGCCCCGGAGAGCAGCAGGGCGCGCGAGGCCGCGTCCATGCCCTTGCCGGAGACGTCGGTGAGGACGACCTCGAGCGTCCGTCCGCCGTTCGTACGGGCCGCGACGACGAAGTCACCGGAGAAGGACTGTCCGCCGGCGGGCCGCAGCGCCATCTCGCGGTGCCAGCCGCTGGGTAGCTTCGGCAGCTTGCTCTGTACACGGATGCGCTCGCGCAGGTCGAAGAGCATCGTGCCGCCGCGCCTCCACGGCACGCCGACCCTGCTGCGGAACTGGGCGATGATCAGCCCGACGAAACCGACCGCCCCGACCAGCAGGATGGTGCCAGGGGTGACGCGCGAGGAACCTTCGCTGTACGGGCCGAGGATCGCCGCCTCGATGATCAGCCCCACAGCCGAGCCGCTGTAGAGCAGCAGCAGGCTCGCCGGCCGCAGCAGCAGTCCGCCGAGGACGACGGGGAGAACGAGCGCCGCGGGCGGGCACCAGTCGGGTACGGCGATGGTCGCGGCAACGATCCCCGGGATCGTGAGCGCGAGCGCGGCGAGCGCCATCCAGTCGGATCCGTCGCCGCGGAAGTAGTCGACGCCCGCGCGGCGCACGCCGATCCGGACCCGGTGCCACCTCATGCGCATCCGGGCCGTCAGGGTCTCTGCTCCCGCGACGCGTGCCATTGCACCGGGACCTTATCCACCTGCGCCCCTGCTGTGCACTGTCGGCCGCAGGGTGACGCACATTCGTACGGAAAATGCGTTCGCACGTCCAGGAATGCGCTGATAGTGATGGCCTATGACGAAAGAGGTGGCGCCTGAGCTGCGCGTGCTGCAATCCACCGAGTGGGACGAGTGGTACGGGAATCTCACCCGCGCCTTCGGCTGGGTCGGTGAAGCCTCCGAGGAAAAGGCCCTGTGGCGCGAGCTGACCGAGCTCGAGCGCTCGGTCGGTGCCTGGGACGGCGGGACGTGCGTGGGCACGGCCGGCTCGTTCAGCTTCCGTCTGACGGTGCCCGGCGGGGCGATCGTCCCGGCGGCCGGCGTCACCATGGTCAGCGTGGCCCCGACGCACCGGCGCCGCGGTGTGCTGCGCTCCATGATGCGGCGGCAGTTGGACGACGTACGGGCCTGGGGAGAGCCGCTCGCCGTGCTGACCGCCTCGGAACCGGAGATCTACGGCCGCTTCGGCTACGGGATCGCGACCCGGCAGATGTCCGCCGAGGTGGACACCGACCGGATCCGGCTGTCGGTCCCGCCCGGGACGGACGCCCTGCGGCTGCGGCTGGCGGAACCCGCCGCGGTGTCGGAGGCGTGCGAGGCGGTGTACGCGGCCTCGGTGCCGCTGCGTCCCGGCATGGTGGCGCGGCTGCCCGGCTGGGAGCGGGGGCCCTTGCTGGACCCGGAGTCCGACCGCCAGGGCGCTTCCGCGCTGCAGTGCGTGGTGGCCGAGGACGACGGCGAGATCGTGGGGTACGCGCGGTACGCGATCAAGCCGGACTGGGACGCGGCCGGCCCCAAGGGAGTTGTCGTGCTGCGCGACATCTGTGCCCCGGACCCGGCCGCCTACGCCGCGCTGTGGCAGTTCCTGTTCGGGCTCGATCTGACGTCGACCGTGAAGGTCGGCAACCGCCCCGTCGACGACCCGCTGCTGCATCTGGTGTCCGACATCCGCCGCTGCCGGATCGGGATCCGCGACTCGCTGCATGTACGCCTGGTGGAGGTCGGCGCGGCGCTGGAGGCACGGGCGTACGCGACGCGGGCCGATGTCGTCCTGGAAGTGACGGACCCGTTCTGCCCCTGGAACGAGGGGCGGTGGCGGCTCACCGCCGACGCGAAGGACGGATCCGTCTGCCGGCGTACGGAGGAACCGGCCGATCTGGCCCTGTCCGTACGGGAGTTGGGCGCCGCATATCTCGGCGGGACCACACTCTCCGAACTGGCGGCGGCCGGGCGGGTGTTGGAACTGCGGCAGGGCGCGCTGCGGGAGGCGTCGGTGGCGTTCGCGAGCGACATCGCGCCCTGGCTGCCGCACGGATTCTGAGCACGGCCTTCACGCAGGTACGGGCGCCTTCACGCACGGGCGGGCGGTTCTTGGCGCGCGGCCACGGACGGCTTCACGCACGGGCGGGCGGTTTTTTGCGCGCGGGACGCACGGGCACGGACGGGCGGCGAGCGGTGTTCGCGCGGCGCGCGGGGTTCAGGCCCGCGCGCCGCGGCGTCACCCGGTGCCGGGCGGCCGGGGCGGCCGGGGCGGCTGGCACGCCGGGCACCAGAAGAGATTGCGGGCGGCGAGGTCGGCGGTGCGGACCTCGCCGCCACAGATGTGGCAGGGCTGGTGGGCACGCCGGTAGACGTACACCTCACCGCCGTGGTCGTCGACGCGCGGCGGGCGGCCCATCGCCTCGGGCATGTGCTCGGGACGGACGGTGTCGATCCGGTTGTTCCGTACGCCGTCCCGCATGAGGGCGACCAGGTCCGACCAGATCGCACCCCACTCCGACGCGGACAGATCACGGCCCGCCGTGTACGGGTCGATTCCATGCCGGAAGAGGACCTCGGCGCGGTAGACGTTGCCGACGCCCGCGACCGCCTTCTGGTCCATGAGCAGCGCGGCGATCGACGTACGGCTCCGCCCGATCCGTGCCCAAGCGCGCGCCCCGTCGTCCGCCGCGCGCAGCGGGTCGTCGCCGAGCCGGTCGTGGATCGCCTGCTTCTCGCCGTCCGTGATCAGCTCGCAGGCCGTGGGGCCGCGCAGATCGGCGTAGGCCTCGGTGGTGGCGAGCCGCAGCCGTACGGCGCCCACGGGCGCGGGAGCCGGTCCGTCGCCGAAGCGGAAGGTGCCGTAGAGGCCGAGGTGGATGTGGATCCAGCCGACCGCCCCGAACCCCAGGAACAGATGCTTTCCGTGGGCGTCGGTGTCCGCCAGCTCCATGCCGTCGACGAGCGCGGCGCCGTCCGCGAACTTGCCCTGCGGACTGCCGGCCCGCACGGACCGGCCGCCGAACCTCCCGAGGTGGTCGGCGGCCAGCCGGTGGATCGTGTGCCCCTCCGGCATCCGGTGCTAGCCCTCCTGCGGGTGGTGAGCGGGGATGGGAGGCAGCTCGCCGGTGTTCTCGTACTCCGTGAGCATGGCGATACGGCGCGTGTGGCGCTCCTCGCCGGAGTACGGGGTGGTCAGGAAGATCTCGACGAACCTGGTCGCCTCGTCCTGGGTGTGCATGCGGCCGCCGACGCTGATCACATTGGCGTCGTTGTGCTCGCGGCCGAGCGCCGCGGTCTGCTCGCTCCAGGCCAGCACGGCGCGTACGCCCTTGACCTTGTTGGCGGCGATCTGCTCGCCGTTCCCGGAGCCGCCGATCACGATGCCCAGGCTGCCGGGGTCCGCGGCGGTCTTCGCCGCGGCACGGAGGCAGAACGGCGGGTAATCGTCCTGGGCGTCGTAGATGTGGGGGCCGCAGTCGACGGGGTCGTGACCCTGGGCCTTCAGCCACTCGACGAGGTGGTTCTTGAGTTCGTAACCGGCGTGATCGGAGCCGAGATAGACGCGCATGATCCGAGTGTGGCACGAGAGGAACTGGGCAGACGCGCTCGGGTGCCTCGCCGGTGTTCCGCGTCACAAATCTAGGAATCTCAAGGGAAGCTCAAAGATAACGTTCTGGATTCAAAGGTTTTCCCCCAGCTTCCCCTGCGTTTCACTGGCGGAGCTCGTAACCCCAGAGCCAAAGGATCGTTGCACATGAGCGCGCAACCCACGGCCACGAAGACGTCGGCCGCCTCGGGTACCCCCGAGGGCGGCAATTCCCCCGACGGTCTGAAGCCCGGTCTCAAGAACCGCCACCTCTCCATGATCGCCATCGGCGGCGTCATCGGCGCCGGCCTGTTCGTCGGCTCGGCGTCCGGTATCGCCGCCGCGGGCCCCGGCATCCTCCTGTCGTACGCCCTCGTCGGCGTGATGGTCGTCTTCGTCATGCGCATGCTGGGCGAGATGGCCGCGGCCCACCCGACCTCCGGCTCCTTCTCCGAGTACGCGGACCGCGCGCTCGGCCGCTGGGCCGGTTTCTCGATCGGCTGGCTCTACTGGTTCTTCTGGGTCGTGGTGCTGGCGGTCGAGGCCACCGCCGGTGCGGTGATCCTGGAGGGGTGGGTGCCGTCGGTTCCGCAGTGGGCCTGGGCGCTCATCGTGATGGTGGTGCTCACCGCGACGAACCTCGCCTCCGTCAGCTCGTACGGCGAGTTCGAGTTCTGGTTCGCGGGCATCAAGGTCGTCGCGATCGCCGCGTTCATCCTCATCGGCGGCCTCGCGGTCTTCGGCGTCCTGCCCGGCTCGGACAACGACTCGGCCGGGCTCTCCAATCTGACCTCGCACGACGGCTTCCTGCCGAACGGCCCCGGCGCGATCCTCACCGGTGTCCTGCTGGTCGTCTTCTCCTTCATGGGCAGCGAGATCGTCACCCTCGCCGCGGGCGAGTCCGAGGACCCGCAGCGCGCCGTCACCAAGGCCACCAACAGCGTGATCTGGCGGATCGCCGTCTTCTACCTGGGCTCGATCTTCGTCGTCGTCACGCTGCTGCCCTGGGACTCCAAGGCCATCGCCGACCACGGTTCGTACGTCGCCGCGCTCGAATCGATCGGCATCCCGCACGCCGGCCAGGTCATGAACGTCATCGTGCTGACCGCCGTGCTGTCCTGCCTGAACTCCGGCCTCTACACCGCCTCCCGCATGGCGTTCTCGCTCGGGAAGCGCCGTGACGCGCCGAAGGCCTTCGCACGGACGAACTCCAGGGGCGTGCCGCAGGCCGCGATCATCGGCTCGGTGATCTTCGGCTTCGTCGCGGTCTTCTTCAACTACAAGTGGCCCGACACCGTCTTCGAGTTCCTGCTCAACTCCTCCGGTGCGGTCGCCCTCTTCGTCTGGCTGGTCATCTGCTTCACCCAGCTCAGGATGCGCGGAATCATCCAGCGCGAGACGCCGGAGAAGCTGACCGTACGGATGTGGCTCTTCCCGTACCTGACCTGGGCGACGATCGCGATGATCTCGTTCGTGCTGGTCTACATGCTCACGGACGACGCCGGGCGCGAGCAGGTCCTGCTCTCCCTGCTGGTCGCGGCGATCGTCGTGGGCATCGCCCTGGTGCGCGAGCGCGTCGGCGGCGGCGCGAAGGCGAAGGACAAGGACGCGGACACGGAGGCGCTCACCCGCTCCTAGTCCGCCCAACGCCGCAGCCTGCCGCCCCGCTCGGCGGCAGAAGCCGCGGACACCGCAACGGGCCGGGGCCCGCATCCGATCGGTCGGATGCGGGCCCCGGCCCGTAGGTCTGCGGGGAGCCGTGCCCCGGGGGGCTCAGTCGCGGCCGGCGAGCTTCCAGGCGGCGGGCAGCGCGCCCATCGCGAGCGCGGCCTTGACGGCGTCCCCGATGAGGAAGGGGACAAGGCCGGCGGAGAGCGCCTCGGTGAGGGACATGTGGGCGGAGAGCGCCAGATACGGCACACCCACCGCGTAGATGATCGCCGAGCCGAGCACCATCGTCCCCGCGGTGCGCAGGACGCCGCGGTCGCCCCCGCGCCGGGCGAGCGCGCCCACGACGGTGGCGGCCAGCAGCATCCCGAGGACGTAGCCGAAGGAGGCCGAGCCCGCACCGCCCGCGAACCACGGCATTCCGGCCATTCCTGCGAGCGTGTAGAGCGCGAGGGACAGGAAGCCGCGGCTCGCGCCGAGCGAGGCGCCCGCCAGCAGCGCGGCGAACGTCTGACCCGTGACGGGCACCGGGGAACCGGGCACGGGGACGGCTATCTGGGCGGCGAGACCGGTGAGCGCGGCACCGCCGACGACCAGTGCCGCGTCGCGGACGCGGGCGCGGGTGGCGGTGGTCGCCGGCAGCAGGTCGGCGAGGACCGTACCGGTACGGCTGGTGGCGGCGGCAGTGCTCATCTCGTGGGCTCCGCGGGTGAGTAGGGACGGGACCGTTGCACCCGCGACGTTAACCCAGAGGCCGGGGCTCGATCACCGTGAGCAGCCGACAAACGCGCGATCACGGGTTTGGCGGGTTCCGGCGAACGGACGGATACCGAACGGCCGCCCTCGTAGGGACTGTTCGGGCAGGTCACGTGATGCTGCTCACGTGCTCCTCGCGAGGGGGCGACGAGCGGAACGGCATTGGCGAGGCGGCGCGGTCGGCGGCGCTCCGCTGTGGGGTCCCACCAAAGGGCCCTGCGTACCGGGCGGTTGCAGCATCATGGCGCACCGCTGCGGAGCCGGTGCGGATGGTCAGGAAGGTGTCCGGATAGCGGTCGAATCCGGAGATCCTTTTGTCACTGAGCGGTGCAGGCCACCAAACTGTTGCGGTTCTCTGTCGCCTCAACCAATGGACGGCACGCCAATGGAACGGACCCCCACGTCCGTCGGGCCCACACCCCCACAGGGCACGACCGGCGAGTCCCCCCGGAGCGGCACCCCGCTCTCGCACGGCCTCAAGCAGCGACACCTTTCCATGATCGCCCTCGGCGGAGTCATCGGCGCGGGCCTCTTCATCGGCTCGGGCGCCGGCATCGCCGCCGCCGGCCCCGCCATCGTTCTCGCCTACGCCGCGTCCGGGCTGCTGGTGCTGCTCGTGATGCGGATGCTCGGCGAGATGTCGGCGGCCAACCCGGCCTCCGGCTCCTTCTCCGTCCACGCCGAGCGTGCGATCGGGCCCTGGGCGGGCTTCACCGCGGGCTGGATGTTCTGGGTCCTGCTGTGCGTCGGCATCGCGGCCGAGGCGATCGGCGCCGCGCAGATCATGACGAGCTGGCTGCCCGGCACCGAGTCGTGGATGTGGGTCGCCCTCTTCATGGCCATGTTCTGCGGTACGAACCTGGCCGCGGTGAGCAACTTCGGCGAGTTCGAGTTCTGGTTCGCCGCCCTGAAGATCGCGGCGATCGCCACCTTCCTCATACTCGGCACGCTGGCCATCCTCGGCGTGCTGCCCGGCAGCGACGCACCCGGCACCTCCAACCTCACCGGTGACGGCGGCTTCCTGCCCAACGGCGTGAACGGCCTCGTCGTCGGCCTCCTCGCCTCCGTCTTCGCCTACGGCGGCCTGGAGACGGTCACCATCGCCGCCGCCGAGTCCGAGCACCCGCGCGAGGGCGTGGCCAAGGCCGTGCGCACGGCGATGTGGCGGATCGCGCTCTTCTACGTGGGCTCGATGCTGGTGATCGTCACGCTGATCCCCTGGGACGACAAGTCCGTGGTGGAGGAGGGTCCGTACGTCGCCGTCCTGGACTTCCTGGACATCCCGGCCGCCGGGCAGATCATGAACGTGGTCGTCCTCGTCGCCCTGCTGTCCGCGATGAACGCCAACATCTACGGCGCCTCCCGCATGGCGTACTCCCTCGTCTCCCGCGGCGAGGGCCCGCGCGCCCTCGGCAAGGTCAGCGGCGGCGTCCCCCGCCGCGCGGTGCTCGCCTCCTCCGTCTTCGGCTTCTTCGCGGTGCTGCTGAGCTACTGGTGGCCCGACACCGTCTTCAAGTGGCTGCTCAACATGGTCGGTGCCGCGGTCCTGGTGGTCTGGGGCTTCATCGCGGTCGCGCAACTGCGCATGCGTCGCCGCCTGGAGCGCGAGTCGCCGGAGAAGCTGACGGTCCGCATGTGGGCCTACCCGTATCTGACATGGCTGGCGCTGGCGGGCGTCGTGGCCGTGCTGCTGCTGATGCTGCGCGAGCCCGACACACGGACGCAGCTCTACTTCACCAGCGCCCTGGCCGCGGTGCTGGCGGTCGTCGGCTATGTGCGCCAGCGGTCGTCGGCGGAACGTCGCTCCTGAGCCGTCCCGCGCCTTGCCGCAGAAGAGGTCCCCGCACGCCGAGCGTTGCGGGGACCTTCTGCGTCCGGGGCTTACGACCTCTCCGCCCTTGCTGTTGATATTGTGCAGTTGCAAGGATGTCGCAATAAGCGTTCGAAGGGCGTTGGGCATGGCCACGTACACACTTCCCGAGCTGCCGTACGACTACTCGGCGCTGGCACCGATCATCAGCGGCGAGATCATCGAGCTGCACCACGACAAGCACCATGCCGCGTACGTCAAGGGCGCCAATGACACGCTGGAGCAGCTCGAAGAGGCCCGCACCAAGGACCAGTGGGGGTCGATCAACGGGCTCGAGAAGAACCTCGCCTTCCATCTGTCCGGCCACATCCTGCACAGCATCTACTGGCAGAACATGAGCGGTGACGGCGGCGGCGAGCCGCTGGACAAGGACGGCGTGGGCGAGTTCGCCGAGGCCGTCACCGAGAACTTCGGCTCCTTCGACCGCTTCAAGGCCCAGCTCTCCAAGGCGTCCGCCACCACGCAGGGTTCCGGCTGGGGCGTCCTCGCGTACGAGCCGCTGAGCGGCCGTCTCATCGTGGAGCAGGTCTATGACCACCAGGGCAACATCGGCCAGGGAAGCATCCCGATCCTGGTCTTCGACGCCTGGGAGCACGCCTTCTACCTGCAGTACCGGAACCAGAAGGTGGACTTCATCGAAGCCATGTGGAAGGTCGTCAACTGGCAGGACGTGGCGGCCCGTTACGCCGCGGCGAAGGAGCGGGCGACCGGGCTGCTGCTCGTGCCGTAGGTCTTCGAGGGCCCGGTTCCGGGCCCCGGGAATCGTCCTGCGAGCGTGATCGTCTTCTCACCTTTCACCTTGCAGGCGGAGAAAAGAGGGAGAGCCCCCGCGCGGACGTGACGTGCGGGGGCTCTCCTGCGCCGCAGGGCGGGGCATCCGCCGGGCGGTCCGGACCCTCACCCGGTGGATGCTCTCGTCGTCGCCCTCAGTCGAAGACCGGGCCGACCGTCCTGGTCCGCTTGATCTCGAAGAAGCCGGGGGTGGAGGCGACCATCAGGGTGCCGTCCCAGAGCTTCGCCGCCGCCTCGCCCTTCGGCGCCGGGGTCACCACGGGGCCGAAGAACGCGATCCGGTCGCCGTCGGCGCCGGGCAGCGCGATGACCGGCGTGCCGACGTCCTCGCCGACCAGGTCGATGCCCTCGCGGTGGGAGGCGCGCAGCTCGGTGTCGTACTCGTCCGAGGTCGCGAAGCCGGCCAGTTCGGCCGGGAGGCCCGCGTCCTCCAGGGCTCCGGCGATGGCCTCGGGGGTGGGACCCTCGCCCCGGTTGTGGAAGCGGGTGCCGAGCGCGGTGTAGAGCGGGCCGAGCACCTCGTTGCCGTACTTCTGCTCGGCGGCGATGGCGACGCGGACCGGGGCCCAGGCGTGGGTTTCCATCATCTCGCGGTACGCCTCGGGGAGCTCCTCGGTCTTGTTCTCGTTGAGCACCGCCAGGCTCATCACATGCCAGCGCACCTCGACCGGCCGCACCTTCTCGACCTCGAGCATCCAGCGTGAAGTCAGCCATGCCCAGGGACAGAGAGGATCGAACCAGAAGTCGACCGGGGTCACACCCGACGGAGTCAAGGGGAGGTTTTTGCCGGTATCTGTCACAAATGCTCCTCGTGGTCACTACCCGAACGCGGTCGCACAGGCCGTTCGCGACAACAGTGCGCGGTGCCGCCGCCATTCCCGCCGATGCCTCGTACGCATGATCGGCTCTGCGTGACACGATGGCGGGCGTTCGGAATGTGAGACTGGCAAAGGAGCCGCCGTGCCCGGTGAGAACCTGACCCGCGACGAGGCCCGTGAGCGGGCCCGGCTGCTGTCCGTGGACGCGTACGAGATCGCGCTCGACGTGCGCTCGGCCGCCGGTGGCGGCTCCGCGTCCGGCGCGGGTGCCGAACAGGGACGGCGCACCTTCGGGTCGGTGACGACGATCCGCTTCCGCTGCACCGAACCCGGCGCCGCCACCTTCGCCGACCTCGTCGCACCGTCCGTGACCTCGGTGGTCCTCAACGGGCAGGAGCTGGACCCCGCCGCCGTCTTCGACGGAGCGCGGATCGCGCTCGAAGGTCTCCGCGCGGAGAACGTCCTCACCGTCGACGCCCAGTGCGCGTACAGCAGGACAGGCGAGGGGATGCACCGGTTCGCGGACCCGGAGGACGGCGAGGCCTACCTCTACACGCAGTACGAGCCGGCGGACGCACGGCGCGTCTTCGCCAACTTCGAGCAGCCGGACCTCAAGGCCCGGTTCACCTTCTCCGTCACCGCGCCCGCCGGCTGGACGGTGCTGAGCAACGGCGCCGCGGACGGCGATCCGGAACCGGCCGGGGAGTCCGGCGCCACCTGGCGTTTCCTGACGACGCAGCCCATTTCGACGTACATCACGGCCGTCGTCGCCGGTCCGTACCACATGGTGCACGACCACTACCGCCGCGAGCTGCCCGACGGCTCGGTCCTGGAGATCCCGCTCGGCGCGCTCTGCCGGCGCTCGCTGGCCAAGCACTTCGACGCGGACGACATCTTCACCGTCACCAAGCAGGGCCTCGACTTCTTCCACGAGCACTTCGACTACCCGTATCCGTTCGGGAAGTACGACCAGGCGTTCGTGCCCGAGTACAACCTCGGCGCCATGGAGAACCCGGGCTGTGTCACCTTCCGCGAGGAGTTCGTCTTCCGCGGCAAGGTCACCCGGACCTCGTACGAGCACCGGGCCAACGTCATCCTGCACGAGATGGCGCACATGTGGTTCGGCGATCTCGTCACCATGGAGTGGTGGGACGACCTGTGGCTGAAGGAGTCCTTCGCGGACTTCATGGGCGCCTTCTCACTGGTCGAGGCGACCCGCTTCACCGACGGCTGGATCACCTTCGCCAACCGCCGCAAGTCCTGGGCCTACCGCGCCGACCAGCTCCCCTCCACCCACCCGGTCACGGCCGACATCCGTGACCTGGAGGACGCCAAGCTCAACTTCGACGGGATCACGTACGCCAAGGGCGCCTCGGTGCTCAAGCAACTCGTGGCCTACGTCGGACGGGACGCCTTCCTGGAGGGCGCGCGCCGCTACTTCCGGCGGCACGCGTACGGCAACACCCGGCTCGAACATCTGCTGGAGGTGCTGGCGGAGACCTCGGGGCGCGACATGGCCGCGTGGTCGCGGGCCTGGCTGCAGACCGCGGGCGTCAACGCACTGACGCCGCAGGCGACATACGACGCCGAGGGCCGTATCACCGAGCTGGCCGTCCTCCAGGAGGCCCCGGAGTCGCACCCCACGCTGCGGCCGCACCGCGTGGCCGTCGGGCTCTACCGGCGGGACGCCTCCGAGGGCGGTGCGCTGGTGCGCTACGCCCGCGCGGAGGCGGACGTCACGGGGCCGCGTACGGTCGTGGCCGAGCTGGCCGGGGCGGAGCGGCCGGATCTGATTCTGGTCAACGACGACGACCTCACGTACTGCAAGATCCGCTTCGACGAGGACTCGCTCGCCGCGCTGCGGGCGCATCTGGGGGACCTGGGCGACCCGCTGGCCCGCGCCCTGTGCTGGTCCGCGCTGTGGAATCTCACCCGGGACGGGCTGATGCCCACCCGCGACTTCGTGGACCTGGTGCTGCGTTTCGCCGGCCGGGAGAGCGACATCGGCGTGCTGCAGATGCTGCATGCCTGGGCCTGGTCCGCGCTCACCCACTACGCGGCGCCCGAGTGGCGCGAGGAGGGCGGCCGGGCGCTCGCCGAGGGTGCGCTGCGCGAACTGCGCCTGGCCACCCCGGGGAGCGGGCACCAGCTGGCGTGGGCACGCTTCTTCGCGCTGGTCGCGTCCTCGGACGCGGACCGGCAGTTGCTGAACGGGCTGCTGGCGGGCACCGCCAGGATCGACGGCCTCGATGTGGACCAGGAACTGCGCTGGACCTTCCTGGAGCCGCTGGCCGCGCAGGGCGACGCCGACGCGTCCGCGGTCGACGCCGAACTGGCGCGTGACGACACCGCGTCGGGCAAGCGGCACCAGGTGCGCTGTCTGGCCGCCCGGCCGTCCGCCGAGGTGAAGGCCCGGGCGTGGGCGGAGGTGGTGGAGTCCGACGCGTTGTCCAATGCGCTGGTGGAGGCGACGATCTCGGGCTTCGACCAGGCGGGGCAGCGGGAGTTGCTCGCACCGTACGCGCAGCGGTACTTCGACGGGATCGAACGGATCTGGCGGGAGCGGTCGATCGAGATCGCGATGGCGATCGTCCGCGGGCTCTACCCCACGCTCCAGGACGACCGGCGGACGCTGGAGATGTCCCAGGCGTGGCTGGACGAGCACCGCCAGGCACCGTCCGCGCTCCGGCGCCTGGTGCTCGAGGCGCACGACGACCTGGCGCGCGCCCTGCGCGCGCAGGAGTGCGACGCGAAGGCGGCCGGGGCCGGGGCCGGGGCCGGGGCGTAAGGCGAACACCTCCGGGGCGGTGGCCTGTTGGAGCCACCGCCCGCCGGGGTACGCCCCGGGCGTCGCCGGGCAGGGAAGCTGCTTTCGTGTCCTGCGGCGCCGGGGGCGGGCACAACCGCCGCTTCACATGCGTCGTTGGGGAAGACGTGACGCAACCACTGGGCTGTCGAAGCGGGTTGGGCAGGCGTCAGGGTCGCCCGGGGGCGGGCACGAGGTTGCGGAGCGGAACCCTGGGCGCCGGGGCGCACGCCGGGGAGCGGGGCGCAGCCGCCGCCCCTTGCGCCGGCGCGATCAGCGGGCCGGCGCACACCGCCTCCAGCCAGGGAGGGAGCCGCGACCGGCCGCCCGGAACCCCCGTTCGGCGGAACCGCTCTCGGTCATCGAACGCCCGTACTTTAGGGCGGGACTGTCCGGGTTTGTCGACGACCGTGTAACAGCGGTTAGCGGGCGGTACATGGACGGGAATCGGCGGGTCATGAACTCCAACACCCCCGTCTCCCCCCGCCCCCTGCGCCACCTGTCCGACGCACAGCGCCGGGTCCTCACCCTCCGTCAGCTCCGCGAGCACGGCATCACCTCGGCCGACGCCGCGGAGCGCACCCGCCCCGGCGGCTGCTGGCAGCGCCTGCTGCCGGGCGTCTACCTGCTGCACCCCGGACCGCCCACCAGCGAGGAGCGGCTGCACGCCGCCCTGCTGTACGCCGAGCGCCCTCCCGCGACCGGACTGCGGCCAGGAGTGCCCCCCTCCCCCGAGAACTCCTGCGACGTGGCGATGATCACCGGTCTCGCCGCGCTCACCCTGCACGGCTTCTCCTCCACTCCCCCGCTGCGCGCACTGGAGCGCATCGACGTACTGGTGCCGCGGACCCGCCGCGTCCGCTCGGCGGGACTGGCGCACATCCTGCGATCCGGTGAACTCCCCGAGCCGCAGGAGATCACCGGTCTGCCCGTCGTGCCCGTGCCGCGGGCCCTGGCCGACGCCGTCGCCCAGCTCTCCGACGCCACCGCCGTACGTCGCCTGCTGACCGAGGCCGTACGGGGCGGGCACTGCGAACCCGGCGCGATCGTCGCCGAGTTGAGCCGCGCGCGGCTGCTCTCCCGCCCGCATGTCGTCGACGCCGTCGACACCCTCCTCGCGGAGGGCAGGGCTCTGGCCGAGGGCCGCCTCTACGAGATGGTCCGCTCGGCCGGTCTGCCCGAGCCGCTGTGGAACGTCGAGCTGCGGCTGCCCGGCGGCCCGTACCTCGGCAGCGTGGACGCCTTCTGGCCGGACTGCTCGGTGGCCCTGGAGATCGACGCACGCACCCCCCGCCAGGACGAGAACACCGCCTGGTCGGAGGGTGCGCGCAAGCGGGAGCGCCTGGAGCGGCTGGGCATCACCGTGGTCCACACCTCCCCCAGGAAGCTGAGGGAGACGGCGGACCAGCAGGCCGCTGTCGTCCGCACGGCGCTGATGGCGGCGGGGGACCGGGAGCCCGCGGAGTATGTGATCGTGCTCCCCCGGTGAGCGTCGCGGGGGAGACTGCCGGCGCCTGGTCCCTGCCGCCGGCCCCTTACCGGGCGTCAGCCGGCCGGACTCCGGCCGTCATCGGTTCCCAGGGCTTCCGGAAGGTCTTCGCCTCACCCTTCTCCGGCTTCTCCGGCAAGGTGCCGCAGAACTCGCCCTCCATGGGCAACAGGACGTCTCCGACCCAGTCCCCGTTGAGGTTGAAGGCGGCGGAGTGCCGTCCGTCCCGCGTCACCCCCGCCACCGAGATCGAACCGTGGATGCCCCCGGTGTGGCCCCATATCTCCTTGCCGCAGGACAGCTTCGACGGGCTGATCCCGAGCCCGTAGCGGGCGAAGGGCTCCTCGCCGCCCGTCGGTACGGTCGTGAGCATCTTCTTCAACTGCCCTTCCGGCAGCAGCTTGCCGTCCAGCAGGGCGCGGTGGAAGCGGTTGAGATCACCGGCGGAGGAGACCATTTCGCCGGCGGCCCCGCCCCAGGAGGGGTTGAGCTCGGTCACGTCGTGGATCTCGGCATCCGGTGCGGTGTCGAGCTTCCCGTAGGCCCTGCCGTGCGGGCTCGGCATGGAGGCCTTCGTACCGGGCAGTGTGGTGGCGCGCAGGCCGAGCGGCCGGATGATGCGGCGCTCGATCTCCGAGGCGTAGGAGCGGCCCGTCGCCTTCTCCACGATCATCCCGGCGAGCACGTAGTTGGTGTTGGAGTACGTCCAGGCGGATCCCGGCTCGAAGAGCGGCTTGTGGCGCATCGCGACGGCCACGAGCTGCTTCGGGGTCAGGGTGTCGTACCGGTGCTCCAGGAAGCCCTTGGTGAGGTACTTCTTCTGGAACGCCGGATCCTCGGTGTAGTTGTAGATGCCGCTGGTGTGGTTGAGCAGCTGCCGCACGGTGATGGCGCGGCCGTCGTGGCCGTGGCCCTCGACGACGCCGGGCAGCCAGGAGTCGACCGTGTCGTCCAGGCCGAGCTTCTTCTCCTTCTCCAGCTGGAGCACCACGGTGGCGATGAACGTCTTGGTGATGGAGCCGATGCGGAAGCGGTCCGCGGGCCGCCGGGGCCTGTCGGTCGTCAGGTCGGCCACCCCGGAGGATCCCGACCAGGCGCCCCGGGCGTCCTGCGCCCGGCCCAGCACTCCCGGAACTCCTGCCTTCACATTGGCGTCCATTGCCGCCTGAGTGGCGTCATGGCCGCCGGCCGGATGGCGACCGGGGTCTGCCGTCGCGGAGGCCATGACAGGCGCGGCCCCCAGGGTGCCCGCGATCGCTGCCACCAGCACTGCCCCCACCACCGTCTTGCGTCGAACACGTCGTACCGGCATGAACCGTCCCCTCGTGAACTGCGGTGTCCGTACGAGGGGAAGGACTCCGTCGGGGCGACCGGCGTTGCTCGGCCCCCGTGCGGTGATCGATATCCGGCCACGGGCCCGGTCGTCGTGACAGCGCAGACCGGCTCGGGGTCAGGGCTTCTTGAGCAGCAGCTCCGTGTTCCGGTCATCCGGGTCGCCGGTCAGGGTGGACCGAGTCCCCGGCGCGTTGAACGACAGCTCGCGGTACAGCGCGGCCAGGCCCGTCTGGGAGAGGTCGGTGACGTCCGTACGGTACGGGGCGGCCGACTCGATGAGCGTGGTGAACAGCGAGAGCGTGCCGTCGCCGTTGTCCACCAGCTCCACGATCCGGGCGAGCTGGGGGAAGTCGATGTGCGAGGCGGTGGAGATCTCCCAGAAGGTGCCGTGCGGGGTGATCCGGTTCTTGTGGCTGTGACCGTTGATCCAGGCCACGGCGTTGCGGTGGCGCTTGAGAACGGAGACCAGCTCGTCGCCGCCGTGCCGCTTCTCGTCCGGCCGCCCCGGGTCGGGGCGCAGATTGCGCATCGACGCGCTGGTGTGATGGCTGAAGATCAGCGCGTAGTGGTCCCGGTGCTGCTCCAAAGTCCGCGCCAGCCAGCGGAGTTGGGCCGTGCCGAGAGAGCCCTCGTAGTGGCCGCCCGGATCGGTGGTGTCCAGGCTGATGCCGATGACGTCGTCGGAGATGCGGAAGGAGTAGTACAGCCGGTCGGCGGCGAGGTCGGCGGCGGTGTAGCCGTGGCCGACGGGACCGGCACCCTTGTACCGGGGGTCGAGGTGGGCCTGGAGGTACTCGCGCGGGGTGAAGGGGGCACGCCCGGGGTCGGGTGTCACGCTGCGCATTTTCGGGGCGTACTTCTTCAGCAGTGCCTCGAAGTTCTCGCCCTTGGGGTCGAGGCCCTTCTGCACGGCCTTCCACAGGGCCGCGCCCTCGGCCTCCGGCAGCGTCTCCAGCTTGCGGCCGCCCACCGCGAAGTCGGCGAAGAAGCTGCCGCCGGGCGCGTAGCAACCACCGGGCAGGCTGTCGTGGTTGCCGACGGTGGAGTACCAGGGCATGCGCAGGCCGGGGCTGTTGACCTCGCGGATCGCGGCGTCGAGGAATCCTTCGATGCGCGGGAAGCCGAGTTGCTTGTCGCTGTCGCGCACGGCGGAGTCCGGCTGCCAGTACAGCTTCAGACCGCTGTCCTGCACACCCTCGTAGACCTTCGGGTCACCGGAGTTGGGGACGATCCGGCCGCCGCTCATGGTGGTGAGGAACCAGTCCAGTTCGGTGCGGGAGTTGTTGTCGGTGTTGTCGCCGGTGGTCATGACGAAGGACAGCGGGGCGCCTGTGACGGGGCCACCGCGCAGGGCGTTCACCCGCTCGACGAGCGAGACGGCGCCGGCGACGGACAGTGCCTCCTGCGGACGCCAGGCGCTGGCGGTCTGGGAACGCATGTACTCGTAGCGCAGCGGGTGCTGGACGTCGACCACATGCAGGTCGGTGAACTGCACGAAGGAGGCCAGGGCGGTGCGGCGGTCCTCGCGGCCCGCCTTGGCGGCGGCCGGCTCCGGGCGGACGGCACGGGCCCAGGCGGGCCCTTCGGTCAGCCGCCGGTAACCGCCGTTCCCGCGCGGGGCGGAGACCGTACGGAGTGTGGTGCCGGCGGTCGAGGGCTCGGCCGCCTGGCCGCCGGGAGTGCCAGGCGCGGCCCGTACGGCGCGCCGGCCGGCGCCACCGACCCGCGGGGGCGGCGACGCCTCGGCTTCACCACCCCCCGGACCGAACGCGAGGCCCAGCCCCGCGGAGACGCCGACCGCGCCCGCGGCGGCCAGCAGGGAACGGCGGTCGAGGGCGGAGGCGACGGACGTGGTCCGGGACATGCGCTTTCTCCCCGAGTGGTGGGCGCGGGCGAGATTCCCCCGCCCCTGGGATGTTTGGCACTCGGGATGGCCTGAGCTTGAACGACGCAGAAACGAGCGACGCCGATCACCGCACATGGATCACGTTCGGCATGGACGGCCATCCGCTCCTCGCATGCCGGAGATCCAGCGCTCACCGCGTGTTCACTCTGCGGGGTACGCGCTTGCTCCACGCGGCGCGCACGGGAAGCTGCCCGGCCGCGCACAGGAAGCCGCCGCGGCCCGCGCCGGAGGTCGCCACGGACCGGGGTGGCGGCCCCTCGTGCGCCGCTTTCCCGGCCGCTCGAACGGGACCGGTTACGCCCGGACGGCCACCGCGCCGGTACGGATGACGACCACGCGTGACCGCGATCCAATCGACTTGCCCGCATTGACGGCACTTTGGGTTCGATGGCGGTTGGCGGAAATGTGCCACGGGCTCATTGCGTGTTGGGCAACTCTCCCCAAACACCCGTCCTTTACATAAAAGTTCGGTCATCCGGCTCCGAAATGCGGACCCCCTTTTCCATTTGAGAAGCAGGGATGACCATGCCTTCACCCTCGATACCCGCGTCGCCCGACCCCGGTCCGAGACGCACGGTACGGATCGCGATCGCCGCCGGCCTCGTGGCCGCACTGGCCGCCACCGCGCCGATCACCGCACTGGCCGCGGACAGCGACCCCGCCCCGGCCGCCCCCGCCCCGGTCAAGTCGGCTGACGACAAGCTCGGTTCGGCCGACGCCGACCTCCTCGCCGAGGCCAAGGCCGACGGCGACAAGAACGTCACCCTCATGATCGCCACGGCTCCCGGCGCGACCGAGCAGGTCGCCGGCCGGCTCGACGCGGTCAAGGGCGGCTCGGTCGGCCGGACCGACGACAAGCTGGGGTACGTACGGGCCACCGTGCCCACCGGCCGGGCCGACGCGGCGATCGCCGAGGCGAAGAAGCTCTCCAGCGTCCACGGCATCGATCTCCGTCACGAGATCGCGCTCGACGACCCGACGCCCCAGGCCGACCGGGCCAAGGGCGCGGCGGTGAAGGCGAAGGGCACCTACCCGGCGCCGGACAAGAACACCCCGGCCAGGAACCCGTACCAGCCGGCCTTCGAGACCGGCGCGGTCGACTTCGTGAAGCAGAACCCGAAGGCGGACGGCCGGGGCGTGACCATCGGCATCCTCGACTCCGGCGTGGACCTCGGTCATCCCGCGCTGCAGAAGACCACCACCGGCGAGCGCAAGATCGTCGACTGGGTGACGGCCACCGACCCGATCGTGGACGCCGACGCCACCTGGCGCCGGATGACCAACCCGGTCGACGGGCCCAGCTTCACCTTCAACGGCCGTACCTGGACCGCCCCCGCGGGCTCCTACCAGGTCAGTGTCTTCCGCGAGTCGGCCAGCACCGGCGGCGACGCGAAGGGCGACCTGAACCGGGACGGCGACACCACCGACGTGTGGGGCGTGCTCTACGACCCGGCCGCCGGCACCGTACGCGTCGACCTCGACGACAACGGCGACTTCACCGACGACGAGGTGATGAAGCCGTACAAGGACGGCCACCAGGTCGCGTACTTCGGCAAGGACGACCCGTCGACCGATGTCGCCGAGCGCGTGCCGTTCGTCGTGGAGATCCGCAAGGACGTCCCCACCGACCCGTACGGCGGTGACTGGGTCGGCAAGAAGGCCGACTTCGTCAACATCGGCATCATCGAGTCCGAGCACGGCACGCACGTCGCCGGAATCACCGCCGCCCACAGCCTCTTCGGCGGCAGGATGAACGGCGCGGCGCCCGGCGCCAAGCTCGTCTCCTCGCGCGCCTGCACCTGGACCGGCGGCTGCACCAACGTCGCGCTCACCGAGGGCATGATCGACCTCGTCACCGAGCGCGGCGTCGACATCGTCAACATGTCGATCGGCGGCCTGCCCGCACTCAACGACGGCAACAACGCGCGCGCCGAGCTCTACACGCGTCTCATCGACGAGTACGGCGTCCAGCTCGTCATCTCGGCCGGCAACAGCGGCCCCGGCGCCAACACCATCGGCGACCCGGGCCTGGCCGACAAGGTGATCTCCGTCGGCGCCACCGTCTCCAAGGACACCTGGGCCGCCAACTACGGCTCGCAGGTGGAGAAGAGCTACAGCATGATGCCCTTCTCCTCGCGCGGCCCGCGCGAGGACGGCGGCTTCACACCGGTCATCTCCGCCCCCGGCGCCTCGATCAACACCATCCAGACCTGGCTGCCGGGCGCCCCGGTCGCCGAGGCGGGCTACACCCTCCCGGCCGGCTACGGCATGCTCCAGGGCACCTCGATGGCCTCCCCGCAGGCAGCCGGCGCCTCCGCGCTGCTGCTCTCCGCCGCGAAGCAGAAGAGCATCGAGCTGCCCCCGGCGAAGCTGCGCACCGCGCTGACCTCCACGGCCAAGCACATCAAGGGGGTCCAGGCGTACGAAGAGGGCTCCGGGCTGATGGACATCCTGGGCGCCTGGAAGTCCATCCGGAACAACGCCTCCGCCCACGACTACACGGTCAAGGCCCCGGTCGACACCGCCATCGACTTCGCGCTCAAGGAGCCGGGCTTCGGCACCGGCCTCTACGACCGCGAGGGCGGACTCAAGGCGAACCAGAAGAAGACCTACGCCATCACCGTCACCCGCACCACCGGCCCGGACCGCGCGGTGCGCCACCGGATCGGACTGGCCAACAACGACGGCACGTTCCGCCTCGCGAGCTACGACGAGATCGACCTGCCGCTGAACAAGCCGGTGACTCTCAGGGTCGAGGCCAAGGCCCGCACCGCAGGGCTGCACAGCGCGATCCTCACCGTGGACGACGAGCGCACCGAGGGCGTGGACCGGCAGATCATGACCACCGTGGTAGTGGCCAAGCCGCTGACCGAGCCCGGGTTCACCGTTCCGGTGTCCGGCACCGTGCAGCGCAACGCCTCGGCCTCGTACTTCGTGACGGTGCCCGAGGGTGCGAAGACGCTCGAGGTCGCCATCGGCGGGCTGAAGGCGGGCAGCCAGACCCGCTTCATCTCCATCCACCCCTACGGCACTCCGGTCGACCCGACCTCCACGCCGAACTGCTACAACAACTACGACAACCCGGCCAACACCTGCCGCCCCGACCTGCGCAGCTACGCGGACCCGCAGCCGGGCGTCTGGGAGATCGAGGTCGAGGCGCGGCGCACCTCGCCGCTGCTCGACAACCCGTACAAGCTGGACGTCACGGCCCTCGGCGCGTCCTTCGACCCCGAGGTGAAGACCCTCCCCGAGGCCGAGGTCGGCACGCCGGCCCCGGTCGAGTGGAAGGTCACCAACGGCTTCGCGGCGATCGACGGCAAGCTCAAGGGCGGCTCGCTCGGTTCGTCCAAGTCCGCGCGCCCCTCGATCAAGGAGGGCGAGACCCAGACCACCGAGCTGACGGTCGGCGAGGGCGTCGAGCGGCTCGACGTGGCCATCGGCAGCGTCTCCGACAACGCCGCCGACCTGGACCTGAACGTCTACCGCGACGGCGAGCCGGTCGGCTCGTCCGCGGACGGCGACTCGGAGGAGGCGGTCAGCCTCGACAAGCCGGACGCGGGCACCTACACCTTCGAGGTCATCGGCTACGCGGTCCCGAGCGGCACCACCGAGTACGACTACCGGGACGTGTACTTCGCGTCGTCGCTCGGCCGGGTCGAGGTCGACGAGTCGAAGGCCGTCAAGCTCGCCAACGGCGCGTCGGCGCAGGTCGCCGCCGAGGTCGTGGTGGACAGCGCGGCCCCCGAGGGACGGCAGTTCTTCGGTGAGGTCCAGCTCCTCGACGGCCGCGGCACCGCCGCGGGCGTCGGCAGCGTACGGATCGAGAAGGTCACTCCGTAGTCTCCGGCAGGAGCTGCGGCGGCCCGTGGGCGGGCCGGAAACGGCGGGGCGGGTGTCAGGGGACGACACCCGCCCCGTCGGCGTACGGACACGCGGGCCGGTGGCATACGGGCACGCGGGCCGGTGGCGTACGGGCACGCGGGCCGGTGGCGTACGGGCGCGGGCGTCGGCCCGCGGACGCCGCCGGGCCCGCAGCCGTACGAGCGCGCTCCGGGCCCGCGTACGGGCCTGCGAGACGCCCGCGCAGGGCCTACGAGACGCAGGTCACGGGCGTACGGGCCACCGGCCTGGGTATCCGCCACAAGGTCGCGTGCCCGGCCGCCCGTCCGTCCCGCACCGTTCGTCCCCGTCCCGCACTCCGGACAATCAGGACAATCGAGTGGACAGACCGGCCCGGCCTCGGCTCATGATGAGAGGCATATGCCGTGCCGGGCAGGCACGCCCGTACCGAGAGGGAATCGCATGAGGGTCGGAATCGTCGGAGCCACCGGGCAGGTCGGGGCGGTCATGCGCACGATCCTCGCCGAGCGGAACTTCCCGGTGGAGGAGCTGCGGCTGTTCGCCTCCGCCCGCTCGGCCGGGTCCTCGCTGGAGTGGCAGGGCCGGCAGATCACGGTGGAGGACGCCTCCACGGCCGACTACTCCGGTCTGGACATCGTGCTGTTCTCCGCGGGCGGTGCCACCTCCAAGGAGCTGGCCCCCAAGGTCGCCGCGCAGGGACCCGTCGTGATCGACAACTCCTCCGCATGGCGCCGCGACCCCGAGGTGCCGCTGGTCGTCTCCGAGGTCAACCCGGATGACGCCCGGAACCGGCCCAAGGGCATCATCGCCAACCCGAACTGCACCACGATGGCCGCGATGCCGGTGCTCCGCCCCCTCCACGACGAGGCGGGCCTGACCGCCCTGGTCGTCGCCACCTACCAGGCCGTCTCCGGCTCCGGCCTGGCCGGCGTCAGCGAGCTGCACGACCAGGCGTCGAAGGTCGTCGCGGAGGCGGACAAGCTCACGCACGACGGCGGGGCCGTGGACTTCCCCGAGCCCGGCGTCTACAAGCGCCCCATCGCGTTCAACGTCCTGCCGCTGGCCGGCAAGATCGTCGACGACGGCCTCTTCGAGACCGACGAGGAGCAGAAGCTCCGCCACGAGTCCCGCAAGATCCTCGGCATCCCGGAGCTGAAGGTCTCCGGCACCTGCGTCCGCGTCCCGGTCTTCTCCGGCCACTCGCTGCAGGTCAACGCCCGCTTCGAGCGGCCGCTGAGCGTCGAGCGCGCCTACGAGCTGCTGGGCGGCGCCCCCGGTGTCGAGCTCTCCGAGATCCCGACCCCGCTGCAGGCCGCGGGCAAGGACGCCTCGTACGTGGGCCGCATCCGCGCCGACGAGACGGCCGAGAACGGTCTCGCCCTCTTCGTCTCCAATGACAACCTCCGCAAGGGCGCCGCGCTGAACACGGTGCAGATCGCGGAGCTGGTGGCCGCCGAGCTCAAGGGCTGAGGCACCGGACACGGGCCGTGGCCGCACCTACCGGGGTGCGGCCACGGCCTTGTCACGGTCTGCCCACCTCGAACTGGAAGCAGCCGTACCCCAGGGCCCGCACGTGCACCAGCGCCACGTCCGGGTCCGCGAAGGCCTCGGCGAAGGCCCGCTCGTAGGCCTCCGTGGCCGCGCCCGCGTCCGGGACCTCCAGCAGCCGCCCGCCGACGATGCGGCCCCGCGCGTCGTACATCCGCACCGTGCGCAGGGCGCCCGGGTGCGCGAACGGATAGCCCGCGGCCGGCGCCGCGCCCCCGCACTCCCCGGCGTGGACGAACACCGGGCCCTGCTCGTCGTACGCGCCCGGGCGGGCGCCCGTCCGCGCCGCCCACCGGCGCAGCGGGGCGTACGAGACGAGCGCGATCCTCTCCCCCGGCTCGCTCGGGCGCAGACAGCAGCGCAGCGGCGCACCGCCCTCGCCGTCCGTGAAGGGTTCCGCGGCGTGGCCGGCGTCGTCGCTCTCGCGGAGCCGGCGCACCACCGCGGGTTCGATGGGCCGGGCTTCGTGGGTGGTCATGGCGCCAGCCTGGCCGAACCGCCGATCCCCTTCCGGCGGCAATACGACGTCGCGCTCCCCGCGCGGATGGTGGAAGGATGGCGGAAAGTCCGAAAACAAGGAGTGACCGCGTGCCTGGCACGAATCT
This sequence comes from Streptomyces sp. NPDC048639, assembly GCF_043199075.1. NCBI lineage: Bacteria > Bacillati > Actinomycetota > Actinomycetes > Kitasatosporales > Streptomycetaceae > Streptomyces > Streptomyces sp. NPDC048639. Next base: position 926,079 of record NZ_JBICVP010000001.1, read on the forward strand.
GACCCGCGACGAGGCGCAGGAGCGGGCGCGCCTGCTCACCGTCGATTCCTACGCGATCGAGCTCGATCTCTCCGGCGCCCAGGAGGGCGGCACGTACCGCTCCGTGACCACGGTGCAGTTCGACTCCGCCGAGGCAGGTGCCGGGACGTTCATCGATCTCGTGGCGCCGGCCGTGCACGAGGTCGTGCTCAACGGCACCGCGCTGGACCCGGCCGAGGTCTTCAAGGACAGCCGGATCGCGCTGCCGTCGCTGGAGGCGGGCCCCAACGAACTGAAGGTCGTCGCCGACTGCGCGTACACCAACACCGGTGAGGGGCTGCACCGGTTCGTCGACCCGGTCGACCAGCAGGCCTATCTCTACACGCAGTTCGAGGTGCCGGACGCGCGCCGGGTCTTCGCCTCCTTCGAGCAGCCCGACCTCAAGGCGACCTTCCGGTTCACCGTGAAGGCGCCCGAGGGGTGGACGGTGATCTCGAACTCGCCGACGCCCGAACCGGTGGAGAACATCTGGCGGTTCGAGCCGACGCCGAGGATCTCGACCTACATCACGGCGCTGATCGTCGGCCCGTACCACAGCGTGCACAGCAGCTGGGAGAAGGACGGCCGCTCGGTGCCGCTGGGTCTCTACTGCCGGCCCTCGCTCGCCGAACACCTCGACTCCGACGCCATTTTCGAGGTTACGCGCCAGGGATTCGACTGGTTCGAGGAGAAGTTCGACTACCCGTACCCCTTCGCCAAGTACGACCAGCTCTTCGTCCCGGAGTTCAACGCGGGCGCGATGGAGAACGCGGGCGCGGTCACCATCCGCGACCAGTACGTCTTCCGCTCCAAGGTGACGGACGCGGCGTACGAGACGCGCGGCGAGACCGTCCTCCACGAGCTGGCCCACATGTGGTTCGGCGACCTGGTGACGATGGAGTGGTGGAACGACCTCTGGCTGAACGAGTCGTTCGCCACCTACACCTCGATCGCCTGCATGGCCCATGCGCCGGGCAGCCGGTGGCCGCACGCCTGGACCACCTTCGCCAACTCCATGAAGACCTGGGCCTACCGGCAGGACCAGCTCCCCTCCACGCACCCGATCATGGCCGAGATCCGCGACTTGGACGACGTCCTGGTCAACTTCGACGGGATCACGTACGCCAAGGGCGCCTCGGTGCTGAAGCAGCTCGTCGCCTATGTGGGCATGGACGAGTTCTTCCGCGGTGTGCAGGCGTACTTCAAGCGGCACGCGTTCGGGAACACCCGGCTCTCGGACCTCCTCGGCGCGCTGGAGGAGACCAGCGGCCGTGATCTGAAGACCTGGTCGAAGAAGTGGCTGGAGACCGCGGGCATCAACATCCTGCGGCCCGAGATCGCCGTGGACGACTCCGGAGTGATCACCTCCTTCGCCGTACGCCAGGAGGCACCGGCACTCCCCGCGGGCGCCAAGGGCGAGCCCACGCTGCGGCCGCACCGCATCGCCATCGGCGCGTACGACCTCGACGAGAACGGCAAGCTGGTCCGTACGGAGCGGATCGAGCTGGACGTCGACGGCGAACGGACCGAGGTGCCGCAGCTCGTGGGCAAGCGGCGGGCCGCCGTCTTCCTGCTCAACGACGACGACCTGTCGTACGCGAAGGTGCGTCTGGACGCCGAGTCCCTGGCGACCGTCACCCAGCACCTCGGCGACTTCACGGAGTCCCTGCCCCGAGCGCTGTGCTGGGCCTCGGCCTGGGACATGACGCGCGACGCCGAAATGGCGACGCGCGACTACCTCGGCCTCGTCCTCTCCGGGATCGCCAAGGAGTCGGACATCGGCGTGGTGCAGTCGCTGCAGCGCCAGCTCAAGCTGGCCCTGGACCTCTATGCCGACCCGGGCTGGCGTCCCGAGGGACTGGCCCAGTGGGGCGACGCGGCCCTGGAGCAGCTGCGGACGGCCGAGCCGGGCGGCGACCACCAACTCGCCTGGGCCCGGGCCTTCGCGGCCACCGCCCGTACGGACGCCCAGCTCGACCTGCTCGGCGGACTCCTGGAAGGGACCGAGACGGTCGAGGGCCTGGCCGTGGACACCGAGCTGCGCTGGGCACTGCTGGAGCGGCTGGCGGCGACGGGCCGGGCGGACGAGAAGGCGATCGCGGCCGAGCTGGAGCGGGACAGGACCTCGGCGGGCGAACGGCACGCCGCGACGGCGCGGGCCGCCCGGCCCACGGCGGAGGCGAAGGCCGAGGCATGGGCCTCGGCCGTCGAGTCGGACACGCTGCCGAACGCGGTGCAGGAGGCCGTCATCGGCGGCTTCGTCCAGACCGACCAGCGCGAGCTGCTGGCCCCGTACACCGCCAAGTACTTCGCCTCGGTGAAGGGCGCCTGGGAGTCGCGCAGCCACGAGATGGCACAGCAGATCGCCATCGGCCTCTACCCGGTGCTCCAGGTCTCGCAGGAGACGCTGGACGCGACGGACGCCTGGCTGGCCTCGGCGGAGCCCAACGCGGCGCTGCGGCGGCTGGTCACCGAGTCGCGCGCGGGGGTCGAGCGGGCGCTCAAGGCGCAGGCCGCGGACGCGGCAGCCGCCGACCAGCCGTAACACGCCGGCCGGCGGCACCACAGAGCGGACGCACCAGCGATACGGCCCCGCCCGCGGCATCAGTGCCGCGGGCGGGGCCGTATCGGTGCAGGGGCCCGTATCGGTGCAGGGACCCGGGTCGGTGCAGGGGCCGGGTCGGTGCAGGGGCCCGGGTCGGTGCACGGGGGCGGGTCGTGCGCGGGGCCGGTCGTGCGCGGGGCCGGGTTCTACTTGGTGAGGCTCGCGGAGCCGCCGGGCGGCTGCTGGGGGATGGGCGCGGCGTTCAGCGCCTGCGGGGAGGTGGGATTGGCCAGCGCGGACGGGGCGGCGACGCCCGCCGACGGGTCGGCGCCCGCCTCCACCGCCGCGTCCTGCGGCACCCCGCCGACGATGCGGATGCCCGCCTCGTCGAAGGCCTGCTTGATCCGCCAGCGCAGCTCCCGCTCCACGCCGAGCGCCTTGCCGGGCATGGTCTTGGCCGTCGTGCTGATCACCATCGAGTCGAGGGTCACCGAGTCCAGGCCGAGGACCTCGACCGGGCCCCAGAGGCGCTCGTTCCACGGCTCTTCCTTGGAGAGCTGCTCGCCCGCCCGCTGGATGGTGCTGCGGGCCTTGTCCAGGTCCTCGTCGTAGCGGATCTGCACATCCACGGCGGCGGTCGCCCAGCCCTGGCTCTTGTTGCCGATCCGCTTCACCTCGCCGTTGCGGACGTACCAGATCTCGCCCTCGTCACCGCGCAGCTTGGTCACGCGCAGTCCGACCTCGATCACCTCGCCGGAGGCCACCCCGGCGTCGATGGTGTCGCCGACGCCGTACTGGTCCTCCAGGATCATGAAGACACCGGAGAGGAAGTCGGTGACCAGGTTCCGGGCGCCGAAGCCGAGCGCCACGCCCGCGACGCCCGCGCTGGCCAGCAGGGGCGCCAGGTTGATCTTCAGCACCGACAGGATCGTCAGCGCGGCCGTGCCCAGGATCAGGAACGAGGCGACGCTGCGCAGCACGGAGCCGATGGCCTCGGAGCGCTGCCGACGCCGCTCGACGTTGACCAGCAGGCCGCCGAGCGCGGTGCCGTCGACGGCCTGGGCGGTGCGGTTCATCCGGGCGATGAGCTTGGTGATCGCCCGGCGGACGACCGAGCGCAGCACCATCGCGATGACGATGATCAGCACGATGCGCAGTCCTGCGGCGAGCCAGTCGGCCCAGTGCTGCTCCACGTACCCGGCGGCCTCGGTTGCGTTCTCGTGAGCCTCCCGAAACGCGGGCGAGTCGGGTGAGGAGGTGCCGTCGGCGAGAAACCAGGACACGGAGAAGACCTTCCTGTGTGGGACGACCAACCACACTAACGGGGCATCCCGTGTCATCCGACGCTCTGTTCGAGAGAGTGAGCCTTTCGAGCAGGGGGAAAACAAGATGTGGTCGAAAACACTCCTGATGCGTTACCGGCACGTGGTGGCGCCGCGACCAGGCATGAGGAGAGACTGAGACCAGATCGTCCCGGCGCAAGCCACGCGCCGCCGGCGTACAAGGAGGCACCCGTGCCGCACGTCCTGGTCCTCAATGCGTCGTACGAGCCGCTCGGCGTCGTACCGCTCCGCCGCGCGCTCATCCTGGTCCTCAACGACAAGGCCATCAGCCTCGAGGACTCCGGCGCCCTGATGCACAGTGCGACCCGCGTCATCCCCGCACCCAGCGTCGTCCGTCTCAAGCGCTTCGTGCGAGTCCCCTTTCGGGGCCCCGTCCCGCTCACCCGCCGCGCCCTGTTCGCCCGTGACGGCGGCCGGTGCGCGTACTGCGGTGGCGTCGCAACCAGCGTCGATCACGTCATTCCGCGCAGCCGCGGCGGCCAGCACGCCTGGGAGAACGTGGTCGCCGCATGTCGCCGCTGCAACCATGTCAAAGCCGATCGGCACGTCGCCGAGCTGGGCTGGCGCCTGAGGCACCAGCCCGCCCCTCCGTCGGGGCTCGCGTGGCGCATCATCGGCACCGGCCATAGGGATCCGCGCTGGCTGCCATACCTGCAGCCGTACGGCGCGGACGACGCGATGGCCCGGATCGACGGCATATCTGCCTGAGACCGGGCCATCGTCGTACCCCACCGCCCGGCGACGATGCGCCGCTGGGCGGTTTGTCGTGCGGTGGACAGGGGAAGCGTCCGTGCCGCGGTGGTGAGGGACGAGCCTTCCCCGTACGGAGGACCCGGAGAACCGGAGAGACCGCGATACGGCCGGAGGGCGCGGCCTAGGGTGGGGGCGTGTCCGAAGCGCATGAACTGACCATGCTGGAACAGGCCGCGGCCGTCCGCCGCGGCGAGATCTCCCCCGTCGAACTCGCCGAGCACTATCTGCGGCGGATCGAGCGGCTCGACGGCGACGTCGGCGCGTACATGACCGTCACCCCGGAGCGGGCGCTGGACGACGCGCGGCGTGGGGAGCGGCGACTGGCCGGCGGCGGTGCGACGCCGCCACTGCTGGGGGTGCCGCTGCCGGTGAAGGACCTCGACCCCGTGCCCGGCGTGCGGTACACCGCCGGGTCCGCCGTCTTCGCCGACCTGGTCGCCCCGCCCGAGGCCGCCACGCACATGGTGGAGTTGCTGGAGCGCGCGGGCACCGTCCTGCTGGGCAAGACCAACACTCCCGAGTTCGGGCTCCCCGCCTACACCGAGAGCCGCGTCGGGCCGCCCGCCCGCACCCCGTACGACCCCGCCCTCGGCGCGGGCGGGTCGAGCGGCGGGGCTGCGGCCGCGGTGGCCGCCGGGCTGGCGCCCGCCGCCCCCGGCAGCGACGGCGGGGGGTCGATCCGCATCCCGGCGAGCTGCTGCGGCATCGTCGGCCTCAAACCGAGCCGGGGCCGCATCAGCCCGGCCCCGCAGGGCGATGTCAGCGGGCTCGCGACGGCCGGGCCGCTCGCCCGTACCGTCCGCGACGCGGCCGCGCTGCTCGATGTGATGGCCGGGCCCGTGCCCGGCGACCCGATCCCGGTGCCCGCCCCGGAAACGGCCTTCCTGACCTGGTGCGACCGCCCCCCGGGCCGGTTGCGCATCGCCCGCTGGGCGCGGCCCGAGGTGCCGGGCGTCACCGTCGAGCCCGAGGTGCTCGCCGCGTACGAGAAGACCTCCTCGCTGCTCGCCGAGCTGGGCCACGAGGTGATCGACGCCGAGCAGCCGCTGCGCCCGCACGACCGGGACGCCTTCACGCCGGTATGGGCGGTGCTGTCCGCCATGGCTCCCGTGCCGCCGGAGCGGGAGGAGGAGCTGATGCCCCTCACCCGCTGGCTGCGCGAACAGGGCAGGACGGCGACCGGCCTGGACTACGCGCGTGCGCTGGCCGCCATGCAGCAGGTGGGGCGCCGCCTGGCCGCGGCCGTCGCCCCGTACGACGCCGTGCTGACCCCGACGCTCGCCCGGCTCCCGCAACCCGTCGGGGCCCTGCGCGACGACGACGACCCGGCGGCCGATTTCGAGGCCCAGATCGCGTTCACACCCTTCACCGGTCCCTGGAACATCGCCGGGCTGCCCGCGCTCTCCCTCCCCCTGGGCTGGACCGCCCACGGCCTGCCCGTCGGCATGATGCTGGGCGCACCGCACGGCGCCGAGGGCCCGCTGCTGGCGCTCGCCGCGCAGCTGGAGGAGGCGGCGCCGTGGGCGTCCCGGAGGCCGAAGGTGTGGTGAGCGCCTCTCTCCCGCCAGACCCCCCATACGCCCGCCTCACCGCACAAACCGGAAATCCGCCGCCGTAGACTCACCTTCAGCCGGAAGCTCTGCGCTCGGTGCGCGGTGCGGCCGTGAAATCACGCACGGGAGTCAGGTGTGACCTGTCCCACGTTCGCGAAGAGATCACGTCTGCTCCCGCATCCGCTGGGTAGGCCTGCTGGTGACCTGCATTCGACGACTTCTTACGGAGGCCCCGCGTGGCCGCGTCAGCACCGCTGCTCCTGTCCGCCGCCCATTCCAAACCCGTCGGCCCCCGGGCCATCGTGCCGGTGAACCCGCTCGACCTCGAGGGCCTGTCCGACCCCGACTCCGGACTCGACGGTGCCAGCTCCCGTGAGTGGGCCGAACCCCCGCTCACCAGCGAGCCGCCGCTGGCCGACGCAGCGCCCCTCACCAGCGAGCCGCCGCTCGCTTCCGAACTTCCGCTGACCAGCGAGCCGACCGCCACCGGCATGGGCGCGGGCCTGGAGTCCCTGGAGGTCTAGATGGGCCGAGCGCGGCTCGCCGCCCTGCACGGAGTCGCCACCTTCTACGAACCCTCACCCGGACATCGCGTCGATGTCCCCGACGACACCGTCGTCGCCGTACTCGCCGCCCTGGGCGTCGACGCGTCGACACCGCGCGCGGTCCGTGCGGCCCTCGACGGGCACGCGCACTGGGAAGCGAACCGTCTGCTGCCCCGGACGGTGGTCCTGCGGAGGCCGACCGCTCCGGCCTCCGCGGCCTCGCAACGCACCCCGCCCACGGCCCGTATCGCCGCGCCCACGCCCGCGACCTCCGGGCGCGGTGGGCGTCCGCGCCGGTCCCAGCGCACCCGGCCCGTACCGGCCCTTCCCGAGGGCACCCTGCTGCACGTCGACACCGAGAGCGGCGAGAGTCTCCCGTGGGACGGCTCCGCGTTCTTCCGCGGCAACCGCGCTCTGCGGGCCTCGGGCAGCGCCGCACTCGCCTCGGCCTCGGCCGCCGCGGGGATCACTTCGTCCGCGGGCCAACTCCCGCTCGGCACCCACACGTTGCGCGCGCTGTCCCCCGACGGCCGCTCCGCCCGCGCCACCCTGATCGTGGCGCCCGAGCGGATGCCCGCGCCCCCCGAGCGCAGCTACGGCTTCCTGGTCCAGCTCTACTCCCTGCTGTCCGCCCGCTCCTGGGGCATGGGCGACCTCGCGGACCTCGCCGATCTCGCCGCCTGGTCGGGGCGGGCACTCGGCGCCGGATTCGTGCAGCTCAACCCGTTGCATGCGGCTGTCCCGGTAGACGGGGAGCATCCGACCGACCCGTCCCCCTACCGCCCGTCCTCCCGCCGCTTCCCCGACCCGGTGCATCTGCGCGTCGAGGACGTGCCGGAGTACGGGTATCTCGAGGGCCCCGCCCGGCGCCGCGCCGACGAACTCCTCACCCGGGCCGCGGAGTTGCGGGACGGTGTCCTGCGCAAGGACGCCCTGATCGACCGGGACGCGGTGTGGCGGCTCAAGCGCGAGGCGCTGGAGCTGGTGCGCGCCGTGCCGCTGAGCCCCGGCCGCCGTGCGGCATACGGCGACTTCCTCGCCGAACAGGGCGGTGCCCTGGAGGACCACGCCACCTACGGCGCGCTCGCCGAGGTCCACGGGCCCGACTGGCATACATGGCCCGGCGGACTGCGCGACCCGCGCTCGGCCCGTACGGCACGGGCCCGCAGCGAACTGCTGGACCGTGTCGACCTCCACTGCTGGCTCACCTGGCTGACCGACGGGCAGCTCGCCGCCGCGCAGCGGGCCGCGCGCGACGCGGGCATGGCCATCGGGCTCGTCCACGACCTGGCGGTCGGCGTGCACCCCGGCGGCTCGGACGCCTGGGCGCAGCAGGACGCCTTCGCCGCCGGCATGTCCGTGGGCGCTCCCCCGGACGCCTTCAACTCCCGCGGGCAGGACTGGGGCCTGCCGCCGTGGCGCCCCGACGCGCTGGCCGCCGCCGGTTACGCCCCGCCCCGCGAGCTGCTGCGCGGGCTGATGCGCCACGCGGGCGCGCTGCGCATCGACCATGTGATGGGCCTGTTCCGGCTGTGGTGGGTGCCGGAGGGCCGCCAGCCGGCCGAGGGGACGTACGTCCGCTACGACGCGGAGGCGATGCTCGGCGTACTGGCCCTGGAGGCGCACCGGGCGGGTGCGGTCGTCATAGGAGAGGACCTCGGCACGGTCGAGCGGGGTGTCCGGGAGACTCTGGCGGGCCGCGGCGTACTGGGCACGTCGGTGCTGTGGTTCGAGCGCGACTACGACGCGCAGGAGGCGGAAGCGGAGGGGCGGGGGGCGGAGGTCGCCGCGGAGGAGCCCCCGGAGTCCGTCGTCGCCGGAGAGAGCGCGGAGCCCGTCGCCGCCGGAGCGGCCAGGGGTGCGCACGTCACCGGGTCCCCGCCGCCCCCCGACGGCGGCTTCGAGGGCCTCGTGGGCGCGGACCGCGGCAAGGTCGAACGGGAGCGGCGCGCACAGCCGTTGGAACCCGCGGCATGGCGGTCCGGCTGCCTGGCCACCGCCACCACGCACGATCTGCCGAGCACCGCCGCCCGTCTCACCGGTGACCACGTCGAACTCCGGCACCGGCTCGGACTGCTCACCAAGCCCCTGGCGCAGGAGCAGGCCGAGGACTCCGCCGAGGTCGCCGAGTGGCTGGGGCTGCTCGGACGCATGGGGCTTCTGCCGGAGGGGGGCGAGGACGAGGAGGGCGCGATCAAGGCGGTCTACCGGTTCCTGGCCGACACACCGGCGCAGATGATCGGAGTGTGGCTGCCGGACGCGGTCGGGGACCGCAGGCCGCAGAACCTCCCGGGGACCTGGGACCAGTACCCCAACTGGCGGTTGCCCATCGCCGATGCCGGCGGGCGGCCGGTCACCCTGGAGCAGCTCGCGGCGTCGCCGCGTCTGCGCGATCTGATGGCGGAACTGGCGGACCGCGTACCGCCGTCGGCCCCGGACGACGGGCCCGCCCGGACGAGCCGCCCCTGAGGCGGGCCCGAGGCGCGCGGCGGCGTACGGCGGTGTACGGCGGTGTACGGCGCTTCCGTTGCGAACCGCGGGCCCGTACGGCGTTGGGGCACCCCGGGCGCGCGGGGTGCGAAGGGGCCCGCTACGGTGAGCTTGTGGACAAGAAGAACGCCCTGCGCGCCGGAGTCGTCACGGCCGGTTCCGCGCTGATGATGCTGCTGATGTCGTCCCCCGCGCTCGCGGTGACCCGCGACGACGGCGACGACCCGGGTCCCGGCCTGAGCGTCGTCCAGACGCTGGGCCTCTTCGTCGGCCTGCCGCTGCTGCTCTTCGCGGTGATCGCGGGCCTGGTGATGGTGGGCGACAAGTCCCACAAGCAGCAGGGCTGACGGCGGCGCCGCAGCCCGCCCGCACCGCCGCAGAAGCCTCACCGATTCACCGTCGAGGGCGTCTTCCGGTTCGTCATGCGTACGAGCCGGAAGACGCCCTCGACGCGTTCCAGGGCCCATTCGTCCTCCGGCACGGCCGCGCCCCGCCATTGACGCCCGCTCCGGCCGCGGCCTAGCGTTCAACCGCAACAGGAAACCTTCCTAACAGTGCAGAGCGGCGCAGGGGGCGGACATGGCCGTGACACCGGGGACCACACCGGGGACGCCACGGGTGCTGCGGGCGATGAACGACCGCGCCGCCCTCGACCTGCTGCTGGAGCACGGTCCGCTCTCCCGTACCCGCATCGGCACGCTCACCGGGCTCTCCAAGCCCACCGCCTCACAGCTCCTGGCCCGTCTCGAAGCCGCCGGACTCGTGATCGTCACCGGGACCAGCGAGGGCCGCCCCGGGCCGAACGCCCGGCTCTACGCGGTCAATCCGGCCACCGCGCACGTCGCCGCGCTCGATGTGACCCCCGACCGCATCCTGGCCGAGGTCGCCGACATCACCGGCCGTACCGTCGCCACGTACGAACTCCCCACGCCCGGCCGCCGCGGCGACGGCGCCGTACGCCATGTCCTCGACGCCCTCGACGGTGCGGTCAAGGCGGCCGGGCTGACCCGCGCCGATCTGCACCGCGTCGTCATCGGCACCCCGGGCGCCTTCGACCCCGGCACCGGACGGCTGCGCTACGCCAGTCACCTCCCCGGCTGGCACTCCCCGACGCTCCTCGACGACCTCGCCGCGGCCCTGCCGATGCCGCTCGCCTACGACAACGACGTGAACCTGGCCGCGGTGGCCGAGCACCGGCTCGGCGCGGCCCGCGGCCACGACGACTTCGTCCTGCTCTGGAACGAGGAGGGCATCGGCGCCGCCCTCGTCATCGGGGGCCGTCTGCACCGGGGCCGGACCGGCGGCGCCGGCGAGGTCGGTTTCCTTCCGGTGCCGGGGACCCCGCTCGTACGGCAGGTTGCCAGGGCCAACAGCGGTGGTTTCCAGGAGCTGGCGGGCGCCCGGGCCGTACGGGTCATCGCCGGCGAACTGGGCCTCCCCGTGCCCGAGGGGCCGCACCGGCAGGTCGCGGCACAGCTCCTCGCCCGGGCCGCGCAGTACGCGGACGCCGTCGAGCCCACCGGGCCCGTCGGCGACGGGGCGCCCCCGGACCAAGCCCACCTGGACCTGATGCAGCGCTTCGCCACCGGGATCGCGACGGGTCTCGCGTCGATGGTCGCCGTCCTCGACCCCGGGCTCGTCGTCCTCTCCGGCGGGGTGATCGCCGCAGGAGGGGAGCCGCTGCGCGCGCTGGTCCAGGCCGAACTGGCGGAGCTGGCCGTGCCCCGCCCCCGTCTCGTCCTGGGCACCGTCCGCGAACACCCGGTCCTCAGCGGCGCGTTGCAGAGCGCCCTCGCCACCACGCGGGACGAGGTGTTCGACACCTCCCGCTGACCGTCCGGCCCCCCGACGTCCCCGCCTCTGCCGTCCTGGCGCCGTCGCCGCCCCGCCCGGCGGGAGACGTACCGCATCCGAAGGGTTGGAGCTTGTCGTGAAACTCGCCGTCGTGGGTGGCGGATCCACCTATACGCCCGAACTGATCGACGGGTTCGCGCGGTTGCGCGACACTCTGCCGGTCACCGAACTGGTTCTGGTCGACCCGGCGCAGGACCGCCTCGAACTGGTCGGCGGGCTGGCCCGGCGCATCTTCGCCCGCCAGGGCCACCCCGGCCGCATCGTCACCACGTCCGACCTCGACGCCGCCGTGGACGGCGCCGACGCCGTCCTCCTGCAACTGCGCGTCGGCGGGCAGGCCGCGCGCGAACAGGACGAGACATGGCCGATGGAGTGCGGCTGCGTCGGGCAGGAGACGACGGGCGCGGGCGGGCTCGCGAAGGCCCTGCGCACCGTCCCCGTCGTCCTGGACATCGCCGAGCGGGTGCGCCGCAGGAACCCGGGTGCCTGGATCATCGACTTCACCAACCCCGTGGGGATCGTGACGCGCGCGCTGCTGCGGGCCGGTCACCGGGCGGTCGGGCTGTGCAACGTGGCCATCGGATTCCAGGGGAAGTTCGCCCGCCTGCTCGACGTACGTCCTGAGGACGTCCACCTCGACCATGTGGGGCTCAACCACCTCACCTGGGAGCGGGGCGTCCGCCTCGGCGGGCCCGGCGGCGAGGACGTCCTGCCCGTGCTGCTGGACCGGCACGGCGACGCCATCGCCGACGAACTGCGCCTGCCGCGTGCCGTCCTCGACCGGCTCGGCGTCGTCCCCTCCTACTACCTCCGCTACTTCTACGCGCACGACGAGGTCGTACGGTCCATGCGGACCCAGCCGTCCCGCGCGGCCGAGGTGGCCGAGATGGAACGCCGGCTCCTGGGGCTGTACGCCGATCCGGCGCTGGACGAGAAGCCCGCGCTGCTGGCGAAGCGGGGCGGCGCGTACTACTCCGAGGCGGCGGTGGACCTGGCCGCGTCGCTGCTGGGCGGCAGGGAGGGCCGCGTGCAGGTGGTCAACACCCGCAACGACGGCACATGGCCGTTCCTCGCCGACGACGCGGTGATCGAGGTACCGGCGCGCGTCACGTCCACCGGTGCCGAGCCGCTCCCGGCCGCCGCCCCCGGACCGCTCTTCGCGGGTCTGATCGGGCATGTGGCGGCGTACGAGGACCTGGCCCTCGACGCGGCCCTGCGCGGCGGGCGCGACCGGGTGTTCGCCGCCCTCCTCGCCCATCCGCTGGTCGGGCAGTGCGCGCTCGCGGACGCGCTCACCGACCGCCTCCTGGCGCACAACCGGGAGCATCTCCCGTGGGCGTGAGGACCGGTCCGGCCGCGGCCGTGCTGGCGATCGACGCCGGGAACACCAAGACCGATGCGGCGCTCGTCGGGGCCGACGGCCGCGTTCTCGGCACGGCGCGCGGCGGCGGCTTCAGCCCACCGACGGCGGGCATCGGCCCGGCCGTCGACGCACTGGCGGAGACCGTCCGCGAGGCGGCCATCGCGGCCGGGAGCAGCCCGGACGGCGCGCGGCCGCTCGCCGCACATGTCTCCGCCTGCCTGGCCAACGCCGATCTTCCGTCCGAGGAACGGGAGTTGGGGCAGGCCCTGCGGGCGCGCGGCTGGGCCCGCACCACCGACGTGCGCAACGACACCTTCGCGATCCTGCGGGCCGGCGCCGACGCACCGCGCGGCGTGGCCGTCGTCTGCGGCGCGGGCATCAACTGCGTCGGCATGCTCCCCGACGGCCGTACGGCCCGCTTCCCCGCCCTCGGCCGCATCTCCGGCGACTGGGGAGGCGGTGCCCATCTCGCGGAGGAGGCGCTGTGGTTCGCCGCCCGGGCGGAGGACGGGCGGGGCGAGCCCACCGCCCTCTCCGCGGCGCTGCCCGCGCACTTCGGGCTGCCCACGATGTACGCGCTGATCGAGGCGCTGCATCTGCGGAGGCTGCCGGCGCGGCGCAAGCACGAGATGGCACCGGTGCTCTTCGCGACCGCGGCGGAGGGCGACGCGGTCGCCCGGCGCATCGTGCACCGGCAGGCGGAGGAAGTCGTGGCCCTGGCCACCGTTGCCCTGGATCGCCTCGGGCTGCTGGCGGAGCCTGCACCGGTCCTGCTCGGCGGCAGCGTCCTGGCCGCTCGCCACCCGCTGCTGCACGACCGCATCGCCGAACTCCTCGCCGCCCGCGCGCCGGAGGCGGCGCTGCACGTCGTCACCGCGCCGCCGGTCCTGGGGGCGGCCCTTCTCGGCCTGGATGCCACGGGCGCGCCGCCCGAGGCGCATGCGCGGCTGCGCGCGTCGTACGGCACCGCCTGAGACGGCCGTAGGGCGTGCGGGAGTCCTCCGGCAGCGCGCGGCCGCTACGGCGCCGCCTGTGGCACGGCGCAGTTGCGCGGCGGCTCCTTCCCGTCCGGCCAGGCCACCCCCTCGAACTTCAGCTCGTCCGACGCCGGATCCAGCCGGACGACGGAGGACGCCTTGTCGTACGGGTTGCCCGCGTTGGTGAGGCAGATCCAGCCGCTGGCCCCCTGCACCCGTGAGGCCAGGTTGAGGTGGGTGAAGTCCTGCTTGATCCGCTCGGTCGGGGGGACTTCGGCCTTGCTGATCGACGCCGCCTTCGCCAGCGCCCTGGTGGCGGTGAGGACGACGTCATGAGTGGCGATCGTCCTGCCGTCGTCGAGTCGTACGGGCCCGATGTCCCCGACGGTGGTGATGTCCGCCATCAGTTCGTTCATGGCGTCCTGGGGCTCGGCGAGATGGCGCGGGCGGTCCTCCCTGCCGTGCTTCCTCCCCTGCTCGGCGGCCTTCTTCTCCCACTTCCGCACCGCGTCGTTCCATGCGTCGGGGTGCGCGGGGGCCGAATACCGCACGGACACCGAGGGCTTGCCGGTGCCGGTGTCGCCGCGCAGCAGGTCGCGCTCCTCCGCGTCCAGGCGCTGGCCCAGGCTCGTCGCGTCCGATCCCGTGATCACGGTGTAGGACTTCTTGCCGGCGCAGTAGGTCCCGGCGAGCTTCTTGACGAACAGCTCCAGGTGGAAGGCGCGTCCGGCGAAGTAGACGACCCGGGCACGGGACTGGCAGATGTTCCGGGCGAAGTCCTCGAACTCGTTCGGGGTGACCCCTTCCTCCTCGATGCCCTCGGACCGGAAGGTCATGTCCTGCACACCGCGCGCGCCGGTCGCCCGGTCGCCCCGGGCGCGCGTGAACGCCGTCCACAGCGACCTGTTGTAGTTGTCCTTCGGGCGGGTGTCGGCGACGAGTGCCGTCTGCTCGCCCGCCAGCCCCGGGTCGAAGGCGAGCAGGGCGCGCGCCTGGTCCTCGCTGGTGGAGACCACCCGGGCCAGTCCCGGATACGGGTCCTTGTCGCGGTCGCGGCCCTCGGGGTTGGCGAAGTCGCCCGAGGTGACGAGGCTGGCGACGACGGGGATCCCCAGCTCGTTCGTCACATGGGACATGGCCTCGCGGGTGTTCTCCAGGCTGAGGTTGAACCCGGCGATCACCCGCAGCTGCGGCTCGTCCCGTACGAGCCGGTCCACCGTGTGGTCCCACGACCCGTAGTTGCGACCGGGGTTGGCGAGGACGAGGCGGATCGGGGGCTTCGCGGCATCGGCCTTGTTGGCCTGGTACTGGGCCAGATACGCGCCCTGCACCTCGCTGAGGATCTGCTCCTGCACCGCGGAGTTGTCCGACTCCATGGGGATCATCAGGGCGACCGTGGCGTGCTTCCTGCCGGCGATCCGCTCGTTCTCGGCCTCGATCCTGCCGAAGACCTCGCGCGCGCCCTCGACCTGGGGCATGAACACCCCTGTGCCGTCCGAGACCCCGACGCAGTCCCGCCCGTGGACCTCCAGCCCCTCGCCGCAGCTCGCGGGTCCCTCGGGCCCGAAGAGCCCGTACGCGCCGTAGACCACGGCACCGACGGCGACCAGCGAGAGCGCTCCGAAGGTCACCGGTCCCAGGCGGATGTAGCGGGGCCCGCGGCCCGGGGGCTCACCGGCGGCCGGGGGTGCGGGCGGTGCCGCGGCCCGCTCGTCCAGCGTCACCTGCAGCAGGCGCCCGGGCAGCGGCACCTCCTTGCCCAGCCTGCGCAACTCGGCGGCACGCTCCCTCCTGGTGAACAGCCGGGGGATTCGGCGCTCCAGATCGGCCACGGTCGCGGGCTCGTTGGCACCGTGCTCGGGCGTGGCCCCGCCCGGCTGCGCGGTGGCGACGACGACGGGGTACGTGCGCAGATTGCGGGACTCGTCGTCGTAGGCCATGAGAAGGGAGTCCCTGATCACCCTCCGGGCCGGGACGGTGTCGACACCGGGCAGCAGGATCACCGGCCTGCGCGCACGGTTGAGGCGGCGGAATGCCCCGAAGTGGGCGTCGATGTCCGCGAGCAGCGCCTCGACGAGCAGCAGCGTCTTCGCCTCCTCGGACTTCTCGCGCCACTTGAGCAGCTCCCGGAAGACCTCGCGGGACGGGTGGCCGTCCAGCTTCGGGAAGCGCTTCCTGCGGTACCAGCGCACCGTTCTGTAGTGCGGGAAGCGGAGGGCATCGACGGCCCAGCCGCCCAGCGCGAGGAGCCAGTTGACGTTCTGCGGGGCGTGGTCGGGACCCAGCCCCTTGAAACGCCTGCGCAGCTCCAGCAGGACATGGCGGCGCTCCCGGGCGATGGCCTGCTTGACCATGAGGGCCAGCCCGTCCACCTGCTCGGCCGGCATGCCCCCGTCCTCCGGCTCCCACGCGTAGAACGCCGCGAAGGCCGCCGCGAAGCGGGTGAAGACGATGGGCAGACGGTAGGCCGGGCGGCCGTCGTAGCCGCAGCCCTGGGCGATGGCCAGCAGTTCGGTGGCGACCTGCCGCTCCCGCGACTCCATCGGCGGCAGGGCACCGGGGCTGTTGACCGGCAGGACGCCCCGGTACCTCTCGTGGTACCGCTCCGTCCATGCCAGGGCCGCACGGTCCGTCGTCTCGATCTGGAGGATCAGCCCGCCGCCGGACCGGCGGTCCAGCCGGACCCTCCTCCGGCGCAGCCTGTCGCGGACCGCCAATTGCGCCAGCACGACGTCCAGTTGCTCTTCCACCCCTGTGACCCCCGTCCCCGTACGGCTGCCGCCGCACGGTCCCCGTGACCTCGAATCCGGGGAGCACTATAGAGACGTACGTCACACGAAACACGGCAAGTTGCGTGAATCGTCCATAGGTTTGACACCGTCATGCCCCTACCGGCCACAGCGTGGCCGGATACGCACCGGAACCGAACGGATACCGAACGCGTCATCGCCGACGAGGGGCACCGGGAGTCGGAGCCGGGAGCGGCCTCCGCCGGCGCATCCGGTTGTGCTCCGCGTACCGATCCGTACAAGATCGAGTCAATCCCGGTGTGGATGTCCGCCTCTCCGGGCCATACTTCTGGCCGTAAACCGTCCCCCGCCCGGCCACCGGGCGGCGGGCCACCGCAGCGACCGAGGGGGAGGTCCCGTGACACAGTCGCCGACGGGCACCGCCCCGCCGCAGCCGCCGGCTCCCAGACGCAGGACCGCGTGGGCCGAGGGCACGGACCGGCTGCGGGCCGCGGCGACGACCGAGCCCGGCAGGTTGCGGATCATCGGCGCGGTGCTGGCAGCGCTGGTCGTGGTGTTCGGTGCGACGACGTCCTGGCAGGTCTCCGCACGGGCGGACGCGGCGGAGGCCGTCGCGCACCGGAGCCAGCCGCTCAGCGCCGACGCCGCCAGCATCTACCGCTCCCTCGCCGACGCCGACACCACGGCCGCCGAGGGCTTCCTGACCGGCGGCCAGTGGCCACGTGAGGTGCGCGAGCGGTACGAACGGGACATCGGGACCGCCTCCGCCCTGCTGGTGAAGGCAGCGGCGGCGAGCGACAGCTCGGATCCCGCCGGCCGGCACGTGCGGACCCTGAACGAGCAACTGCCCGTCTACACCGGCCTGATCGAGCAGGCCCGGGCCAACGGCCTGCAGGGGCTGCCGCTCGGCGGCGCCTATCTGCGCCACGCCAACGACCGTATGCGCAGCGAACTGCTGCCCGCCGCCCGCGCGCTGTACGACGCCGAGACGGACCGGCTCGGATCCGACTACGACGACGCCGAGGCATGGCCGTGGCCCGCGCTGGGCAGCGGCGTGATCGCGCTCGCGGTGCTGGTGTGGGCCCAGCGCCGCGACCACCGGCGGACGAACCGGGTGTTCAACCCGGGCCTGGTCGCCGCCACCGCCGCCTCCGCGGTCGTACTGCTCTGGCTCGCGACCGCGCACACCCTGGCCTGGTCGGGCCTCACCACCTCCTACGAGGACGGCGCGAGATCGCTGCGCGTCCTCAACGAGGCGCGGATCGCCTCGCTCCAGGCACGCGGCGACGAGAGCCTCACGCTCGTGGCGCGCGGCGCGGTGCTCAACGGGGACGGCGAGGACTTCTACGAGGCCGGGTACCGCTCGGCCATGAACCGGCTCGTAGGCACCCGTGACAGCGGTGACGGCGGCAGCAGCGGTGACGGCGGCGGTGACGACAAGGTCGGGCAGAGCCGGCCGGCCCTGCTCGGCACCGCGGCGTCCCTCTCCGACGACCGCGAGGGGTCGGCTCCCGTCGCGGCGTCGGTCGACGCCGTACGGGACTGGCGCGCCCTCCACGGCGAGGCCCGGGAGACGGATGACAACGGCGAATACGAGAAGGCGCTGAAGAAGGTCATCGGCGGCGGCGACACGACCGGCCGGCAGTTCGACCGGATCGACGCGAGTCTGCAGAAGGCTCTGACGCACGAGCAGCGGGAGTTCGCGCATGCGGCGGGCGACGGGCGGGGCGCCCTGACGGGTCTGGCGCCGGGTGCCGTGGTCCTCGCCCTCCTCGGCGCGGCGGGCGCACTGCTCGGAATCGGGCGCAGACTGTCGGAGTACCGGTGAGGGGAGGCATGGTGCGGGAGGAACCGGCAGAACGACGCGGCACGCCCCGGGGGCGGCTGCGCGGCTGGGGCGGCGTCGCCGCGATGGCGGTGGCGTGCGCACTGGCCGCGGCCCTGCTGCCCCTGGCCCGGCACGAGGCGGACCGGGGCGGGGACGCGCCCGCCGCCACTCACGCCGGGGCGGATGCCGCTGAGCACCGGCCCGGAGCGTCCCGCGCACGGACCTCGGCCGACGAGAGCTGCAAGGACCCGGAGGCGGGGCTGCGCCCCTCGGGCAAGAGCGGTCCGGCCGTCGACGCGATCAAGAAGCGCGGCTATCTCATCGCCGGGGTGGACCAGAACAGTTACCGCTGGGGCTACCGCAATCCCGCGACCGGCAGGCTCGAAGGCTTCGACATCGATCTCGTCACGGCCATCGCCGAGGACATCCTGGGCGAGGACGCCAAGGTCGTCTACCGGGCGATCCCCACCAATCAGCGCATCCCCGCGCTGGAGCAGCGCACCGTGGACATCATCGCGCGCACGATGACCATCAACTGCGACCGCGTACGGCACGTCGCCTTCTCCACCGCCTACTTCCAGGCCGGCCAGCAGGTCCTCGTCCCCAAGGGCTCGTCCGTCACCGCCTTCGACGGCACCTTGCGCGGCAAGCGGGTCTGCACGGCGGCCGGTTCGACCGGCGAGGCCGAGCTGAGGAAGGAGTCGCACGGCGCGCGCATCACCACCGTGCCCAACCAACTCGACTGCCTGGTAAGGCTGCAGCTCGGCGAGGCCGACGCGGTCGTCACCGACAACGCACTGGCGGCGGGCCAGGCCGCGCAGGACCCTTCGGTGACACTGGTGGGTGAGCCGTTCACGGAAGAGCCCTACGGCGTGGCCATGAACCTGGAGGATGAGGATCTGGTACGCCGGGTGAACAAGGTCCTGGAGGACTATCGCGAGAGCGGGGCATGGATGAAGGCGTACAAGCGCTGGCTCGCGTCGGACCTCAAGGGCATCACGGGACCGCCCGAGCCGAAGTACCGGAAGGGGTAGCCGGGGAAGGGCGGCCGGCAGGGGCAGCCGGGACGGCCGGCGGCCAAGGCGAGCCGACGACCGGAGCGGCCGGCGACACGAGAGCGACGACCACGGCAGCAGCGGTGGCCACAGCGCACGACCGGCGCGGCTGCGGACCGACGGATGAGGAACCGGACAGCAGAGGAACCGGACAGAACAGGAGAGGTGATCGATGGGGGTCCCGGGACCCTTTCCCAGCTCCGCGGACGAGCCTCACGGTCCGGTCATGGACCGCGACGAGGCCGACCGCGCGCTGTCCAGGCTCGGCGCCGAACACGAGGCGATCGAGACGTCCCTGCTCGCGCTCCAGGACCACGCGGGGCGCAGACTCCTCGAAGGGGCGGAACTCACCGGCGCCACCAAGCGCCGGTGGGCCTCGACCGAGCAGGTCATCTCCCTTCTGTGGGCCCACTTCGACCTCTACACCGAGGCTCTGGAGGAGGCGCGCGAGGTGCGCGCCGGGCGGCGCTGGCCGTCCCGGGACGATCTGGTCGAGCTGACCGATCTGCTGCGCGGCCCGCGCGTCACGATCCCGGGCAGCACGGCCGTGGCCGTCGGCCCGGACGCTTCCGATTCCTCCCCCGGCCTCACGGGACCGGCCCGGCTCAGCGAGCAGTTGAGCATGGAGCAGCTCGTCGACCGGATGAACACCTGGTACGCGCAGGCTCTGGACGTGGTCGTGGCCGCCGACGCCGTCTGGTCCGCGCTGCCCGCCCGGATAGACCTGCTCTCCGCCGAGTTGCAGCGCACCCGCTCGCTCGCCCACTCCGTCGGCGTGCGCCCGGGCGAGCACCCGGCGGGCGACGACCTGGAGCGCATCACGGCCGAACTCACCGCGCTGCGCGCCGAGGTGATCTCCGATCCCCTCACCTTCTGGAACCCTGCGGCGTCGGCCAGTTCGGCACCGGGCGGCGGCCGCCCCGACACCTCCCGCTACGACCGCGAGGCCCGCGCCCTGGAGGACGTACGGCGCGAGATCGAGGCGGTCCTCGCCGTCCGGCAGGACGCCGAGCGCCGCCTGATCGCCGTACGGGACCTGCTCTCCCGGGCCGACCGCACCCTCACCGAGGCGCGGCAGGCCCGCGGCGAGGTGCTCGCGAAGATCGCGGCGTCCGAGGTTCCCGCGGTCAGCGGCCCGCCGACCGCCCTGCACGAACAGCTCGCCGCGGCCGCCGACTACCGCAGGCGGTCCCAGTGGCACCGGCTCTCGCCGCTGCTGGAGCGCCTGGAGGAGCGGTCCGAGGAAGAGCTGATACGAGCCCGCGAGTCGCTGACCTCGGTGACCGCGCCCCTGGCCGTACGGGCCGAACTCCGCGGCAGGCTCGACGCGTACAAGGCGAAGATCACCCGGCACGGCCTGGCCGAGGATCCGCTGCTGACCGAGCGGTACGACATGGCGCGCCGGATGCTGTGGAGCGCGCCGTGCGATCTGCGCGCGGCCGAGGCGGCGGTGCTGCGCTACCAGGCGGCGGCCGCCGAGCTGCTGGTGCCCCGGCAGGCGCCTGCGGCGGACCGGCCGGCCACCGCGGGGGACGCGGCGGGCGCCGGTGCGGACTCCCCGGGCGCGGGCGGCGAGGGGGGCACATGAGCACCAGCACGGAGGCCTGTCAGCGACGGGAGTGCCCCGGAGCGTACGAGGACGTCGGCGGCGGGCAGGTGTACTGCGACACCTGCGGTCTGGCGCCCGTCGTCTCGGCCGACGGGACGGTCGGGTCGGAGCCCACGGGTGTCGCGGGCGGCGGCGTTCCGCCGGCCCTGTTGCGAAAGCCGTCCTGGGGTCCGTCCTCATCGCACCCGTTCGCTTCCGGGGCGTCCCCTTCCGCCCGGTCCGCGTCCGGGTCGTCCGCGTCCGGCGGTGTGCCGACCGTCGGCCTGGCGTCCGGCCGTTCGTCGTCCTCCGCCCGCGCGTCATCCGGGTCGTCCTCCTCGCGCCGGTCGGTGTCGGGGCGGCTCTCGGGAGGAAGCGGCGCCCGTTCGGTCTCGGTGCGCAGCTCCGGCTCCTCCGGACCGTCCTCGGGCCGCAACAGGCTGGGCGCGGGCCTGGTGTCCGTACCCGAAGTGCCGCGCCCCGACCCGCGTACCGCCGTTCTGGAGAAGGCGGAGGTGCCGGAGCGGAAGCGGTTCTGCAGCCGCAGCGACTGCGGGGCCCCGGTGGGCCGCGCCCGCGGGGAGCGCCCCGGCCGCACGGAGGGGTTCTGCACCAAGTGCGGTCATCCGTACTCGTTCGTGGCCAAGTTGAGGCCCGGCGATGTCGTGCACGGGCAGTACGAGGTCGCGGGCTGCCTCGCGCACGGCGGCCTCGGCTGGATCTATCTCGCCGTGGACCACGCGGTGTCGGACCGCTGGGTGGTCCTCAAGGGCCTGCTCGACACCGGTGACGAGGACGCGCTCGCCGCCGCCGTCTCCGAGCGGCGCTTCCTCGCCGAGATCGAGCACTCCAACATCGTGCGGATCTACAACTTCGTCGAGCACCTCGACCAGCGCACCGGCAGCCTCGACGGCTACATAGTGATGGAGTACGTCGGCGGCAAGTCGCTGAAGGACATCGCCAATGAGCGGCGGACCCCTGAGGGCCGGCGCGACCCGCTGCCGGTGGAACAGGCGTGCGCGTACGGCCTGGAGGCACTGGAGGCACTCGGCCATCTGCACAGCCGGAAGCTGCTGTACTGCGACTTCAAGGTCGACAACGCCATCCAGCAGCACGACCAGCTCAAGCTCATCGACATGGGCGCGGTCCGCCGGATGGACGACCGGGAGAGCGCGATCTACGGCACGGTCGGCTACCAGGCGCCGGAGGTCGCGGACACGGGCCCGTCCGTCGCCTCCGACCTCTACACCGTGGCGCGGACCCTGGCCGTTCTGACCTTCGACTTCCAGGGCTACACCAACTTCTACGCGGACAGCCTCCCCGACCCGGACCACATCGACGTCTTCCGCCGCTACGAGTCGTTCTACCGCCTGCTGGTGCGCGCGACGGACCCCGATCCGGGGCGCCGTTTCGCCTCGGCGGAGGAGATGGCGGAACAGCTCACCGGTGTCCTGAGGGAGGTCGTCGCACTCCGGACGGGGCAGCCGCGACCCGCGCTGTCCACGCTCTTCGGGCCGGAACTCCGGGTGGCGGACACGCAGTTGTTCGCCGAGGAGGACCCCGTGACGGCGCCCGGCCCTGCGGCGCCCGGCCCTGCGGCGCCCGGCCCTGCGGCGCCCGGCCTCCCCGCGGCGGCCGCCGGGCCGTATGCCACCGCCGGGCCGCCGGCCGCCGCGGCACCCGATCTGCGCGCCGCCGCCCTCGCACTGCCCGTACCGCACGTCGACTCGCGCGACCCGAACGCCGGGTTCCTCGCCGGGCTCATGTCCTCCGCCCCCGAGGAGCTGCTGGCCGCACTGGCCAACGCGCCCGCCGACTCGGTGGAGTTGCGCCTGCGCGAGCTGCGGGCGCGACTGGAGACCGGGGAAACGGGCGCCGCCGCCGATGCGCTGGCACGGTTGGAGGCGGAGCACCCGGACGACTGGCGCGTGGTGTGGTCCCGCGGCGTCACCTCGCTGGTGACGGGGGACCACGAGCGGGCGGCCCTGTCCTTCGACGCCGTCTACGACGCGTTCCCCGGCGAGCCCGCCCCCAAGCTCGCGCTCGCCCTCTGCGCCGAAGTGCTGGGGCAGTTGGACAACGCCGCCGAGTACTACCACCTCGTCTGGGCAGCCGACCCCGGCCATGTGAGCGCCGCCTTCGGCCTCGCCCGCGTGCGGTTCGCGGCGGGCGACCGTACAGGAGCCGTACGGGCTCTGGAGTCCGTACCCGAGGCGTCGATCCACTACACGGCGGCGCGCATCGCGGCGGTACGGGCCCGGCTGCGGCAGCGCGCGGCGCAGGACGCCCTGCTCGACGACCTCACCGCCGCGGCGGAACAGGTCGAACGGCTCCAGAAGTTCGGCCTGGACGCGGTGCGCCGCGAACGGTTGTCGGCCGAGGTGCTGAGCTGTGCGCTGGCCTGGGTGACCGCCGGAGGACGGGGCACTCCCGCCGCTGCCCCGCCCGGCGCCGGAGAGGACTCCGCGTCCGGTGGAACGGGGGCGGGAGCCACGGCCGGTGGAACGGGAGCCGCGACCGTGAGCGGGACCGGCGCCGGAGGCGGGGCCGGGCCGGGTTCGTTCACCGGAACCCGTGCCGGGGAGCGGCCCGTGCTGCTCGGCAGCCGACTGGACGAGCGGGGCCTGCGGTTCGGCCTGGAACGCTCGTACCGCGTGCTCGCGCGGCTCGCCCAGCGTGGCGAGGAGAGGATCGAAATGGTGGAGCGGGCCAACCGCTGCCGCCCCAGGACGTGGGTGTGAGTGATGTCGCAGATGCCCAAGGTGCCCCAACTGTCGGCCTGCCCGAGCTGCCATGAGCCGCTGGAGCCCGGTGACAATTTCTGCGGCGCATGCGGAGCCGATGTGTCGGCCGCACAGGCCGCACAGGCCCCGCGCGGCGGTCCGCCCGCGGACGCCCACGCCACAGCCCCTGTGACGCCGCCCCCGCCGCAGCCAGACTCCCGGCTTCGCGACACGGCCACGACGCGGACCGGCGCCCGGCCCGGGCCGGGGAACTCCGCGGCACACCCCGGCCCTTCGGCGCCGGAAGCCGGTGCGGCCGCCGGGTGGCCGGCCCCTGACCCCGCTTCCCGCTCCGCCCGCGAGGCCCACCGCCCCGAGGACTTGGCGGGTATCGACTCCGCGGACGACGATCGCCCGGCGGCTCCGGCGTCCGCCGCCCCGGACGCCTACCCGCTCGCGCCGCCCGCCGCGGCGGGCGAGGCCCTGCCCCCCGCAGGGAGCGACGGGCCGCCCGCGGGCGGCATGCCCCCGCCCGCCGACCCGCGCACCGCGAACGCCTACGATCCGGCGCCTCCCCGGCCGACGGTGGACGACTCTCCTGGCGGAGCACCGGGTTCCGCGCGTGGCGGCCCGGCCGGAGCCCCGGGCGAGGTCTGTGTCGCCTGCCGGACCGGCGCCGTGGACGAGGACGGCTACTGCAGTCACTGCGGCCATGCCCAGCCCCGTCAGCGGGACCACATGGAGGAGGGGCTCGACGGCCTCGCGGCGGTCAGCGACCGGGGTCTGCGTCACCACCGCAACGAGGACGCGTTCGCCGTGACCTCGACCGCGATGCCCGACGGCTCACCCGCCGTCGTCGCCGTCGTGTGCGACGGTGTGTCCTCGGCGACGCGACCCGACGAGGCCTCGCAGGCGGCCGCGGAAGCGGCAGGTACCTCGCTCCTCGCCGCCCTCCCCGCCGGCACCCACCCGCAGCAGGCCATGCACGACGCGATCCTGGCCGCCGCCGAGGCCGTCAACTCCCTGGCGGAAGCGCCACAGCAGCCGGAGGAGCACAATCCGCACCGCCACCACCAGAACTCCCCCGCCTGCACCATCGTCTCCGCGGTCGTCACCTCCGGGATCCTCACGGTCGGCTGGGTCGGGGACAGCCGGGTGTACTGGGTGCCCGACGACCGTACGGCTCCGGCCGCGCGGCTGACCGAGGACGACTCGTGGGCCGCCCAGATGGTGGCGACGGGCCTGATGTCGGAGCAGGAGGCCTACGCGGACGAGCGCGCGCACGCGATCACCGGCTGGCTCGGGGCGGACGCCTACGAACTGGAGCCGCACACCGCGTCGTTCAAGCCGGACCGTCCCGGTGTGGTGCTGGTCTGCACGGACGGGCTGTGGAACTACGCGGAAGCGGCCGGGGACCTGGCGCGGGCGGTGCCCGCCGACGCCCGTACGCGGCCTCTGCACAGCGCGCGTACGCTCGTCGGATACGCCCTGGACAGCGGGGGTCACGACAACGTCACCGTGGCCGTCGTACCGTTCCCCTCCCCCGCCCCAGGGACAGAATCGCTCTGAACACGGCCGTACGGCCGGGCCCTCGATGGGCCCGATGCGGCCACGGACTGCACGAGCATCACGCGCGGGGGGGGGCGCACACGGATGGGCAATGACCCGGAGTCGACCGAGCCGCGGTTCTCGGCCGAGGTGTACCAGAACGAGTATCTGCCGGCGGGCGGGAGCGAGGTGAACGCCATCGTCACGGTCACCTGCCGCGGCGGCACCGGCGGGCCTCGGGCCTCCGCGAGGACGCGGGGAGGCCGCGGCGGACCGGGCGCCGCGGTCGTCATCATGGTCGACTGCTCCGGCTCCATGGAGTACCCGCCCACAAAGATGCGCCATGCACGGGACGCCACGGCCGCCGCGATCGGAACCCTCCGCGACGGCGTCGCGTTCGCCGTCGTCAGCGGCACCCACCGGGCGAGCGAGGTCTACCCGGGCGGCGGCCGCCTCGCGGTCGCCGACACCGTTGCACGCGCCCAGGCGGTCCAGGCCCTGAGCGGTCTGAGCGCGGGCGGCGGCACCGCGATCGGCACCTGGCTGCGCCTGGCCGACAGGCTGCTCTCCTCCTCCGAGGCGGCCATCCGCCACGGCATCCTGCTGACCGACGGGCGCAACGAGCACGAGGCGCCCGAGACTCTGCGCGCCGCGCTGGAGGCGTGCGCGGGCCGGTTCACCTGCGACGCGCGCGGTGTGGGCACGGACTGGGAGGTGGGGGAGGTCACGGGGATCGCCGCCGCACTGCTCGGCAGCGCCGACATCGTCGCCGATCCGGCCGGTCTCGCCGCCGACTTCGCGCGGATGATGGAGACCGCGATGGGCAAGGAGGTCGCGGACGTGAACCTGCGGCTGTGGACGCCCGCCGGCGCGGAGGTCGCGTTCGTGAAGCAGGTCGCCCCCACCGTCGAGAACCTCACGGACCGGCGCGCCGACGCGGGGGCGCGCGCCGGGGACTATCCGACGGGCTCCTGGGGCGACGAGTCGCGCGACTACCACGTGTGCGTACGGGTCCCGCCCGCGGAGGTCGGGCGCGAGATGCTCGCCGCCCGGGTGTCCGTGGTCGTCCCGCCGCCGG
This sequence comes from Streptomyces sp. NPDC048639, assembly GCF_043199075.1. Taxonomy (NCBI): domain Bacteria; kingdom Bacillati; phylum Actinomycetota; class Actinomycetes; order Kitasatosporales; family Streptomycetaceae; genus Streptomyces; species Streptomyces sp. NPDC048639. The sequence continues at coordinate 952,090 of NZ_JBICVP010000001.1, forward strand.
GCGGTGGCACACCCGAGACGCGGGCCCAGGGGCTCGTACGGGCCGTGTGGACCGGCGACCTGGCCGCGTCCACCTCCTTCAACCCCCAGGTCGCGCACTACACAGGTCAGGCCGAACTGGCACAGGCCATCCAACAAGGACTGGAAGCACGCAAGTCGGGCGATCGAGACGCAGCGACGGCCAAGTTGGGGCGGGCCGTGCATCTGGCGCATGCGTCGGGCAACGAGGAGACTGCGAAACTGCTTGCGAAGGTGGTGGACGTCGTCGATGTGGCGACCGGTACTGTGCGACTGAAGAGAGATGTCGCGGAAGCCGACGAAATGACTCTGGAGACGCGCTCGACCAAGACGGTCCGCGTCAAGAAGTAGTCCTGGATCCATCCCTGAGCAGTCGCAACGCAAGAACAACGGTCCACAGGGGGCCGAGGTGAGAGGGGGAAGCACCGACATGCCGACCTGCCCGAACGGACATCAGTCGGGTTCCGACGACTGGTGCGAGATCTGCGGACACCGCATGGCCGGTGCCGGAGTTCAGGGCGGAGCTGTCGCCCCGCCGCCCCCGCCTCCACCGCTCCAGGGCGGACCCGGTGGCCCCGGTACCCCGCAGGGTGGTTACGGATATCCGAGCCCGAACCAGCCGCAGCAGGACGGTTACGGATATCCCAGCCCGGACCAGCACCAGCAGGGCGGCTACGGCTATCCCCACCCGAACCAGCACCAGCACTATCAGGGCGGCTACGGATACCCCAACCAGCCACCGGCGCCCGGCCCGTACGGTCCCGGCTCCGGCCCGGTGCCCGGCTCCGGTCCCGCGCCCGGCCAGGGACTCGGCCCCGTCCCGGGCCCCGGCTTCGACCCGGGTCCCGGCTTCGACCCGAACGCCACCGCGCAGGGCGAGCTGTGCCCGCAGTGCCGTACGCCGCGCGAGGCGCAGGCGCCGTTCTGCGAGGAGTGCCGCTACAACTTCCTCACGCATTCCCCGACGTTCACGCCTCCGGCCGCGCCGCCTCAGGGGATGCAGGGCGGCCCGCCCGGTTTCCCTCCGATGCAACCGCAGGGGCACGGGGTGCCTCAGGCACCTCAGGCACCTCAGGCACCCCAGGCACCCCAGGCCCCGAACGGCTTCGACTACCAGGGCTCGCGGCCCTCGCAGATGAACCGCCCGGCCGAGTCGCTCGCTCCGCCGCAGCCCGGGCCGGAGCAGCAGCCGCTGCACGGTGGTGCTCCCCAGGGCCCGTACGCGCCCCAGGCAGGGTTCCCGCAGGCGCCTCCCGCGCCCGGGCCCGCTCCCACGGACGGCCACGGCGGCGACGCCTGGAATCTGCAGCCGCCGCACCAGGCACCCCTGCCCGCCCCCGGGCCGGGCACGGGCCAGTTCCCGGGCGAGCCGCAGGCCGCACGGCCGGCCAACTGGATCGCGGCGATCGGCCCGGACCGTGAGTACTTCCTGGCGATGATGAACCGCAGCGGACCGGAAGCGGCCGGACTGAACCTTCCGGCCTACTCACCGGAGCAGCAACTCCCGCTCTCCGGAAGCCAGATCACCATCGGCCGCCGCCGCAACAGCACGGGCGAGTCCCCCGACATCGACCTGTCCCGACCGCCGGAGGACCCGGGCGTTTCGCACAAGCACGCCGTGCTCGTCTCGCAGCCCGACGGCTCCTGGTCGGTCGTCGACCAGGACTCCACCAACGGCACGACGGTCAACGGCGGCGAGGAGCCGATCGAGCCGTTCATCCCCGTCCCGCTTCAGGACGGTGACCGCGTACACGTGGGCGCCTGGACGACGATCACCCTCCGCAGGGGCTGAGTACGCGACCCGGAGACATCCGGGCCGTCTTCACACGAACCCCTGCCGCCAGGTCATGCCCTGCACCGCCGGACCGAGCGGCCAGGCGCCCGGGCCCTCGGGGTCGTCCAGCCACGCCCATTGCTCGGCGCCGCGGATGGTGACGCCGAAGCGGCTGCGCTCGGGATGGTGCGCGCGCTGCCACAGCTCGTACGCCTCCCGGGGGGTCAGTCTGCCCGCGGTCAGGGCCAGCAGGAACGTGAACGGCTCGTGGCGCAGGACGTGGTGGGGCACGCCCTCGGCGTCCTCCGGCTGCGGCAGCGACGTCCCCTGGTGCGAAGAGCCCTGCGGCAGCGGCGGACCCTGCTGCGCCTCCGCCGCACCGGCGCGCAGCGGTACGAAGTACGCGGAGGTGTTCAGGAACCGGCCCTCGGCCTGCCCGGCGCCGCTGACGCGCAGCACGAGCAGACCGGTGGCGAGCGGGGTGAGGACGAGCCCGCCCGGCCGGCACTGTTCGAGCCAGGCGTGCGGTACGGACCGAAGGGCGCAGGTCGCCAGGATCCGGTCGTACGGGGCGCGCGACGGACAGCCGTGTGCCCCGTCACCCCGGAGGACCACCGGGCGGTACCCGGCCGCGGCGAGATGGCCGCGGGCGGAGTCGGTGATCTCCCGGTCGAGATCCACGGTCGTCACCCGTTTCTCGCCGAGCCGGTGGGAGAGCAGCGCCGCGTTGTAGCCGGTCCCCGCCCCGACCTCCAGGACCCGGTCCCCGTCGCGGACGTCCAGCACCTCCAGCATCTGCGCCATCAGCGAGGGCTGACTGCTGGAGGAGATCAGCGCGCCGTCGCGTACCCGGGTGGCCAGGGGCGTGTCGGCGTACGCGCCGGAGAGCCAGCGGGCCCGTACGCCCGGGTCGGGGTCGCCGTACGACAGCAGCTCGAAGCTGTCCCGGACCGGCAGGTAGTACGAGGGCACGAACAGGTGGCGCGGCACCTCCTCGAACGCAGCCCGCCATGCGGGATCGGTCAGCAGCCCCTCGGCCACGATCGTGCGGACGAGCGCGGCCCGCGCCGCGGCGGCCGCCTCCGGCTGTGTCCCGGCCTCCGTCATGCCTCCACTGTCCTGCGGGCGCAGCGGCGGCGCGACACCGCGGGCGGGGCCGGAGTGCGGACCGGGCGGCGGGGGCGGGGCGGCGGGGCCCGGCCGGGCGGGCGGGCGAAGGGCTCGGGGCGGGGCAGGCGAAGGGCTTGGGGGCCGGGCTGCCGGAGGGTCGGAACCGGGCGGTGGCCGGAGGGTCGGAACAGGGCGGCGGCCGGGGGTCGCTGCTGCGCCTCCGGACCCCGGACCTAGGCCCCTGGACCTCGGCCGGGTGTCTGAGACCATGGTGAGGTGACTGAGATTCCACGTGGCACGGTGCAGGATCAGACCTTCTACGAACAGGTCGGCGGGGAACCGACCTTCCGCAAGCTGGTGCACCGCTTCTACGAGGGCGTCGCCGAGGACCCGGTGCTGCGGCCCATGTACCCGGAGGAGGACCTGGGCCCCGCCGAGGAGCGCCTGGTGCTGTTCCTGATGCAGTACTGGGGCGGACCGCGCACGTACAGCGACAACCGCGGGCACCCGCGGCTGCGGATGCGGCACGCGCCGTTCACGGTGAACCGGGACGCGCACGACGCGTGGCTGCGGCACATGCGCACCGCCGTGGACGAGCTGGGGCTGTCGCCGGAACACGAGGCGCAGCTGTGGAGTTACCTCCAGTACGCGGCAGCCTCCATGATCAACACCGCTGACTGAGGCCCCCGTCACGCTGTGATCGGCCGTGCCCTGCCAGGATGGGGCCCGTGTCCGACCCAGCTGACCTCGCCCTTCCTCCCGTACTCGACCCGCCGGATCATGACCGCACAGCGCCCGATCGCGCCGTGCCGGACGATCCGGCGGGCGTACAGGAGTCGGCGGCCGTACGGAAGCCGGCGGGTGCGCCGGGCCCTGAGCGCCTATACGCCCCCGAGCACGTACGCGCCCCCGAGCACCGACGGGGCAGCGAGCAGCCACCGGCCCCGGAGCCCGTACTGGACCCGGCGGACGGGGCCTTCGCCCGCGACCCCTACCCGTACTACGCCGCCCTGCGCTCACAGGGGCCCGTGACGCGTGTGGCGCTGGCGAACGGTACGCATGCCTGGCTGGTCACCGGCTACGAGCAGTCCCGCGCCGTGCTCGCCGACCCCCGGTTCTCCAATGTGCCGCCCCAGGGAGCGGGCCGTCACAAGCCCGACTCCCCCGCCCAGCGCGCCCGGGCCTGCCTCGCCCGCCACATGCTCAACTCCGACGCCCCGGACCACTCACGGCTGCGCCGGCTCACGGCGGCGGCCTTCGCACCCCGCCGGGTGGACGCGCTGCGCCCGCGCATCGCGCGCCTCACGGACGGGCTCATCGCGGACGTGGCGGCACGGCTGGAGGACGGGGGCACGGCGGATCTCGTCGACGCGTTCGCGTTCCCACTGCCGGTCCTGGTGATCGGCGAAGTGCTGGGCGTTCCGGAGGAGGACCGCGGCGACCTGCGGAGGTGGACGTACCGGGTGGGGTCGCCGGCGGACGCACTGGAGCGCGGGGCCGTCGACGAGGCGTGGACCTCGCTCTACGGCTACTTCACCGGGCTGATCGCGGAGAAGCGGCGACGACCCGGCGAGGATCTGTTCAGCGCGCTCGTCCACGATTCGTCCGAGGGCGGACTCGACGACGGCGAACTGCTCGCCATGGCCTTTCTCCTGCTCTTCGCGGGCTACGAGACCACGATGAACCTGCTCGCCTCGGCGTCCCTGCTGCTGCTCGCGCACCCGCGGGAACTGGAGGCTGCCCTGCGGGAGGGGCCCGGCCGCTGGGCGGCGGTCGTCGAGGAGACGCTGCGGCACGCAAGCCCGCTGGAGGGCACGACGTGGCGGCGTACGACGGAGGAGGTGGACCTCGGCGGCGGGGCGGTCGTCCCTGCGGGGGCCTCGGTCCTCGCGGTCCTGGCCGCGGCCAACCGCGACCCGTCCCGCTACCCGGACCCGGACGCCTTCCGGCCTGAACGGTACGTGGCGGGCTCGGGTGCACACCTCTCAGCTGCTTCCGGGGCCGGCTCCGGCCGGGGCCCGGACGGCGACTCCATGAGCGGCCTCTCCATGAGCGGCCTCTCCGTGGACGGCTCCGGCATCGACGGCTCCGGCATGGACGGCTCCGGCATGGACGGCTCCGGCATGGACGGCTCCGGCGCGGACTGCTCCGGCGCGGATGTCAGCGACGCGGGCGGTGCAGGGGCCGCGGGCGGGCAGCGGCGTGCCGCGCCCCATGTCGCCTTCGGGCACGGCCCACACTTCTGCGTCGGGTCGCGCCTGGCGCGGTTGGAGGCGGCAATCGCCCTGCCGCGCCTCTTCGCCGCCTTCCCCGGCCTGCGACTTGCGGCCGACCCCGCTGAACTCCCGTACCGGCCGGGCCTGTTGGTCCGCGGACCGCGCCGCGTACCGGTGACCGCGGCCCGCTGACCCGCCTGGCGCGGATGGCGAGCCCCACGGACCGGGAACCGGCCCCTCGGGCCCGCTCTAACCGGGGGTGACGGTCAGACCGGGAAGTCCCGTACGGCGAAGGACGATCGAGCCGTACGGCGTCCGAAGGCGCAGCCAGCTTCCCGCCGCGAACAGCGCCGGCGCCTCCGGCGGCTTCTGCGCAAGCGCCGTCGAAGCACCGTTCGCGCGCGGCTGCCGTACAGCGCCGTCTCCGCCGCGCGCCGCCGAAGCCACGGCCGCTCCGGCCGGGAGCGGTCCGAGGAAGCCCAGCGACTGCGCGGCGTGTACGGCGCGCAGCGGGAGTTCGGTGGCGCCCAGGGTGCGGGACCAGATCTCCCGCCCGATGCGGTCGAGTTCGGCACGGGTGCGCCGGCCCTCGGGCAACTCCTCGATCCGCGCGCGGAATTCACCGACCGCCACGGCGACCACCGACCGGATGTCATCGGTGTCCGGCAGCCCTTCGACACGCTGCCAGCCGCCGCGCGGCGGCAGCACGCCCGCCCATGGCGGGCCCGTGACGCTCTCGGGCACGGTGAGCGTCAGGCCCCCCGCCGGATCCTCTGCGGATGCCGTGTCGAGGGCGTCGGCGAGTTGGCCGGCGGAGACGGTGACGTCCAGCTCGTACGGCTCGTCCAGCCGGGCCGTACGGATCGCCAGCACCTCGAACGAAGCGGGGCGTCCGAAGACGGCGAGCACGCGCCCGCCGCCCGCGCCGGGCCGGGCCCCGCCCGGCATCCGGTCGGCGCCTCCCGCACTGCCCGCACCCGCCTGGAGGCGGACCGCCGCACGGCGGTCGTAGTGCAGCAGCCTGGCCAGGAAGGCGGCGAGATCCGCCGCCTCCCTGGCGTCGGCGAGGCGCAGCGCCGTCATGCGGCGACGGCTCCCTCGGAATTGCCGTCGGAACTCCCGTCCGGGGTCCCGTCGGACGACTCGTCGGACGTGAACTTCTCCAGGAACACGCGCTCCTCGGCGGTGATCCGCCGGGGACGCCCGTGGTCGAGGTTGTAGGGCACGACGATCGTCGAGGCCCGGACGTACACCTGCTCCTCGTCCTTGATCTCGTACGACAGGTTCAGTGACGCCGCACCGATCTTCGTCACCCACGTCTCGATGGTCACCGGCTCATGCCGGTGCACCAGCGGCCGCAGGTAGTCGATCTCGTGACGCGCCACCACCGAGCCGCCGGTGAAGGACGGACTGTCGTCCAGCCGCGCGAGCCGGAACATGAAGTCGATGCGCGCTTCCTCCAAGTAGCGGAGGAAGACCACGTTGTTCACGTGGCCGAACGCATCCATGTCCGACCAGCGCAGGGGGCAGGAGTAGACGTGCCGGGCCACGCCGCTCAGCCCCGGGTCAGCTTCTTGTACGTGGCACGGTGCGGGCGGGCCGCGTCCGGGCCGAGACGCTCGACCTTGTTCTTCTCGTACGAGTCGAAGTTGCCCTCGAACCAGAACCACTTCGACTCACCCTCGTACGCGAGGATGTGGGTCGCGACGCGGTCGAGGAACCACCGGTCGTGGGAGACGACGACGGCGCAGCCGGGGAACTCCAGCAGCGCGTTCTCGAGCGAGGAGAGGGTCTCGACGTCGAGGTCGTTGGTCGGCTCGTCGAGAAGCAGCAGGTTGCCGCCCTGCTTGAGGGTGAGCGCCAGGTTGAGACGGTTGCGCTCACCGCCGGAGAGGACGCCCGCGGGCTTCTGCTGGTCCGGGCCCTTGAAGCCGAAGGCGCTCACGTATGCGCGGGACGGCATCTCGACCTGACCGACGTTGATGTAGTCCAGCTCGTCGGAGACGACGGCCCACAGCGTCTTCTTCGGGTCGATGTTGGCGCGGCTCTGGTCGACGTAGGAGATCTTGACGGTTTCGCCGACCTTGATGGAACCGGAGTCCGCCGTCTCCAAGCCCTGGATCATCTTGAACAGCGTCGTCTTGCCCGCGCCGTTGGGGCCGATGACACCGACGATGCCGTTACGGGGCAGCGTGAAGGAGAGGTCGTCGATGAGGACCTTCTCGCCGAACGCCTTGGAGAGGTTCTCGACCTCGACCACGACACTGCCCAGGCGCGGGCCCGGCGGGATCTGGATCTCCTCGAAGTCCAGCTTCCGGGTCTTCTCGGCCTCCGCGGCCATCTCCTCGTAACGGGTCAGACGCGCCTTGGACTTCGCCTGGCGGCCCTTGGCGTTGGAGCGGACCCAGTCCAGCTCCTCCTTCAGGCGCTTGGCGCGCTTGGCGTCCTTCTGGCCCTCGACCTTGAGGCGGGTGGCCTTCTTGTCGAGGTACGTGGAGTAGTTGCCCTCGTACGGGTGGGCACGGCCGCGGTCGAGCTCGAGGATCCACTCGGCCACGTTGTCCAGGAAGTACCGGTCGTGGGTGACGGCGACGACGGTGCCGGGGTACTTCGCGAGGTGCTGCTCCAGCCACTGGACGGACTCGGCGTCCAGGTGGTTGGTGGGCTCGTCGAGGAGCAGCAGGTCGGGGCCTTCGAGCAGCAGCTTGCAGAGCGCGACGCGGCGCTTCTCACCACCGGAGAGGTTGGTGACGGGCCAGTCGCCGGGCGGGCAGCCGAGGGCGTCCATGGCCTGCTCGAGCTGGGTGTCGAGGTCCCACGCGTTGCTGTGGTCGAGCGCCTCCTGCAGCTTGCCCATCTCGTCGAGCAGCGCGTCGGAGTAGTCGGTGGCCATCTGCTCGGCGATCTCGTTGAACCGCTTGAGCTTGGCCATGGTGTCGGCCGCACCGTCCTGGACGTTCTCCAGCACCGTCTTCGACTCGTCGAGCGGGGGCTCCTGAAGGAGCATGCCGACGGTGTAACCGGGCGTGAGGAAGGCGTCGCCGTTCGACGGGTGCTCCAGCCCGGCCATGATCTTGAGGACCGTGGACTTCCCGGCGCCGTTCGGCCCGACGACGCCGATCTTCGCGCCGGGCAGGAAGCTCAGCGTGACGTCGTCGAGGATCACCTTGTCGCCGTGCGCTTTGCGCGCCTTGCGCATGGTGTAGATGAGCTCAGCCAAGAGAAACCGTCCGGCAATCGATGGGTGGGCAGATACAGCCATCTTGCCGTAACGGTCGCGCTCCACGAAAACGAGATGTCATCGGGGCTCCCGCCCGGCCCGCCGCACGGCGCACGGGCGGGCACCCGGAGGGGGCGGAAGCGGGTGCCCGCGGGTGCGGACGCAGCGACGGGCGGGGGGTGATCCGACGGTGTACGCGATCGGCTCCTCGTGAGCACCGGCATGAACACCCCGACCTCTGCGGAGACGGGCGCTCAGAGGCCGCTGTGACGCAGGAGTCCAGCGGAGGCGCAAGGGGCCTTGGAAACTCAGGGGGCCTTGGGAGCGCAAGGGGCCACGGAGACGGGCCCGGCCGGATCGACTACCCAGCGATCCGCGCGTCGGCACCGCCTGTCCCGTCATACGGGCAAGGGCGGGTGCGGGCGATCGCAGCGAGCCGGTCCGTCCCTCGATGCGCAGGGCGAACGGCCGATGGTCGGCAGTGCCCGCTGCGCGCGCCGCTCGCACCGCACCCACGCACCCGTACGGCGCCGACAACTGCACCACCACCGCACCGCCAACACCGCATGCCCCCTCCGGTTGGCCGCGGACGAGGCGGCACCCCGGTGCCCCACCACGGCCCACGACTGCCCACGACTGCCCACGACGGCGAACGCGCAGCGACCCCGTTGCGGGCGGACCCGGTACACAAGGAACCCGACCCTTACAGACCCCGGCCTGTGCGATCCGATACGCACAGTCCGAGCACAAACGAAACCGGCACCTGCGAAAAGGGGTACGCGCGAAACCCTGTCGCGCAGAACCCAGTACGCACCGCCGTCGGCCTGCTCGACCGCCGCCGCCGAACACATCACGCGCAGATGGCGATATGGCGTCACGCCCAGACCTCGATGCGGACATCCAGCGCCATCCGCCCACGTCTCGTACCGGCGCTCACACCCCTCATGTCCCGACGCCCCTCATGTCCCGACGCCTCTCACATGCCGCTGCTCCTCGCCCGCCCGCGCCGGTGGGCGAGCACGCGTGAGGGCCGGGACCAGGGTCCCGGCCCTCACCATGCGAACGGAGCGCTGTGCGCCGAAGGGTTACTCGTCCGCCGAGTTGGCCTTCCGCTTACGGAGGAAGAAGACCGTCGCGCCGCCGAGCACCAGGAGTCCGATGGCGACGCCCGCGATCAGCGGGGTGGCGTTGCTGCTACCGGTCTCGGCGAGGTCACCGCCGCCGGTGGAACCCTCGGAGGAGCCGCCGGCCGTGGCCGGGCTCGGCTCGGACGAGGGCGTGCCGGGCGTCTCAGCGGTCTTGCAGTCGAGAACGCCGGAGAAGTTCTTCTCGAACCCGTTGGGACCGGTGATCGTGAGGTCGTAGGACTGGTCCTCCTTGACGGGGACCGTGACGGTCTCGGTCTTGCCGGCATCGATGGTGTGCTTGATGCCCGCCAGCTCGAAGGTGAACGGCTCGTCGCCCTCGTTGGAGGCGGTGACGTCCACGCCGCCCTTTGCGCAGTTCTTCTCCGCCGAAAGAGCCGGGATCGCCCCCTTCTTGGCCCAGTTCGCCGTCGCGGTGGCGCTGACCGTGCTCTCGCTGGAGCCGGCGAGGATCTGCGTCTGGCTCTTGGTCTGGCTGGCGAAGGCGCGACCGACCGGAACGGTGGTGGTGGCCTGGGCCATCAGCGAGGTCGAGCCGTCGGGTGCGCCGCTCGGCACGTCGAAGAACAGCTCGCCGCCGTTGGTGACGCTGGTGACGGCCTTGCCTGCCTTGTCGACGACCTTGACGCCGGACGCCTCGGAGGCCGGGTCCGGGCTGACCGTGACGTTGGCGGCGTCCGTGTGGACGGTGATCGGGCCCAGCCGGTCACCGGACTTGCCCGAGACGGCCGGCGGGTCGAGGGTCAGCGACGCCTTCGGCTCCTCGAGGTCCTGAGCCTTCTGCTGCAGGTAGTCGGCGAGCTTCTCCGCGGCCGGGTCGACGGCGTCGACGTGCGCCTGGTCCGAGAACCGCCAGATCGCGACCTGGGTGCCGGCGGCCGCGGTCTTCTCGGTCAGCGCACCCGAGTCGGCAGCTGCGGCGAGCTTGCTGAGGTCGTTCACCTGCGGGTAGGAGTTCTGCAGGATCCAACGGATCTTGCCCGCGTCGGCGTTGTTGTGCAGCGACGTGGCGGACCAGGGCTTCTCCTGGTACTGCGCCTTGCTCTGCGTCGGGTTGTGAATGTCGATGCAGTATGTCTGGAGCGTGCCACCGCCGTCGACGGTCATCTCGAAGAGTCCGGCGCCGACCTTCTGCTCGCCGCCGTCGTTGGTGATGACGGCCTGATCGAAGATCTTCAGGCCGTCGAGCGTCGCGGTCGCGCCACCGGGGCTCGGCGTGGCGTCGTCGGCCGCGGCCGGGCCCGCGCCGGCTATCACACCCGCCGCGACGAGGCCGGAGGCCACAATCGCGGCGGCGAGGCGGGCGGAGCCACGCCTGCGTACAGAAAACATGGATTCCCCTCCGGCGAGGCGAAGTTGGGGGGAGGAAGCGCCCCGCAAGCGAACTCAAGTGCCCCCGTGAGCACGGTCGGATCTTAAGGAGAAAGCGCAACACCGTCCCCACCAATCACAGGGGATAACCGATCCGACTCGGAATCGTTATCGCCCAGCCCGTGTCTGACCTGGGTTTATCGACAAACCCGCAGCCCAAACCCGGGTGTTTCCACGCCAGTTCGGCAACGCGCCCATTGCGGTCGCAGCGCACGCACAGGCGGCGAAGGGGACGGTCAGTAGGCGCTCAGGCCACCTATCGGCGCCGTCAGCGCCGGGTTGGCGTCCGAGACCGGGCGGAACACGGCGGTGCCGTACGTCAGATCGTGTCCCACGGACATCGCCTCGATCTCCGCGCAGAGACGCGGCCTACCGTCGCGCTCCTCCTCGCGCACCCTCAACAGGCCGTGGACGACGAGAGGTTCACCGCTCGTCACGGACGTGGCGACATTGGCGGCCAGTGACCGCGCCGCCCACACCGTGTAGAAGCTCGTGTGCCCGTCGGTCCCGTCCCTGCCTCGGCCGCCCCTGCCCCGGCCGTCCCCGCTCCGACCGTCCCGGCGGCGGTCGGTCGTCGCCGCGAGCCGGAACCGCGCCACGGGGACGCCCGCACGCGTCTCGGACAACTCCACCGGCGTCGCGGCGCTGCCCACCACCGTCACCGTCGTCGTGGAGCCGACTGCCGCCTCCACGGCTGTCGCTGAGCCGGCCGCTCCCGTCCCGGCCCTCTCCCGCACACCCGTCCCCGGACTCGTACGCATTCCATCCCCCGGCGCTCGTTCCGTACCTCGTGCCGACCATGCTGCACGCGATCGAGCACGGCTGCTGACGGCTGTGGACGGGCCTCCGGCTGTGGACAACTCCGTCACCGGAACGGGTGAGAGGTGCGGCCGCGACCCGGTCGCGAAGGCCCAGCCGCACCAACCCGTCGTACCGGTCCGCCGCACCAACCCGTCCTCCCGGTCCGCCGCACCCCCTCGCCGTACCAACCCGCCGTCCCCGGCCCGCCACAACAGCCCGGCAGCGGGCAGCAGTCCGGCAGTCGCCGACAGTGCGGGCGCAGACGCCCGCAGGCGCCCGCAAGCCCACCCGCCTACAACAGGGTCGTGTGCGATGGTCCGCCCGCCGCGACCAGGTACTGGTCCCGCAACTCCCGGTACCGCAGGAGCTCCGCCGCCACGGGCTCCAGCACCCGTGCCCGGCCGCACGACGCCGCCGCGCCGCGCAACCGCCGCTCGGCGTCCTGCCCGTACCGACGGGCGGGCCCTCGGGCCGCCGCCCGGCAGCACCACGCCAGCAACGGCCCACCGGTCACGCCGACGCCCATCAGCACCGCGGGCAGGATCCAGCTGTTGCCGGGCCCGCCCACCACGGACGCCACCAGCCAGAGCGCGCACAGGACTTGGACCGCGAGCAGCAGACCCTGCAGTGTCGAGGCGATGCGCCACCAGCCCGGTCCCGCGGGCCGCGCCGTACCGGCCGCCTGTGCCGCTGCCGCCTGGTCCAGAGCATCCGGCAGTCGCGTACCGCCGCGGGCCGCGGCCTCCCGCACCGACTGGGCCCAGGCATCGGGCAGCCCTGCTGACGCCTCGTCGGTCAGCGTGCGCACGGCCTGCTCCACGATCGCGCGCGCCGTGCTCGGGACCAGCGGCGCGGCCTCGTCCCCGAGCGCCCCGGCCGCCGCCTCGCCCCGTGAAGCCTGTACGGGCGGCAGCACCTCGCCGTCCGTCACCGCGGCGCCGACGGGGGCGGAGCCCTTAATGCGGCCCGGCCAAGGGAGCCGGGACTTCACCCCGTTCCCCTCCGTCGAGCGCTTCGCGTCGTACCGGCGCCGCATATGGGCCGAGGGCGCGCCGCAGGCCAGTTCCGCGTAGCGCAGCCATTCACGCTCGGCCGCCTGTCCCGCGGCCACCGCGCCCACCGCATCGGCCAGCCGGTCCTCGAAGTCCGCGCGCGCCTGCTCCGTGAGCCCGGGACGGCCCTTGGCCATGTAGACCGAACGGAGGCGGTCGGCCGCGCCGTCGATGTCGGCGACCAGTCTGCGTTCGGCCGCGCCGCCCTCCGAGACGAACTGGCCCAGCCTCCGGCGCAGTTCACCGACTCCCTCGCCCGTCAGGGCCGAGACGGGCAGGACGGTCGCCCCGGGCTCGCCGTGCTCGCCCAGCGCCAGCCCGTCCTCGTCGAGCAGCCGGCGCAGATCGTCCAGCACCTGATCGGTGGCGTCTCCCGGCAGCCGGTCCACCTGGTTCAGGACGACGAACGTGACCTCGGAGTACCCGGCGAGCGGCCGCAGATAGCGCTCGTGCAGCACCGCGTCCGCGTACTTCTCGGGGTCGGCGACCCACACCACCGCGTCGACGAGCCCGAGCAACCGGTCGACCTGCTCGCGCCGCCCGGCGACGGCCGAGTCGTGGTCGGGCAGATCGATGAGGACGAGCCCGCGCAGTCCCGTGTCGTGGACGCGTTGCGGACGGCGGCGCAGCCGGGGCGGGATGCCGAGCCGGTCCAGCAGACCGTCCGCCCCCTCCGACCACGTACAGGCCATGGGTGAGGAGGTGGTCGGCCGCCGGACGCCCGCCTCCGAAAGAATCGTTCCGGCCAGGGCGTTGAACAGCGTCGACTTGCCGCTCCCGGAGGCACCGGCGATGGCGACGACGGTGTGGTCGAGGGAGAGGCGGTGGCGGGCGGCGGCCTCCTCCAGGACGCGGGAGGGCTCGGCGAGCGCCCCCGGTTCGAGGCGAGCGCGCGAGAGCCCGACGAGTTCGCGCAGCGCCTCGAGCCGCTGGCGCAGCCCCCGGCTGAACCCGCTGCGGGTCGGTGCCGTCGGCGTACCCGGCATGAGTGCCGTGGCCACGCGCGGGGATGCCTGCTCCCTGGGGCCCGGACCCGGTGCGTTGTCGGTCTCCCACAGGGGAGGCCCGGCTTCCGGCCGGCGGGCCGCCCGGTAGTACGCGGTGTCGGCGTCGTCGCGGGCCCTGCGGGCGATCAGACCGTCGTCCCACTCCCCCACCGCTTCGGCGTCGAGGTCGTCATGGGATGCGGACTCCGCCCCGTGTGCCTGCTCGTGCGAGGGGGCGCGTCGCGGTTCCTCCTCAGCCGCGGGCGCGTCGCAGGGGGCCTGGCCATCGGCACCGCCGGGACCATGGAGGGCATGGCCGTCCGGACCGTACTCGGCGGCGCGGGGACCGTACTCGGCAGCGCCGCCGGGGCCGTACGCGGGCACGCTGCCATCCCGGTGAGCGGGTACCTGTCCGCTCTCCGTACGGGGCGCCGGGTCCTGAGGGGCATGGTGCGGCTGCCACCTGTCCGCGGCGTCCGCCCTTTCGGCACGGTCCTCGACCACACCGGGTCCATAGGCCCCGCCGCCTCCATAGGAGCCGCCGGAACCATAGGAGCCGTGGTTTGCGTACGAGGCACCGCTCTCGTACGCGCTCCCGCGTCCGTACGGCGCCGCCTCCGGCTCGTAGGAACGCGGCTCGTACGGACGCCCCGGCTCGTACACCGGGCCCTGTCCGTACGCGTCCTGGGCCTCGTAGGAGCGTTCCGCGTCCTCGCGCCGCGGCAGGCCCGCCCACCGCTCTGTCGGACGGGCTGAGTCGGCGTCGGCGTCGGAGGCGGGGGCGGATCCGGACGGGTGGCGGGGCTCGCCGGGGCGGTCGGTGGCGGCGGAGGTCACCGCGGTCACCTCTCCTTCTGCAGTACGGACAGCGCGGCGATGAGAGCGGCCTGCTGCTCGGGGGTGACGTCGAGGGCGTCCAAGGGGGCCAGTCGGCGGTCGCGCTCGCCCTTGAGGACCTCGTCCAGGCACTCGGCCAGCAGTTCACCGCCGCGGTCCCGCAGGCGGACGGCGCCCTGCGCGCCGAGGGTGTCGGCGAGGTTCTCGCCCGCTGCCCGGCCACGGTCCGCGCCGAGGAGCGCAGCGGCCAGGAGGACTGCGATCCGGTCGGCGTCGACGTTCGCCGGTCGTTCCAGGGTGCGGATCTCCTCGTCGACCAGCTCTTCGAGACAGCGCCTCCAGCGGCGTACGGCGACCCCGATGCGTGCGGCGGAACCCTCCGTGCGCGTGCTGCCCGGCTGGTACGCGTGTGCGCCCATCCGGTCGGCGTGCCAGGCCTGTTCGGTCCGCTCGTCGGCGCCCGCGACGGCGCAGCACAGGAGGGCGGTCAGGCTGTCGGCGAGGGCGTCGAGGAACTCCGCGGCGCCGCTGTCCTGCGGGTAACCGCGCCAGCGCGTCAGGGCGTTGCCCGCGAGAACGGTGCCGGCGGCGACGTCCCGGCGGGCCCGCTCACCCGCCTCCGCGTACGCCTCCTCCACGCAGTGCGCGAGCCGCAGCGCGGCCGCGTGCTGGGCGGCGGCGGCACCGGCGAGCGCGGGCAGCCGCACGTTCAGGGAGGCGAGCACGCCGCGTGCAGTGCGCGTCACAGCGGCCGAGCGGGTGCCCGGGTCCTGGGCGTGGCGGACGAGCCACTCGCGGAGCGGAGCGACGGCGCTGCCGGGCAGCAGCCCGCTGCCGACGCCGGTGGACTCGGGCAGTTCGGGGATGGTGAAGCGGGGTACGGCGTCGAGCCCGGCCTTGTCCAGCAGCGCGCCGTACTGCCGGGAGACGTCGGCGACGACCTGGTGGGGCACGCGGTCGAGGACGGTGACCAGTGTGACGTCGTACTCCTTGGCGGTGCGCAGGAGGTGCCAGGGCACGGCATCGGCGTAGCGCGTCGCGGTGGTGACCATGACCCAGATGTCGGCGGCGCAGATCAGCTCGGCGGCGAGCTCGCGGTTGCGGGAGACGAGGGAGTCGATGTCCGGCGCGTCGAGGAGGGCGAGGCCTGGCGGAAGGCTGTTGACGGTCTCGATGCGCAGGGACGGTGGCCCGCTGCGGGGGCCGGATCGCGCCGGCTCGTCGTCGTAACTCTCGTAGGTGTCGTACGGGTCGTAGGCGCCTCCGCCTCCGTGGCCCTTGCCGTCCTTGGCGCCCATGGTGGCGTGCACCGGAGTCCACACGCGCGTGAAGCCGGGCAGCACCCGCTGCCCGGCGAACCAGTGATGGTCATCCGGATGGCAGACGAGCACGGGGGTGCGGGTGGTGGGGCGGAGCACGCCGGCGGCGCTGACCTGGCGGCCGGCGAGGGAGTTGACGAGGGTGGACTTGCCTGCGCCGGTGGAGCCGCCGATGACGGTGACGAGGGGCGCGTCGGGGGCGTGCAGACGGGGGATCAGGTAGTCCTCGAGTTGCGCGAGGAGTTCGGCCCGGTCGCGCCGCGCCCGCGCGGCGCCCGGCAGGGCGAGCGGAAAGCGCGCGGCGGCGACACGGTCGCGCAGTGCGGACAGTGCTTCGAGCATCTGGGGCCGTACGTCCAAGGTCGCCACATGCGAAGAATGCCCAATTTTGGAGTCTTTTTGAAGCGTATGCTTACCTCTGCGCGCCACCGCATCCCTACCGGAGCAACGCGGGGCGTGTGTGACGGCCGAGACTCAGGCATAACGAGTGCACAACAGCACGCGTTCGGAGCGCGAAAAGCGGTGCAGGATTCACATCTGCCTGCGATTATCGGACTGCTTCACCGAACCTCCACATCGTGTCACGGAGGTGAAGCAACCGGGACGGGGCGCACCGGGCCCTATCCTTGTCCAGGCCCTTCCGGCCACCACACCTGGCCCCCGTAGCTCAGTGGATAGAGCAGGCGCCTTCTAAGCGCTTGGCCGCAGGTTCGAGTCCTGCCGGGGGCGCCACGGACCAGCCCTCCTCCGGGAGGGCATTTTTGCTGGTCAGAGCAGCCTAGTGGGCGGGGCGTAGCGCGGGCGTAAGCGCGGCACGGCCCTCGGACGAGCATCACGCCGGGCCGGCGGCGGAGGTCTGCCACCGCGGTTCCGGGGGCGGGCGCGGCGGATACGGGGTGACGTTCCGGCAGGCTCGACTTCCCCATGGGCCGTGAAGGCCTCCCCCTTAGAGCTGTCGCGCGATGCCCGGCCAAGGGCCGTCCTTCACACGCAGGGGAGTTCCTTGAGCCGGCCGGAGATGCAGCGAGCACGGCCGGCGATCCGTAAGGAAACGCCCTATGCCCGCCCGGGCGCGCCGCCCAACGCGGTGGACTGCCCGGCCGACCCGCCGAGTCGCATGGCCCGTCCGGCCCGACGCAGCTGGACCGCAGTCCAGTTGCCACCATCGGCTACGCCCGGGGGGGGCGGCGACCCGCCATGGGGTTCAGCTCCCCCCCATGGCGATGCCCTTCCCAGGCCCCGGGCGTGACGGATCCTCAGGCATGCGGTGGGCGCGTTCCGACGCATGAATCCGACGGAGGGTCACGGACAAGTCACTACCTCCAGAAGCATCACAAAGCCCTACAGGAGGGAACTACCTTCTTCTCACCTGAAATCCAGGGGGGACCATGAGTAATCCGTACCAAATACCGGCAACACCACGGACGGCGCCGAAATGGGCACGCAAGCGGTTCGTCCTGCCCGGGCTCTGTCTCGCCTTCTTCATCGGGATCGGGGCGGGAGCGAGCGGTAACACCCGGACGGACACCGCGCCGGTGACCGACAGTCCCCTGCCCAAAGCCACGGTCACCGCGACAGTCACCGAGACCGCCACGGCGACACCGGAGCCGGAGCCGGCCACGACGGTCACCGTCAGGGCCTCCAGGACCGTACGGACCACCCCCACAGCCGAACCCGCCTACGGCAGCGGCGGCAGCAGCACCGGCGGCTCGTCCGTGTACTACCTGAACTGTTCTGCGGCCCGGGCCGCCGGTGCCGCCCCCGTCCATGTCGGCGATCCGGGGTACGGCCGGCACTTGGACCGCGACGGCGACGGCACAGGCTGCGACTGGGGCTGACCCCCGGAGAGGCGCGGCATGGCTGAAGGGCGCCCCGGTCGGCACCCGGCCGGGCGACCTTCAGCCAGGGAGGGCATCCGGCCACAGCCCGGAGAACGAGTGACGCCTGCGGCTCACATCTCCAGGTCTGCGAACAGCGCGCCGTGGTCGGAGGCCTGAGTGGCCTTCGACGTGACCGTTTCGAAGGACTTGAACGTGTGGGGCGCCCAGATCCCGCGGCGTTCCACGTCCACCGCCTGCACCCGGTCGAAGAGGTCCGGGGAGAGCATCAGGTAGTCGATCTTCTGCCTGAGCGACTGGCCCGTTCCGTACGTGCCGGGGGCTCCCGTGTAGCTGGAGTGGCTCATGGCGTCCTGCAGGCCCGCGGACAGGAGGAGTTCGATCGGGTCGCTGTCCGGGGTGTCGTTGAGATCTCCGGCGACCACGACGCGCGCCGAGCGCTCAAGGGCGGCTTCGTAGATCTTTCTGACCTGTTTGGCCTGCATCTTGCGCTTGTTCGCGCTGTCCGCCGCCTTGCCGAAGCCCTTGCTCTTGAAGTGATTGCCGAGAATCCACAGCGGCTTTCCGTCCGGGAGTTCGACCTCGAACTCCGGGCAGTCGCGGCTGAAGACCGTACGGCCCGATGCCGTGTCGAAGATGTGCGAACGTATGCAGTCGATGGGCCTGCGGCTGAACAGACCGACGTCGATGCCGCGGCTGTCGTTGCCGTCGATCAGCATGTTGAACGGGTAGCGCTTGGCGCCCATCTGGTCATTGAGCACCTGCTCGTTGAACCGGTCCAGGGTGAGCCGGTCCTCGACCTCGACCGTGAGCAGGATGTCCGCGTCGATCTCGGCGATCAGACGGCCGGTGTTCTGTACGGCTTCCCAGTTGAGGTCGTCGCGGACCATTTCCGCCCAGCCGACCCAGTTCGGCCGTCCCTTGGCGACGATCTCGATGGCGCCGCCCTGCTTGACCTTGAAGAGCTTGGCGCCTCCGCGCGTCTCGTTCACCACGAAGGGGCGTGTCCTGGACTGGGAGTTGTGGACGTCGTACTTCTCGAGAATCCCGACGATGGCGTCCTTGTCCTCGGCCGTGTACGTCTCGTGGTCGAGGACGGAGACGAGGGCGGAGAAGTCCTCCAGGATCTCGCGCCGCTCCGCCTGGTCCTCCAGCCCGAAGACACGGGGCCGGCGGAAGAGGTTCTCTGCGTTGAAGGTGGCGATGCGGAGTGTCATGGCGCCTCCTCATGCGGCGCAGTATGCACGCGGCCGACGGGTCAGGCGCCGCCGAGTCACTGCTCGCCGACACTTCCAATTCTCCGAGGGTGGGCGCCCTCTGTCCACTGGAGAGAGGGCGCCCACCCATCGCGCGCCGGACCCGCTCGACCGGGTCCCGGTCTACTCCTGCCGTGCTCCCGTCCTGTCCCTCGCACAGGCGGACACCGCTTCCGCCAACGGGGTCTCGCCCTGGGCCAGTTCGAGGGTCAGCCCCCGGGTCGACGGGGTGTCCAGGAGGGCGAGGAGGGCCGAGGCCGTGTCGTCGCGGGTGACGTCGCCCGGGCCGCGTTCCGCTGTGAGGCGGACCGTGCCCGTGGCCGGGGCGTTCGTCAGGGCCGCCGGGCGGAGGATCGTCCAGTCGAGGTCCTGGGACATCACGTACGCGTCCGCCGCCGTCTTGGCGCGGACGTACGCGACGCCGGTCTCGTCCAGCCCGGGGCGCGGTTCGCTCCCCGCGCCCCGCGTGGAGACCATCACGTAGCGGCGGACGCCCGCCTGTACCGCGGCGTCGGCCAGCAGGACGGCGGCCGCGCGGTCCACGGTGTCCTTGCGCCGGGCACCGCTGCCCGGTCCCGCGCCCGCCGCGAAGACGACGGCGTCCGCGCGGTGCGCCGGGTCCGTGCCCCGCAGATGGGCCGCGAGTTCCCCGGGCGTGGCCGTCTCCAGATCGCAGAGCACCGGCTCCACACCCGCCTCGCGCAGGTCGGCCGCGTGGGCGGCGTTGCGGATCAGGCCGACGGCCGCGTCACCCCGTCCGCTCAGCAGCCGGCCCAGACGCAGGGCGATCTGTCCGTGGCCTCCCGCGATCACGACGCGCACGGGTACTCCTGGATCTCACACACCGGTCGTCCTCCAAAGGGTCGATGTCGTGGGGCAATTGTCCGTTGTCATGGCCCCCGTGGACGTCACGAGGGCGCTATGGAACGCGCCATGGAACGGCGCCATGAAACGCGCCATGAGGCGTCATCCGGGCGTCACGGGCGGACCATGGCCTTCAGCGCGCGCCGTTCGTCCATCGCCGCGTAGCCCTCCGGCACCTCGTCCAGGCCGATCGTGAGGTCGAAGACCGGCGAGGCGTCCAGGCGTCCGGCGAGGACGTCCGGGAGCAGTTCGGGGATGTACGCGCGCGCCGGGGCCACCCCGCCGCACAGCGCGACGTTGCGGCCGAACATCTGCCCGATGTCGACGCCCGCGCTGCCGCCGTGCGGGACGCCGACGAAACCGACCGCGCCACCGTCGCGGGCGATGGATATCGCCGTGCGCATCGACTCCTCGGTGCCGACGGCTTCCAGCACGGCGTGCGCACCGGTGCCACCGGTCAGGTCCCGTACGGCCGCCACCGCCTCCTCGCCGCGTTCGGGCACGACGTCCGTGGCGCCGAACTCGCGGGCGATCGTGGTCCGTTCGGTGTGCCGGCCGAGGGCGATGATCCGCTCGGCGCCCAGGCGGCGGGCGGCGAGCACACCGCACAGCCCGACCGCTCCGTCGCCGACGACGGCGACGGTCGCGCCCGGCCGGACCCGCGCGGCGACCGCCGCGTGGTGCCCGGTCGACATCACGTCCGTCAGGGCCAGTACGGCGGGCAGCAGCGGCTCGTCGAGATCGCGGGGCAGCGTGACGAGCGTGCCGTCCGCGTACGGCACCCGCACCGCCTCACCCTGACCGCCGTCCGAACCCG
This sequence comes from Streptomyces sp. NPDC048639, assembly GCF_043199075.1. Taxonomy (NCBI): domain Bacteria; kingdom Bacillati; phylum Actinomycetota; class Actinomycetes; order Kitasatosporales; family Streptomycetaceae; genus Streptomyces; species Streptomyces sp. NPDC048639. Next base: position 972,713 of record NZ_JBICVP010000001.1, read on the forward strand.
GCTCGCCCCAGAAGCCGCCCTCCGGGCAGGAGGTGTGGAGTCCTTCGGCGCAGAACTCGCAGGACCCGTCCGACCAGACGAAGGGCGCCAGGACGCGGTCGCCGGCGCGCAGTCCGGTCACCCCGGCGCCCACCTCGTCGACGACGCCGAGGAATTCGTGCCCGATGCGCTGGCCCGGCTGCCGCTCCGCAACACCGCGGTACGCCCACAGGTCGCTGCCGCAGATGCAGGCGTGCGTCACGCGCACGACGGCGTCGGTCGGCTGCTCGATCCGCGGGTCGGGGACCTGCTCGACCCGCAGGTCCTTGGGGCCATGGATGACGGTGGCGCGCACGCATTCTCCCGGGGAATACCAGTTCGGGCAGTACCCGCGCAGCCTGCCTCGGCCCCCGACCTCGCGTCCAGCTACATGAACTTCAACAGCGTTTAAGCTGTGCTAATGCTTGATGTCCGGCGCCTGGTCCTGCTGCGCGATCTGGCGGAGTACGGGACGGTCACCGCCGTCGCGGAGCTGCACGGCGTGACCGCCTCGGCCGTCTCCCAGCAGCTCAAGCAGCTCGAGGCCGAGACCGGTGTCGCCCTGGTGCTCCGCGAGGGACGCGGGATCCGCCTCACCTCCGCGGGTCAGGGGCTGGTGGAGGACTCCGAAGCCGTCCTGGCCGCCCTGGAGCGCGCCCATGCCCGGCTTACGCGACCTGCCGCGGAAGCCGTCGGGCCCGTACGCGTCTCCTGCTTCACCAGTGGCGTGGCACCGCTGATCGCGCCCCTGCTGGAGACCCTCGCCCGCCGCCACCCCGGGCTGACGCCGCACATCACCGAAGCCGAGCCGGAGAGCAGCCTTCCCGCGCTGCGGCAGCGGCGCGCCGACCTCGCCGTCGTCTACCGCTACACCCATCTCGGCACGCCCGCCCCCCAGGGGTTCGACACCCACCACCTGCTCACCGATCCCCTCCTGGTGGTCCTGCCCGCGGCGCATCCGGCCGCCGCGGAGGGGCACCGCACGGAAGGGGACGGCGGCGAACCGCTGGCCCTCGCCTCGCTGGCGGACACCCCGTGGATCACCGCGTCCGAGGGCACCGCCTGCCACGACGCGACCCTCTTCGCCTGCCGCCACGCCGGCTTCACACCGCAGGTGCGGCATACGTGCTCCGGCTTCGCCGCCATGCTCACGCTCGCCGCCACCGGCGCCGGGGCGGTCCTCGTCCCCGGCCTGGCCGCCGCTGCCCTGCCGCCCGGCCTCGTCGCGCGCACCGTCGACATCCCCGGGCTGACCCGCGCCATCGAAGCCGCCGTACGGCGCGGTACGGGCGACCGCCCCGCCGTCGCCGCCTGCCTCGAAGCCCTCGCGGCGTCGAGCACCGTGCGCTGAACCCGGCCCCCTCCCGCCCGAACTGAGTACGCCCGCCCGATGCGGCGCGCATCTCCGCCTTGTTGGCTGCCCCGTGTAACGCCTCGGCCGCCCCGCGCCAAGGACCGGTGAAAGCTGCCGACAGACAAGGGAGTCGAGATGCGACATCCGCCGGGCGACTACGACACGGCGCGGATCGGGGAGGATCCGGAGGCCTTCGAGGCGTTCTATCGCGAACATGTGCAGGCGGTGCTCCGCTACGCGACCCGGCGCACCCGGGATCCCCACGCTGCCGCCGACCTGGTGGCCGATGTCTTCGTCGCGGCGATATCCGCGGCCTCCGGCTACCGGGCCGAATGGGGCAGCCCGTCGGCATGGCTGCACGGCATCGCCCGCAACGTCGTCGCGTCCGAGAACCGGCGTGCCGCGCGTGCCTGGTCCGCCGAGAGCCGTGTCGCCGGACACCGGCTGCTGGAGAGCGAGGACATCGCGCGGCTGGAGGAGCGGATCGACGCGGAACGGGCCTGCCGCGGCCTGCTCGAGCAGATCGCCGCCCTGCCCTCCGGCCACCGCGACCTGCTCGAACTGGTGGCGGTCGACGGGCTGTCCGTCGCCGAGGCCGCCCGCGTGCTCGGCATCAATCCGGTGGCGGCGCGCGTACGGCTGCACCGGGCCCGCCAGGCCGTACGCCGTGCCCCCGCCCCGTCCATCGACGGGGACACCGCCCCATCCCTTCGGTCGCTGTTGGAGGCCTCATGAACACCGGACGCTTCGAGGAGCGGCTGCTCCAGGAACTCAAGACCCGTATCGCGCAGCAGCCCGCGCAAGCGGACGCCGCGAAGAGTGCGGCCTTCGCTCCCGCGGAACCGAGCGCACGGGGGCGCGTACTCCGGGTCGGGCTGGCCGCGGGCGTGGCGGTGGCCATGGTGGGCACGGCGGTCCTCATCGGGCAGACCGGGCCGGGCGGTTCGGGTGGTACCGCCGCCGACTCCCGTGCGGAGGACGGCGGTTCACGGGCGCGGATCGTCAACGCCGCCTACACGGTGGAGCGCAAGGAGACCGGCGTCGTCAAGCTGACGATCGAGGACCCCTCCGGCAGGCCGGACATCGACGGGATGCGGAAGGACCTGGAGAGCATGGGCGTGCCCGCTCGCGTGTACGCGGGCGATCCCGACTGCCCGACCGGGCGGCCCGATCCCTCGGGGAGCGGGGATCCGGACCCGACGGGTGAACCGACCGGAGAGCCGACGGAAGAGCCCACGGGTGAGCCGAGCGGTGAACCGACGGAAGAGCCGAGCGGAGAGCCAACGCCGTCCGCCTCCACGGACAAGAAGCTCGACGACCTGACCGACGGCCGCGAGTACCGGATCACGGAGGAGCACGGGAAGCTCGTCGCCTACATCCGGCCGCACCTGATTCCGGAGGACACGACCCTGACCCTCGGGTTCCCGCTCGCGAAGACGGAACCGGACAAGGGCCTGGCCATCTGGCAGGTCGGGCTCGCGCCGGGTGACGGCCCCGACTGCATCCCGGCCATCCCCCGAGGTGTGGTGGAGCGCGGATAGCAGGAGCGCGGAACCCCGGGGGTTTCGTACCCCTCCCGGTGGTCCTCGTCTCCGCCCGGACGAGGGCCGCCGGCGAGGTGTTCCACGAGCGCCCTCCTCGCTTTCCGTGCCACGTACGACACGAAGTGTGAGGATGCCGGGCTACTCCCCGGTGTTCCGTCGCGCCCGACGGCTCCGGTCTAGCGTGGATGGAGGGGCTGCCGCGGCACACGGCCACGGTGCGCGAAGGGGCGGCGGAGCGATGGCGAAGGTGCGGATGCGCGAGGCCGGGTTGCCGGGGCGTTCCGAGGAGCTGCAGTTCCTGGAGACGGCGATCACCGCTGCCGCGGCGGGGCTCGGACAGGCCGTGCTGGTGGAGGGAGAGCCGGGCATCGGCAAGACCGCCCTGCTCGACGCGGCGGTCTCCCGCGCGCGGGAGACCGGCTTCCGCGTCCTGGAGGGTGCGGGCGAGGAGTTGTCGCGCCGCGTACCGTTCGCCGCCATCGCCCGCAGCCTCGATACGGGGACGCCGACCCGCAGCCTCGATACGGGGACGTCCGGGCGCGCGGACGGGCAGGCGGCCGCGCTCGCCCGGCTCGTCCGCCCCGAGGGCGGGTCCGTCGCCGACCGGTCCCCCGGTGCGGACTTCGCGACGGCCGAGGCCGTCCTCGGTCTGCTGGACGAGTGGTGCACGGCCGGCCCGGTGGCCCTGGTCGTGGACGATCTCCACTGGGCGGACAGCGGGACGCTCCTGCTGCTGCACCGCCTCGGAAAGTCGCTGGGCACCGTACCCCTGCTGGTCGTGTGCGCCAGCCGCCCCGTGCCGGGCGGGGAGCTGGACCGGCTGCGGCGCAGTCTGGCGACGAGCGGCGCGCACGGCGTCACCGTCGGCCCGCTGGACGAGACGGCCGTGGGCGAGCTGGCGGAGGGGCTGCTCGGCGCTCCCGCCGGTCCGGGCCTGCGCCGGCTGCTCGGCGGCGCAGCGGGCAATCCCCTCTTCGTCACCGAGCTCCTCGCCGCGCTGCAGCGGGACGAGGCGATCGTTGCGTCCGGAGGCACGGCGGAGGTGCGCGGCGGTGACGCACCCGCCTCGCTGCTCTCCGCCATCGTGGGCCGGCTGGACTGGGTCTCCCCCAAGGGCCAGGAGATCCTGCGGGCCGGTTCGATCCTCGGATCCGGATTCACCGTCGTCGAACTCTCGGCGGTCACGGGTCTTGCGCCGGCCCGGCTGATCGAGCCCATTCTGGAGTTCGTGCGCTACGGCGTCCTGACCGAACAGGGCGAACGGCTCGTCTTCCGCCACGACTTGATCCGGCAGGCCCTGTACGACGGCATCCCGGCGCGCGCCGCCTCCCACGCGGCGGTCGGCCGCGCCCTGGCCCGCAGCGGTACGGCCGTGGAGCGGGTGGCCGAGCACCTGCTGCTGGGGGCGCCTTCGGGCGAGGACACCCTGCCGGACTGGGTTTTCGGCAACGCCCGGGCCCTCACGCTGCGCGCCCCGGGCCTCGCGGTCGAACTGCTCGAGGCCACCCTGGCCGTGATGGCTCCGCACGATCCGCGTACCGCCCGGCTCCGGGTCCTGCTGGCGTCCAGCCTGCTGTGGACGGGGCGTGCCTCCGAGGCCGAGCAGCGTGCCGAGGAGGCGCTCGCGGAGGCCCATGACGCGGCGCGGAAACGGGAGTTGCTGGGGCTGCTCGGCCGGGCGTGCATGGCCCGGGGGCGGCCCGACCTCGGCGCGGAGCGGGTGCGCGAGGCGCTCGCGACGGGCGGGCTGAGCACCGCCGAGACACTCGGGCTGGAGGCGCTCCTCGCCATCTCCCTGCTCCACGTCCGCGACATGGACCGGGCCGTCGATCTGGCGGAACGGGTACGGGCCGAGGCCGGGGAGTTGCAGCTGACGGCCCCGCTCGTGGACGCCCTGCACCCGCTGGCGGCCGTCGCCCAGTTGCGCGGACTGCCCCGCACCGCCCTGGAGGACTCGGACCAGGGGCTGAGGATCGCCCGTGCCGAGCATGTGCACAGCGACCGGGTGATCGCCCTCCACACGACGCGTGCCTTCAGTCTCATGGGCCTCGACCGCTCCGGGGAGGCGGAGGAGGCCATGGAGTCCGCACGGCGGCTCGCGGAGCGGAACGGCAGTGTGCTGCTCGGCTTCTGCGACGTCGGCCGGAGCCTGTTCATGTTCCACACGGGACGGTGGGACGACGCGCTGGCGGTGCTCGACTCGGGGCGGGACCTCCCCGGCTTCCTGGGCGTACCGCGGGCGGTGGACGGGCTGGCCGCGCTGATCGCCGCGCTCCGCGGCGATCTCGACACGGCGCGGGAGCGCCTGGAGGCGGCGGACCGTGCGCCGAGGACGCCCACCACGCCGGTCCACGAGTATCTGCCGCGCTGGGCCGCCCAGATCATGCATGAGGCGGACGGCCGTCCCCGGGAGGCGCTCGATGATCTGCTGAAGGGCTGGGAGCAGGGCTTCGGGGCGATGACCGGCGCCGGACTGCCCTTCCGGGCGGCCGACTTGGTGCGGCTGGCGCTCTCGCTCGGCGAAAGGGACGTGGCGCGTGACGTCGTGGCCTTCGAGCAGCGGCTCGCCGGCACGGACGGCTCGGCCCCGGGAACCCGTGCGATCGCGCTGCACTGCCAGGGACTGGTGGACGGCGACCCCCTGCTGATGGCCGAGGCTTCCGGCCACTACGAGCGTTCGCCGCGCCTGCTGTCGCGCGCCCAGTACCACGAGGACTGCGCGGCCGTACTGGCCGGAGCCGGACGGGCGAACGAGGCGCGTACGGAACTCGACCGTGCGGCGGACCTCTACTCCCTCCTCCAGGCCGACCGGTGCATGGCGCAGGCCGAGGCGCGGCTCGGCGCCGCGGGCGTGGTGCGCGGCCGGCGCGGCCGCGCGCACCGCCCCAGCAGCGGCTGGGGCGCTCTGACCGAGACGGAGCGCAATGTCGCCGCGCTCGTGGGCGAGGGGCTGTCGAACACGGCGATCGGCTCGCAGCTCTTCATCTCGCGCAGGACCGTGCAGTCCCATGTGTCGATCATCCTGCGCAAGCTCGCCCTGACCTCACGCGTGGAGATCGCGGTCGAAATCGCCCGCCACGTCTGAGGGTTCGGCATGGACCACCGTACGGCGCCGGGTGGTCCGGCACGGTATGCCGCGGGGTGGGCCCCGCACCGTACGGCGCCGGGGTGGCCCGGCAACGCGCGGGCCCGCCGTACGGTCAGCGCTGCCGGGTGACGGCCGTCGCCAGTTCGACGCGCGAGGTGAGGCCGAGCTTCCCGAGGATGCTGGAGACGTGCGACTGCACGGTTCTCCGCGAGATGAACATCCGGGCCGCGATCGCCGGGTTGGACAGCCCTTCGGCGACCAGCGCCGCGATCTTGTGCTCGGTGTCCGTGAGGGCCTCCCAGCCGCTGGCCGGGCGCCGCCTGCGGTCGGTGCGCCGTCTGGGCAGGCCCGCCGCCTCCAGTCGTTCCTCCGCGCAGGAGATGCACCAGTCGGCGCGCATCTGGACGTAGACGTCGATCGCCTGGCCGAGTTCGGTTCGGGCCTCATCGAGGCGCCCGGCGCCCGCGAGTACGGCGGCGACGTCCTCGTAGTACTGCCCGCGCGAGAGCAGCCAGGGCGTCTCGCGGTAGTAGTCGGCGGCCGTGGCGAGGGTCTCGGGGTCGCGGTCGGCCAGCCCGCGGCAGTGGGCGATGATCGCGCGGGCGCGCCGGGTGGTGCGCTCCGTGTCGTCGATCCGCTCCGCTTCCTCGATGACCTCGCGCACCGTACCGGTGTCGCCGAGGTCCAGGGCGAGCCGTACGAGGTCGGCGGCCCGGAAGAGCAGTCCGACTCCCTGGACCGGACCGAAGCCGCGCCGCCATCCCTCCAGCAGATCGGCGAGCGCCTCTTCCTTGCGGCCCTGCGACTCCAGCCGCAACTCCCGTGCCCAGCGCGGCAGATACTCCACGTACGGGGTGGTGGTGGAGGACGAGGTCGCGGCATCGGCCGCGGCGAGCCGCTCGTCGGCGGTCGCGAAGTCCCCCCGGAATCCGGCGATCAGGGCCATCAGGCCGTGGATCGCGCGAGGCGTGCTGAGGTGGTCCGGCAGTTCGATGCCGACCTGGGCCTCGGCCAGCGCGTCGTCCCAGCGGCCGGCGTGGAACATGAAGGAGGCGCGGCTGGCGTGGCACAGCGTCAGCAGCATGCCCCCGCTGGTCTCGCCGAGTTGGAGGGCCGCGGCGATCGACTGGTGGGCCTCGGCGGTCCGGTCGAGTTCGAACAGGCTCCGTCCGCGGATGATGTAGAGGCCGACCAGGCTGTGGGCGGGCACGGCTTGTCCCGGTGCGTTCCGCAGGGCCTGATCGGCCGCTTCGATCGCCTCCCGGTAGTTGCCGTGGAACATCCTCACGATCGCGACCGTCAGTAGGGAGTCGACCATCGCGTGGTACTCCCCGTGCAGCACCGCGTCGACCCGTACCTTCTCCGCGATGTTCAGCGCCCGGTCGAGCTGGCCGAAGCGGAACAGGCAGGTGGACAGGAACGCCTGGTACCGGCGGGTCTCGGGGGGCGACAGCGTCCCGGAGTCGAGCGCGTCCCTGGCCCTCTGGACGGCGAGGTCCGGCCGGCCGCACGCGACGTCCGCCTGAGCGAGGATCCAGAGCAGTTCGCTCCTCTGCCCCGGGTCGGACAGATGCGGGAGGGCCTCTTCGGCCTGCGGCTGCACCTCGGGGGCGCGCCCGGACCACAACAGGGCCGAGGCCAGCAGGATGTCCAGACGGCCGGCCCGCTCGTTGTCCGCAGCGGTGCCGTTCAGTGTCTGCTGCAGCAGTTCGACGGACAGGGAGGGCGCACGCAGGGTGAGCGCGGCGGCGTGGTCGGCGACCCAGTCGACCACCGCGTCACCGCCGGTCGCCGCGCCGCCGGCCCCGTCGGTGCCCGCGCCCATCAGCAGGTGTTCGGCGACGCGTTCCACCGGGGCACCGCTTCGGGCCAGTGCCCGGCCCACGGCGCTGTGGGAGGCGGCCCGCGCGGGGATCGCCTCGTACAGGGCCTGGCGGATCAAGTCGTGGCGGAAGACGAGCCGTTCCCCCTGCTCCCGCAGCAGGCCGTACCGGACGACCTCCATGACCGAGTCCACCAGGTCCGCCGCCGGTTTGCCGGTCACGGTCGACAGCTCCGGCACCGTGAAGCCCGAGCCGAGCAGGGAAGCCGTCCGCAGGACCTCCAGCCCTTCCGGCGACACCCAGTCCAGCCGGCCGACGATGGCGGAGGCCAGCGAGGCGGGTACGTCGGCCGTGTCGGCTTCCACCGTGCCCTGGGCGATACGGATGGCCCGCTCCCGCTCCAGCGCTCCGACAATCTCGGTGACGAACAGCGGGTTGCCCGTCGCGTCGTGCAGCAGACGGCGCAGCGTCGGACCGGCGGGCGCGCCGAGCAGACCGCGCACGATCTGGGAGACGGCGTGCTCGCCCAGTGGCCCGACCTCCACCAGGACCGCGCCGCGACCGATCAGGCTGTGACGGAGCTGGTCCAGTTCGTCGCCCGCAGCGGCGGGACGGGACGCCGTGATCAGTGCCAGGGGGAGGCTGTGCAGGGACTTGCCGAGCTGGTGCAGCAGGACGAGCGTCCCGTTGTCCGCCCACTGGAGGTCATCGAGCAGCAGGGCGACGGGGCCCGTGGACGACCAGTCGTCGAGCAGGGCGAGGATCGCCTCCACGGTGGCGAAGTCCGCTTCGAGTCCGGGGATGACGTCGGGCCGGCCCTCTCCGCGTATCTGCCCGGCCAGGGCGCGCAGTTGGGGGTCGGCCCACGCGGTGTCGATGCCCAGACACCGCCCGATGGCGGCGAACGGCACGCGTTGCTCGAGCTGCTCCGCCGCGCCGTGGAGGACGCGCATCCCGCTCTCGCGGGCGTCGGCGGCGGCCGCCTGGAGCAGCGCGGTCTTGCCGATGCCCGGTTCGCCCTCCAGGAGGACGGCCTGGCCGAGCCCGGAGGAGGCCCGCGTGACGGCGGTGTCGAGTTCCCGCATCTCCTGGGAACGTCCTGCCAACGCGGTTGTTGCCACACTCATGCGTCGCCCACCGATCTGTGCCCCGATACCGGGCAGCCGCCGCCCTCTCACCGACCGAGCGTCGTCCCGGCACCCCCTGAATCATCATAAGACTCCCACTTTTCAGATGTTTTCGCCGATACCTGGGCACTCTTCACGGAAGGTGACACTCCGGGCACAGAGAGGTCCGTAACAGGAGTTGTTTCCGGTTTTGCCTGTGAATGCGCGGTATCGCACACTTGACGGGTCAGCCTCCGGAGGGAGGGAGACCAGGGTGGTCGTTGTCCCCGTGGGTCTCGTGGGCCGGGAGGCCGAGACGGCCACCGTCGAACGGCTCGCCCGTGAGGTCGCCACCGGCGTGGGCCGGGCCCTGCTCATCGAGGGAGAGCCGGGCATCGGCAAAACGGCGCTGCTTTCGCACGCCGAGGACCAGGCGCACCGCTTCGGCCTGCGCGTCTTCAGCGGCGCGGCGGACGAGATCGACCAGCGTCTCCCCTTCGCCGCCATCTCCACCTGCCTGGGTGCGCGGGCCACCGCCAGCGACACCCGCGACGCCGGGATGGACGCCCTCATCCGCGGTGCGGGCTGGACCAGCACGCCGCTCGGGGTCGAGGCCGCGGACGCCGCGTTCACAGAATCCTTCCTCGCCCAGGTCGACCAGTTGTGCGCGACGGGGCCGCTGGCCCTGGTGCTGGACGACCTGCAGTGGGCGGACGGGGCGAGCCTGCGGGTGCTGGCCGAGCTGAGCCGCTCACTCGCCCAGCTTCCCGTCCTGCTGGTGGGGGCGTGCCGGACCGCTCCACCGGGCGGCCCGGAACTCGACCGGCTGCGCCGCACACTGCCGGCCCGGGGGGCGACCGTGCTGACGCTGGAACCCCTGGACGAGGGCACCGTACGGGAGCTGGTGGCCCGCATGCTGGGCGCGCGCCCCGAGGACGACCTGCTGCGGCTGATGAAGGACGCCGGGGGCAACCCGCTCTACGTCACGCAGCTCGTCGAGACGTTCACCGCGAGCGGCGCGATCCGGGTCACCGACGGGACGGTGCAGGCGAGCGTGCCGACCACGACCCCGTCCCTGCGAGCGGCGGTGCTGCAGCGGCTGAACTTCCTCTCCCCCGAGTCCCTGTCCGTACTGCGGGTGGCCTCCGTCCTCGGCTCGGGGATCACGGTGGAGGACCTCGCCGTCGTCGCCGCCCGCCCTGTGCACGATGTGCTGGGTGTCCTCATGGACGCGCGTGACGCGGGCGTACTGGCCGAGAAGGGCGGACGCTTCTCCTTCCGCCGCACCGTGGTGCGCCAGGCCCTCTACGACGACCTGCCCGGTCCGCTGCGCGCTGCCTTCCACCTGGAAGCCGGCCTCGCACTCGCGGGAACCTCCGCCCCGCCCGAGCTGATAGCCGAGCATCTGACGCTGGGCACGCCCTCGGGCAGCCCGCGGGTGATCGACTGGCTGGCCGAGAACGGCGAACAGCTCATGGTCGGCGTCCCGAGACTGGCGGTCGAACTGCTGCGCCCCGCCCTGGACTGCGCGGACGCGACAGAACCCCGCCGCGGCCGCCTCCACATCCTGCTCGCCGCCGCCCTGATGCGCTCGGGCCGGGCCGTCGAGGCCGAGGACCAGGCGCGCCGGGCCCTGGCCCACCACCACGACCTGGCCTCGGAGGGCACCATCTGGTGGATCCTGGCGCGTGCCCCGTACGTGTCCGGGGATCCGGCGCTGGCGTGGGCCGAGATCGAGCACGCACGGAACTCGGTCGCGCTCTCGGAGGTCGAGAGCGTACGCCTGCAGGCGTTCGGTTCCGTCGTGCTGCTGGCCCTCGGCGAACTGGACCGGGCCGAGAAGCTGGCGCGGGAGGCGGAGCGGGAGGCGCTCGGCCTGGGGGACATCAACGCGCTGTCGGACGCGTACCAGACGCTGGCCCTGCTGCATCTGCTGCGGGGCGAGACCCTGGTGGCCCTCGACTGGGCCGACCGCGCCCTGCGGATGGCCCGGGACGAGAACGCGCCCGTGGACAAGCAGATTCCGCTGCATCTCATCCGCGGCTACTGCCTGCTGGCCCGCGCCCGCGCGCGGGAGGCGGACGAGGCCATGGGCTTCAGCCAGCAGGTCGCCAAGCAGCTCTGGGACCACGTACCGCTGTGCGACCTGTCCCGGGCGCAGGTGATGTTCGCCGACGGGCGGTGGGACGACGCGCTGGTCGAGATCCAGGCGGGACTGGAGCCGTCGAACGAGTCCCTGCCGAAGCCGCTGCACAGCCTGGCGGCCGTCATCGCGGTGCACCGCAACGACTTCGTCACCGCGAAAGCGCATCTGGACGAGGCGGAGAACGCGACCGACTCCGCCCCGCAGAAATTCTTCTTCGACCATCTCGCCGTGTGGGCGGCCTGCCAGTTGGAGGAGGCCGAGGGCGACTCCGCGCGCGCACTCGACCGGTGTCTCGCCTTGGTCGGCGAAGGTTTTGTCTCCGTGATGAGTTCGGTGCTCGCATTCTTCGCGCCGAGGGTGGTGGGCCTCGCACTCAATGCCGGAAACACGGAATTCGCACGGGAGTTGACAGCAGCGGTCGAATCCCGGGCGGCCACCGGCGTACCGGACGGCATTTCCGCATTCGCGACCCATTGCCGCGGACTGCTGGACAACGACCCGGACGCACTGCTCGACGCCTCGCACTTCTACGACCGTTTCCCCTGGGTGCTCTTCCAGGCGCTGTACTACGAGGACGTCGCCGCCGCCCTGGCCGAGGCGGGGCGGCTCCCCGATGCCCGGTCGGCGCTGAACCGGGCCATGGACATCTACGCCGGGCTGGACGCCACCTGGGACGCCACACGCGCGGCGTCGCGGCTGCGCGCCCTCGGGGTCCGCAGAGGCCACCGCGGCCTGCGCGGGCGTCCCACCAGCGGCTGGGAGAGCCTCACCGACACCGAGGTGGCGGTCGCCTCGCTCGTCGCCCAGGGCCTGTCGAACCCGGATGTGGGGGCGCGCCTGCGCATCTCCCGCCGCACGGTGCAGACGCACGTCTCCAATATTCTGTCCAAGCTCAGTCTCGGCTCCCGCGTCGAACTCGCCACCGAAGTCACCGCGCACCATCTGCAGAGTCAGCCATAACTCGCCGTACGCATCCGGGAGATGAGAGGAATTCCCCGCCGGGAATCGGTCGAGGAACCACCGAAGGAACCACCGAAGGAACCGCTGAGAGAACCGCTCACTGATTCGGTTCGGGAGCGCACGCGGAATCACGCGGTGGTACGCGTGGTGGTACACCCCGTCGGACGTTCACCTCGCACCTCGGAAACCCGGTATGACTAATTGTTCCTTTCTTGTGGGCCCCCGCCGCCGGTGCTTCGCTGAATTCATCCACACCGGCGGGCCGCCCACCCTCCCGGAGGAGTGACGACACGGCGGTCCCGTCGCCGGCTTTCCGAGCCGGCCCGGCTTCCCAGCCGCCGCGTCGCTGGGCAGGCTCCCCCGCGGAGGACGTTGGATCCAGCAGTCGGTGCCGTCCAGCACGGCACCGACTGGTGCGGCTCGTACCTCCAGGCACGAAGGAGTCCCATGCGCGCCACCCGTAGACTCCCCGCACTCCTCGGGGCCATGGCCCTGGCGGCGGGTCTTGCGCTCGTCCCCGGCCGGGCCGGGGCCGTACAGTTCGTGGGCTGCAGCGAGGACGCCCTGGCCGACGCGATCGAGACGGCCAACACCGCAGGTGGGGACGGTCTGTTCCTCTCCCCGTTCTGCACCTGCACCCTCACGCAGGCACACAGCGCCGACGGGGCGTCAGGGCTGCCGGACATCACCGCGCCGATCACCCTCAGGGGATCGGTCACCGACATCGTCCGCGCCCCGGGTTCTCCCGAGTTCCGGATCGCCAAGGTCGACGGGACCGGGACGAAGAACGGTGAGCTGCATCTCGTCACGGTCACCTTCCGGGGCAGGGACGCCCCCGGGATCGAGGCGGGGGGAGCCATCGCCAACGTCGCCGGTGAGGTGACGCTGGCGAGCAGCACCCTGCGCGACAACCGGGCCAGGGTCGGCGGCGGCCTCTACAACGACACCGGCACCTCGACGCTCAACGGAAGTGTCGTGGTGGGCAATACGGCCACCGATCCGGTCGGAGGCGGGGGGATCTACGAGCTGTCCGGCTCGGTGAACCTCGTCGGCACGCCGGTCAGGGACAACGCGCCGAACAGCTGCGCCCCCGCCGGCAGCGTGCCCTTCTGCTCGGGCTGACCACCCGACTGCCCGCGTCCCGCTCCCGGGCGGGCCTCACTCGGCGGACGGGTTCCCCCGCCCGCTCCACGCTCCATCCACAGGCAACCAGGAGGTATCCCATGCCCATCACACCCAACCAGGGATCGACCGGCGGAGGCACCGCGGTCACGATCAACGGAACCAACCTCACCGGCACATCCGCCGTCCGGTTCGGCTCCAAGCTCGCCACCGACGTCGTCGTCGTCAACCCCACGACGGTCACCGCCACATCGCCCTCGGGCAGCGGCACCGTCGACGTCACCCTGACCACCCCCGGCGGCACCAGCAACCCCATACCCTTCTTCTACGTCGGGTCGCCGTTCAAGTCGTCGCTGAACCCCGCGGCGGGCTCCACGGCCGGCGGCAACACCGTCACCCTCAACGGGACGGGCCTGAGCACCGCGACCAATGTGTCCTTCGGCGGCACCAACGCCACCCCGACTGTGGTCTCGGACAGCGTCATCACCGTGACCGCACCGGCACACGCGGCCGGACCGGTGAGCGTCACCGTCACCACCGCGGGTGGCAGCAACAACGGTCTGTCGTACACCTTCGTCGGGGTACCCACCATCACCACGGTGGCGCCGGACGAGGGCCCGGAGACCGGTGGCACCGCGGTGACCATCACCGGCACCAACCTGGGAAGCACCTCGTCGGTCACGTTCGACGCGGTGGCGGCGCCGTTCTCGGTGATCAACTCGACCACGCTCTCCGCCGTTTCACCCCCCGGGACGGGAACGGTCGACGTCGTCGTCACCAACGCCGCCGGGAGCGACACCGAGACCGACGGCTTCACCTACGTCGCCGGCCCCGGGATCTGATCCGGTCCGCACACCGCAGATCGGCAGCCGCAGATCCGCAGGCCGCCCGCGCTGTCACCGCGGGCGGCCTGCGGATCGCCCCACAGTCGCACCACGGGCCGCTGACGGCTCTCCCCGCACCGCGCACGACCGCTCCGAGCACCGCTGCGCGGACCACCCCGGATCTCTCCGCACGAGCGGGGGCGCCACAAGGTCCCTCACGTCGGCGGGCTCCGGCCGGTTCTCCGCCACGGACGGCCGGGGCCCGCGCCATCACGCCCCTAGGAGAGCAGCCATGAGCAGGTCCGAACCGTCACGCGACGCGAAGCACCCGATACCGGCCGCGGCCGCCCTGGCCGCGCCCGTGGTCACCTCGATCAGTCCGTCCTCGGGTTCGACGGGCGGAGGAAGCGCCGTCACCGTGAATGGCAACGGTTTCACCGGCGCCACGCAGGTGCGGTTCGGCGCCACGTCGGCGAGTTCGTTCACGGTCAACTCCGACACCCAGATCACGGCGGTGTCCCCGCCGGGCTCGGGAACGGTGGGCGTCACGGTCACCACACCCGGGGGCATCAGCTCCCAGTTCGTGCCGTACACCTACGTCGCCGTCCCCGCCCCGGTGCTCAACTCCCTCAGCCCCAGTTCGGGTCCGGCCGCAGGCGGCACCGTCGTCACCCTCACCGGCAGCGGCTTCACGGGCGCCACCGCGGTCAAGTTCGGTACGGCACTGTCGCCGACCTTCACTCTCGTCTCCCCCACCCAGATCAACGCCACCGCCCCGCCCGGCTCCGGAACGGTCGCCGTCACCGTCACCACACCCGGCGGCGTCAGCCCTCAGTTCGTGCCGTACACCTACGTCGCCGTCCCCGCCCCGGTGCTCAACTCCCTCAGCCCCAGCTCGGGTCCGGCCGCAGGCGGCACCGTCGTCACCCTCACCGGCACCGGCTTCACCGGGGCAACATCGGTCAAATTCGGTACGACGGCGGCTTCTTCCTTCACCGTCATCTCCGCCACCCAAATCACCGCCACCGCCCCCGCCGGTACCGGAACCGTCCAAGTCACCGTCACCACACCCAGCGGCACCAGCAACGGCCTCCCCTACACCTACGTCACCGTCCCCGCGCCCGTACTCAACTCCCTCAGCCCCACCTCAGGACCCACCACCGGCGGCACCACCGTCACCCTCACCGGCACCGACCTCACCGGAGCAACATCCGTCAAATTCGGCACGACAACGGCTTCTTCCTTCACCGTCATCTCCGCCACCCAAATCACCGCCACCGCCCCCGCCGGAACCGGAACCGTCCAAGTCACCGTCACCACACCCAGCGGCACCAGCAACGGCCTCCCGTACGCCTACGTTTCGGCCCCCAGCGTCACGGGCGTCACGCCCGCCCAGGGCCCAGCCACCGGAGGTACGACCGTCACCCTGGCGGGCAGTGGCTTCACCGGCGCCACCCAGGTGAGTTTCGGCGCCTTACCCGCGACATCGTTCACGGTCGTGTCCGACACCCAGATCAGTGCCGTGACGCCCGCCGCATGCCCGGGCGCCGCCGCGGTCACCGTCACCACCCCGGCCGGTACGAGCCCGCCCACGGTCTTCTACTTCTACCGCGGCACTCCCGCCGTCACGCAGATCTCTCCGGACAAGGGTCCGGTGTCCGGCGGTACGACGGTCACGCTCACCGGAAGCAACCTCCTCGGTGCCACGACGGTGAGGTTCGGGACCCTGCCCGCCCCGTCGTTCACGGTGGTCTCCGACACCCAGATCACCGCCACCGTGCCCGCGGCGCCCGCGGGTGCCGTCGCCGTCACGGTCGTCACCCCGGGCGGTACCAGCGCGCCCACGGTCATCTACATCTACGCCGCCGTCCCCACCCTCGCCTCCATCGCGCCATCCTCCGGACCCGCCACGGGCGGCAACACGGTCACCCTGAGCGGGACCGGACTGACACTGGCGCAGTCCGTCACCTTCGGCGGTACGCCCGCGGCCTTCACGGTCGTCTCCGACGCGTACATCACCGCCATCGCCCCAGCGGGCACGCCGGGTTCGGTCACCGTCACGGTGACCACACCGGGAGGCAGCGCAGCACGGACGTACACCCGCGTCGCCCCGCCCTCGCTATGACGGCTCGTCCCGGCCGGCAGCTCTGCGCCTAAACGCCCGGACTAGGACTCCTCCGTCCCGAAGTAGCGCGCGATATCCGCCACTTCGGCCTCCATGCCCTTCAACGCCTCCGGAGGGAGAGCGGATTCACCGGTGTCTCCACCGAACGGTTCGACCCGCACCGCGGAGTGTCGGGCGGTCGGCGCAGTCCAGGTGCCGACCGCCCAGCCGTCGGCCAGAACCGTGGGGCGGATCAGTCCGCCACCCGGTCGGACCGTGCGTTCGTGCTCGGCCGGAACGGACAGCTCCCGACTGCGGTAGCCCACCAGGTAGTTGTCGAACGCCGGGATCAGCCGGACGTCCGGCCCCGCACCGCGCAGCTCCGTGGCGCCGGGATCCGTGTCCCCCGGGCGACCCGGCGGACCCGGCTCCGGCTCCCGCGCCGTCACGGACTCCCAGGCCCGTCTGCACACGGCGAGCCGCAGCCCCGACCAGTGGGCGAAGTCCTGCACGGAGGCGGGTGCGTAGGCGGCCAGATAGCGCCGTGCAAGCTCGGCCTCCGCGGCCTCGCCCTGCCAGGGCAGCGGGCCGGTGGCCGGGAGCCAGTCGTCGAGCAGGACGAAGGTGGCCTCCCCCGCTCTCTCCGGGCCGTGGCAGATGCGGCCGGACAACGCGGCGCGGCGGATGAGGTGGTACGCCGACTGGCCCGTGGGGTCGACGCCGAGGGTGGTCAGCCGGTCGGTGAGCTCAGCGCGGGTCAGCGGCCCCTCGGCGTCGACGGCCGTGGCGATGAGCCGCTCGGCGCGTTCGCACAGGGCCTCGTCCAGGCCGAGTTCGCGGAACCGGCGTGCGGCGAGCCGCAGGAAGACGGGGCCGAACAGGGCGAGCAGCCAGCGGGCGTCGGCGGCCGGGACGAGCTGGAGCGTGCCGCGCAGGTACCAGCCGCGTACGGCGGTCCGCTCGGCATCGGTCGCCCGCGCGACGTCCGCCGCGGTCAGGCCCCGGGCGCGGACCCGCAGCCCGAGGCCGGCGGCGGTGAGGTCCTGGGCCTGCACGGCGAGGACGCGTGCGAGCACGCCGGCGACGGTCGTCTCCCTGATCCCTCCGCCGAGAAGCTGGGCGCGGGCGCGCAGCATCCGGTCCGCTCGGTTTCCTTCCATGGGCCCACTCTGGCAGCCGGGGCTGACATTCCCCCTCCTGATTCCCCTCCTGGAGACGGCGATGCAGAGTCAACCCCCTTACTGCGAAGGGGCGTTCGGTCATGCGCGAGCGCGTCGATCCGTACAAGCAAGCGCCAACCCGTGTCCCGTACGTGGACACATTCGGTCGGCACGCTGCAGCACGCTCCGTAGCCGGTGAGCGGGGGCGGGGGTGGGCGCGGGTGGCGCCGGCAGTGCGGGGACGGTTCCCGCGATCAGCGCAGGCCCATGGCCAGGGTGACCACGGCGCCGACCGCCCCGGCCGCGATCTCCAGGCGATCGGTGAGCTGCTGCGTCAGCCACAGTCCGCGGCCGCCCTCCCCGCCGCACAGCCCGGGCGGATCGGGCGGGATGGCCTCCTCGGTGAAGCCGGGCCCATGGTCGGAGACCCTGCAGTGCAGGGTGC
Organism: Streptomyces sp. NPDC048639; assembly: GCF_043199075.1. Taxonomy (NCBI): domain Bacteria; kingdom Bacillati; phylum Actinomycetota; class Actinomycetes; order Kitasatosporales; family Streptomycetaceae; genus Streptomyces; species Streptomyces sp. NPDC048639. Next base: position 990,407 of record NZ_JBICVP010000001.1, read on the forward strand.
CGTCGCAGCGGTAGAGGAGGAGACGTCCAGCCCCGCCGCCGTGCTCGACGGCATTGCACGCCACCTCGTGAACGGCGAGGACGAAGTCACTGCGACGGGGCTCCCCGAGACCGGCGCGCGCCGCGCACTCCGTGAGTCGCCGCCGCAGTATGGGCACGTCCTCGGCCGCGAAGAGCAGCTCCAGCAACCGCTCCCGCCGCAAGTCCGCCACATGCGCCTTCATGGCCTCGCCACCTCGACCTCGTCCAGGACAAGCCGCAACGGTGCGCTGCGGAGGAAACCGCAATCCGCATATGACGCTACTCGGCGTCATCGCACGCCACCACGTGTCACAACTTTTGCGCTGAGGCGTACGTTTCTTGACCGGGCGAACCATAGAGACGACAGAAAGCGTCCTTTCAGTGTCCGGACATGAACTCGGGGCAGAGTTCGGGACAGACCTCCGGGCAAGGAACAGCGTTTGTATGGAGAGGACGCCGACATGAGCATCGTCAGCTGGATCATCCTGGGACTCATCGCCGGAGTCATCGCCAAAGTCCTTCTCCCCGGCCGTGACCCGGGTGGGCTGATCGGCACGACCCTCATCGGGATCGTCGGATCCTTCGTCGGCGGATGGCTGTCATTGCAGTTCCTCGACCGCAAGGTGTCGAAGGACTTCTACGATCCCGAGACCTGGGTCGCGGCCATCGGCGGTGCCCTGGTGCTGCTGATCGGCTACCGGATCCTCTTCGGCCACTCGCGCGAACGCCGCTGATCCACCGCATCATCGGACATCGCGCCGACCGCCTCACGGACCGCCCGGCCGGGGACCTCCCGCGCCGGGCGACGCCGTTCAGCGCGATCCGGGATCCGCGTTCCTGTCCGGTTGCGCCCCGCCCGGCTCCGGGCCCGGGTCCGGCTCCGGGCCCGCGCCCGGGGACGCGTCACGCCGCCCGTTCCGCCCGCGCTCCGGGTCCCGTCCCGGATCCGCCGCGCGGAAGGGATCCGCAGCACGCCGCGAGGTCCGGCCCGGCGACGCGTCCGGTGCCGGGCCGCGGTGCAGCAGATGGCCCAGACCGTGCCGGGTGGCGGCGATGACGACGCGGTCCTCGGGCCGCAGGACGTAACCGGGGTGCAGGTCCCATTCGAGCTCCGGCCCGCGGCGTACCGCGTCGATCCGGAGCGGCAGCGAGAGGTCGGGGGTGCGGTCCTCGGGGGCGGCCACATCGAGCGCGAGAACCCGCCAGGCACCGGGGCGAAACGCTTCGGCAACCGTGCGGCCCGCGAGTTCGGGATGGCCGCCGACCTCGATCGCCGCGAAGAGCAGCACCCGGCGTTGCACCGGGATGGCGCCGAGGATCTGGCGCCCCATCATCGCCCCCGCGAACGAGGGCCCGGCCAGCGCCGACACGCTGCGGCTGCGGGTGAGGGCACCCGGGTAGGAGTCCCGCAGCGTGCGGTAGACGGTCGTGGAGAACTTGTCGTCGTACAGCCGCAGGACGACCCGCAGATCGGGCCGTATCTCCCGCGCGTAGAGCACCGCTTCGAGGTTGGTGCTGTCGCTGCTGGTGAGGGCGAGCAGAACGCGGCTGCGCCGGATCTTGGCCGCCTCCAGGACACCCTCCTCGGTGACGTCGCCGATGACGACCGGCACCCTCCGGCTGCGCGCTATGGCCAGCCCGCGGGCGTTCTGGTCGCGCTCGACGCAGACCACGGGCACGTCGAGTTCGCAGAGCCGGTCCAGGACACGGGCCCCGACCTTGCCGAGGCCGAGCAGGACGACGTGCCCGGACAGACCGCTCGGCGGTCTGCGGACGGAGGAGGCGGCGCGGAAGGACCCGTAGCTCTCCAGCACGACGGCGAAGAGCAGCGGCAGCATCATCAACCCGGCCAGTCCGGCGAGGAGTTGCAGGATCTGACGGCCCGTGGAATCCCCCACGGCCGGATCGCCGATGCCGAAGACGTCGAGGAGTGACAGGTAGAACGCGCTCAGCGGGTCGGCGGGGGTGACCAGCCAGGTGAGGATGGCGAGCAGCGCCACCAGCCCTGTGAGCCCGGCGGTCGCGATGCGCAGCCTGCGGGAGAAGAAGGAGGCCAGCGGAAGGGATCCGGCCAGCCGCGATACGGGCGGGGTCCGGTCCGTGCGGTGGCTGAGCGCCTCCAGGACGACGGCGGGATGCGCCGCGTGCGTACGGGCCAGGGTCTCGTCGTCCGGCAGGAGTTGGGGCTCTTCGTCGTCGGAGGTGGCGTGCAGGGCGAGGGTGCACAGCGCGCCCCGGCTGTCGCGTTCGCCCGCGGTGCGGTCGGAGGCACGCAGCATCAGCCCGTCGGCCTGGACGATCTTGGTGGTGCCGGTGACGGCGGCCGCGGCGAGCGAGTGGGCCGCGGTGTCCGCGTCGGACAGCACGGTCGTCGACGCCTCGATCGTCTGGGCGTCCGTCATGGGCGCCCGCACTGCCGAGGCCCGCTCCAGGAGCGCCTCCAGATGCCGACCGAGTTTGCGATTGAAGAGACGTACGACGATCCGCAGTTCGGGGTTGAGGCGGCGGGCGCGCAGCGCGGCGTGGATGTTGTCCTGGTCGTTGCCGATGGTCAGCGCGAGCGCCGCGGCGCCCTCCACACCCGCCTCGATCAGCGCGCCGTCGTCCGGCTCCGCCGCCTCGACGATCGAAACCTCCAGCTCGGAGCGGCGGGCGAGGGCGGCGATCTGGGGTCCGTGGCGGTGGCGTACGGACGGCAGGACGACCGTGACCCGCTCGCCGTAGACCGTGGCCAGTTCGGTGACGAGCCGGTGCGCGAGCGCGTTGTCCCCGCAGACGACCATGTGGCCGGCGCGCGGTGTCCGGCGCGGAAAGGGCAGCTGAAACGGCAGGGAGGGCACATGTAGAGCATGCCTGCTCGACCCCAACGAGGTCATGGATCAAGCCAATTCGGCAAAACTCTCCACTGCCCGGGTCTGCCCGGTGACGATGACGACGTCCCCGGAATGGACGATTGTTTCGGCCGTTGCGTACGTGAAGTCGGCTCCGGGGCGCTTGATCCCGACCACGGTGACGCCGTAGCGACTGCGCACCCGGCTCTCACCGAGCGTCACGCCGTCGAGCACCGCCGGGGCGATCGCCTTGGCCAGGGCGTAGTCGTCGTCGAACTCGATGAAGTCCAGCATCCGGCCGGTGACGAGATGGGCGACGCGCTCCCCCATCTCGTGCTCGGGCAGCACGACATGGTGCGCGCCGACGCGCCGCAGGATCTCCCCGTGCTGGCGGCTGGAGGCACGCGACCAGATGGCGGGCACGCCGGCGTCCGCGAGGTTGGAGGTGATCAGGATGCTGGACTCCAGGTCGGTACCGATGCCGACCACGACAGTGGCGAACTCGGCGACCCCGAGCTGGACCAGTGCCTCGGGGTCGGTGCAGTCCGCGGCCGCCGCATGCGTGAGGTCGTCGCTGAGCTTCTGCACCCTGCGCGGGTCGGCGTCGATGCCCAGCACGTCCCAGCCGCGCCGCATGAGTTCCAGGGCCAGGGAGGAGCCGAAGCGTCCCAGGCCGACGACGGCGACCCGGGCCTCGGCGGACCGGCGCCCGTGAACGGTCTCCAGGCGCCGGCGGCGGCGTTCGCGGCGGTCCTTCGGATGGCTAGCCAATGACGGGTCGCTCCTCGGGGAGTTCGTAGCGGCGGCCGCGCTCGCGCAGGGCCAGGGCGGAGGCGAGGGTGATCGGCCCGAGCCGCCCGACGAACATGAGCGCGATGACGACCAGTTGGCACACCGCGGGCAGGGACCCGGTGATGCCGGTGGTGAAGCCGACCGTGCCGAAGGCCGAGACGGTCTCGACGAGGACGGCCTCGACGGACGCCTCGGTGACCGTGAGCAGCACGAGCATCCCGGCGAGGATCAGGCCGAGGCCCAAGAGGGCGACGGTGAGGGCCTGGCGGACGGCGGACGCGGGGACCCGGCGGCCCAGGACATTCACCTGGGAGTCCCCGCGGACCTCGGCCACGATCGCGGCGCCCAGCAGGGCGAAGGTGGTCACCTTGATGCCTCCGGCCGTTCCCGCACTGCCGGCACCGATGAACATCAGCACACTGATGCCCAGCAGCGTTGCGGGTTCCATGGCGCCGATGTCGACGGAGTTGAAGCCCGCGGTACGGGCACTGGTGGAGAGGAAGAAGCCGTTCAGCAGCTTGTCGCCCCAGGACATGGGGCCGAATGTGGCCGGATTGCCCCACTCCAGCAGGCAGATGTACACGGTCCCGGCGGCCAGCAGGATCCCGTACGTGATGAGCGTGAGCCGGGTGTGCAGCGACCAGCGCCGCGCGAGGACGCCGCGGTGGTGGGCGCGGGCGCGACGCAGCAGTTCGAGCAGCACGGGGAAGCCGAGGCCGCCGAGGATGCAGGCCACGGCGACGGGGACGAGGATCCAGGGGTCGTTCGCATAGCCGACGAGGTTGTCGTCGCGCAGTCCGAAACCGGCGTTGTTGAACGCCGAGACCGCGTGGAAGCAGCCGTAGAACAGCGCTTCCCCTGCCTGCTGCCCGTAGCCGAGCCGGAACCGGAGGAACAGCACGGCGCCGGTGAGGAGTTCGATGACGAACGTGGTGGCCGCGACGCCCAGCAGCACGCTCCTCAGATGGCCGGCGGCCGAACTTCCCGTCTCCTCCTGGGCGGTGAGCTGCAGGGGCATCCGGAGCCGTCCGGACACCAGCAGGCCGAGCACGGAGGCGAGTGTCATGATGCCCAGTCCGCCGACCTGGATGAGGGCGAGGACGACCCACTCGCCGAACGGGCCGAACCAGGAGCCCGTCCCCACGATGGACAGGCCGCCGGTGACCGCGCCGGTGGCGGTGAACAGGGCGGTCAGCGGGTCGGTGGCACGGCCGCTGCGGGCGGCGACCGGGAGGGCGAGCAGGCCGGTGCCCAGGACGATGGCTGCGGCGAAGGACAGCACCACGACTTTCGCCGGATGGGTGACCGGGCGGGACCACCGGGTCCGAGGCGTGACCGTGGCCATCGCACCGCCCCTTCCGCCGGGCGCGCCACGCTGCCCCGGCCTCCCGCACCCGGCGGCGCCGTTCGGGCCGCGCTGGTGTGCCGGCTTCCCGGCGGTGCGTCACCCTACCCGCGCGGCGGGCGTTCACCGTGGAGGCATTCGCCCGTTTTGCACCCCGCCCCGCGGGTGCCGCAGGCGAGGCCGGGCCGGGCCGGTCAGGAGGCGTACGACCAGCCCGACCAGCGCTCCACCGTGATCGCCACCACCGGGCCGCGGGGCGGGCGTTCGCGGTACTGCGCGTACTTCTCCCGCAGCAGCGCCACCGGACGGGCCCGGCCCGCCTCGTCCTCCACGATCTCGGCGGTGCCGTCGGCGCGCGCCCACCAGAGGGCGGCCCAGTCCTCCGCGTAGTGGTCGGCCAGCAGCGCGACGCGTACGTCCGCCCGGATGTTGCGCAGCCGCCGCAGGTCCTGGGTGCGCTTGGGCTTGTGGTCGACGGCGGAGAAGAGCGTGTCGCCGTCCAGCGCGAAGGTGACGGGCACGAGGTGCGGCCGGCCGTCACCGCTCACGGTGGCGAGCCGGGCGACGGGGGCCGCCGCGAAGCGCCGCCGCGCCTCGGCCGGTTCGAGCTCCATGGCGTGCCGCCGCCCGCTCAGGACGCGGCGGGCCGCTGGTGCAGCCCGAAGGGCGAGCCCTGGTCGTCGCGGCAGAGCCGGAAGCGGCCGAAGGCGCGGACGGAGTCGTCATCGCCCTCGACATCCGCCTCCTCGATCGTGCCGCCGAGCTCCCGGACACGGGTGAGCGCGGCGTCCATGTTCTCGACCTGGAAGAACAGATACGGCGAGGCGTCCCGGTCGCCTCCGTGCATACCGCCGGGCAGACCCGGCGTGCCGATGGCGAACCCACTGCCCGAGGGGCCCGGCTCGAAGGTCCAGCCGAAGAGGGCTCCGTAGAAGGCGCGGCCCCGCTCGGGGTCCTCCACACCGATCTCGAAGAAGGCCGGTTCACCGGTCATCGGGCTCGCTCCCTCGGTCGTGACGGACGCCGCACCGACCACCGTACGGCGCCCCGGGTCCGGCCGCCCGGCGAGCGCGCGGCCCGCAGAGGGGACGCCGCGAAGCGGCGCGGCCGGACGGCAGGGCGACGGGACGGGCGAGCGCCGGAACGGTCGAGCGACCGGACGACGGAGCGCCGGAACGACGCAGCGCCCGGAGGCGAGCGCCGGACACGACGCGCCGTCAGGACACCACGTCCTTGGTGCGGAAGCCGCGGAACGCGAGCGCCGCCAGGACCAGCGCGTACGCCACCGAGACCGCCGTGCCCTTGATCATCCCGGCCCACTCCACCTGCGGCTGCAACGCGTCCGCCCACGCGAACTGCCAGTGCGCGGGCAGGAAGTCGCGCCACGAGCCGAGCGCCGTGACCTGGTCGAGCACATTGCCCACGATCGTCAGGCCCACCGCACCGCCGACCGCGCCCAGCGGGGCGTCGGTCACCGTCGAGAGCCAGAAGGCCAGAGCCGCGGTGACGAGCTGTCCGACGAAGATGTAGGCGACGACGAGCGCCAGCCGCGGCAGGGCCGTGCCGGGTGGAAGGAAGCCACCGGTGGGGAGCTGCAGGGCACCCCAGCCGTACGCCGCCGTGCCCGCGGCGAGCGCGACCACCGGCAGCAGCGCCATCGCCACCGCGCTGAAGGCCAGCCCCACCGCCAGCTTGGCGGTCAGCAGCCGGGTGCGGGGCACCGGCGCGGCCAGCAGATAGCGCAGCGATGACCAGCTCGCCTCCGAGGCGACCGTGTCGCCGCAGAACAGCGCGACCGGCACGACCAGCAGAAAGCCGGCCGAGACGAAGAGGCAGGTCGCGGCGAAGTTCGCGCCCGAGGCCGTGGCCGTGTCGACGAGCGTCACCCGGCCGTTCCCGTTGTCCGAGCCGCCGCCGATGGCGAAGGCGGCGATCAGTACGAACGGCAGGGCGGCCAGCACTCCGGCCACCACGAACGTGCGGCGGCGGCGCAACTGGCGCATGGCCTCCACGCGCAGGGGCAGCGTGTGCCGTGCCCGGTAGCCGGGCGCCGAGTCCACCAGCGTGCGGTGACGGTCCGTCGCGGTCACGGGGTGCCTCCTCCGATCAGGGTGAGGAACGCGTCCTCCAGGCGGCGGTGCGGCCCGACCCGGTCCACCGGGATCTCCAACCGGACCAGTTCGACGAGCAGTTGCGGGGTGGTCAGCCCGTCCAGCCGTACCAGCAGGCCCTCGTCGGTGCGCACGGCGGAGACGACCCCCGGCAGGGCGGCCACGCGGTCCGCCACGGTGCCGGACGGCGGGCCGCCCGCGACACCGACCAGGAGCGTGTCCCCGCTGCCCGTGATCTCGGCTACGGGGCCGGCGGTGACCAGCGCTCCGCGGTCCATCACGACCAGGTGCGTGCAGCTCTGCTCGACCTCCGCCAGCAGATGGCTGGAGACGATGACGGTCCGCCCGGCGGCCGCGTACCGGATCAGGACCTCGCGCATCTCGCGGATCTGCGGCGGGTCCAGGCCGTTGGTCGGCTCGTCGAGGATGAGCAGGTCCGGCAGGCCGAGCATGGCCTGGGCGATGGCGAGGCGCTGCCGCATGCCCTGGGAGTACGTGCGGACGGCGCGCTCCAGGGCGTCGCCGAGACCGGCGATCTCCAGGGCCTCGTCGAGGTGCGCGTCCGCTGCCGGGCGTCCGGTGGCCCGCCAGTAGAGGTCCAGGTTGGCGCGCCCGGACAGGTGCGGCAGGAATCCGGCACCCTCGACGAAGGAGCCGACCCGCGACAGCACGGGCGCGCCCGGGGCGACCGCGTGCCCGAAGATGCGGATCCCGCCGGCGTCGGGCCGGATCAGGCCCATGAGCATCCGCAGCGTGGTGGTCTTGCCCGCGCCGTTGGGGCCGAGCAGCCCCAGCACCTGGCCGCGTTCGACGCGGAAGGACAGGTCCCGGACGGCGTACCGGTCGGCCGACTTGGCGTACCGCTTGCTCAGGTCCGTGATCTGCAGCGGTACGTCGGCCAGTTGCGCGTCCGGTGCCGCAACGGCGGTACGGCGGCGGCCGGTCAGCAGCAGGGCGGCCGCCGCGACGGCTCCGGCGAGGGGCAGGCCCCAGGTCCACCAGGGCAGGGACTCGTAGCCGGTCTGCACCTCGGGCGCGGTCGGCACGGTCAGGGCGCCGGGCCCGTCGAGCGCGACGGAGTGGGTCGCGGGCTCGGCCGGGGACGCGTACGCCAGGTCGGTCGAGGAGAGGACGAGCCGCATCCGGTGCCCGGCCTGGAAGTTGTGGTCGACAGGCGGCAGCCGCAGCCGGACCGTCTTCCCGTCCTCGGCGCCGGTGACGCGGACGGGAGTGACGAGCTGCGAGGGCAGCACCCTGCTGCCGCTCGGGCCGACGTCATAGAGCTTGGCGAACAGCACGGCCTCGTCCGCGTCGGACCTGACCTTCACGCGGACCGACGAGGAGCCGGTGACACGGGTGCCGGACTCCAGCGGCCGGGACTGGAAACTCGCGTACTGGCCGGGGAAGTCGACGGACACACCGACGCCGAGGCCGGACAGCTGGGACAGGCCGCCGACGCCGGGCAGCCCGGAGATCGCGGGCGGGGTGGCGCCGGCCGGGTTGGCGATCCGCTGCTCACGGCCGGCGAGGGCGACAGTTCGGCGCTCGGTGCCGTCCAGGCCCGGGTAGCGCGCGCCGGTCGCACCGCGGAGCTGCGAGCGGCCGTCCGTGGAGTCGATGCCTCCGGTACGGGAGACGCGGAAGCCCGGTCCGGTGTCGGTGGCCTTCTCGTCCTTCAGATAGCGGTCGAACCACGCGGTGACGCGGCTCCTGACCCGGTCGGTCTCCTGGTCGCCGCCGTCGTGGCCGCCGGCGAGCCAGTCGACCGAGACAGGGGCGCCGTTGCCCCGGACCGCGCGGGCGATCCGGTCGGCGTTGTCCAGCGGGAACAGCGAGTCGGTCTGGCCCTGCAGGATCAGGGTGGGGACCTTGATGCGGTCGCCGACGGCGGACGGGCTGCGCTCGGCGAGGAGTTCGCGCGCCGCGGCGTCGGGCTTGCCCGCGACCGCCACGCGTTCGTACATCGCGCACAGCTCCTTCTCGAACCGGCCGCAGCCCGGCTCCTGCCCGGGCGGCGGGACCGCGCCGGGCGCGGCGCCCGCGGCTCCGCCCAGGCTCTGGCCGGCCGCCGGTTCCTGGCCGGAGGCGGCGGCCTGGGCGTCGTCGCCGGGGGTTCCGCCGTCCTCGCCGCCGCCGGTCGGGATCGGGGCGGAGCCGGTGGAGAAGAAGATGCCGGCCCACAGGCTCTTGAACACCCCGTGGGGAAACAGCGCGTCGGCCAGGTTCCAGTACGTGTTCTGCGGCGCGATCGCGTCGACGCGCTTGTCGTACCCGGCGGCGAGCAGCGAGATCGCGCCCCCGTACGAGGCACCGGTGACACCGACGCGCGGGTCGCCGGACGCGTCCAGCCGCACCTCCGGCCGCTTCGCCAGCCAGTCGATCATCCCGCGGACGTCGGCGACTTCGCGGTCCCGGTCGTTGATCCCGATGCGGCCTGTGGACTTGCCGAAGCCGCGCGCGGACCAGATCAGGACGGCGTATCCGTCCCGGGCCAGCTTCTCGGCCTGGGTGCGGAGCTGCTCCTTGCTGCCCCCGAAGCCGTGGCCGAGGAGGACGGCGGGACGGCGGGCGGAGGCGGGCCCGGCCGTGTAGAAGGTGGTGTCGATCCTGACGTCCTCGGAAGCACCCGGTGTCTCGGGCAGAGCGAGGATCCGGTCCTCGCTGTGCACGGGCTCCTCGCCCCCGGCCGCCGCGCTCCAGGTCAGGCCCCCCGCAAGGACGGCGAGCACGGCAAGGAGCGCGATCCACCAACCCCGCCGCTGGGGCGTCCGGGGCCGGGGTACGCGTCCGGGCAGTCGGAGATCCATGTCCCGGATCCTACGGACGCTCTCGGACATGCCGGGGGGCCGGTGGACGGAATCGAGGTGTATCCCGTTGCGGTAGGCCGGAGCCGGTGCCTACCGCAACGGCGGTACGGAGCGTCTGTGTGGCCCTTACAGCGTTCCTCGGGGAAGAAACGGCCGCTGTCAGCCAGATGGTGCACAAGTCCGTAAAAACCGTATGGAATTCCCCGCCCGTCGGTGTACCGGATCTCACAACTCGGCGGCCCGGCGTATCAGGGGCACTCAGCGGTGCTCGGGGTTCTCGAAGTCGAAGCGGCAGCCCGCGTCCCACTCGGAGCGCTGGTTGCCGTAGGCCGGGAAACCGCCCGCGTCCTTCAGCAGCCGTGCGAGGTGCATCAGGTTCCAGGTCATGAAGGTGGTGTTGCGGTTGGTGAACTCGTTCTGCGGACCGCCCGATCCGTCGTCGAGGTAGGACGGTCCGGGGCCGACCTCCCCGATCCAGCCCGCGTCGGACTGCGGCGGGATGGCGTAGCCGAGGTGCTGCAGGCTGTAGAGCAGGTTCATGGCGCAGTGCTTGACGCCGTCCTCGTTCCCGGTGATCAGGCAGCCTCCGACGCGCCCGTAGTACGCGTACTGGCCGCGGTCGTTGAGCAAGGACGAGCAGCTGTAGAGACGCTCGACCACGCGCTTGGTCACCGAGCCGTTGTCGCCGAGCCAGATGGGACCGGCCAGGACGAGGATGTCGGCGGCCAGCACCCGTTCGTAGAGCTGGGGCCAGGCGTCGCTCGCGGCGCCGTGCTCGGTCATGTCGGGCCAGGTGCCGGTCGCGATGTCGTGGTCGGCAGCGCGGACCTCGTCCACCTGCACGCCCTCGCGCTCCATGATCGAGCGGCTGATGTCGACCAGGCCCTGGGTGTTGCTCACCGCCGGGGACGGCTTGAGGGTGCAGTTGATGAACAGGGCCTTCAGGTCGTCGTACGCGGTCGGGGCGGCGGCGCCTCCGGATGCGGCGGATGCGGTCACGGGTGTCCTCCTCGGGTCGCCCCCGGCCGCTCAGCTCACCACGGCGTTCGGGGTCCCGGGACGCGACACGGCCCGGCATGACGCCGGGCCGTGTGACGTGATCCGCCGGTCGGAGGTCAGGGACTCCCCGGGAGCGGTGGTTCTCCGGGAATCAGTGGTTCTTCGGGAAGCCGAGGTCCACGCCGCCGTCCTCCGGGTTCGGCCAGCGGGTGGTGACGACCTTGCCGCGCGTGTAGAAGTGCACACCGTCGTTGCCGTAAATGTGGTGGTCGCCGAAGAGCGAGTCCTTCCAGCCACCGAAGGAGTGGTAGCCGACGGGCACCGGGATCGGCACGTTCACGCCGACCATGCCCGCCTGGACCTCCATCTGGAAGCGGCGGGCGGCGCCGCCGTCGCGGGTGAAGATGGCGGTGCCGTTGCCGAACGGCGAGGCGTTGACGAGCGCGAGGCCGTCCTCGTAGGTGTCGGCGCGGAGCACGCACAGCACCGGGCCGAAGATCTCGTCCTTGTACGCGTCGGAGTCCGTGGCGACCTTGTCGAGCAGCGAGAGGCCGATCCAGTGGCCGTCCTCGTGGCCCTCGACGGTGAAGCCGGTGCCGTCCAGGACGACGTCGGCGCCCTGGGCCGCGGCGCCCGTGACATAGGAGGCGACCTTGTCGCGGTGGGCCTTGGTGATGAGCGGGCCCATCTCGGAGGTCGGGTCGTTGCCGGGACCGATCTTGATCTTCTCGGCGCGGTCGCGGATCTTCGCCACCAGCTCGTCGCCGATGCCGCCGACCGCGACGACCGCGGAGATGGCCATGCAGCGCTCGCCGGCCGAGCCGTACGCGGCGGAGACCGCGGCGTCGGCGGCCGCGTCGAGGTCGGCGTCGGGGAGGACCAGCATGTGGTTCTTGGCGCCGCCGAGGGCCTGGACGCGCTTGCCGTTGGCGGACGCGGTGGTGTGGATGTAGCGGGCGATCGGGGTGGAGCCGACGAAGGAGACGGCCTCCACGTCCGGGTGCTCAAGGAGACGGTCGACGGCGACCTTGTCGCCGTTGACGACGTTGAGGACGCCCTCCGGCAGACCGGCCTGGGCGGCCAGCTCCGCGAGGAGGAGCGCCGCGGACGGGTCCTTCTCACTGGGCTTGAGGACGAAGGTGTTGCCGCAGGCGATGGCGAGCGGGAACATCCACATCGGCACCATGGCCGGGAAGTTGAACGGGGTGATGCCCGCGACGACGCCGAGCGGCTGCCGGATCGAGGACACGTCCACGCGGCTGGACACCTGGGTGGACAGCTCGCCCTTGAGCTGGGTGGTGATCCCGCAGGCCAGCTCGACGATCTCCAGGCCGCGCGCGACCTCGCCCAGCGCGTCGGAGTGCACCTTGCCGTGCTCCGCGGTGATCAGCTCCGCGATCTCGTCACGGTGGGCGTCCAGCAGCGCGCGGTACTTGAAGAGCACCGCCGTACGGGCCGCGAGCGAGGCGGTGCCCCACGTCCCGAACGCGTCCTTGGCCGCGGCCACCGCGGTGTCGACCTCCTCGACCGAGGCCAGCGCGACCCGGGTGGTCTGCGCGCCGGTCGCCGGGTCGGTCACCGGGCCGTAGTTGCCGGAAGCGCCTTCGACGGACTTCCCGCTGATCCAGTGGTCGATGGTCTTCATGGTCATCCTTTGCGAGGCGGTGGGCGACGGGTGGGCGATGGTGCGCGGACCGACGACCGGCCGGTCGTTCGGCGCTCACGGCCGGACGGCTCCCGTGACGGAGCGCTACAGGTGCCGGCGCCGGCCGGCGATGTGCCGTTCGTACTCCTCCCGGGCCTTCACGGCCGCCGGGCGGGTGGCGGCCTCGGCCACAGGAACATCCCACCACGCCTGGGCGGCAGGCGCGCCGGACAGAGTGTCTGCTGTTTCGGTCTCCACATAGACACATGTGGGACGGTCCGAGGCCCCAGCGGCGGCCAGCGCTTCACGCAGCTCACCGACGGTCTTCGCGCGGATCACATCCATGCCGAGGCTGGCGGCGTTGGCGGCCAGGTCGACGGGCAGCGGGTCGCCGGTGTAGGTGCTGTCGGCGGCGCGGAAGCGGTAGGCGGTGCCGAAGCGCTCGCCGCCGGTCAGCTCGGAGAGGCCCCCGATGGAGGCGTAGCCGTGGTTCTGGATCAGCACCACATTGATGTTGATCCCCTCCTGCACGGCGGTGACGATCTCCGTCGGCATCATCAGGTACGTGCCGTCGCCTACCAAGGCCCATACGGGGCGGTCGGGCGCGGCCAGGCGTACGCCGATGGCGCCGGGGATCTCGTATCCCATGCACGAGTAGCCGTACTCGAGGTGGTACTGCCGCGGGGAACGGGCCCGCCAGAGCTTGTGCAGGTCGCCGGGCAGGGACCCGGCCGCGTTGATCACCACGTCCTCGTCGCCGACGACCGCGTCCAGCGCGCCGAGCACCTGCGTCTGGGTCGGCCGCGCCCCCTCGTCCGGAGCCGCGTACGCGCGGTCGACGGCTTCCTCCCAGCGCTGCTTGCCCGCGGTGCACTCAGCGACGTAGGCCGGGTCGACGCGGTGGCCGTCCAGGGCGGCGGTCAAGGCTTCGAGGCCGGCGCGGGCATCGGCGACGAGCGAGAGACCGGCCATCTTGTGGGCGTCGAAGGACGCGATGTTGAGGTTGAGGAAGCGGACACCGGGGGCGGCGAACAGGGTGTTGGAGGCCGTGGTGAAGTCCGTCCAGCGGGTGCCGGCGCCGATGACGAGGTCCGCGGTACGGGCGAGATCGTCGGCCACGGCCGTACCGGTGTGCCCGATGCCGCCCACGTCCGCCGGGTGGTCGTGGCGCAGCGAGCCCTTGCCGGCCTGGGTGGAGGCGACCGGGATGCCGGTGGCGTCGGCCAGGGCCTTCAGCGCGTCCTCGGCCTCGCTGTGGTGGATGCCTCCGCCCGCCACGATCAGGGGGCGGGCGGCGGCCCGTACGAGCTGTGCGGCCTCGGCGAGTGCGTCGGCGTCGGGCGCGGGGCGGCGGATGTGCCAGACCCGTTCGGCGAAGAACTCCTCGGGCCAGTCGAAGGCCTCGGCCTGCACGTCCTGCGGGAGGGCGAGGGTGACGGCGCCGGTGTCGACGGGGTCGGCAAGGACCCGCATGGCCTGGAGCGCGGCCGGGATGAGCGCCTCGGGCCGCACGATGCGGTCGAAGTACTTCGACACCGGGCGCAGGCAGTCGTTGACCGACACATCGCCCGCGTACGGGACTTCGAGCTGCTGGAGGACGGGGTCGGCGGGCCGTGTCGCGAAGACGTCGCCCGGCAGCAGCAGTACGGGCAGCCGGTTGATGGTGGCGAGCGCGGCGCCGGTGACCAGGTTGGTGGCGCCCGGGCCGATGGAGGTGGTGACGGCGTGGGTGGACAGCCGGCCGGACTGGCGGGCGTAGCCGACGGCCGCGTGGACCATCGCCTGCTCGTTGCGGCCCTGGAGGTACGGCAGGCGCTCGGGCCCGGACTCCAGGAGCGCCTGCCCGATGCCGGCGACGTTGCCGTGGCCGAAGATGCCCCAGCAGGCGCCGATCAGCCGGTGGCGCCGACCGTCCCGCTCGGTGTACTGCCGGGACAGGAACTCGACCAGCGCCTGCGCGACGGTGAGCCGTCGGATGGTCATCGCTTTCCTCCAGCGGGGGCGTCGTAGAGCGGCAGCCGCGGGTCGACGGCCTGGTCGTCCCAGATGCCGCGGATCCAGGCGTGGTCGGGGTGGTCGCAGATCAGCCAGGCCCGCTCGTCGCCGGGGCCCGCCATGACGTTGAGGTAGTACATGGCGTGGCCGGGGGCGGCGATGGACGGGCCGTGCCAACCGTCGGGGATGAGGACGACGTCACCTGCGCGGACTTCGGCGAGCACGTCGGTGTCCTTGCCGGGGCCGGAGGGGGACACGCGCTGGTAGCCCAGACCCTCGGTGCCGTGGGCCGCGGCGATCTCGAAGTAGTAGATCTCCTCCAGCTCCGACTCCTTCCCCGGGCGGCACTCGTCGTGCTTGTGCGGCGGGTAGGAGGACCAGTTGCCGCCGGGGGTCAGCACCTCGACCGCGATGAGCCGGTCGGCCTCGAAGACCCCTGCGGCGGCGAAGTTGTTGACCTGGCGGGAACAGTTCCCCGAGCCGCGCAGTTCGACCGGGACGCCGGAGGCCGGACCGTAGCGGGCGGGCAGACGGCGCTCGCAGCGGGCGCCGGTGAGCGCGAACCGTCCGCCGGCGGCCGAGGTGATGCGGGCTGCTGCGTCGCGCGGCACGTACGCGAAGTCGCTGACGCCGCTGAACACGCTCTCCCGGCCGTGCAGTTCAAAGGTCTCGCCGTCGACGGCGACCGTGCAGCCGCCGCTGAGCGGCAGCACGATCCACTCGCTGTCACCGGCGTCGAAGGGGTGCGAGGCACCCGGCGCCAGTTCGAGAACGCGGAGGGCGGAATAGCCCCAGCCGGCCCTCTTCGGGTCGATGTCCACGGCATACGGGCTTCTCGCCGCGCTCCCGGCCGGGAGGTGGAAGCTGGTGGAGGTCATGAGGTCAAGTCTCCTGCGGGGGTGCGACGGTTCACAGCAGGCCGACGGCGGTGTCGACGGCCCCGGCGACGTCCCCGTCGGCCGGGTACAGCAGGGAGCGGCCGACCACCAGACCCTGCACGGTCGGCAGCCGCAGCGCCTTGCGCCACTTCTCGTAGATCTCGTCCTGGTCGGTGCCGGCCTCGCCGCCGAGCAGGACGGCGGGCAGCGTGGAGGCCTCCATGACGCTCGCCATCTCGTCCGGGTCCTCGGTGACCGGCACCTTCAGCCAGGTGTACGCGGAGGTTCCCGCGAGCCCGGAGGCGATGGCGATGGACTTGGTGACGGCCTCGGCGCTCAGGTCGTTGCGCACCTTGCCGCCCACCCGGCGGGATATGAACGGCTCGACGAAGACCGGCAGCCGGTGGGCGGCCATGGCGTCGATGGCGCGGGCGGTGGAGAGCAGGGTGGTGAGCGAGCCCGGGTCGTCGTAGTCGATGCGCAGCAGGAGCTTGCCCGCGTCGAAGCCGAGGCGGTGGATGTCCTCGGCACGGTGCCCGGTGAAGCGGTCGTCCATCTCGAAGACGGCGCCGGCGAGTCCGCCCCGGTTCATGGAGCCGATGACGACCTTGTGGTCGAGGGCGCCGAGGAGGAGCAGGTCGTCGAGGATGTCGGCGGTGGCGAGGACCCCGTCCACGCCCGGTCTCGACAGGGCCAGGCACAACCGCTCCAGCAGATCGGTGCGGTTGGCCATGGCCAGGTCGTGGTCGCCGATGGCGAGGGCGCCGCGCGCGGGGTGGTCGGCAGCGATGATCATCAGCCGCCCGCTGTCCCCGATCAGGGGGCGGCGGATGCGGCGGGCCGCGGCCTCGGCGATGGCCTCCGGGTGCCGGGTCCGCACCTTCACGATGTCGGCGAGACGGATGCTCAAGGGATGCCTTCTCTGGGGTCGTTGGTGCGTCAGGAGCGGGCCAGGAGGTCCTCGACCTCGGCCTCGGTGGGCATCGCGGAGGAGCAGGCGAGGCGGGAGGCGACGATCGCGCCTGCGGCGTTGGCGTGGCGCATGGTGCGCTTCAGGTCCCAGCCCGCGAGCAGTCCGTGGCACAGGGAGCCGCCGAACGCGTCGCCCGCACCGAGGCCGTTGACCACCTCGACGGGGACGGGCGGGACTTCGGCGGAGGTGCCGTCGCGGTGGACGGCGAGGACGCCCTTCGGCCCCTGCTTGACGACGGCGAGTTCGACTCCGCCGTCGATGAGCGCCTCGGCGGCGAGGCGGGGTTCGCGCTCGCCGGTGGCGACCTCGCACTCGTCGAGATTGCCGACGGCGACGGTGGCGTGGGCCAGGGCCTCGACGTAGTACGAGCGGGCGTTCTCGGCGTCGGGCCAGAACATCGGGCGCCAGTCGAGGTCGAACACGGTGATGGCGGCGGCCGGTTCGTGGCGGGTGACGGGGACCGGTTCGTGGCGGGTGACGGGGACCGGTTCGTGGCGGGTGACGGGGACCGGTTCGTGGCGGGTGACGGGGGCCGGTTCGTGGCGGGTGGCGGCGGCCTCGGCGGGCTGCGGTGTGCCGCGTGCCGCGCTGCGGGCCTCCAGCGCGATGAGCGTCGCGGAGCGGCTCGGCTCCTCGCACAGCCCGGTGCCCGTCATCCAGAACACCCGCGCCGCCCGGACGGCGTCCAGGTCGAGTTCGTCCGCGGCGATCTCCAGGTCGGGCGCCTTGGGCTCCCGGTAGAAGTACAGCGGGAAGTCGTCGGGCGGGAAGATCTCGCAGAAGGTGACGGGGGTGGGGTACCGGTCCACGGCACTCACCCAGCGGTCGTCCACGCCGAAGTCGCGCAGCGCCTGGTGGATGTACCGGCCGAACGGATCGTCACCCGTGCGGCTGATGACCGCGGTGCGGCGGCCGAGGCGGGCCGCGGCGACGGCGACGTTGGTCGGCGAACCACCGAGGAACTTCCCGAACGTCTCGACCTGTGCCAGGGACACACCGGTCTGCAGCGGGTAGACATCCACCCCGATGCGTCCCATGGTGATCAGGTCGTAGGGCCTGCACGGGTCGTACGGCTCGTCTGGCTCAGGCATGCGCGCCCCTTCACTCGCTCGGCCGGGCTGGGCTGGGCTGGCCCGATGACAGGTCTAGCCCTGACCGTCGGACACTGTCAATAGTTTGTCCTTACATACTGACCTGCCGAGTGGAAGCCCCCCGGCGAGCAGCGGCCCTCCGATCCCGATTGACGTTACGTCCTTATGTCAGGACGAACTCTTGACACGCGTCGGAGCGGGGTGGAGGCTACGCGGCATGACAGCCAGCCAGCCCCTGTCCCCCGCTCCGAGCCTCGACCGGATCCGGGTCGGCTCCGCTCCCGACTCGTGGGGGGTGTGGTTCCCCGACGACGAGCAGCAAGTCCCCTGGCAGCGCTTCCTGGACGAGGTCGCGCAGGCCGGATACTCCTGGATCGAACTCGGGCCGTACGGCTATCTGCCCACCGATCCCGCCCGGCTCACCGACGAGACGGGCCGCCGCGGGCTGAAGGTCTCGGCCGGGACGGTCTTCACCTCGCTGCACCGCGGTCCGGAAGTCTGGGACGCGACCTGGGAGCACGTCGCGCAGGTGGCCGAGCTGACCCGCGCCATGGGCGCCGGGCACCTGGTGGTCATCCCGTCCTTCTGGCGCGACGACAAGACCGCCGAGATCATCGAGAGCCCGGTGCTCGACGCCGGGCAGTGGCGCGCTCTGACCACGGGCATGGAGCGGCTGGGGCGCGAGGTGCGCGAACGCTACGGGCTGGACATCGTGGTCCACCCGCATGCCGACACCCATATCGACGGCGAGGAGAACGTCGCCCGCTTCCTGGACGGGACGGACCCCGACGCGGTCGGCTTGTGCCTGGACACCGGGCACTACGCCTACTGCGGCGGCGACAGCGTCAAGCTCATCGAGACGTACGGGGAACGGCTCGGCTATCTGCACCTCAAACAGGTCGACCCGGAGATCCTCGCCGATGTCGTCGCCAACGAGATCCCGTTCGGGCCGGCCGTCCAGCGCGGGGTGATGTGCGAGCCGCCCAGGGGCGTACCGGAGTTGGAACCCGTCCTCACGGCCGCGCAGGCTCTGGGGGTCGACCTCTTCGCGATCGTCGAGCAGGACATGTACCCGTGCCCACCGGACCAGCCGTACCCGATCGCCGAACGCACCCGGCGATTCCTGCGGAGCTGCGGCGCGTAGGACGCAGGGATAGGGCGGGCGGCGGGGTCCGCCGTCCGGGAAGACGGGCCGGGAGAGGCCGCCCGGGAGGGGTGGGTGCCGGAAGGAGGCGCTCGCCGGTCGGGACGCCCGCCGCTGGCGAGGCCCGCCGCTGGCAACGCCCGCCTGAAGGACGCTTGCCGAGGCATTGGGCCGGAGGGTCGGGGAGCCCGGGAGACCCGAGAAGGCCGCCCGCCGGAGAGGTCGCCGACCCGTAGCGACGGGCTGACGGATCGGGACCGGGCCTGAGGGAACGGCTCGATGGGTCGGCCCGATGGGCCGGCCCGATGGGCCGGGCCTCCCGCCCGCGGAGACCCTCCGGATCCGGCGGCCGGGCGAAACGCCGGGGAGCCGAAGCGGGGGAACACCCGGGACGGCCCGATGGGCCGCACACTGCAGATCAGCCACGACTTTCTCGAGGGACATCATGACCAAGCAGGGAACGCTCGGCGTCGCCGTCATCGGCACCGGGAGGATGGGCGCCGACCACGTCCGCCGGATCGACTCCGTGACGAGCGGGGCCCGGGTCGCCGCTGTCGTCGACATCGACGCCGAGCGGGCCAAGCAGCTCGCCGACGGGATCGAGGGCTGCACCGCCTTCACCGACGCGGCCGCCGCCATGACCTCCCCCGGCGTCGACGCGCTCCTCATCGCCTCGCCGGGGCCGGCGCACGAGGCCACCCTCCTCCAGGCGTTCGCGCACGATCTGCCGGTGCTGTGCGAGAAGCCGCTCACCCCCGACGCCGCCTCCGCGCAGCGCGTCCTGGAGGCGGAGGAGAAGCTGGGACACCGGCGCGTACAGGTCGGCTTCATGCGCCGCTACGACTCCGAATACCTGGAACTCAAGGCGCTGCTGGACAGCGGGCAGTTCGGCCGGGCACTGATGCTGCACTGCCGGCACCGCAACGCCTCCACGCCGCCCGGCTTCACCAGCCAGATGATGATCAACGACTCGGTGGTGCACGAGATCGACACCACCCGCTGGCTGCTGGAGCAGGAGATCACAGCGGTGACGGTGCTCCGCCCGCGCCCGTCGAGCGCCGCGCCGGACACGCTCAGCGACCCGCAGCTCGTACTGTTCGAGACCTCGGGCGGCGCGGTCGTGGACGTGGAGATCTTCGTCAACTGCGGCTGGGGCTACCAGGTGCAGTGCGAGGCCGTCTGCGAGTCCGGCAGCGCCCGGGTCGGCGACGGACACGCCATGGTCACCAACTCCGCGGGCCGGTGGGGCGGTGACATCGACATGGACTTCGTCTCCCGTTTCGAGGACGCCTACGACCGGCAGGTGCAGCGGTGGGTGGATGCCACCCGCCGCGGCGAGGTGGAGGGCCCCAGCGTGTGGGACGGCTACGCCGCCGCCGTGGTCTGCGAGGCGGGTGTACGGGCCCAGGCCACCGGCGAACGAACGCCCACACTGCTGACCGAGCGGCCTGCGCTCTACCGCTGACCCGCTCCACCGCAACATCCGGGGACGAGCCCCGTCGACAACCACCCACCCCGCCATGGGAGCTGACGTATGCGGATCGGATTCCTCGGTGCCGGCCGGATCGGTGCCTTCCACGCCGAAGCACTGAAGGCCACGACCGGTGTCGACGACGTACTGATCGGTGATGTGGACAGCGCCCGGGCGGCAGAGGTCGCCCACCGCATCGGGGCGCGGGCCGCGGAGTCGGTGGACGCCGTCTTCGCGGCCGGTGTCGACGCCGTGGTCATCGCCACCGCGACGGCGTCCCACGCCGAACTCATCACCCGTGCCGCCCGTGCGGGGCTGCCCGCCTACTGCGAGAAGCCGATCGCCCTGGACCTGCCCGGGACCGTACGCGCCCTCCAGGAGGTCGAGGCGGCGGGAACTCTGCTGCAGATGGGCTTCCAGCGGCGGTTCGACGCCGGATACCTGGCGGCCAGGGAGGCGGTCGCCACGGGACGGCTGGGCCGCCTGCACACCATCCGTGCCGTCACGTCCGACCCCGCCCCGCCCCCCGCCGCCTTCCTCCCCCTCTCCGGTGGGCTGATCCGGGACTGCCTGGTGCACGACTTCGACGCCGTACGGTGGCTGACGGGTCGTGAGGTCGTCGAGGTGTTCGCGGCCGGAGCCAACGGCGGAGCGGCGTTCTTCCGGGAGGCCGGTGACGTCGACACGGCGGCCGCCCTCCTGACCCTCGACGACGGCACCCTGGTCACCACGACCGCCACCCGCTACAACGGCGCCGGATACGACGTGCGCATGGAGATCGCCGGCGAGCGCGACCAGCTCGTCGTCGGACTCGACGCCCGGACTCCGTTCACCTCCGCCGAGCCGGACGGCCCGGAGCCGCCGGCCCGCCCCTGGACCGGCTTCCTCGAACGCTTCGCACCGGCCTACCGCGCCGAACTGGCCGCCTTCGTACGGGCGGCGAGCGGCGAGGCCCGCAATCCCTGCTCGGGCACGGACGCCCTGCACGCCCTGCTGGTCGCCGAGGCCTGTGAAGTGTCACGGAGGGAACACCGGCCGGTCCGCCCCGCCGAGTTGCTCAAGGATCTCGCCGACCTCGTCTGACCCCATCTGCCCCGGCTCGCCCCCTCCTCCCGGTCCCGCCTTTGCCACGGTTGTCACCACTCCACTCGATTCCCGTCACAGCCGGACCACAGCCCCACCCTTCCCCCCGACCCGCGTCGTTGACGGAGCGCAGGCTGACTGATCACGAGCGGTTACGTCGCGGCGCCTCACCGGCTCCCCCAAGGGCCGCGCCGCTACGGCCGCGAGGAGGTGCTCAGATGACCGACCGCCGGCTGTGGTCCTACAGGGAGATCGCCGCACACATCCGCGTACAGACCAACACCGTGCGCTCCTACCGCAAACACGGACTGCTGCCACCACCCGACCATGTCGAGTCCGGCAAGCCCTACTGGTTCGCCGACACGATTCGCGCCTGGGTGTCGCGGCGACCGGGGAACCGGGGACGGCGGGCCCAGGAGTAGACCCACCGGCCCCAGTGGCGGACCGCTCACCGGTCCCGAAAGCGGCGGGCCCAACGGTGCCGGATCGGGCCCGTCGACCCCGAGGACGGGTCCGACGGTGCCCGGCCGGGTCCGACGGTGCCCGCCCGGTTCCGACGGTGCCGGGCGCAGGCCCCGCCGGTCCCTGAGTCCCCGCGACCGGGCTACCGGTGCCCCGCGCCCACCGGGTCCCGCTTCTCGGAGTCCTCGGGCGGGGTGGATCCGGTCTCCGTGCCGGCGACGGAACCGGAGGAGGGACGGTCGGCGGGGCTCTCGCCCTCGCTCAGGCCTATGCGGGCGTGCAGCCGGCGCAACGGACCCGGAGCCCACCATGTGGCCCGCCCGGTGAGCCGCATGACCGCCGGCACCAGCAGACTCCGCACCACCATGGCGTCCATCAGGACGGCGAGGGCGATACCCAGGCCGAGCATCTTGGTGTTGGTCACCCGGGACGTGCCGATGGCGACCATGACGACGGCGAGGATGATCGCGGCCGCGGTGATGAGTCCACCGGTACGCCGGAGGCCGAAGACGACGGCCCCCTGGTGGTCACCGGTTCTGTCGTACTCCTCCTTGATCCGGGACAGGAGGAACACGCCGTAGTCCATGGACAGTCCGAAGGCGACGCAGAACATCAGCACCGGCAGTGTGGTCTCGATGTCCCCGGTGGACGTGAAGTTCAGCAGGCCGGACAGATGGCCGTCCTGGAAGACCCACACCAGGGCACCGAACATCGCCGTGAGACTGAGGGCGTTGAGCACCACGGCCTGAAGGGGTATCAGCACACTGCCCGTGAGGAGGAACACCAGCAGCAGGGTGACCACCACGATGATGGCGACCGCCCACGGAAGCCGGTCCGCTATCGCGTCCTTGGAGTCGACCAGCACGGCGGCGGTGCCGGTGACCGAGGCGTCGACGGAGGAGTCCACCGCCCGGATGTCCCGCACCAGTTGCTGGCTCGCGGCGTCCACCGCCTGGCTCTTCGGGGCCACGCTGATCTGCGCCGCGCCGCCCGCGCGGCGGGCCGCCTCGGCGGGTCCCGGCTTCTGGGTGAGCTCTCCGCGGACGTACTGTCCCGTGGGCCCGTCCACCCGCAGAACGCCCGGCAGTTCGGAGATCCGGCTGCTGAAGTCGGCGAGCCGTGCGGCGGAAGGATTGCCCTCGGCCAGGACCTCCACCGCGCCGCCCGGGCGGCCGGGGAAGTCGTCGCGGATGTGCTGCTGCACGACATGGGACTCGGCCGTCTCGGGCAGCTGCCGGTCGTCGGCAGTGCCGAACTTCACGCCCAGGAACGGCAGTCCGAGCAGCACGAGTCCGGCGGTGGTGGCCGCCGCGAAGAACGGGGCGCGGCGCATCACCAACCGGGCCGTGCGCGCCCAGCCCGCGCCGCTCTCCTTCCCGGGGTCGGGCGCCGGGCGCCCGCGCCGCAGGAGCTTGCGCAGATCCAGTGCGTTGACCCGCTCCCCCAGCAGCACCAGCGCCGCGGGCAGGACGACCAGGGCCGCGGCCGCGGCCAGCAGGACGACGGCGATCCCGGCGTAGGCGAAGGAGCGCAGGAAGTACTGCGGGAATACGAGCATCGCGGCGAGGGATACGGCGACGGTGAGCGCGGAGAAGAGCACGGTGCGGCCCGCGGTGCGCAGCGTCGCGCCGACGGCGGGCAGCGGCAGGGCTCCGGCGGCGAGCTCCTCGCGGAAACGCCGCACGATGAACAGGGCGTAGTCGATGGCGAGTCCGAGGCCGAGCGCCGTCGTGAGGTTCTGGGCGAAGACCGAGACATCGGTGAACTCGGTGAGGCCGCGGAGTACGGCATTGGTGCCCAGGATCGCCACGATGCCGACGGCCAGCGGCAGCAGGGCGGCGACCGCGCTGCCGAAGACCATCACCAGCAGGACGAGGGTGACGGGCAGGGCGATCATCTCGGCGCGCAGCAGGTCGTCCTGGATGGTGGTCTGCAGCTCGTGCCGCACGGCCACCGGTCCGCCGAGGGAGACCTCCACCGGGCCCTGCTCGCCCCGGAATTCGGGGGCGATGCGGTCCAGGACGTCCGCCGTCGCGTTCTCGTCGCCGGCGATCCGCGCCATGATCAACGCCTCGCGGCCGTCCTCGGCGCGCAGCCCCGGGGACCGCGTCTGCCAGTAGGACGTCACACCCGCGACGGACTTCTCCTCGGCGAGCCGCTCGGCGAGGCGCTTGCCCGCTGCCGCCACGGCCGGGTCGTCCACCCGCTTTCCGCCGCTGTCGACGAGAAGGATCAGGTTGGGCTGCGACGCCGGGAACTCCCGCTCGAGCGCCTTGGTCGCATACGAGGACCGGGAATCCGGAGCCTCCCAGCCGCCGCTGCCCATACGGTCGGCGACGCCGCTCCCGGCGACCACGGCCAGCGCCGTGAACAGCAGAGCGAGCAGTAGCGAGAGCCGCGGCCGGGCGGTGACCACCCGGGTCCACCCCCCGGTCTCGCGGTTGACAGCAGGCATGACGCAGGTGTCCCCTTCCCCCTTGGCAGCCCGTAGACTGCAAACACGAGCGCTCACTCGCGTTAGCCAAGAATGCGAGCGACCACTCGCGTTTGTCAACCGAAACCGAGAGCTGGGGATGGCGCGTGACGAAGGCCGAAGCGGCTGAGGACGGAGCGGGCGCGAGCGACGACGGGGCGCCGGCGAGGCCACGACGGCGGCAGGCCCGTGGCGAGCGGCGCATGACCCAGCTCCTCGAGGCCGCTGCCAGCGTGTTCGGCCAGGTCGGCTACACGGCCGCGAGCACCAACGCCATCGCACGCGAGGCGGGCGTCTCGCCCGGCACGCTCTACCAGTTCTTCCCCAACAAGGAAGCCATCGCCGTCGAGTTGGGCGACCGCTTCCTCCACCGGATGCGCGAGGCCCACACCCAGGTCTTCACCGAGGCCAACGCCGCGCTGCCGCTCGCCGAGATGCTGGAGACGGTCCTCGATCCACTCATCGAGTTCAACTGCCGCAACCCCGCACTGCTGGCCCTGATCAAGAGTTCCGACATCCCCGGCAGACTCCTCGAGGATCACGACGCGCTGCACGAGTCCCTGCTCACCCGTGTCGGCGAGCTGATCTCCGTCTATGTCCCGGCCATGCCCGCGGACCAGCGGACCCGTACGGCCGCGATGGCGTTCGCCCTGTTCAAGGCGGGGCTGGAGCTGGTGGTGGGACACGAGGGGGCCGAACGGGACGCCTACGTCCTGGAGTTGAAGGCATCCATGTTCCGCTACCTGGAGCCCGTCCTGGGAGCCGGATGCCGCGGTCCGGCGGGAGGGACGGCGGACGCACCCGCCGCCCTGCATCCCTGACCCCGTTCGGTCGCACGCCCCAGCACCGCCCCGGGCGCCGTGCCCGGCAGCGGCCCACACCCCGGACGGTACGGCCCCACCGGGCGGCACGGACCCGCCGCCCCGGACGGGCCCGCAGGCCCGGGAGGCCGCGCCGCCCCGCCCTCGCCCACCGGACCGCCTCCCGGCGCCGGGCCCCCGCCCCGCACCGGCCTCTCACCCACCACCGGCTCCGCGTCCCGGGAGCCCGGCCCCGAGGACGGCTCCGGCACGCGGCGCCGCCGGACGCCCGCCTGCACCAGACCGCCCACCGCGGCCACCACCGCCGAGACCCCGATCCCGATGGCGGCGGCGTACAGCGGATTGCCCGAGGCCGCGCTGCCCAGATAGCCGAGCCCCACCGAGTACGTGGCCCAGATCCCCTCGGCGATGCCCGCGCCGATCAGATAGCGCCGCGCCGGGTAGCCGACCACACCGGCCGCCAGCCCGCCGACCAGCCGCCCGCTGGGCAGGAATCGCACGGCCGCCACGAAGGGCACTCCGCGCCGTTCGAGCCGGACGGCCAGCCAATCCAGCAGCGCCTTACGCCGGTGACTGCGCCCCATCCAGCCCCGCACGGGATCGCTGTACCGCCTCCCGGTCGCGTGCATGAGCAGATCACCGAGCACCGCACTGCCCGCCACCACGAGGAGCACGATCGCGAGATCCAGATTTCCGCGGGACGCCAGAACCCCCGCGGTCACCAGGAGGCCCGAGTTGGGCAGGAGAGGCGGGGCAGTGGTGAGCGCGAGGAGTCCGTAGATCCAGAGCACTTCCATGTCGGTCGCCCCTCAAGCAGGAACCGCAGCATCTGCCCCGAGCCTCAAGGAGGGACAAATCCGACAGATCCAGTCCAGTCAGGACAAAGACTACTCGGGAAAGAGCGGAGGGGCCCGCGGAGACAGATACCCCCTAGGGGTACAGTGGACCCGGAACGCGTACCACCCGTACCACACGCACGAGCAAGGAGAGCTTCCATGGCCACCGAGACGACGACCGGCACCGTCACCGCCACATACCAGGTCAAGGGCATGAGCTGCGGCCACTGCGAAGGAGCCGTGACCGAGGAGCTCTCCGCCCTCGACGGCGTCGCCTCGGTCGAGGCCGTCGCCGCCACCGGTGCGGTCACCGTCGTCTCCGCGGCCCCGCTCGCCGAGGAGGCCGTCCGCGCGGCGGTGGACGAGGCCGGGTACGAGCTCGTGGGCCCGGCCTCGTAAGGGAGCGCGCATGACCAGGACAGCACCCGCCTCCCCCAGCCTCCCCGCCCCTGGGCCCAGGACCGCTCCGGAGACCGACGGCACGGCGCGCGTCGAGCTCGCCATCGGCGGCATGACGTGCGCGGCCTGCGCGGCGCGTGTGGAGAAGAAGCTCAACCGCATGGACGGCGTCACGGCCACGGTCAACTTCGCCACGGAGAAGGCCGTCGTGACGTACGGCGGCGGGCTCGGGGTCGCGGATCTCGTCGCCACCGTGGAGAACACCGGCTACACGGCCGTACCGCCCCCTCCGCTCGAGCCGGAGCCCCCGCCCTCCAACGGGGGCGCCCCAGGGGCGTACGCGGGCGCTGAGACCCCCGTACGGGGCGAGGGTGGCGGGGACGGGAGCCATCAAACGGCCGCTCTGCGGCAGCGGTTCCTGGTCTCACTGCTGCTGGGGCTGCCCGTCGTCCTCATGTCGATGGCACCGGCCCTGCAGTTCGACAACTGGCAGTGGCTGTCCCTGACCCTGGCCGCGCCGGTCGTGGTGTGGGGCGGGTTGCCGTTCCACCGTGCCGCCTGGACCAACGCCCGGCACGGCGCGGCCACCATGGACACCCTCGTCTCCGTCGGGACGCTGGCCGCCTTCGGGTGGTCGCTCTGGGCGCTGTTCTTCGGCCATGCGGGCATGCCGGGGATGCGGCACGGCTTCGACCTGACGATCGCCCGCACGGACGGGTCCTCGTCCCTCTACCTCGAGGTCGCGGCCGGGGTGACCGTGTTCCTGCTGCTCGGCCGCTACTTGGAGGCGAAGTCCAAGCGCCGGGCCGGTGCGGCGCTGCGCGCGCTGCTCGAACTGGGCGCCAAGGACGTGGCGTTGCTCCGCACGGATGGCCGGGAGGAGCGGATTCCCGTCGCGCGACTGGCCGTCGGGGACCGGTTCGTCGTACGGCCCGGCGAGAAGATCGCCGCGGACGGCCGGGTCACCGAGGGCGCCTCGGCGGTGGACGCCTCGATGCTGACCGGCGAATCGGTGCCGGTGGACGTCACTGTGGGCGGAATCGTCACCGGCGGCACGGTCAATGCCTCGGGCCGGCTGGTCGTCGAAGCCGCCCGCGTCGGATCGGACACCCAGCTCGCGCGGATGGCGCGGCTCGTCGAGGACGCCCAGAACGGCAAGGCGGAGGTCCAGCGTCTCGCGGACCGCATCTCCGGAGTGTTCGTGCCGGCCGTGCTGGTCGTCGCGCTGGGCACGCTGGTGACCTGGCTGCTGGTCACCGACAGCGTCACCGCGGCCTTCACCGCCGCCGTGGCCGTACTGATCATCGCCTGCCCGTGCGCCCTCGGCCTGGCGACTCCGACCGCGCTCATGGTCGGTACGGGTCGTGGCGCGCAGCTCGGGATCCTGATCAAGGGTCCGGAGGTGCTGGAGTCCACCCGCCGCGCGGACACCGTCGTCCTGGACAAGACAGGCACGGTGACCACCGGGCGGATGGCGGTGCGGGACATCGTCACCGCGGACGGTGACGCCGTCACCACGGACGCGAGCGCCGTCACCGCGGACGGTGACGCCGAGGCGGTGAAGAGGGCCGAGGCCGCGGAGCGCGAACTGCTGCGGCTGGCGGGCTCCTTGGAGCACGCCTCGGAGCACCCGGTCGCCCGGGCGATCGCCGCGGCCGCCCTCGAACGGGAGGGGACGCTGCCCGCGCCCGAGACCTTCGAGAACGTGGCCGGACTCGGCGTCCAAGGCCTCGTCGAAGGCCGGAAGGTCCTCGTGGGCCGTGTGCGGCTCCTCGAGGAGAGGGCCGTCGAGATTCCCCAGCGGTTGTCGGCCGCCTTGGCCGAGGCCGAGGCCCGGGGCCGTACGGCGGTGGCCGTGGCCTGGGACGGCCGCGCACGGGGGGTGCTCACCGTGGCGGACGCCGTGAAGGAGTCGAGCGCGGATGCCGTGGCCGAGCTGCGCCGACTGGGACTGACCCCGGTGCTGCTGACCGGCGACAACCGGGCCGTGGCGGAGTCGGTGGCGCGCGAGGTGGGTATCGACCAGGTCATGGCCGAGGTGCTGCCCGAGGAGAAGGTGGACGTCGTACGGCGTATGCAGGGCGAGGGCCGCGTGGTCGCCATGGTCGGCGACGGGGTCAACGACGCGGCCGCACTGGCCGCCGCCGATCTGGGCCTGGCCATGGGGACGGGCACGGACGCCGCGATCGAGGCGAGCGACCTCACGCTCGTACGGGGCGATCTGCGGGTGGCGCCGGACGCGATCCGGCTCTCCCGCCGGACGCTGGCCACGATCAGGGGGAACCTCTTCTGGGCCTTCGGCTACAACATCGCCGCGCTGCCGCTGGCGGCTGCCGGGCTCCTCAATCCGATGATCGCCGGGGCCGCGATGGCCTTCTCGTCGATCTTCGTCGTGACCAATAGTCTGAGACTCAGAAATTTCAGATGAGTCCAGCGCCTTCACAACGGCCTTGGACTTTTACATAATCCCCACATGGGTCACAGCACTCTTACGAGGGGGCCTCGATCTCCAGGTCGAGGCTCTTGCCCGTTTTAGTGCGGTTATGGCAAGAGACCCAGATCACAGAGGATAGAACGTAACCATCTGGGGGGGTCGCGAGTCTAACCAGTGCGATGCCACACTCCCGGCGGGGTGAGGCATCGATATCGACCAGGTAAGTCTTGGGGGACGAACCGGGTCAGCGTGGCCGGGGCCACGTGCGCGGGGAGCTTTGAGCGGCCCTCCCGTCCGTACGGGTCCCGGCAGATCGCACACGGCGCACCGCATGGTGTGCTCGGGGGAATGAGACGCCCGGCCGGATCCCGTGGGGGGAATCCGAACCGGGAATGGGAGGCGCCCCGCTGATCGACCCGTGGGGGGATCGATCGGGCGGGGCGCCTTCCGACCTTCTTCGGCCAACCATCTCCGGCTCCGGCCGCCTCGGCGATCACGCGGTCGCCGTTGCCCTGCCGTCGAGCCCCACGGTGGTGATCGGTCGTGAAGCGACGGCTGAGGCCCGCCCGTCGTCGGGCGGGCCTCAGCCGTCGCTCAGCCGGATTGAGCCGTGTTCAGCCGCGTGGTGCGGACACGGGTCAGCGCTTCTCCACCGGCACGAAGTCGCGCTCGACCACACCGGTGTAGATCTGCCGCGGGCGGCCGATCCGGGAACCCGGCTCCTTGATCATTTCGTGCCACTGGGCGATCCAGCCGGGCAGCCGGCCGAGCGCGAACAGCACGGTGAACATCTCGGTCGGGAAGCCCATCGCGCGGTAGATCAGACCCGTGTAGAAGTCGACGTTCGGGTAGAGCTTGCGCTCGACGAAGTAGTCGTCGGCCAGCGCGTGCTCCTCGAGCTTGAGCGCGATGTCGAGCAGCTCGTCGGACTTGCCGAGCGCCGAGAGGACGTCGTGCGCCGCCGCCTTGATGATCTGCGCACGGGGGTCGAAGTTCTTGTAGACGCGGTGACCGAAGCCCATGAGCTTCACGCCGTCCTCGCGGTTCTTCACCTTGCGGATGAAGGTGTCGACGTCGCTGCCCGAGTTGCGGATCCCCTCGAGCATCTCCAGCACCGACTGGTTGGCGCCGCCGTGGAGCGGGCCCCACAGCGCGCTGATGCCCGCGGAGATGGAGGCGAACATGTTCGCCTGCGAGGAGCCGACGAGACGCACGGTGGACGTGGAGCAGTTCTGCTCATGGTCGGCGTGCAGGATGAACAGCTTGTCGAGGGCGCTGACGACGACCGGGTCCAGGTCGTACTCGGCGGCCGGCACGGAGAAGGTCATCCGCAGGAAGTTCTCGACGTAGCCGAGGTCGTTGCGCGGATAGACGAACGGGTGGCCGACCGACTTCTTGAAGGCATACGCGGCGATGGTGGGCAGCTTGGCGAGCAGACGGACGGTCGAGAGGTGGCGCTGCGTCTCGTCGAACGGGTTGTGGCTGTCCTGGTAGAAGGTGGACAGGGCGCTGACCACCGAGGACAGCATCGCCATCGGGTGCGCGTCGCGCGGGAAGCCGTCGTAGAACCGCTTGACGTCCTCGTGCAGCAGCGTGTGGGTGGTGATCTCCTCGCGGAAGGTCGCCAGCTCGTCGACCGTCGGCAGCTCGCCGTTGATCAGCAGGAAGGCGGTCTCGAGAAAGGTGCTGCGCTCCGCGAGTTGCTCGATCGGGTAGCCGCGGTAGCGCAGGATGCCCTGCTCACCGTCGAGGTAGGTCACACCCGATTTGTATGCAGCGGTGTTGCCGTAACCGCTGTCCAGGGTCACCAGACCGGTCTGGGCGCGGAGCTTGCCGATGTCGAAACCCTTGTCGCCGACTGTGCTGTCGACCACCGGGTAGCTGTATTCGCCGTCCCCGTACCGCAGTACTACAGAGTTGTCGCTCACGTCATCCCTCACCGACGTTGTGCCTCTTCTTCGAGGTGCCCTGACTATCTCTACCTTCCCCCATTTGGCACGGGGTCGTGCACTCGGGGTCGGCCGCAAGGCCCACGGATGGCACGCAGTGCCGCGCGTGCGGGCCTATCCTGCTCCTCTTCGCCTGTTTTAGGAAACGCGTGCGCCGCGGTTCCCCATCCTTATCGCTCCGCCGAGCCGGTGATCGAGAGCCGTCCAGCGCCGTCCGGCCGAGACCGTGCGCACCGCCTGCCCGAGCGCTTTGCGCGAGCCGACCAGCACGACCAGGCGTTTCGCCCGCGTCACCGCCGTGTAGAGAAGGTTGCGCTGCAGCATCATCCATGCACTCGTGGTGACGGGGATCACCACGGCGGGATATTCGCTTCCCTGCGACCTGTGGATCGTCACGGCGTAGGCGTGGGAGAGCTCGTCCAGCTCGTCGAATTCGTACGGAACCTCCTCGTCCTCGTCCGTCATCACCGTCAATCTCTGGTCCACCGTGTTGAGTGACGTCACAACGCCGACCGTGCCGTTGAAAACGCCATTGGTGCCTTTTTCATAGTTGTTACGGATCTGGGTGACCTTGTCGCCGACGCGGAACACCCGGCCGCCGAAACGCCGCTCCGGCAGATCCGGGCGGGCGGGGGTGACGGCCTGCTGCAGCAGCCCGTTGAGCGTCCCGGCCCCGGCCGGTCCCCGGTGCATCGGGGTCAGCACCTGGACGTCCCGGCGCGGGTCGAGCCCGAACTTCGCCGGGATCCGGCGGGCGACCACGTCGACGGTCAGCCGGCCGGCCTCCTCCGTGTCGTCCTCGGCGAACAGGAAGAAGTCCGGCAGTCCCTGAGTGATCGGCGGGACACCGGAGTTGATGCGGTGGGCGTTGGTGACCACCCCCGACTGCTGGGACTGCCGGAAGATGCGGGTGAGCCGGACGGCGGGCACCGGGCTGTCCGGCGCGAGCAGATCCCGCAGCACCTCCCCCGCGCCCACGGACGGGAGTTGGTCCACATCGCCCACCAGCAGCAGATGGGCGCCCGGCGGCACCGCCTTCACCAGCTTGTTGGCGAGCAGCAGATCGAGCATCGACGCCTCGTCGACGACCACCAGGTCGGCGTCCAGCGGCCGGTCCTTGTCGTAGGCCGCGTCCCCGCCCGGCCTCAGCTCCAGCAGCCGGTGGACGGTGGACGCCTCGGCACCCGTCAGCTCCGAGAGCCGCTTGGCCGCCCGGCCCGTCGGGGCCGCCAGGATCACCTTGGCCTTCTTGGCGCGGGCCAGTTCGACCACCGACCGCACCGTGAAGGACTTGCCGCACCCCGGGCCGCCCGTCAGCACCGCGACCTTGTGCGTCAGCGCCAGCTTGACGGCCTCCTGCTGCTCCGGCGCCAGGTCGGCGCCCGTGCGGCGCGCCAGCCAGTCCAGCGCCTTCTCCCAGTCCGCGTCGCGGAACGCGGGCAGCCGGTCCTCGTCCGTGCGCAGCAGCCGCATGAGCTGCCCCGCCAGGGAGATCTCCGCCCTGTGGAACGGCACCAGATAGACCGCGGTGACCGGCTCGCCCACCCACTCCCCCTCGTCCCCGGACGACCCTCCGGCCCCCTGCCCCGGGACGGTCTCGCGGACCACGCCCTCGTCCCCCTCGGCAAGTTCGCCGAGGCAGTCGATGACGAGACCTGTGTCGACCTGGAGCAGCTTGACCGCGTCCGCGATGAGCTGCTCCTCGGGCAGATAGCAGTTCCCCTGGTCGGCCGACTGCGAAAGGGCGTACTGCAGGCCCGCCTTGACGCGGTCGGGGCTGTCGTGCGGAATGCCGACCGCCTGCGCGATCCGGTCGGCGGTCAGAAAGCCGATGCCCCAGACGTCCGCGGCCAGGCGGTACGGCTCGTTCCGCACGACCGAGATGGAGGCGTCGCCGTAACTCTTGTAGATCCGGACGGCGATGGAGGTGGAGACGCCCACTCCCTGGAGGAAGACCATGACCTCCTTGATGGCCTTCTGCTCCTCCCAGGCCGCCCCGATCAGCTTGGTCCGCTTCGGGCCGAGGCCCGGGACCTCGATGAGCCGCTTCGGCTCCTTCTCGATGACATCGAGCGTGTCGATGCCGAAGTGCTCGACGATCCGCTCGGCGATGCGCGGCCCGATCCCCTTGATGAGCCCGGAGCCCAGATAGCGGCGGATGCCCTGGACGGTGGCGGGCAGCACCGTCGTGTAGTTGTCGATCGTGAACTGGCGGCCGTACTGCGGGTGGGAGCCCCAGTGACCCTCCATCCGCAGCGACTCGCCCGGCTGCGCGCCGAGGAGCGAGCCGACGACGGTCAGCAGATCACCGCCGCCCCTGCCGGTGTCGACACGGGCCACGGTGTAACCGTTCTCCTCGTTGGCGTAGGTGATCCGCTCCAGGACCCCTTCGACCACGGCAAGCTGCACCATGGCCCTGACGTTATCGCCGCACACCGACAGCCCGTCAGCCCTGTGGACGACCAGGGCGGCCACCCTGTGGACAACCCGGACGACGATGCTCCGCGGGAACGCTGAAGCGGGCCACGGCGACCGACCGGGATGAGCGCGGACGGAGGCGCGGACGATAGGCGCGGACGCGGGCGCGGGACCGACGTGCAGGACGACGGACACAACCGGAGAGAGACACAGCGATGCAGACGTACGACCTGCTGGTGGTCGGCTCGGCCAACGCCGACCTGGTGGTCCGGGTCGACCACCGCCCCGCCGCGGGCGAGACCGTGCTCGGCTCGGACCTCGCCGTCCACCCGGGGGGCAAAGGGGCCAACCAGGCCGTCGCCGCCGCCCGTCTCGGTGCCCGTACGGCCCTGCTCGCGCGCGTGGGCGAGGACGTACACGGCCGGTTGCTGCTGGAGTCGCTGCGCGCGGCGGGCGTCGACACCGCCGCCGTCATGATCGGCGGAGCGCCCACCGGGGTCGCGCTGATCACGGTGGACCCCGCGGGTGACAACAGCATCGTGGTCTCCCCCGGGGCCAACGCCGCTCTCGCAGCGGCCGACGTGACGGACCCCGTCAGGCTCAGGGCAGCCGCCGTGGTGTCGCTCCAGCTCGAGATCCCGCTGGAGACGGTCACGGCGACGGTACGTGCGGCCGTGGCCGCCGGCAGCCGAGTGGTCCTCAATCCTTCGCCTCCCGCACCCCTGCCCGCCGACGTCCTGGCCGCCTGCGACCCTCTGGTCGTCAACGAGCACGAGGCGCGCGTCCTGCTGGCCGGTCGGCCCGAGGCCGACTCGCGCGAGCCGGAGTCGTGGGCGTCCGGACTGACGGCTCTCGGCCCCCGCTCCGTCGTCGTCACCCTGGGCGCGGACGGCGCCCTCGTGGCCCACGGGGACGGGTCGTCCGTACGGGTGCCGAGCCCGCCCGTGGAAGCCGTGGACACCACGGGCGCGGGCGATGCCTTCACGGGCGCGCTCGCGTGGCGGCTGGGGTCCGGTGAGGACCTGGAGACGGCCGTGCGATTCGCCGTACGGGTCGGTGCGGCGGCGGTCATGAGGGCCGGGGCGCAGGAGTCGTTCCCGACGGCGGACGAGGTCCCGGCAGCGTCGGCGCCCTGAACGCGGGGCCGGTCATCGCAAGCCGGTGGACGCAAGCCAGTAGACCCGGGCCAGTGGACGCGGGCAGCCGCGCGGTCCTCTGCGAGGCCGCAGCGTCTCCCTGTGACGGCGGACGCTCGCACACCGGGAAATGCATCGCTCGCTCACCGGGACAAGCATCGAGGGGGCCCGGCTCGTCAGCCGGGCCCCCTCGTGATTCCCCACCCCCAGGCCTCCCGAGATTTCCCCCCCGGGCCCTCCACAGGAGGCCTGACTCCGAGTACGACCCACGAGGGGCGGGAAGGGTTGCACGGTTTCCGGCAGTTACTGTTTTGTCACCCGACGTGCTGACAGCAGGCGCGCCCCGTAGCGTTTGTCCCATGAGGGACGAATCTCTGCTGGGGGATATTCTGGCCGAGCTCGGCGACGACCGCCTCCGCGAGCTCGCCGGGGAGCTCGGCACCGACGTCCGCGGCGCGCAGACGGCCGTCGAGGCCACCGTCTCGGCCGTGCCCGCCTCGACCGGGGAGGACACGCTGGCCGGAGTCATCAGCAGGATCTCCGCCTCCACCGCCGACGCCGTGGCGGAACGGACCGGGTTCCCGGTCGAGTCCGTGTCCCGCGCCCTCGAACTCCTGCTCCCCGTCGTCCTGTCGGTCATCGCCGACCACCGCAGGGCCCGGAAGTGACGGCGGCTCTTCACCCGTCGACGGGTCCCGGTTCCACGGCGGCTCCTCACCCGTCGGCGGGTCCCGGTTCCACGGCGTCGCCGCGCGCGTCGGCAGGCACCGACGCATCGGCGGGCGTCCGCAGGACGTGCCGTACGTAGCGCTCCGCGACCTCGGTGAGGACCTCACTCCCGTCGCGTGCCCACAGCCCCGGGTTGAAGATCTCGACCTCGATCGGACCGTCGTACCCGGCCGCATCGGTCCGCTCCCGGAACCAGCGCAGATCCACGCAGCCGTCCCCCAGTTGGCCCCGCCCCAGAAGCACCCCCTCGGGCAGCGGCGTCACCCAGTCCGCGAGCTGGAGGGACGCGATCCGGCCGCCGCGCCCGGCACGTTCGATCTGGCCGGCCACCGTGTCGTCCCACCACAAGTGGTACGTGTCCACGACCACGCCGACCTGTTCCGCCGGGAAGCGCTCGGCGAGGTCCAGGGCCTGTGCCAAGGTCGACACGACGCAGCGGTCGGCCGCGTACATCGGATGCAGCGGTTCGATCGCCAGCCGGACCCCCCGCACCGCCGCGTACGGCGCCAACTCGCCCAGTGCGTCGGCGATCCGCTGCCGGGCGCCCGCCAGATCGCGGCTCCCCCGGGGCAGGCCGCCCGACACCAGGACCAGGGTTCCGGTGCCGAGCGTGGCGGCCTCGTCGACGGCGGCCCGGTTGTCCTCCAGGGCGGCCGCCCGCGCGGCCGGGTCCTCGGCGGTGAAGAACCCTCCGCGGCACAGGCTCGTCACGGCCAGGCCCGCGTCCCGTACGAGCCGGGCCGCACGCCCGGCCCCGTATTCCGCCACCGGTGCGCGCCACAGCCCGACGCCCGGGACGCCGGCCCTCGCGCAGCCGTCGGCGAGTTCGGGGAGGGACCACTGGCGGACGGTCTCCTGATTGAGGCTCAGCCGCTCCAGTTCGCGGCGGGGGGCGGCGCTCACGCGTCGACTCCGTACAGCACGAGAAGGGACCGCATACGGGCCTCGGCCAGCCGCGGGTCCGGGAACAGGCCGAGCCCGTCGGCCAGTTCGTACGCCCGCGCGAGGTGGGGCAGGGAGCGGGCCGACTGCATACCGCCCACCAGGGTGAAGTGGGACTGATGGCCCGCCAGCCAGGCCAGCAGCACAACTCCCGTCTTGTAGAAGCGGGTCGGGGGACCGAACAGGTGCCGGGACAGCGGCACGGTGGGGTCCAGCAGGGCACGGAAGCCCTTGGCGTCCCCGGTGTCCAGAACGCGGACGGCCTCGGCGGCGAGCGGCGCAAGCGGGTCGAAGATGCCGAGCAGTGCGTGGCTGAAGCCGCGGTGGTCGCCCTCGATCAGCTCGGGGTAGTGGAAGTCGTCGCCGGTGTGGACGCGGACGCCGTCCGGCAGCAGGCGGCGCAGCGCGGCTTCGCGGCCGGCGTCGAGCAGCGAGACCTTGACGCCGTCGACCCGGCCGGGGTGGGCGGCGACGAGTTCCGTGAACGTACGGGTCGCGGCATCGAGGTCCTCGCTTCCCCAATAGCCGGTGAGCGCCGGGTCGAACATCGGGCCCAGCCAGTGGACGATGACGGGGCGCGCGGCCTGGCGCAGCAGGTCGCCGTAGACCGCGAGGTAGTCGTCCGGCCCGCGGGCGGCGGCGGCCAGGGCGCGGGAGGCCATGAGGACGGCCTGTGCTCCGGTGCTCTCGACGAGTGCGAGCTGCTCCTCGTAGGCGGCCCGTACGCCGGCGAGGCCCGCGGCCGGTCCGGTGAGCTGGTCCGTGCCCGCCCCGCAGGCGATCCGGCCGCCGACCGCCCGGGCCTCGGCCGCCGACCGGCGGATCAGTTCGGCGGCGGTCGGCCAGTCCAGGCCCATCCCGCGCTGTGCGGTGTCCATGGCTTCGGCGACGGCGAGACCGTGGGACCACAGGTGGCGGCGGAAGGCGAGCGTGGCGTCCCAGTCGAGGGCAGCGGGGCCGTCGGGGGTGGTGTCGGCGAACGGATCGGCGACGACGTGGGCGGCGGCGAAGACCGTACGGGAGGCAAGGGGCGCCGGGGCGGCGGCCGTTCGGTCCCGCGAGCCGTGCCGGGGCGCCGGGGCGGGTGCGGCGACGCAGGGGGCCGGGACGGGTCGCGGCTCGTACGTGCGCAGCACGCCCCCGGGGCCCGGGAGCCGGATCACCGGAGCGTCCTCGCCGTACCGGCGGTGGGTGCCGTCGCGGCCGGGGGCGTCGCGACCTGCGGCGTCACGGTCTGAGGCGTCGCGGCCTGCGGCGTCACGGTCTGAGGTGTCACGGCGGTTCCGTTGCCGGACCGCGGGCGGGTCAGCTCGGGGACGTCGAGACGGCGTCCCTCCGCGGCGGACCTGAGGCCGAGTTCGGCGAGCTGCACCCCGCGCGCGCCCGCGAGGAGGTCGTGCGTCCAGGGCTCGTCGAGGACGACATGGCGCAGGAACAGCTCCCACTGCGCCTTGAACCCGCCGCCGAAGGCGGTGTTGTCCGGGACCTCCTGCCACTGGTCGCGGAAGCTCATCCCGACGGGCGCGTCGGGGTTCCAGACGGGCTTGGGCGTGGTCGAGCGGTGCTGGACGCGGCAGTTGCGGAGTCCGGCGACCGCCGATCCCTCCGTGCCGTCCACCTGGAACTCCACCAGTTCGTCGCGGTGGACCCGGACCGCCCAGGAGGAGTTGATCTGAGCGACCACGCCGCCGTCGAGTTCGAAAACGGCATAGGCGGCGTCGTCGGCCGTCGCGTCGTAGGGGCGGCCCCGCTCGTCCCGGCGGGCGGGGATGTGGGTGGTGACATGGGCCTGCACGGTGCGTACGGCGCCGAAGAGCCCGCGCAGGACGTACTCCCAGTGCGGGAACATGTCCGCGACGATTCCGCCGCCGTCCTCCGACCGGTAGTTCCAGGACGGCCGTTGGGACGGCTGCCAGTCTCCCTCGAAGACCCAGTAGCCGAACTCGCCGCGCACGGACAGGATCCGGCCGAAGAATCCGCCGTCGATCAGCCGCTTCAGTTTGAGCAGGCCCGGCAGGAAGAGCTTGTCCTGGACGACTCCGTGCCTGACGTCGGCGGCGTCGGCGAGCCGTACGAGTTCCAGGGCGCCGGCGAGCCCGGTGGCCGTGGGCTTCTCGCAGTAGATGTGCTTGCCCGCGGCGATCGCCGCACGCACGGCGCGCTCCCGGCCCGTGGTCACCTGCGCGTCGAAGTAGATG
This sequence comes from Streptomyces sp. NPDC048639, assembly GCF_043199075.1. NCBI lineage: Bacteria > Bacillati > Actinomycetota > Actinomycetes > Kitasatosporales > Streptomycetaceae > Streptomyces > Streptomyces sp. NPDC048639. Next base: position 1,028,389 of record NZ_JBICVP010000001.1, read on the forward strand.
TCGGTGGCGGGGTCGGCGAGGACGGCGCCGAGGTCCGTGGTCCAGTGCTCCAGACCATGGCGGTCGGCGAGGTCCTTCAGGGCGTCGGCGCGCCGGCCGACGAGGACGGGCTCGGGCCACAGCACCGAGCCGTCGCCGAGATCCAGGCCGCCCTGCTCCCGGATGGCGAGGATCGACCCGACCAGGTGCTGGCGGTGGCCCATGCGACCGGTCACGCCGTTCATGGCGATCCGAACCGTCCTACGCGTCACGCGGGTTCCTCTCTTCCGGTCTTCCGGTCTTCCGGCCTTCGGGGGCTCGTTCTCCGGTCACCCGTCGCCCGTTGCGGCGGGCCGACCGGGCAGGGCACAAGCAGGAAGCAAGCGCTTTCTAACCGGTCAACGCTAGCCGGGGTGCTCCCCCTCATCAAGAGGGCCTCAACCCCTCCCAAGGGTTCCCCCAGTGACGGCCGGAAGCGAGCCCGGACTTCCGAACCCGGCCCGCGCGAGAGACCGTTGACCCGGCGGAGACGCACCCGGTGAACGAGTTCGCTCCCACCGGAGGGTTCTCGCGACGCAACCGCTCACCCACACCCTCGCGTTCGGCGATCGCACCCACACACACCGGCCGACGCCGCCTCCGCAAGAGGCCCCCGGCGGGCGGCCGTCGGCGCGTATCGCCTGCCAGGCGACCCCGGCGGGCACCGGAACCTTCCCCCGGGCTCGGCCCGGGTCCACCGCTCCTGCCCCCTCCGCCCCCGCGGCCGGAGGGGGCGCTCAACAGCGCCTTCACGGAAAGCGCTTCCCTCCATGCGGTGCCCGGGAGGAAGCCAACGCACCACACCGCGTGTCACGAAGTGAGAGCATGTGTCGGACGGTCGAACAGGGGACCCCGGGCTCCCCGTTCCGCACCACTCACGGCTCTCAGGCATGCGGAGGCAGCGATGGCAGTGACCCTGGCGGATGTGGCGGCCCGCGCCCAGGTCTCGTCGGCCACGGTCTCCCGCGTCCTCAGCGGCAACTACCCCGTCTCGGAGACGACCAGGGCCCGCGTGCTGCGCGCCGTCGACGAACTGGACTACGTACTGAACGGCCCGGCGAGTTCGCTCGCCGCCGCCACCTCCGACCTGATCGGCATCCTCGTCAACGACATCGCCGACCCCTTCTTCGGCATCATCGCCGGCGCGGCCCAGTCCGAGATCGGCGGCGGCCAGTCGGACGGGCGGGGCTGCGAGAAGCTGGCCGTGGTGTGCAACACCGGCGGATCCCCCGAGCGCGAACTCACCTATCTCACCCTGCTCCAGCGGCAGCGCGCCGCCGCTGTCGTCCTCACCGGCGGCGCCGCCGAGGACCCCGAGCACAGCACGGCCGTGGCCACGAAGCTGGGCCGCCTCTCCGCCGCCGGGACCCGGATCGTGCTCTGCGGGCGGCCACCGCTGACGGCCCTTCCCGGCGCGGAGGGCGTGGACCCCGCCGCTGCCGTCACCCTCGCCTTCGACAACCGCGGCGGGGCCCAGCGGCTGACCGGGCATCTGCTGGCCCTGGGCCACCGCACGATCGGCTACGTCGCGGGCCCGGTCGGCCGCTCCACGACACGGCACCGCCTCGAAGGACACCTCGCCGCCCTCACCGCCGCCGGGATCGCGGAGGACCAGGCCAAGCTGACCGTCCACGGCTCGTACGACCGCGAGTCCGGCTACGACGCCGCGCTCGAACTGCTGCGCCGCCGCCCCGATCTGACCGCGATCGCCGCCGCCAACGACTCGATCGCGCTGGGCGTCTGCGCAGCTGTGCGCGACAGCGGTCTGCGCATTCCGGAGGATGTCTCGGTCGCGGGCTTCGACGACCTGCCCTTCAGCGTGGACACCGTGCCCGCGCTCACGACCGTACGGCTGCCGCTGCACGACGCGGGCGCCCGCGCGGGGCGGTTGGCGATGGGCCGGGAGACCCCGCCGCCGGGTGGGGTGGCGACGATCCGCGCCGATCTGATGGCCCGCGCGTCGACGGCCCCGCCGCCCGCGGAGGCGTAGCAGCGGCGCGCGATCGCGACCTGGTGGCGCCAAGTCGGTCCGCCGGGGCGGCTGTCCGGGGTGTGGCTAGGATCTGCTGACCATGGACATAGCAGTGTTTCTCCTCATCCCTCTGATCGGCCTGCTGGGCCTGACACTGGAGCGCAAGCTCGATCGCATCGACCGCCGCAACATCCGGCTGGAACGCGACATCCGCCGGATCCTCGACCATCTGGGGATCGGCGAGCCCGAGCCGGGGATGGACCGGGTCGGAGATCTTCTGCGGAAGGGCAAGAAGATCGAGGCGATCAAGGCCTACCGCGAGATCACCGGCGCCGGCCTGAAGGAGGCCAAGGACGCGGTCGAGCGGCTCGAGCAGCCGTACTGAGGCGCCGGCAACCCCTTACCGGGCGGGACCGAGTTCACACGGTCAACTGATCCGTCGGACACACATGGCGCACGGGACCGGAAGCCCCGGAGGCCCCGAAAGTGCCGAAAGACTCCACCGTCATCTGCGGACGCGACGAAGTCCTCCTTCCTCGTTCGGAGTGGCGATTGCCGTGTGGAGGGCCTCCCGAGCTGCCTGATCGGAAGGGGCGGTGCGGATCGACAGAGTCTCCGCCGTCCGCGGCGGGCTCTTCATCGGGAGTTCTCCTTGCGTGTGTTCGGCAGCGCCGTTGCAGCGCGGCACGGGCTGCCCGGCCCGGAGTGGTGCCATCGCAACGGCGGCGTTGTCCGAAGGGCCCGGACAAGACCGCTCGCTGCCCGCCGGCAGCATCCGGATCGCGTAGGGATTGAGGCCCTCGGGAGGGCCGTGGGCTGGGGCGAGCAGCGGCCGGGCATCCTGCCGTGGTGCCGCACGAACGGACACAGACGGGCACCATCCCGTCTCGGACCCGCGAAAGTGTCGGCACGCAGCTGGGCCGACCGGGCATCCCGGTACCGGGTGTTGGACAGCACCCGGGACGGCATGGAGGACCGGGCCGAGGGCGCCGAGCCGACCCTCCATGCCGTCCCGGTACCGCTGGTGGAGCTGCCCCGTCCGGCAAAGGACGCGGTCGAGCGGCTCCGGCTGCCGCACCCGAAGCACCGGCCGCATCGCTGGGCAGGACCCTCTTCACAAATGCTTGACCGAGAGCAACTATTGAGTCAAGCAGTTCTGCAGAGCCGTACGGGAAGGCCCCGGCATGGGTACAGCCGACGAACTCGATACGGCGGTGGCGGAGGTCCGCGCGTTCAACCGCGTCTACACCCGGCTCATCGGCGTCCTCGACCACCCCGAGAAGCTGCACACCCCGTACACGCTCAGCCAGGCGCGCGTCCTCTACGAGCTGGCCCGTCGCGACCTCACCCATGTGCAGAGGCTGCGTGAGGACCTGGGGTTCGCGGCCTCGCATCTGAGCCGGATGCTCGCCCGCTTCGAGCAGCAGGGGCTGATCACGCGCGAGCGCAACACCTACGACGCCCGCCACCAGCAGATCGGACTCACCGAAGCCGGACGGGCCGCGGCCGCCGACCTGGACGCCAGGTCGCGGCAGGCCACCGCCGAGCTGCTGCACCCGTGCAACGGCACCCAGATCCGGGAGCTGACCCGGGCACTGCGCACCGTCCGCTCCACCCTCGCCGAGTCTCCCGCGCGCCCGGAGGTCCGGCTGCGGGAGCCCGGCCCCGGGGACCTCGGGTGGATCGTCTCGGCGCACGGCGCGCTCTACGCCTCCGAGTACGGCTGGGACGCCGGCTTCGAGGCGCTGGTCGCCCGCATCGTCGCCGCCTACGCCGAGGACCACGACCCGGCGCGGGAGCGGGTGTGGATCGCCGAACTCCACGGCACGCCGGTCGGTTCGGTGATGTGCGTACGGGACGAGGCGCCGGACACCGCCCGCCTGCGGCTGCTGCTCGTCGACCCGGCCGCGCGCGGTCACGGGATCGGCGACCTGCTCGTCCGCGCCTGCGTACGGTTCGCCCGCGAGGCCGGGTACCGCGAACTGGTGCTGTGGACCAACGACGTGCTCACCGCCGCCCGGAAGCTCTACACACGGGCCGGCTTCGCTCTCGTCGCCGAGGAACGGCACCACAGCTACGGCACCGATCTGACGGGCCAGGACTGGCGACTGGATCTGACGGCCGGAACCTGACCACCACCGCCCCGTGGCGGGCGTCGCGGCGCGTGATCGTAGCCGGGGCCGCCCGGTTTCTGGCACTGTGCCTGGTGCACGTCACGCGGGTGCGCGGGACGGCGGCGCCCGGCGGGGTCCACCGTACGGCGGCCCGGCCCCCGCGCCCGCCCCGAGCAGCCCACCCGCCCGCCCCGTCCGTCTGGAGCAGCCGTGAAACTCGCCTTCTCGACCCTCGGAGTGCCCGGTATGCCCGTCGCGGACGTGGCGCGGCTGGCGTCGGCCGGCGGCTATCACGGCGTGGAGCTGCGGGCGCACCCCGAGGAGCCGGTGAACACCGGTCTCGGGATCTCCGAACGGGTCGGTGTCGCCGAGGAGTTCAAGGCGGCGGGAGTCGAGATCCTCGCGGTCGCCGGGTACACGCAGGTGGCCGCGCCCGGCGACGACGAGCCCGTGATCGACGAGTTGGGCTCCCTGCTGACCCTGGCCGGTGACCTGGGCGCCCCGTACGTACGCGTCTTCCCCGGCGGCGGCGACCAGCCCGCCGAGGAGGCGGACGTGATCGCCGCCCGCCGTCTCGCGGCGGCCGCACCGCACGCCGCCGACCTCGGCGTCCGCCTGCTCCTGGAGACCCATGACTCCCACCGCCGCGGTGTGGACGCGGCGCGCATCCTCGGCCTGGTGGGCCACCGCAACGTCGGCGCGATCTGGGACGTGATGCATCCGTGGCTCGGCGGCGAGGACCCGGCCGCCACCCATGCGGTGCTCGCCCCACACCTCGGCTATGTCCAGGTGAAGGACATCGCCACCGCCCAGGACACGACCCCGCTCCCGCTCGGCGCGGGGGTGCTGCCGCTCGCCGAGTCGGTCGAACTGCTCAGCCGCGCGGGCTGGGACGGCTGGCTGTGCTGGGAGTACGAGAAGCGCTGGTACCCGGAGGCCCAGGACCTTCCGGCCCTGCTGGAGCCGGGCCGCGACCATCTGTCCTGGCTGCTGGCCCAGTCGGCCTGAGGCCGGGCGCGCGGACCGCTCGCGCCGAACTGTCCCGGTGCCTGCCCGAGCCGTCCCGGTCCCGGCCAGGCCGGGCCGGGACCGGGACGGCGTTGCGCCCTATGCGCGATGGCGGGGACAGGCGCACGGCGGCCAGGCAAGGCCGAGCCCTTGAACGTCCACGGCATCGCCGGCCACGACGCGTACCTCCGCCACCGGGCCCGTCTCGGCGCCCTCGCGCGTCACCGTGCGGACCCTCAACGTCATGCGCGACACGGGCCCCGCTTCCCGCCGTTCGTCCTCGGCTCCGCTCACCGATCCGCCTCCCGGCACCTGTTCCGCTGTGCGGCTTCGAGGACCACCAGCGGATCGGGCGCGGGCGGGAGGTGCGGGGCACACGCGGGACAGGCGTACACGTTCCAGCCCGGTCCGCTCGCCCCGTGCACCTCGTGGACCAGGACCGGCGAGGTCGTGGTCCGTTGGCAGCGCACGCACATGCGGAGGGGCACGGGCGTTCCGGCTCCGCTCATGTCGCCTCCGTCCCCGTTCCGTTGGCCCCGTGGAGGGCCGCCGTTGCCTTAAGCCCTGCGGTGCCCGCATCGTCCATCGGGCAGGACCTGCGGGGGGCGGGAATTGCCCTCACCCGCGGGGGGCTCGGGGACATAGGCTCCGTCATGTCGACGCTCCTGGGTTTGCGTTGGCCACGCCCCGGGGTCGTTGCAGCGGCCGCCGGGGCCCGTTCGACCGCTTCACGCGGAGGAACCATTACGGTGTGTGCCCCCATCGTCGCCCAGCGCGGCTACGCTCGGCAGCGGGTTGCTGTCCCACGGGTCGTCATGGGACAGGGAGGGATGGACCGATGACCTTCGAACCGCGGGAACTCTCCCCGGACCGCTCGGCGCGGGACCTGTTCGGCGCCGAAGTCCGCCGGCACCGGATCAAGGCGGGCATGTCGCTGAGACGGCTGTCGGAGGTGCTGAACTACAGCAAGTCGCATCTCGCCCGGATCGAGGGCGCGGAGTCATTGCCGTATGACGACTTGCCGTCGAGCCTGGACGCGTGCTTCGGCACGGACGGGTTCTTCGTGTCTCTGCACCAGGTCGCGAAGAACGAGCCCTTTCCAGGCAAGTTCCGGCGCGTCATCGAGATCGAGAGCCGGGCATCAATCATCGAGCAGTACCAGAGCGCCGCCGCTCCCGGCCTGCTCCAGACCCCCGCGTACGCAGCTCGATTGATGCACGGAGTACAACCGCATGCCCCCGAGGCGGAGATCGAGGCCATGGTGTCAGCGCGCATCGACCGGCAGAAGCGGCTCAGGGGCGTCAAGCCTCCGCGATGCTGGTTCGTCCTGGACGAAGCCGTGCTGCGCCGTCCAATCGGCGGGCCCGAGGTCATGCGAGATCAACTGAACCGGCTCATCGTGTGCACCGCGGAGCCCGGCATCACCTTGCAGATCCTGCCGTTTGCGGCAGGCGAGCACCCGGAGTTGCTCGGAGGCTCCCTGACGCTCTACACCGTGCCCGACCAACCACTCTTGGCCTACGAGGAGGGCAGTCGTGCGGGCACGATCATCGAGGACCGCAGTGGCGTCGCTGAGCGGCGTGAGTCCTACGATCTGCTCAGGGCGATGGCCCTCTCGCCTCGCGAATCCAAGGCGTTGATCCGAGCGGCACTGGAGGACTGGACGTCATGCCGACCACCCGGGAACTGAGCACAGCCAACTGGCGCAAGAGCAGCCACAGCAACGGGGCGGGAGGAGAGTGCGTCGAGGTGGCTGATGGCTACCCCGGAGTCGTACCAGTCCGGGACAGCAAGCACCCGCACGGCCCCTCCCTCGTCTTCACCAACTCCGCCTGGACCGCCTTCCTCACCGGCGTGAAATCAGGTGAATTCCCCACAACGGACTAGGCGAAGGAGGACCGTGGACATCATGCCGACCACCCGGGAACTGAGCACAGCCAACTGGCGCAAGAGCAGCCACAGCAACGGGGACGGCGGAGAATGCGTCGAGGTGGCCGATGGCTGCCCCGGAGTCGTACCCGTCCGAGACAGCAAGAACCCCCACGGCCCCCACCTCGCCTTCACCAACTCCGCCTGGACCGCCTTCGTCTCGGGCGTGAAGTCAGGTGAATTCCCTACGACGGAATAGGTACAAGGCATTCCCTCCGGCTTCGGGTTACGCAAAAGTAACCCGAAGCTCGGTCGCTCCGCTTCCGCAGCGACCGAGGCTCCGTGCGCGCCCCCAAGCCACGTAGTCGAGGAGGCTGAGATGTCCCCTGCAGCGTCACCCCCACAGACCGCGTACTCCCGCCCCGCCGGTCCGCGTGAACCCGAGGACGACCCGGGCACGCGATCCCGAACCGCCGCACCGGCGACGCAGGTTCGGCGCCGTCCCCGCAGCCGGGCGGCCCTCTGGCTCGCCACACTCGCCCTCGCGGGTGCCACGATCGGCCTCACCGCGCCGCCCGCGGCCGCCACCGACGGCGTCGACACCTACGGCCTGGAGCGGGCCTCGAACCCCGACTGGATGGGCGGGCTTCCCGACGGAACCGCCCTGACGGACCTCTCGATCCCCGGTACCCACGACACCATGGCCCGTGCCGTCACCCCGATCGCGGAGACGCAGGAGAGCGATCTCCCGCAGCAACTGCGTTCCGGTATCCGTGCGCTGGACATCCGGCTGCGGCACATCGGGGACGTCTTCACCATTCACCACGGCGTGGTCTATCTGAACAAGAACTTCACCGATGTGCTGCGGGAGACCACGGACTTCCTCAAGGAGCACCCCCGGGAGACCGTCCTCATGCGCCTCCAGCAGGAGCACACCGAGGAGAACGTCACCCGGACCTTCGAGCAGACCCTCAAGTGGTACGTGGAGAGCAACCCCGAGACCGCGGGGCTGATGAGCCAGTACCTGTGGCGGCCGAAGTCGGTGAACGACCCGTTCCCGAGACTGGGTGAGAGCCGCGGGAAAATCGTCTTCCTGCAGAACTTCGACAGCGCGGAGCCGTTCGGGCTGCGCTGGTCGCGTGCCGACATGGACATCGAGGACCACTACCAGGTGCCCACCATCTTCGACATCTCCCGGCGCTGGGACGACGCCAGGACCCAGCTGGAGAAGCTGAAGAATCCGGCGGGCGGGAAGATGTACGTCACGCACTTCAGCGGCGCGAGCCTGGGCGCGTTCCCGGACGCCGTGGCGGGCGGAGTCCTCGGCATCGAGGGCGTGAACTCCCGCGGATTCTCCTACCTCGAGAGCGTCAACGCCCCCTGTGCACCGCAGCGTTGCCTCAAGAAGACCGGCACGATCATGATGGATTTCCCCGGCCCCGATCTGGTCAACCGGATCCTGCATTACAACGACGCGCTGCGCTGAGCACGTTCCCGCAGGCCGGTGGAGGCGTGGGTCCCAGCTTCCGCCCGCCGGCGGTGGGCCGTCGCGGCCCGGGCCGAAGCGCCCGCGCGTCCGGACGCGACGGACACCTCAGGCCCGTACCGGACCCGCGACCGGACTGTCGCAGGAGCTGGGCCCCAGCAGTGCCACTGCTGGGGCCCTTTGACGGGGGCAGGCCGGGTCCGGCTGCTGCTCCCGCCCTCCGATGTCGCGGTGTTCGAGCGGCCCGCGCGATCAACCGACCGGGCAGTCATTCCAGACACGCGCCAACTCGGCCGGGATTTCCTTGACTGCGGTGCAGCCCTTGGCCAGCTCCTCCGCGCCGGAAGCGATGAACATCCACTCACCGTCCTGGACGGTGAAGTACTTCATGGTGGAGCCCTCGTCCTGCATGTGGACCCCCTCCTTCTCGGAGTGTCCCGGCGTCACCTCGAACGTCGTGCCGGCGAAGCGGTTGCCGCACTCGCCGTAGTAGAAGCTGCCAGGAGTCGGCTTGATGTGCTCGAAGACCGGAAATGCCTGCCGGTAGGCGTCGGTCACCGCCTTCTTCACCTCGGCGGAGGCCACCAGTTTGCGGCAGGAGTCGTCCCCTCCGGACGTGTCCCCTTCCGGCTTCTCCTTGGGCTTGGAGTCCGCCTGCCCGGCCGACGAGTCCGAGCCGGAGGAGTCCGAAGCGGAGGAGTCCTTGTTGTTGCAGGCGGGCAGGGTGGCCAGCGCACCGGTCAGCAGGACGGCGGCTATCAGGCCACGGGAGCGGGAAGTCACGGGCATACCTCGTTCACAAGTGCGTCCGGCCAGGTTCCCGGCCGGCGATCGGTGCGGGCTCGGCGGGTGCGCCGGCCCGGGATCGGCAAGGCGATCCGAGAGATACACGCGCCGGCCGCGCAAAGGTTGCCTGCGACGAAGAAGTCTCTTCGGGGTCTTCGCCGGCGGGGCCGCGCCCGCGGCTCAGCGCGGGGTGCGGCCCAGCGCGGGGTGCGGCTCAGCGCGGGGTGCGGCTCAGCGCGGGGTGCGGCTCAGCGCGGGGTGCGGCTCAGCGCAGGGTGCGGCTCAGCGCAGGGTACGGCTCAACGCAAGGCGCGGCTCAACGCAAGGCGCAGCCCAGCCCGCCCGCGGCTCAGCGCAGGGTGATCGAGGAGACGAGCTCCTCTGCCAGGGATGCGTCGCGCGAGTCGAGGCGCAGAGCGCGGATGCTGGTCTCGTGGCGGGGGATCCACCACAGGCGGGCGGTGAACTCCTGGCCGCTTCGACAGGTCACCCGCCAGGCCCGGTAGTCGACCCGCTGTCGGGAGATCCGCATGGAGTCCCGGTCGATCAGGCGGCTGCCGGTCATGGGGTCGGAGAAGTTCGTCCGTCCGTCCGCGGTCCAGCAGTTCAACCACGTGCGGGGCCAGTCCTGCTCTTCCAGGCTCTCGCTCTGGTCACCGGTCTGCGTGGCGACCTGGATACCGGTGGCCCAGCAGTGATCGATCTCGTGCGGGACACCTGGCGGCTGTACACAGGCCTGGACGCCCGGCTCGGGCTGCCAGTCCGTCCAGCCGCGGGGTACCCGGAAGCTCAGGCCGTGCAGATCGACCTGGCGGGAGGTGGCCACGGAGGTGTGTCGTTCCTGCTCGGCCAGAGGGTGCGGGAAGGTGACCACGGTGACGACCGCGAGGAATGCCGCGGCCACCGACGCCCCGAGGCTCAGCAGCGGCCGCGGCCACCGCCGTGCCGGGGAGGTGTCAACGGGCCTCAGCGACCGCGCGGTCACCAGTGCCGACCTTGCGGCCAGTGCGGCACGCAGCCGCTCCTCCAAAGCCGCTGTCTCCGGTGACTCCGGCTCCATCGGATCCTCCATCGGGCCTCAGCATCCACCCTCTGCGCGCGCGAAGCCGGAGCAGGCTCCCTCAAAGGTCTCGGAATCATCTCCCGGAGGACGAACCGGTCAGTCCTCCAGCCGTTTGCGCAGCGCGGCCAGCGATCGGTGGGCCATCGACTTCACCGCGCCTTTGGAGATGCGCATCGTCTCAGCGATCTCCGCCTCCGAGAGCCCCGCCCAGTACCGCAACACCAAGATCTCCCGTTGGCGGGGAGCCAGCAGGCGCAACGCGCCCAGCAGTTCCCGGTGTTCGTCGGCCAGCAGTGCCGCGTCCTCCGCGGACGCAGCGTGGTGCTGCTCCTCCGGGCGGAACGCGTCGGCCACCCGGCGCCTCCGCAGCACCGACCGGGCCCGGTTGACCACAGCCCGCCGCAGATACGGCACCTTGCTCGTGCCGTCATCCAGCGCGCGCCATCTGCGGCACACGGCGGCAAACGCGTCCTGCACCACGTCCTCGGCCGTCGCATGATCGCCCACCAGCAGAACGGCCAGTCGCACCAGGGACAATCGGTGAGTTCTGTACAAGTGCCCGAGAACCTCGCCTTGGGCCTCGGCCGCAGGCTCCGCGGGCCGCAGCGTCACCAGGCCCATGTCCTCGACGCCCTCGGCCTGCGGCAGGAGGATCAAAGGCGCGGGCGCACGGAATCGCCCCAGCAGCCGCCGCCATGCCATCTCCCACAAAACTCCCTCCCCGGAGCCGCCAGCCGCCCCCGGCCCCGCTCGGGGAACCTAGACAGCGGAAGACCGCCTCGAAAGAGAAAGCTCTACTCATCTCCCAGCGGCTACAGGGGCAGCCTGATTCGCCGCCTTGCCCGACCGGCACGGCCGATCCGTCCAGGACTTCATCGCCCGTCGTCATCGCCCCTCGTCACCGCCCCTCGTCTCCGGCCCGCGCAAGCGCGGCCCCGGCCACGCCCGCTCAGGCGCGCGGCTCCAGACGGCATTCCGGCGGAACCGCCGCGGACGGGCCGCTCGCCCGGTGCGGGATGTCCCGCGGCCCCGCGCCCAAGGCATCGGCGCAGAGCTGGGCGAACCAGCGCAGGCCCGGGGTCGCCAGCACCCAGCCCAACAGGGCCCACCCCAGGTGCAGATGGCCCAGCATCCGGGCGAACGCGGCGACGCCGTCGGCCCGTACGGTCCCGTCGTCCGTCTCGTACGTCATCCGGCGCAGCGCCCGCGGGTGGTCCTCGGCGGCGAGCAGGTCCAGTCCGACCGGGCGGCGGAGTGCGACCCAGCGGCCGAACCGGCTGCAGGGGCCGCAGGTTTCGGCGACGTAGAGGCGGGCGGTCGCGGTGCCGGGCCATGGGCGCAGTCGGGGCAGCCAGGCGCGGACCCCGGCGCGGTAGGCGGTCCACCACTCCCCGTGGGCGGCCCGCAGCCCCTCGCTCTCGTGCCAGTCGGCGAGCCCTGCGCCGTAGGCGAACGCGACGGCCGCGGCGGCGGCCGCCCGCCAGTCGAGGGCGATCAGCGCGAGGAGGGCGTATGCGAGCGTGATCGAGAGCTGCATGGGGTTGCGCACATACGCGTACGGGCCGCTGGTCACCAGCCGGACCGGGGGGTCGTACGGGACGGGCGTTCCGCCGCCGCGCTGCACGAACTCCCGCACCGCCGCGACGCCGAGCAGCAGCGGTACGGCGAGCACCTGGGCGGTGAGCGCCGCACCGGCGGTCCCGCCCGGCAGTCCGGGCCGCAGCAGTGCCACGGGCAGGGCGAACATCAGGACGCCGCTGAGCAGGACTTGCATGCCGGCCCGCACGGCAAGCCGCTTCCGGCGCAGGGTCCAGCGCGCGAGGAGGAGGCCCGGTACCAGGGCCGCCGCCACTGCGAGGGCCTCGCCCACGAGCCAGCCGCCGCCGAGCCGTACCACCGGCGCGGCGAACGGCATCGCGGCCACGTCGAACCAGGCGAGCCCGGCCACGACGAGCGGCAGCGGAAGGCGGTCGGAGCCGGCGAGCACGGGCAGCGCGCCCCACAGCAGTGCCCAGCCCAGCATCAGGTCGACCGGCAGTCCCGCCACCGTGCCGCCGTCGGCGTGGAAGGACCACCAACCCGCTCGGATCGCAAGGAGGTTGACGGCGGGCAGCCAGACGACGTTCCACGCCGTGGCCAGGACGGCCGCCCCGACAGCCCTGCGTCCGGGCGGCCGGACGCCCGCGGCGGCGGTCCCGACGAGGGGGAGGAAGAGGCAGGCGGCACGGACCAGTGCGGCTCCGTTTCCGCTCATGACGCCGCCGCCCCCTTCGCTTCCTCCGAGGACTCCGTCAAAGCTCCTGCGGCGAAGGTGTCCGAGAGGTACGCGGCTGCCTGCTCCATGCCGTACTTCTGCAGCGGGCCGAAGTACCAGCCCGGGTCGTAGGTACGGCGGTAGTGCAGCGTCCAGCTCGCCTCGGTGCCGCCTCCCGCCGCGGGCACCCACTCCACCTCCGCCGAGCCGAGCGACAGCCAGCGGGCGAGGGTGGTGTCCTCCTCGATCCGGAACAGGACCCGGCCGGCGGACCGCTCCGCGACCACCAGACGCATCGAGCGGGGTGTCGGCCGCGCCCCGATGCCCAGGCCCTTGCGTGGGTTGAACGTGATGACCCGCACGTCGCCGACGTCGAGTCCCGACCCCTCGGCCATCCGCGGGCGCGGGAACGGGACGGCACGCAGGAACAGCGGCTCGGGTGCGGCGAAGCGTGGCCTGCCGGCGAGCGCCTCCTCGTACGCCGACGGGCTCGCGGAGACCGTACGGGTCACGCTGACGGAGTTGTCGCGCGGCAGTTCGTAGATCCCCGTGCCCTCCAGTACCAGCAGCGCGAGGAGCGGCACGCTCACCACGGCGTGGGCCCGGCCCGATCCGCCGTCCCCCCGGGCCCTGCGCCCCCGGGCACGGTCCACGCTGCAGCCGATGATCACGGCGAGGAGGTAGAAGAGCGGGGCGGCCATGACGAGGCAGACGACGCCTTCGTTCAGCAGCGGTCCGGCGAGCGCGAGTCCGATGGTGACGGACGCGAGGGCCGTGCCGGTGGCGCTCCTGGGGCGGGCGCGGAGGGAGACGGAGAGGGCGATGAACGCGGGCAGGCCCACGTAGAAGAGTGCGGTCTGCTCCAAGTGACCGGCGTGCAGCACCTTGTAGAGCAGCATCGCCGTGAAGAGGGCCGCCAGCACCGCGGCCAGCCGCAAGCGGGCCGGCGGTATCAGGGGCCGCTCCCCGCCCTGCCCCTCCCTGTCCTGCTGCATCGCTACCACCCAGCCCTTCCTTTTTGATCGGTCGATTGCATCGAGCGGTTTAACCACTCGATTAAACCGTATGATGAAGGCACGGCGAAAGGAAGGTCAAATGACGGCGGACACCAAGGACCGGCTGATCGATGCGGCGATCGCGGTGCTGAAGGCCCACGGGTACGGCGGCACCAGCGCCCGCACCATCGCCAAGGAGGCGGGGGTCAACTCGGCGCTGGTCTTCTACCACTTCGGCGGGGTCGACCCGCTGCTGCTCGCAGCTCTGGACCGGTCCTCGGCCGAGCGGATGGCCCTGCACCGCGCCACCGTCGCCGACGTCGGCACGCTGGAGGAGCTGGCCGAAGCGGCCACCCGCATCTACCGCGACGACCTCGAGGGCGGCCGCATCACGCTGTTCACGGAGCTGGTGGCCGCCGCCATCGCCAAGCCCGAGCTGCGCGAGCAAGTGGCACGGCGCGCCGAACCCTGGCACCAGTTCATCGAGGACACCCTGGAGCGCGTGATCGGCGGCACCCCGCTCGCCCGGCTCACCCCGCCCCGCGACCTCGCCAACGCGGCGATCACCTTCTACCTCGGGGTGAACCTCTTCACCGTGCTGGACACGGACCGGTCGCGTACGGACTCGGTGTTCGCGATGGCGCAGCGCCTGGCCCCGCGCGCCAGGCTGCTGACGATGCGTCTGCCGAGCCGGCGGCGGTCCCCACGCAAGTCCGAGTAGCGGACGCCCGTACGGGACGGGCCCTGCCGGGCCGGGAGACCTCGGCCGCGCCCCGGGCGGCGATCCGCCGGGGACGGCCGTTCTCGGCGCTTCCCATTGACTGGCACTAACTTTCCGGCTATCGCTGTCTCCTGACAAATCCTGGAAGTTTCCTTCATTCCGCCGCCACGCACCTCCTTTCGGGAAGGAGCGCTCGTGCACCACGAAGAAACGCCCGCCCAAGGACCGCGACCGTCCAGACGTTCCGTTCTGGCCGGCGCCACCGCCGTCACCGCCGCCGCCTCACTCGCCGCGACCGCGTCCCCCGCCTCCGCGGCGCACGCCGCGCGTTCACCCTCCCCCGTCGACCGCGACCGGCTCCGGAAGCTCGTCTCCCGGATGAGCCTGGAGGAGAAGGTCGGCCAGCTCTTCGTCATGCGGGTCTACGGGCACTCGGCAACCGCCCCCGACCCGGCCGACGTCGAGCTGAACAAGAAGGAGATCGGGGTCGCCAACGCGGCCGAACTCATCGCGAAGTACCACGTCGGCGGCATCATCTACTTCACCTGGGCGCACAACACGCGTGATCCGCACCAGATCGCGTCGCTGTCCAACGGCATCCAGAAGGCCGGACTCGCCCAGCCCACGCCCCTACCGCTGCTCATCTCCACCGACCAGGAACACGGAATAGTGGCTCGTGTGGGCGCGCCCGCCACGCTGCTGCCCGGGGCCATGGCCCTGGGCGCGCGCGCCTCGCGCGCCGACGCCCGCAATGCCGCGCGGATCGCCGGGGCCGAACTGGCGGCCCTCGGCATCAAGCAGGACTACGCGCCGGTCGCGGACGTCAATGTGAACCCGGCCAACCCGGTCATCGGGGTGCGGTCCTTCGGCTCCGACCCCAAGGCCGTGGCCTCGATGGTCGCCGCGCAGGTGCAGGGCTATCAGAGCGCCGGGGTCGCGGCCACCGCGAAGCACTTCCCGGGACACGGCGACACCGCCACCGACAGCCACTACGGACTCCCGCTGATCACCCACACCGCGCAGCAGTGGGAGGAGCTGGACGCACCACCGTTCCAGGCGGCGATCGCGGCGGGCATCGACTCGATCATGACCGCGCACCTGCTCTTCCCCGCCCTGGACCCCGCCGACGACCCGGCGACCCTCTCCCACCCGATCCTCACCGGCATCCTGCGCGAACGGCTCGGCTACGACGGCGTCGTGGTCACGGACTCGCTCGGCATGGCGGGCGTACGGCAGAAGTACGGCGACGACCGGGTGCCGGTTCTGGCGATCAAGGCGGGCGTCGACCAGCTGCTCAACCCGCCGGACCTGCCCGTCGCCTGGAACGCGGTCCTGGAGGCCGTGCGGGGCGGCGAGATCGAGGAGGAGCGCCTCGACACCTCGATCCTCCGCATCCTCGAACTCAAGGCGCGCCGCGGCCTGTTCACCAAGCCGTACGTCAGCCACGCGGAGGTGGACCGGGTCGTGGGGACCCGTGCGCACCTGAAGGCGGCGGACGGGCTCGCCGAACGGACCACCACCCTGCTGGCCAACGAGGACCGCCTGCTGCCGCTCTCGCGGCGCAGGCACAAGGACGTGCTCGTCGTCGGCGTCGACCCGGCAGCGCCCTCGGGCACCGGCGGCCCGCCGACCGCCACCGTCGCCAAGGCGCTGACCGAGCTGGGATTCACGGCCACCGCGCTCTCCACGAGCACGGGGACGCAGCCCAACCCGGCGCAGGCGAAGATCGACGAAGCGGTCGCGGCGGCGCGGGGCAAGGACGCGGTGGTGGTGCTGACGTACAACGTCGGCGCCGGCTCCTCGCAGCGCACGCTGGTCGAGGCCCTCGCGGCGACGGACGTGCCCGTGGTGCACCTGGCCATCCGCAACCCGTACGACATCGCGCGGCTCGGCGGCGCCGGTGCCGGGGCCTCCCTGGCGGCGTACTCGTGGACCGACGTGGAACTGCGGGCGGCGGCGCGCGTCATGGCGGGCCGGGCGAAGCCGGTGGGCAGACTGCCGGTTCCGGTGCCGCGCGCGGACGACCCGGCCCAGGTGCTGTACCCGGTCGGATACGGGCTTTCCTACTAGCCCACGTCCGACAACAGATCCGGGGGGGGGGGGGGGGCGGGGGGGGGGGGGCCCCGGGGGGGGGGGGGGCGGCGGGGGGGGCCCCCCCCCGGGGGGGGGGGGGGGGGGGGGGGGGGGGCGCTCTGTCCGGTGGGTGGGTCAGG